>JAEWOH010000037.1 GCA_023460955.1 Bacillota bacterium | reverse complement strand
CACTCCATACTTCTGTGAATATTTAATTAGAGATAGACGATATTTCATATCCTGTGTTAAACTGTTCATGCGGGAATGTATCCTCCTAATGTATATTTTTGTGTGGTAACTTAAACATACACTATGGATGCACTTTCCGCATTAATTTTTTCTAATTGTCACACATGTATTGTAATCCTACACCATTTACTTTGTCTATCAATGTAACTATATTGATAAACAGGGTGTGGTAGTATATAATGTAATAGTATATAAAAATTACCAAAAAAATACAAAGTGGGTGATTTATGAAGAGGTTATTACCAATTTTAATTAGTTCATTTTTGTTGTTTTCTATTCTAATTATTTCGGGATGCACTATTGGTGGTAGTGACAAAGATGCTCGTAATGTACTTAGCAGTTATCTTGATAATGTGACAAAAGGGGATTACGATGCTGCTTATGATCTTTTATGTAAATATGACCAACAAAAAATCAGCAAAGATGTTTTTGTTAAATGGAGAGAAGCAGTAGCAAAGATCACTAAATTCGATAGTTACAGTATTGGCGAAAAGTCTGATAAGTTCGGAAAGATGGAAACCTTTGGAGTAGTATATACAAAATCTTATGGCTTTGACGTTAACCTGAAAATAGATAAACTTATCGAGAATGCTGACCTTACTGATATGTATGAGCAAGAAACCTATAAACAAATGGTTGTATATGAAGATGGTACCTGGAAGATGGGCTTATTCTATGAAGACTTAGAATCCAGGACTTCAAAATATAACGAATTAATCTCGGAAAACTCTAAAAAATAAATTTTTGTATAGTTTGGCCATCCACCGACAACTACTGCTACATATAGAAGACGTATCAAGAGTGATTTCTTTATGATACGTCTTTGTTTTAATATTAAAGAAGTTACTTTCAGAAGTAAAGGGATGTGATTTGTGAAAATTATTTTAAAGCATATTATCAAAAACTTATTGGAGAAAAAAACATATACCTTATTAATCTTGCTCTCGATTGTTGTATCTTCCGCTATGTTTTTTGCATCTATTACCATTTCAAAAACACTGGTTAAAATACAAACAGATCAGTGGAGAAGTACTTACGGGTATTCGGATATTATTGTAACCGCTGATAAGAGTTCTCCAACTCAATTCTTCTATATGGACGGAGTAGAAAAGTATGGCAAGAATATGGAATACTTTATTGGTGTGATTACAGGCTATGCTACATATAATTCCAAGGAAAATGAAAAAGTAGGAATTAAGCTTTTAGGTGCTGATATTAACGAATTGCAAAAATTAACACCTATTAGCTATATAGAGGGGTCTGATAATACAAATTTTAAAGGAGAGAGGATAGTCATAAGCAGGGATGCTTCTGTGAAGTATGGTTTAAGCATAGGGGATACGATGGTTCTGATTTTAAATGGCATCAAGCATAATTTTATTGTTAGTGGTATTGCAAACAAATCAGGACCTTTCTCGAACGAGGGTAAAATAATAAATGCTGTTGTGCCAAAAGAACAATTGTGTTCGATTTATGATGCCAGAGGTAAGGTAGATTCCATTTATATTAAACTGAATAACCCCATGGCAAAACCTATGATAAAGTATAAACTGTCTCTGGAGTATGAGAAATTTGTTGTTAAAGAACCTTTTAATGAGAGGGAAGTCAAGAGGCAGACGGATAGTATCGCAACACCAATTTTAATTGTCACTGTTCTTTTAAGTTTTATGACTATATATATAATTTATTCAACCTTCAAAATTATAACGTTTGAAAGAATGTCTGCTATTGGCACCTTTCGAAGTATTGGAGCAAGAAAAGCAACTACAGACTTTATGCTGTTGCTGGAAAGCTTAAGTTATGGAATTATTGGGGGAGCCATCGGATGTTTAGCTGGAGTAGGGGTACTAAACGTTACTGCAAAGTTATTAATAAGACAGGATTTTAGTACAATAAACAATATCGAATTTAATTACACAGATTTGATTATTACTTTCCTTCTGGCAATTTCATTGAGTCTCATAAGCTCCATAATTCCTATTATTAAGGTTTCTTCAATACCTATAAAAGAAATAGTACTTAATAATGTACAGGGAAAGCACGGCAACAGTGTAATTAGCTTTATTGTTGGAATGATTCTTTTGGGCCTGGCAATATGCTTTTCATACTTAGTACCCGGCAATACCGGGCTTTGGATTCATATTATTTGTATTCTGATGTCATTTATGTCATTTGTATTATTGGTGCCGTTCTTTGTTAATAAATTTATTATAGCATTAGAAAAAGTATATTCTTATGTATTTGGTAATGAGGGAATAATTGCTGCAAAAAATGTAAGAGATAATAAAAATTTTATTAATAATGTATCTTTATTAGTTATAGGGATATCATTTCTGTTTATTGTGACTACTGTGAATCTCAGTCAAATTAACGGTATCTCCTTTTATTTCAACCGATACTCATATGATATTGTTATGAATATGAGCAACGCCAATAAAAATATATTAAACCTGATAGCTGATACAGACGGGGTTAAAGATATAAGTGGAAGTCTTAGCTATAATGGAGCTCAAGTTATAGGTAAGGATAATAATATATGGTTGATTCAGGGTGTTGATTCAAAGAAGTTTTTTGACTTTTATGATATTGATACAAGGGAAAATAAGCAGCTTCTTATAGATGAGCTAGATAAAGATAGAAATATTTTGTTGACTAATACATTACGAAACAAGCTAGATGTTAAGAAGGGGGAAGTAATAACCTTAAGGTTCTTTTTACAAAATGGCTATAAATGTGAAAGAAACTACAAAATTATTGGTTTCTTTGAAGACATATTACAAGGAGGAGGGAGTTATGCGCTGATATCACACAAAAACTTTAAGCAGGATATTGGCGGAAATTATTATAATCCGATATACATAAAGGCCTCCGGAAATATTGATGATACGGTAAAACAGCTTAATACCCTCTTTGCCAGACAGAAGCCTGTTCTTAATACTGTAAATGAGATAGAAAAGGACGCTATGGATAGTAGCCAGCAGACATTTGTTATACTAATTGCATTTTCAATTATTACTATGGTTATAGGTGTTTTTGGAGTACTAAATAATTTAATAATTAGCTTTATTCAAAGAAAACGTGTATTTGCCATGTATCGGTCGATAGGAATGAGCAAAGTACAAATCGTTAAAATGACATTTATTGAAGCGCTGACAGGTGGTATTATTGGGGGGCTTTTAGGAATCTTACTTGGAGCTATGAATTTGTCATTGATTATTCCCAATATTATGGAGTCGCTTAATATTTTTAGCCATATTTATTATTCATGGCCGATAATCGTGTTTTGCATGATTTCAGGAGTAATTATCACAGTGGTTACATCAATTGTTCCTGCAATTTGGTTGGCTAAGTTAAATATCGTTGAGTCAATTAAATTCGTTTAGTCCGTAATATATAAAGTATATTCGTTTTGATTAGGAGGTGTATTTTTATGAAGAAAGCATTATTTTTTATAACTATTATTATTTGTTTGTTTCTTTCAGCCTGTGAGAATTCAAATAGTACAATTAACCCTCAGATAATAAACCCCGATAATATAAAGCGCCCGGTACAAGCTTTCGGTACAGTGAAGGCGTCAGAAACTGAGGACATTTATCTTCCGTTTACAGCGACGATAGATGATATAAGTGTGCGTGAATTTCAAACAGTAAAAAAAGGCGATAAGCTTTTGACAATAGGATATGAAGAGTATTTAAACAGCATAGCCAGCAAGGAAATGCAAGTGAAATTGTATAGGGAAAAAGTTGAAGATACCAGAAAAGAAATGGCCTTAAAATTTCCTGGTAAAACTGAGGATAGTGACCCTGATAATCTCAAACTGCTCAATGATTTGAAGTATGCGGAGTGGGAGTACAACAGCGTTCTGGAAAATAAGGCGGGAAATGAAGAGTTGTTGAAATTAGGTGCCATTTCACAGGAGGAATTCAACAATTATTTAAAAGATGTGGAACAGAAAAAGAAAAACTATGAGGACGTAAAATATTTACTGGATAAGGCTGAATTTAGTAGAAAAACGGATTTAAAAGGTGAACAAATGCAACTTCTACAACTGAAAGCCACCATAAAAGATTATTCTAATAACATTAAATTATTAGAGGATGAGCTTAATGAAATGAGGAGTAAACTAAACAAAAGCTTTTTGAATGGAAAGTTCATCGTATCTAATATGAGCAATGGACTGGTATGCTCGTTAAGTAAGAGCACCGGCAGTGTTATAACTCCATCTGAGAAGCTTTTAAGTATAGTAAATTTAGATAATTTAGTTGTTGAAGCCAGTGTGGATGAACAATTTATAAAAGACGTCAAGCTAGGTGCAAAAGTTTCTATTATACCTGAATACAATCAAAACAAAAAGCTCACAGGAAAAGTAAGCTTTATTTCAGCAAGCGCTGTTCAAAATAATGGTGAAACTTCAGTTCCAATTATCATAGAACTTGATAAGCATGATGATTCGTTAATGCTTAACTTTAATGTTCAAGTAATAATTGACGTTGTTTAACAGAGTAAATTGATTGGGTATGGCAGTGTGTATAACAAGGTGCTATCTACAGAATTGCTAATAACTTCTAAAAAGGAGATTTAAGTAATGAGTGCTCTTGTCAAAACTGAGAATCTATGTAAAACATATAGATTGGGTAACGTTGATGTTGAGGTTTTGAAAAATATTAATATTGAAATCTACTCTGGAGAGTTTGTATCCATTATGGGGCCGTCCGGGTCTGGAAAAAGCACATTGCTATATTTGCTTGGGTCTTTGGATAAGCCTAGTTCGGGAAAAATAATGATAAAAGGAAATGAACTTTCTATTATGAAAGATAAAGAGGAAAGTATGCTGAGAAGAAGGGACATTGGGTTTGTTTTTCAATTCTATAACCTGATACCTAATTTAACTGTAGAGGATAATATTATGTTGCCTGTACTCTTAGATAAAAAGAAAATGAAAAACTATACCAAGAATTTGGATGAAATCATAGACATAGTTGGACTTTCAGATAGGAGAAAACATACGCCAAGAGAGCTTTCTGGCGGTCAGCAGCAAAGGGTTGCTATTGCGAGAGCACTTATAAATGAACCTGAAATTATATTGGCAGATGAACCTATAGGCAACTTGGACAGCAAAAATGGTATGGCAATTATGGAACTTTTCAAAGAAATCAATAGGAAGAAGTTAAAGACTATAATCCAGGTTACGCATTCTAAGGAAGCTGCTGCATTTGGCGATAGGATAATATATTTGATGGATGGTGTAGTACAATCCTCAATTCAATTATAATATATTAGTAAAGGATTAAACATTAATGCTTGAAAATTATATATTAAAAGATGAATCATTTTAAAATCAAAAGCGCCCACCTACATAGGTATGCTTGACTTATAATTTTACATAACATACCATATAAAATATTAAGAATAATGATCGATACTTCGTTAAATAGAGTTGTAAAATTTGGAGGATATATGTTAGCGACACATATATATTTTAACGGAGATTTTCGGAGGCATATATGAAAACAATCGGATTAATCGGTGGAATGAGTTGGGAGTCATCTCTTCAATATTATAAAATTCTCAATGAAGCAGTGAAGGAAAAACTGGGTGGACATAATTCATGTAAATGTCTTATGTATTCGGTAAATTTCGCTGAAATTGAAAAACTCCAGCATGAAGGTGAATGGGATAAGTTAACAGCTATAATGATAGATGCTGCAAGGAACATTCAGAAGGGTGGCGCTGACTTTTTGCTCATCTGTACCAATACCATGCATAAAATGGCCGATGACATTGAGAAGAATGTTGGTATTCCGGTTCTGCATATTGCCGATGCAACAGCAGAATATATTAAGGCGGAAAAAGTCAATAAGGTCGGGCTGCTGGGTACAAAGTTTACTATGGAGCAAGATTTCTATAAAGGTAGGCTCTTTGAAAAACACGGTATAGAAGTCATTATTCCGGATGAAGTTGGTAGGCAAACAGTACACGACATCATATATAATGAACTGGTTCATGGAGTTATCGAGGATTCTTCAAGGAAACTGTATCTGGAAATAATCAATAACCTGGCTTCCAAAGGTGCTGAAGGAATTGTGCTCGGGTGTACGGAAATCCCTTTACTGGTAAACCAGAACGATTGTAAAATTAAGTTGTTTGATACCACATCTATTCATGCTCTTGCAGCAGTGGATAGGGCACTTAGAAGTAATGAGAAATAGTAACATTTATGAAAACAAGTAATCAGACTTAAAGTACTGCTCAAAATCATGAGCAGCTGACTTTAAAATAACATTAAGGTTGTGAAAACAAATGAAATTAATAGACTCACTTATATTTGACTTGGACGGCACTCTTTGGGACGCTACTGAGACTACATTTAGTGCATGGGAGAAAGTTTTTAAGGACAGGAAGGAAATTCAGGAACCTATAACTATTGAAATGCTCAAAAGCGTTCAAGGATTGCATGTTAAAGAAATTGGGGAGAAATTCTTTCCGTATCTAAGCATTGAAAAGCAGTTGGAAGCTGTTATACACTGCTGTAAAGAACAAGTTCCGTATATTTTAAGGGAAGGCGGTATCCTGTATCCCAATCTGGAGTTTACGCTAAAAAAACTTTCAGAGAAATATCCACTGTTTATTGTAAGCAATTGTCAAACCGGGTATATAGAAGCCTTTTTTGAATATCATAGGCTGGGACAATATTTTAAGGATGTTGAAAGCTCTGGAAAAACCGGATTACCCAAGGGTGAAAATATCAAACTGATTATAGAGAGAAATTCCCTTAAGCATCCGGTATATATCGGTGATACTGAAGGGGATTGCAACAGTGCCAGGCAGGCCAAAGTACCTTTTATTTATGCAAGCTACGGCTTTGGAAGTGTGTTGGATTATGATATGAAGATTGAAGCAATATCAGATTTGTTAAAAATCGTAAAATGAGGTGGCAAGGAGCATAACCCAATGAAAGACTATAAATATTTTTTGTTTGATGCCGACGATACGCTTTTTGACTATGACAAAGCTGAACAAAATGCACTAAGCAAAATGCTTTCACTATATAATTACGAATATTCAGAAGAATTACGCAACAAATATAAAAAAATAAACTCTGATGCGTGGAAAAGCTACGAAAGAGGCGAAATATCCAAGGATTCTATGCAAAAACTAAGATTTTCACGCCTTTTTGAATTAATGTCAGTGGATTGGGATGCAGCCGAGTTTAATAAAAAATACCTTATGGAGCTTGGAAAAGGTGGATTTATTATTGATGGAGCCTTTGAATTGTGTGAAAAACTATATGTAAATAATAAAACCATATGCATAATCACAAATGGCATTTTACTTTCCCAAAAGGCAAGACTTGAACATTCAACCATAAAGCCATACATATCTAAATTATTTGTTTCGGAAGAAATCGGATTTGCTAAACCGCATATTGAGTGTTTTAATTATGTATTATCAAATATTGAATGCACAAATAAAGAAAACGTACTTGTAATCGGCGATTTACTTGAGACTGACATTGCGGGAGCAAACGCTGCAGGACTAGATAGTTGCTGGATAAACACAAAGGGTATAAATAATAATTCAAATATCCTTCCGACATATGAGGTAAACAAATTAAGCGATATTCTGGATTTTCTTACCTGACCGTGAATTTCATAAATGCAATAATTAAGTATCCTATCAAAGGATAGTCATGTTAAAAGTCGCTATCTTTATAGAGTATGTTAAAAATATTTGGTATAATATGGTTAACACATTTTTGGAGGATTAATACTTTGGATATTCAGAAAGAGCACTGGAACAATACATATAGTAAATATGTTCCTGAAAAACCGAAATATGATTTGTGGTTGGACAAGTATAGTAATATTTTTGAGACTTCTAAGGATAGACCAATCATTGATTTAGGGTGCGGAGGAGGAAACGACAGCCTGTATCTTTCAGAACGGGGTTACAAAGTAATTTCCTGTGATATATCAGAATCAGCGATAAAAATTGTCAAAGAGTTAATTCCAGGGGTAGAAGCAATGGTATTGAATATGATGGAGGCGCTGCCTTTTTCTGACGCAAGTACAAATATTATTATTGCGGATTTGAGTCTTCATTATTTTTATTGGAAAGATACGATACGAATAGTTAATGAGATAAAGCGAGTACTGAAACCTGACGGATATCTTCTTTGTAGGATAAATTCAACTAAGGATGTAAATTATGGTGCTGGTCATGGAAATAAAATTGAAGATAATTATTATGATGTAGAAGGAGTATCGAAAAGGTTTTTTGACAGGGAGCAAATCGAAAGGCTTTTTAATGGATGGCGAATTGAATATATAAATGAATATCAGATGGATAGGTATAAACTTCCCAAGATATTGTGGGAGGTTGCCGTATTAAACGAAAGCGAGTGTCGATAAATTAACTATGATAAATGGAGTTAAATATAGTGCATCAGAAATAACTGTCTGTAATTCTTTATACCATTACTATGAGTGCTCTACAGGCCCTTTTATGAATCTTTCTGATTTACCTTTTGAAGAGGCTGAGAGAATTCAAAAAAGCATTTGTAAGGAAGGAAAAGTATTTGCCAGCAGGAGAAACGACGAATATCTTGCTGTCAGAAGAGCATTAGAGGATAGAGTGCGGAATTTGTTTATTGAAAAAGGTGGGAGGCCTGTTAGAGAACGGCCACATTATATGACGCTGGGTCCGTGTTCCTGGTTGAAAGAATGGTATGTTGAGGGATGTGAGTTAAATATACCACTAAGTAGTTTCAAACCGGATACAATTAGTTTTACATACGGAGACACCTTTCCTGCTATGAGGTATCAAGATGGTAAGCCATATAGGGGGAAGGTCTATACAGTTAAAGAGATATCCGGGATAATAGAAACTTACGGTTTGCCCCAGGAATGGAACAAAGATGGTAAATATGGCCCCGAAAGATATATTGAGGCTCAGGTCTGGGATGATGAGCCCATTAAGAGATATTTGGGGACAGAGTTGTAGTGCATAATGAAAAACTATAAACGAGAATTGGAAGATTCTGCATTTTCTTACCAGTGTATAATATATCTATTACAAAATGTTTGAGCTTTACGGGAGGATTTTGTGAGGGAGAAATCAGAGAACTATTACCAAATAGGGGAGGTTTCTAAAATATGTAACATCCCCATAAGAACATTGCATTATTATGATGAAATTGGTCTACTTAAGCCTAATGTAGTGAATGAACAGAGTAAATATAGATACTATTCTTATGAACAAGTACCAGCAATTTTAATGATAAAGAGTTATAAAACAGCGGGGTTTTCTCTTAAACAAATAAAAAAGCTATTGGCAAGGGATGGAATGGACTATCTTCAATCAATGGCCATATCACAATGTGCTGTTATTGATAAGAAGATTTTAGAGCTTAACTTGGTAAAAGAAAGATTGCAGATACTGGCAATTCAAAAAGAACATAAAGTTTCATTTAATAATAATTTTCAGCTAAAAGAGTTTCCAAGTACCTATGTTGCATATAGAAGATATCGATCTCCCTGTACGAAAGAGAATTTCTGTCTTAGATATGCGGAGCTATACAAAATAATCGAAGAAAACCAACTGCACATTATTGGATCAATGATGGCTGTGTACTATGAGTCATATGAAAACCCCAATTATGAAAATATGGATTTTGAAGTTTGTGTAACTGTTGCCGAACAGGCCGAAAGGGACGGCATAGTCCGTAGGTCAGGCGGATTTACAGCCTTATCAGCAATACATTACGGCAGCTATGGGTTAATTCCAAACACCTGCCTAAAAATGTTTGAATGGATGCAGAAAAATGATTACATACCGTATGGACCATATGCAGAGAATTACATTGTAGATATAACAAACACATTAAGTGAGGAAAATTATGTTACCGAGTTGATTCGACCTGTAAAAAAACAAAAGGCTTGACTCTACAGATACTGTAGGGTATATGATCGTATTAACAAAATAACAGGAGGGACAAAATGGAACATTTGGTTTATTGTGATTCAAAAGCAAAAGTTCTGGATAAAATATTAGCTGGCACTAAAACTATGATTATTAGAGGTGCGGCTGGCCGTAAACTGCCACATGGCAGGGTGTTCGATGGGGAAACTCTTTACTTCATAGAAAATAACGGTGACGGAATAATCAAAGCTAAGGCTATAGTGAAAAGTGTATTTAACTCCGAAAAGATGACAGAGGAGGAGTCGAAAGCTGTTGTAGTCAAAAACCAGCACAAGTTAAATTTGACGGAGGCTCAAATAGAACGTTGGGCAGGGAAAAAGGTTCTTTGTCTGATAGAGATAACGGATGTAAGCCCAATTGAACCTCTGGCATTTGAACGACAGAAGAATATGGATGATTGGATTACAGTAGAAAATATATCTATGATTTTACAAGGCTCAAGCGTTAAGTATCAAAATGTCAGGATAAACGACTAGAACAGTACGAATAAGTCCGGTAACACAACTTATATTGGAGAAAAGTATGGAATATATCGATATTGAAAATTGGAAAAGAAAAGAACACTTTAGGTTTTTTCATAGAGCTGATTATGCTCAATACAATATTTGTGCGAATATTGATGTAACCAGCTTCCTGGCTTTTGTTAAAGAAAACGGGATATCCTTCTATTATGCAATGATACATGCTTCAACCTTTGCTGCAAATGAGATAGTAAATTTCAGGTATAGAATCAGGGAAGACAAAATCGTTCTACATGACAAGCTTAATCCTTCCTTTACAGATATAAACGGTGATGATGACGAGCTATTCAAGCTAGTTACAGTTGATATGAAAGCTGATATTTTAGAATTTGTAAATTATGCCAAAGAATTATCTAAAACCCAAAAGGATTACTTCCCAATGGAAAATCTGGCCGGAAGGGACGACTTTGTGTATATTACCTGCATCCCTTGGGTTTCGTTTACACATATGTCACATACCATTTCACTTAACAAAAATGATTCTGTCCCGAGGCTTTCATGGGGTAAATACTTTAAAGAGGGGGAGCGGGTATTACTGCCCTTCTCTGTGCAGGTAAATCATGCGTTGGTGGATGGTATACATGTAGGAAGGTATTTTGAGAAGCTGCAAAACCATATAGATAACCTTTGATTCAGAATTACCCAGTTAGGGGGCATAAGCTCCTTTTTAAAGGTGTCTTTTCAAGTAAATCATATCCACTAACTGTTGTCCGTTTTCATACATAGGGTGGTCGTAATTGTCTATAAAAAAGTTTTTAACAATGTGTGATTTTTCAAATCCGCATTTCTCGTAGAATTCAAGTATCATAGGGCTATCACCTGTTCCAACATATAACTCGTTACCAGATTTTTTATAGTAATCAACGATAAATGAGATTAGCTGTTGTCCATACCCTTTACGTTGGTATTCAGGAACGGTAACGATATTCTTAATTTCATGAACGCCGGATTGCTCTTGGGTAACAACACATAGGGCTTTAACATCATCCTCACGCAAGGCGAACATATCACCACGATATAAATATTTCTCTATCATACTTACCTGTTCATCTGCAATAAGCAGCAAATCCATGTACTTTGTTTTATCGCTATCATTAATTTTCACAACTTCCATTTTCGGTTTCCCATTCCTTTTCTTTGATATCTTTATTAATCTATTATACACTTTACAGTTTCCAATAGGGGAACAAATATTGTTGTAAAAAATAGATGTGCCACTTTTTAATGTGGCACATCTATTCATGAAATTTGCATACTCCGTATAATGCGTTGAATACTTTTGGGGGTTAAAAAATATTTCTCAGACAGTTCAAAAACAGTCGTTCCGTTTTTGAAACTATTGTTTATTTCAAAGTTTCTTTCTTTAAAGTATGCTTTAGAAGCTGTTTTTTCTCCCCACTTACATCTTTTTGCTTTTATTTTTGGAATGTAAATAACCTGCCCGTTAACATGTTTTTGGATTTCTTCAATCAATCCTTCGGGCAGAATTTCCAAAGCGTGAACATAGCCCATTGTGCCCTCCTAAAAATTATTCTTTAGGTTAGCAAAGGCTACTGATATTCTCTTTTTGATTCATATGCAATAGCCTTTGCTATGCACAATGTTTCCTGCTTTTCCTTATAGTTCATCACCCCCTATATTTATATAATAGACTAAGACACGTTTCATTTTCAAGTCTTTTCTAATCCTTACTAATCCTTACTAATCCTTACTAATCTTTCTATTTGGGTGACCTACTGAATCTCTGATAATAAGTTCCGGCTTATAACGTACTGACTTGCCGGAACCGCCGTTCATCAACTCCATAAGGAGGTCGGCGGCTCGAATACCTATTGCTTCGTAATTATGGCGCACCGTTGTAAGGGGAGGGGTGGTGTATTCAGAGAAGTAGGTGCCGTCATAGCCCATTACTGAGATATCTTTAGGCACAGAAATCGAGTTATTATACAACTCTAGTAAAGCTCCCATAGCCATTAAGTCGTTAGCGCAGCATATTGCCGTCAATTGGGATGACTTCTGCAGCAAGGCTGCCGCGGCCATCTTTCCACTGGCTCCGCTGAAATTGCCTGTTTCCACCAGTGAAGCATCGTGTTCAACTCCGGCAGCCTTAAGTCCTTCGCAAAATCCTCTATAGCGTTCCTTACATATTTCCAACTCTACCGGGCCGTTTACATATCCGATGACGCTGTGACCCTGTGCCGCAAGAAAGGCCCCTGCCATCTTACCGCCTTCATAATCATCAGATGCCACCAAGGAACATTTCGGTCCTAAACTAGAGCCCAGATTCACCGAAGGAACCTTTAGCTTCAATGCATCCTTCATAATCGGGTGATCCTTTGAGAAAGGTTGCAGGAATAGACAACCCTCCAAGTTACGCTTATGTACCCATTCATTCAAACTGTTAGGCTGATAATCGTAGAAGGGAACTGAGAAAATCAACATGTCTTTATGGTATAAACGTAATGCCTTCCGAACCGACGGAAGAACATCGTCAGCATCACGAATGGATTCAAAGCTAAATTCGGGCACAAAAACACCTACCAGGCCACTCTTTCTGGTTACCAATTGTTTAGCACCAAGGTTAGGAACATAACCTAGCTCGGCTGCTGCTTTTTGAACCTTTTCTATTGTTTTGGGATGTACCCCGTAGCTGCCATTCAGAGCACGTGATACGGTACTGGTTGCCATACCGACGCGTTCTGCAATATCGTTAATAGTTACGCTCATCTTTATCACCTTTCTCTGCCTTCTGCCAAGATTTTACCTGCCTCGAGCTTTGTAAGCGTCTCGGTATCATATTTCTTTCCAGTAACTTTCTCCAACTCATGTATCTCTTTTAATTGTGTTTGTGTTGCAGGCTGTGCCTGAATAAGGTTCATCAAGTTAGTATGAGCGACCTTCCGAGCAATGACCGGATCATCAATAAGATCCAAGATCTGATACATAGCTTCAATGGCTTTAACTTCACCGCCGTCTAAACCATAACCAGAGTCAGTGCCCAGCATGAAACGGTCAGAGTATTTCTTTATAATTGGAATATATTCCTCCGGACGATTTCCGCTTAGTGGGTTATAAATTGAAAAGCCTGCAAAGAAGTCGGCATACAGGTTTGGATGTTTTTCCATCAACCTCTCAACCTCGGCGGGTGTGTTGAACGCATTAATATGTCCGAAAATAAAGATGGTATCCGGGTGTTCGTCAAGAGCTTGTTCTAGTTTATTGATAGGCTCACCGCTGACAGGATCAATGTGCAAAAGAATAGGAGCCTTATATTTTGCAATCAGATCATAGATCTGAGGCAGATAACCGTCCATAGGATGATTCCCTTTCCAGGCAACCCGGGATGTCATAGCTGAATATGAGGAAGCTGCTACTGTTTCACCGAGACCAAAATAACCCTTTTCAAGGTTATTTTTAATCACCTCAAGGCTTTCGGCGCTATGTAGGTCAAAGCCGGAGAAATAAGGGATGATTTTGTCGGGATATTGCTGATAAACATCCCAAGCAATTAAATCTGTATCCATCGCACTTGGCTCTGAAACATTGCCAAATAAAACTACCTTTTCTATGTGATTCTCATGCCAGGTACCCAGCATTGATGTGTATCGCAAGCCACTGGCATCATGATTATGGCCGTCGATAACGCCCAGGTCTTTATAGGTGTTAACCAATTCAAGTATAGAGGGGGCGTTGGTAGCAGCCCCCATTTCGGGAGATTTTTCAACAACAGCTTCGGCATTAGCCGAAGCTTTCTCAGTCTGGGGCAATATTACTTTTCGATATCCATACAAGAGCCCGATTATGATTACAACTAAGAGCAAAGTGCCAAATTTAACCCAACTTTTATGCATAATGAATTACACCATCCCAAGTAATATTTCGGAAACGTTTCCGAATTTGTGTCTGTATAATAACATAATATATAAAAAATGTAAATACAATTTTCGGAAACGCTTCTGAAATACTTTTTAGTTTAAAACAAATTTACTTTAATCACAAAATTCTATGTAAAAAAGTACATCTAAAAGCAAAAAATCTCTATTGCGACAGTTATCGAAAGTTGTTAAACTTTAAATGTCAAAAATGAAGGCTTAATAAACAGGCAGCGCTATTATTGTTAAGCATATAAACATTAACTAATCTGGGGGCATAACTTTGACAACTTTTAAGGGCTTTATAAGGAACGTAGGGGGAAGATTTCCGGGACTTACAGGCAGTATCTGTACGCTGCTGACCATAGAAGGAATATTGTTTGCGGTTGTAAATAATCTGATAAACAATAACAACCTTTTATTTGCCTTGAGACTTGGTGCGAATGATACACAAATTGGCTTATTGAATTCCATACCTCAATTTATAGGTATGATTTTTCTTATACCGGCGGGAATAATTACAGACCGTCTTAAAAACAAGCGGAGTATTGTAATACTGGCTTTGCTGCTTCTGGATGTCGCCTACCTGGCATGCAGTTTTGTACCGGCTTTGAGTGCCTACAGGTTTTATGCCTTTCTTGTCTTGTTAAGTATTTCAATCGCTCCATTGACTATTTACAATACTTCCTGGCAGTCTTATTTTTCTGATATTACAGCAATTGAAGAGAGAAATACTATATTGACCAGCAGGAACAGATGGACTTTTCTTGTAAGTATCTTTATTCCTCTCATTAGTGGAGCTTTACTGGCTTCAGCCAAATCTACCGAGGGAAAGATACTGATTCATCAGTTTTATTTCTGGATAGCCTGCTTGATTCTGATGCTGCAGGTATATGTGCTTACGAGGGTTAAATCTGACCGTGAAGGTAAAAGTACCAAATTGAACCTTAGGGATTTCAGGATTGTATTGAGAGAAATCGGTTCTAATAAGAAATTTCTTATTTTTGTCAGTATTGCAATGTATTTTTATGTAACGTGGCAGTTTGACTGGACTTTGTGGTTTATTGGGCAGGTCCGTTATTTAAATATGAACGAGGCGTGGCTCAGTTACACAGGTATCGGAGCTGCCCTGGTTCAGTTTGCAACTATAGGGTTTTGGAGCCGTGTCAACGAAAAACATGGTATTCGTTTTGGAATGGTTGCAGGAAGTATAGGTATGGCAACTTCGCCAATATTTATGATAATTAGTACAAGCTTGCCTCTTTCATCAGGTCCGATAGTATTTCTGATACTTAATGTTATAGCCAATCTCACCTTTGCAACGATACCTTTGAATATACTACAATGTCTGCTTCAGGTGGTTCCTGAAAGGATTAAAACCTTAAGCATATCAGTTTATACTCTTTTTATTACTTTATCAAATGCTGTAATGCCTATGGTGGGAGTTGCTGTTTACAACTGGTTTGGCGGTGATCGTGCAGCGTTACAGAAGGCATTTTTTATCGAATTCCTATTAAGGCTTGTATCAATAGCTCTGTGGACATACAGATGGTATAGTATGAGGAATGAAGAAAAGTAATCGACTATATTATTTAGATAAGATATTCCGGCTGGTCGGAACTATTGAGGTGTTCAGTGAATTAATAAATAGACTGGTGGACTTCCGATGTGAGGTACACCTGTTTTTTTTTGACTTCATTTAAACTTAAGTTCCTATTTTATGTATAATAAATGTTTGGGTAACATATTGAAACAAAATATGTTAAAATAACTTTTATTGGTTAAAAGTGTAAGTGTATTAGTTTCTGTTTCTATGTCAGGAGGTTTAAAATTTGAATAAAAAGAAAAAAGAAATATCAAATTCAGCTTCAATTAAAAGCAATCTTTTCGCTATGAAAATGGCGTGGCAGATCAGTAAGAGCAATGTTATACATACATTGATAATTTCTATTCTGGAGTATTTTGAATGGGTTTTTTACAGTGCCATATTTATGCGTTACATAATTAATGCATTTGAAAGGAAAATGAGTTTTCAAAGCATACTCGTTTTTATTTTAATATGCGGTGTAACCTTCACAGTAATAGGCCTTTACAGGAGCTATGTTAACAATATAACGTTCCCGTTAACCGGTACGAAAATATATGAAGGGCTCTACCTGAAATTGTATAAAAAGGCCCGGAATGTTGAATTAAGCTGCTTTGAGGATGCAGACTTTTATAACAGATATACAATGGCAGTTGATGGAGCAGCAGATAAAATCAACAGCGTGGTAAAGAACGTATGGGGTATACTAACAGGCTCAATAGCTACGGTAGTAGTATTTTTCTCCATGTATGACATTGACAGGCTGGCAGTTTTGTTTGTAATTTTCCCTATAATAGGTAACTTCGTATTCGGTGGAATTATGAATAAGCTGGTATTAAAGCGATATAAGGAAGGGATACCCAATGAGAGGGTATTCCAGTATGTAAACAGAGTCATGTACTTGTCGGAATATGCTAAGGAAATGCGGTTATCCAATGTCTACAGGCTAATTAAGGATAAATATGATGAAGCAATTAAAAGAACCTTTAAGATTGCTGATAAATATGCCCCAAAGATAATCCCCATAGAATTTCTTAAAGTAGTGTTTACCTTTTCTATTATTTTCGAGGGTGTACTGCTTTATGGAACCTATAAGGCAATGATAGTGAAAACCATTTCACTTTCAGAGTTGGCAGTGCTTTCAAGCATAATGGTATCAGCCACCTGGATTTTGATCGGTTTGTTCAACAATATCGTTGAGACTATGAAGAATGGTCTGTTTGTTAACAACCTCCGTACTTTTATTGAATATAGAGAAGCAATTCCGGAGGATTGGGACGGAGTTATACCTGAACCGACTATAGCATCTATCGAATTCAGGAATGTAAGTTTCGCCTATAAAGACGGGAAATATGCTTTGAAGAACCTGAACTTCACAATAGCTGGAAATAGTATTGTAGCCATTGTTGGCCATAACGGAGCCGGTAAATCTACCATTATTAAACTATTGTTCCGTCTGTATGACCCTACCTCAGGAGAAATTCTTGTGAATGGCCGAAACATAAAAGAGTATAATCTTAGGGCATATCGCCAGTTATTCGCTGCCGCTTTCCAGGATTATAAAGTCCTTTCACTTTCCATTAAAGATAATGTGTTAATGGGACACAAAATAGAAAATGAGGAAGAAGCAGTTATTAGTGCTTTAAAGAAGGCGGGAGTGTATGAAAAGGTTGAGACTCTTAAGCACGGTATCAATACAATTCTGACCAAGGAATTTGATGAAGACGGAGCAATTTTGTCCGGTGGACAATTCCAGAAAATAATAGTAGCAAGAGCCTTTGTTCAGAATACTCCTATAAAAGTTTTCGACGAACCTTCTTCTGCCTTGGATCCTATAGCCGAATACGACCTGTATAAAAGTATCATGCAGGAGAGTAAGGACAAAACTATGATATTTATATCCCACCGACTTTCATCGGTAAGGAGTGCCGACAGAGTATTTATGTTTGAGCACGGAGAACTTATTGAAGAGGGCACCCACGAGGAATTAATGAAGATGAACGGCTCATACTCGGATATGTATACCAAACAGGCTATGAATTATCTTGCAGTAAATGACATAAATGAAATGTCTATAAAAAACAACCTTAAACATTCCAAAATCAACAATACGGATGAAGAAGCTAAAATGGAAGGAGAAATTGCAATATGAAGACTAAACAGTCCTTCAGGCAGGTACTTGATAATAATCTGTTTATTCTCAAGATTTGCTTTTCGGCATCGCCGTTATATATTTTTGCATACATACTGGACATTCTCAGAAATCAAATTCTGATATTTGTAGAGCATACCTATGGTATAGGCTATGTATTAGAGTCTGTAGAATATGGGAGACCTTTTCAAAAAGTTGCTGTGTTCATAATTATGCTTTTTATTCTGATTGGAATAGGAATGCTTTATGGCGCAGTTGTAACTCACCGTATAGCTCAGAAAGCAATGCCTAAAATGAAGCGGAAAATAAAGTTTATGCTTTATGAAAAGGCTAGGGAGCTGGATTTGGAATGCTATGACAATCCTGATTATTATAATGAGTTCGTTTTGGCAGTGTCAGAGGCTGATAAACAGGTTGACCGTATGCTGGAAATTCTTAATAAGATATTTACTGGCTTAACGGTATTTTTTACCACAGGAGCATACTTCCTTATAAAGGATTGGTTTTCAATCATATTTGTAGTGGTTTCCTTTGCCTTTTCATTTCTTCTTATGCAAATATTTAATAAAATCAATTTTAAGATACGTATTGAAAAGAATCCTGAAGAAAGAAAGAGAGCATATGTTAACCGAGTTTTCTATCTGAACGACTATGCAAAGGAGTTGCGTCTGAATCCGGATGTATCGGAAAAACTTTTCTGTAATTTTAAAGAGGCAAACAAGACCATTTATAACATTGACAAGGCAAATGGAAAAAGGAAATTCCTGCTTAGCTTTCTCAGAGATTATGTGTCAAATGACTTTATAAGTGATGTGCTTTACATTACATACCTGGTTTATAAAGCTACTGTTATGAATTTGCTTTCATACAGCAGTGTGGTTATTCTTTTTAATTCCTTCGGAAGTTTTAAAAGAAGTCTGCGAATTATGACGGAAATATATCCATATGCCAGTGAAACAAGTTTATATGTTGAAAAAATTCGAGATTTCCTTAATTATGAGCCCAAAATTGTCAGCCGGAAGAAGCTTGCCGTTCCCGGCGAACCAAAGATATTCAAGCTTGATGATATTTCGTTTTCCTATAAAGAGGGGGACAGAAGTGTTATCAATGGTATAGATATGACCATAAAGCCTTACGAAAAAGTTGCGCTTGTGGGTTACAATGGGGCGGGAAAGACTACCCTTATCAAACTGCTGATGAGGCTTTATGATGTAAATGGCGGAGCAATAACACTGGATGGAGTTAATGTCAAAGATTATGATGTGACTCAGTATCATGATTATGTGGGAACGGTTTTTCAGGATTACATGCTCTATGCAGCCACGGTAAAAGAGAATGTATTGCTGGATAATGCAGAGGCGGTATCTGAAAAACCTGTAATGACAGCACTGGAGCAAAGCGGCTTTGCAGAAAGACTGAAAAGCTTTAAACACGGCCTTCAGACACCTTTGACTGCCGAGTTTGAGGAAAACGGAGTCAACCTGTCGGGTGGCGAGGCCCAAAAGATAGCTATATCAAGAGCCTTCTACAAAGACTCCAGCCTCATTATACTCGATGAGCCCTCATCGGCTCTCGATCCGATCGCAGAATATCAGCTTAACCAATCAATGCTGGAGGCTGCTGAGAATAAGACAGTTGTATTTATTTCTCACAGACTTTCAACAACACGTTTGGCAGATAAAATATTTATGCTTGAAAATGGTAAAATAATTGAAGCAGGAAGTCATGAAGAGTTGTTGAAGCTAAATGGTAAATATGCTGAAATGTGGCGTGTTCAGGCAGGACAGTACATAAGTGCGTAAAATAATCAGTGTACATTACTTTCAGGCTGAGGGAAATGGTGAGTAAGATGAAGGGTCAGTGTAAGGCTCAAAATAATTATGTATTTCAGATAAAACAAGATGAGAGGTGATACAATGGATTTATTAAGGTTACAAAAGCAGTTGGACTTTATTAAAGAAATAGATAAAACAAAGCAGATACTAAGAAATACAATACTAATGGATGCATCAAGAAGAGAGAATGATGCTGAACATTCCTGGCACATGGCTGTATGTGCAATGCTGTTTACCGAATATTCGAACGAAAAGAACCTTGATATGCTAAAGGTAATGAAAATGATAATGCTGCATGATATTGTGGAAATTGATGCGGGGGATACCTTTGCATATGATGTACAGGCACATGAAGACAAGGCTGAAAGAGAGAATAAGGCTGCTCAAAGAATTTTCGGGTTACTGCCTGATGACCAGAAGGAAGAGTTTATAAGCCTTTGGAGGGAATTTGAAGATTACCTGACACCTGAAGCAAAGTATGCTCATTTAGTTGATACCTTTATGCCTATTTACCATAACTACAGTACAAAAGGCTTGCAATGGCAAAAGCTGAATGTCACTGCGACCAGAGTTTTGGAAAGAAATAAACATATTCAGCAGGGTTCACAGAAAGTATGGGAGTATATTCAGGCTATGGTTAAGGATGCAGTGGACAAGGGA
The DNA here is from genome assembly GCA_023460955.1 of Bacillota bacterium. Taxonomy (GTDB): domain Bacteria; phylum Bacillota; class Clostridia; order Acetivibrionales; family DSM-1351; genus Ruminiclostridium. The sequence continues at coordinate 55,276 of JAEWOH010000037.1, read as the reverse complement.
TATTTAAAACCATAATAGCAGTCTTTTAAGTTTAAAATAACGTATAATATCATAACTATAATTAGATTCTTTTTATTTGGAGGGTTTTTGTGAGAAAAAAGATAATAGTTTTATTGGCTATGGGGGCTTTGAGTTTATTTGTACTAACAGGCTGTATACCGGGGGACGGTTCAATCACGGCAGACAAACCCGCCGGCTTTTTCTGGGGTATCTGGCACGGCTGGGTATCTCCAATATCTTTAATAGTAGGATTTTTTGATAAAAACATCAGAATATACGAGGTTGCAAATACAGGCTGGTGGTATGATTTGGGCTTTTATATGGCTATAATAAGCGGCTTTGGTGGCCTATCACTTTTCCGAAAAAAGAAATGCGACAAGAAAGATTAATAAAGACAGACTCTTCAGATTAAGTAATTTATTCTGAAGAGTTTTTTTATGACTAGATTTTACTTCATTGTACACACTAAATAATGGTGATTAATATGTATAAGGCGCTTAGGAAGAAGAAAATCGAAGAGGCTGTAAAAAACGGACAGACAGCCGGGCAGGACTCCAATAAGTCAAGTGAGAAATCTAAAAGTAAAAAGATACTATTAAAAACATTGGATGAAAATATTAATTTATTTAAAAAAGTGTTTTCAGATGATCAGACTATTATCTTCAGGCAGTTTCAAAATAAATACCTTAATGCCGCCAAGTGTTGCATTGTTTATGTTGAGGGCATGGTAAACTCTGAAGTAATCAATGAGAACATTATTCAACCCATGCTTCGGAATGACTTGACTGAGAACATCTCAGGGCAGGATCTTTTAGATGAAATACGGACAAAAGTACTTTTTGCTAACGAAATATCTGTGACTGATGACTTTAATGATATCGCCTCTGCAATGTTTATCGGAGATACGGTATTTCTGCTGGATAACTATGAAAAGGCTTTGATTATAAATACAAAGGGTTGGCAGTTCAGAGCAATAAGTGAACCTGAGTCGGCAAAAGTAGTCCGCGGGCCGAGGGAGGGCTTTACAGAGTCGATTTCAATCAATATTTCACTGGTAAGGCGGAGGATTAAAAGTAATGAACTAAAGTTCAAATTTAAAGAAATCGGTCATAGAACTCGTACAAAAACTTGCATTTGTTACATCGATGATATTGTCTCAAAAGACATACTCGCAGAACTTGAACGGCGGTTGGACGAAATTGATATAGACGGTATTCTGGATTCCGGTTACATTCAGGAGTTGATTCGAGATGCCCCCTTTTCTCCGTTTGAGACTGTTGGTTACACAGAAAGACCCGATGTGGTGGCAGGAAAATTATTAGAGGGAAGAATAGCAATAATGGTTGACGGCAGTCCCATTGCACTGACCGTTCCTTTCATTATAGCTGAAACAATTCAATCTAATGAAGATTATTATAATAATTATATTTATGCCTCTATTAACAGAATATTCAGGGGAATGTCATTTTTTCTGGCAATAAGTGTACCGGCTATATTTACTGCTATTGTCACCTTCCATCAGGAGATGCTGCCCACCCCCTTACTTTTAAGCATTTCGGCTTCAAGAGAAGGTGTACCTTTTCCTTCGGTTTTAAGTATGTTTATAATGCTTTTAATATTTGACATACTGCGGGAGGTGGGTACCAGAATGCCTGCCTCTATCGGACAGGCCGTAAATATTGTGGGAACACTTGTACTAGGGCAGGCAGCAGTTGAAGCAAGACTGGTAAGTGCACCGGTAGTTATTATTACTGCTTTAACCGGTATCGTAACCTTAATGAATATCAATTTGATAGGTGCCACAATTATTATAAGGTTTGTTTTATTATTTGCATCCTCGTTTATCGGAATATATGGTTTTATTTTCGGTTTTGTTGCAGTTCTGCTGCATCTCATGAGTATTCGATCTTTTGGAGTACCTTATATGCTCAATAATACTTCTGTTAGAAATCACAACGGACAGGATATTTTGATAAGAGCACCCTGGTGGTCCATGACTTTGAGGCCAAAAATTATAGCAGCAAGAAATCTGATTCGTGTCAAATCAAATAACAAGAAGGGGAAATAATTGATGACAAAAGTAAAGCTTATTCTACTTTGTATCATCACATTAATAAATTCAATTATTGTAACAGGCTGCTGGAACTATAGAGAGATAGAAAGTCTGGCTATTGTAGCTGGTGCTGCTGTTGATAAAGGGGAAAATGCCAGATATAGGTTGACTGTTGAAATTGTAAAAATTTCAGGCGGCAAGGATACAAAGACCGAATCAAAGTTAATTTCTGTCGAAGGCGACACCATATTTGATTGTGCAAGAAATTCTATTTCACTAACTGGAAAAAAACTTTATTGGAGTCACAATAAAATTCTGATTATAAGCAAAGAAATTGCCGAGGATGGTGTAATAGACATAATTGATTGGTTTAACAGGGATTCTGAAACCAGGTCCAGCATACACTTACTCATGTCTACAGAGAAAACCGCTGAGGAAATCTTTAAGGGTGGGGAAGTAACAGAGTCAATTAAGTCATACGAGCTGGAGGATATGATAAAAAATGAAGATAGATTATCAAAAGCACCAAATACTGAAATATGGGAATTTGCAAACAATATGGGAGGGGAAGGCATTGAGGCAAGTATTGCAACATTAAAAATGAAAGAATCTGAAAAAGGTAAGGTACCTTCTGTAGGAGGAACAGCAATTTTCAGGGGAGATAAGCTTGTCGGAGTTTTAGATGAAGAAGAAACCAAAGATATGCTTTTCATTCGTAACAAAATAAAAGGTGGACTGATAGTTCAAAATTTAGAAGCAAAAGGAAATAAAAAAACCATTTCTGTTGGTCTGGAAATATTTAAAAGTAAAACAAAGTTAAAGCCTATTGTAAATAAAGAAAAAATTAAAGTTGATATAAATGTTCAAACCATAGTGTCACTTGGAGAACTGGGTGGAACTATCAACGTGATTGATGAAAAGGGTCGCGATGAATTAATAAAGATTACTGAAGCAAGCGTTGAGAAAAGGTTGAAGAAAACTATCAAAAAGATACAACAGGAATTTGGATCAGATATATTAGGCTTTGGTATGAAAATATATGAAGATGATTATGAGTCCTGGAAGAATGTTAAGAATAACTGGGATGAGCGCTTCAGAAGTATAGAAGTTACAGTAGCAGCAAAGGTTCATATAAAGAATAGTTCAATGCTTTCGAAACCACTGGAGGTTAAGGAAAAATAGTATGTGTTTTTTATTGATATTAATATACGTCCTATTAGCTATTTATGAATTTGTTCCGTTGTTTAAAGAGAAGAAATGGAAAGACTTCGCTGCCAATGCAGTACTGTGGACTTTGTCTTTAACAGTAGCGCTGCTCATATGTTTTAATGTAACGCTACCAAGTCCTCAAGAGCCAATTAAAAAAATAATAAAATCAATTTTTTAAAGGCGGTTTTTATGAGAAAGGAACAAATAAACGATAAAGAGGCAATCTGTACTTTGATTATTTTTATAGTTGGGAGCACTTTAATTCTTGGAATTGGCGGATCCGATGTAACTAATGACAAGTGGATTGCTGGAATTTTGGGTTACCTTATGTCTTTTCCAATGCTGCTTATCTATGCAAGAATTCAGACCATTTTTGCGGGACAGGACATTTTTGATATATTAATATTACTATTGGGGAAGCTTGGCGGAAGAATCGTTTCTGTAATATTCGTATTTTACAGCTTTCATTTGGGAGCCCTGGTAACTCGTAACTTTGGTGAATTTATCAATATCGTAACTTTGCCTGAAACTCCTATGATAATTCTTATGCTCGCCATTGCGCTTATTTCAATAATTGCTGTCAGATTGGGGATAGAGGTGATAGGTAGAACGTGTGCCTATATTCTGCCTATAGTTCTCGTGATAGTTATTGCAGTACAATTACTGGGGCTGCATGATATGAGACTTAATTTTATTAAGCCTATTCTTAGCAGCGATATGTCTTCTTTAATGAAGAGCGGGTTTAAATCGTTTTCTTTTCCTTTTGCAGAAGCTGTTATATTTTTAGGTGTACTTTTTTGCTTGAAGAACAAAAAGTCAACCTATAAGGTCTTATTTACCGGTACCAGTTTTGCAGGTATTCTCATAATTACTATTACGATAAGGAATATTCTGATAGTAGGAAGGTTGGCTTCAAGCCTTTATTTTCCATCACATGAAGCAGTAAGCAGGATTAGTATCGGCGAATTTTTACAAAGGTTTGAGGTTTCAGTTGCATTTGTATTTGCTATGGGAACCTTCATAAAAATTACTGTCTGCTTATTTGTTAGTACAAAAGGTATTGCGCGGATTTTTAACTTACATGATTACAGGTCAGTAGTTATTCAAACAGGCATTTTCATGGTGTTATTTGCTCAAATATTGTATAAGAATACTATGGAAATGTCAGAATGGGCATTTGAGGTATACCCATATTATGCTTTCCCTTTTCAGGTTATATTACCTGTCGGAGTATGGATACTTGCAGAGATAAAAAAGAATAAATTAGTGGCTCGAGCAAATTGACAGGGATACACTATTTTTTTAATTGTTTACTATGTTGATGGATGGGAATTTCTGACTTATAATTATTTTATCTATAAGAAGGGAGCATTGAATGATGATAATAGTTCTTTAATAATCAGTTGAATAACAGCATCTATAAAGGGTAATATGTTAGTTTTAGCAGCCTTATTTGCTATGCTTTCTTTTGGATGCCATTATTGATTGTTTAGAACGACGGATCATTGCTACCTAATCGTTAAATGCGATAAGCACCGTGTTTCATAACACGGTTTTTTTGTGTGAATAGATAGGGAAAAGTGGCTGCAATTGGACGTTTGTCTATTTGCAGCCTTTTCTATGTGGAAAAATGAAATGAGGGATATAGATGCTTGAATTAACGATGTTTAACGTAAAGAAACATTATGGAGAAAACTTTATACTTGATAATGCAAGTTTTTCTGTTTATGAAGGTGATAAAGCAGGAATTGTTGGTGCAAATGGAAGTGGAAAAAGTACCATTCTTAAAATACTGGCTGGCTTGGAAGCTATAGATATTGATTACAGAAAAATATGCGAAGGTAGGAGCAGAATATTTACGCCCAAAGGTACAACGATTGCCTATCTGGACCAGTTGCCAAAATATTCTGAAGAAACTACCGTGAAAAATATTCTGAATCTGGCGTTTCAAGATATTATAACTTTAGAAGAAGGTATGCGGAAACTTGAGGACAAAATGGGTTATCTGCAGGGAGAAGACCTTGAAATAGCACTAAAACAGTATAATCAGCTTCAACAGGGATTTGTGGCTAAGGGTGGATATGACAGGGAAGAAAAATTTAGTAAGGTATGCACTGGTTTAAAATTCGATGAGGCCTTCCTTCAAAAGCAATTTGGTGTACTAAGCGGTGGAGAAAAAACAACTGTGAACCTTGGTAAAATCCTTTTGGAGAAACCCGATATACTTTTGCTTGACGAACCTACAAATCACCTGGATATTGATTCTGTGGAGTGGCTGGAGAAACACCTCAAAAGCTATAAAGGAATAGTTTTGATAGTTTCTCATGATAGATATTTTCTGGATAATGTGGTTACAAAGATTGTTGAAGTTGAGAATAAGCAGTGCGAACTTTATAAAGGGAATTACTCTGATTATGTAAAGCAAAAGGAAGAAAACCTGCTTTTGCAATTTGAAAACTATAAGGAGCAGACTAAGAAAATTAATGCAATGGAGACTGCCATAAAAGATTTGAGAGACTGGGCCCAAAGAGCTGATAATAATAAGTTTTTTAGAAGAGCAGCAAGCATGCAAAAAAAACTTGAGAAGATGGAAAAAATAGATAAGCCGATTGAAAAGAAAAATATAAAAATCAACTTTAAAAACAACGAGCGCTCAGGTTTTGAAATACTAGTGGTCTACGGCTTGAAAAAAAGCTTTGGAAACAGAATTCTTCTGGATAATGCGGAATTGAATATAACAATTGGTGAGAGAGTAGCACTTATCGGACCGAATGGGTGTGGTAAAACTACTTTCCTAAAGATGCTGCTGGCTGAAATCCCCTGCGATAGTGGAAATACAATTTTAGGAGCCAATACCCGAATTGCTTATCTACCACAGATTATTAACTTTAATGACGAAGAGGAAATGGTAATCAACTGCTTTAGGGAAAATAAAATCATCACTGAGGGAAAGGCGCGGGAATACTTGTCCAAATTTTTGTTTTTCGGAAGGGACCCGTTCAAAAAGGTAAGGCACCTGTCAGGAGGCGAAAAGGTAAGACTTAAACTGGCTATGCTGTTATATGACGACATTAATCTACTGATCCTTGATGAACCGACAAACCATCTTGACATTGACTCTATTGAAGCACTGGAGGATGCATTGCAGGATTTTACCGGAACAATATTTTTTATATCCCATGACAGGTTTTTTATTAATAAAATTTGTACCCGAATAATAGCAATCGAGGATTATAAATTTGCAAACTATGAAGGTAACTATGATTTCTATAAAAATAAGATTAATGAAAGACAGGTAGTAAGTGAAATCCCTGTAAAAAGAACCAAGACTAAAGTTGTAATCAAAAAGACCGATACTGATTTTTACTCGATAGAATCAGACGTAAAGCAATTGGAAGATGAGATTAAAATAATAGATGCAAAGCTATCTGACCCCGAAAGTGACTATGTTAAGCTAAACGATTTATACAGTAAAAGGGAAGAACTCAGCCGGGATTTGGACAATAAACTTGAAGAATGGGTAAGGTGTTCAGAAAAGGATATAATATTATAAAGTTTCTTAAAATTACACTGGAGGAAGTACTGACCTATAAAAATTGAATGTTATTTCAGAAGTATGAAGACAGCTGTGTCCGCAGTAGAAAAACCCTTCAGAGTCACGCTCTGAAGGGTTTTTCTTATAACACGATCACTACTATTGACTGGAATGGTCAATAATAATATAATTGATTTATTGACCGATCGGGTCAATATGAGCGGCGGCTCAAAAAATCAATTATATTTAAAACCAGAAATAATATAAACCAGAAATAATATAAACCAGAAATTATGTAAAGCCAGAAATAATATAAAACCGTCAATAAATATCCGACTGAAAGGAGGCAGTACCATATATTCAAAATTTTTAAAACTTGATGAACAAAAGCGACAGAGAATTCTCAATGGTGCCATGAAGGAATTCGCAAAACAGGGCTATAAGAACGCTTCCACCGATAATATTGTCAAAGAGGCTGCTATTTCCAAGGGTGCACTGTTTCATTACTTTAAAAATAAAAAGGGTTTGTTTCTTTTTTTGTATGATTATTCACTGGAAATCATAAAGAATGAGATACTCTTAAAAATTAACTATGAGGAAAAGGATATTTTCAAAAGACGCAGGGACGCAATACTTCAGAAGCTTGAAGTTTTAAAGATACATCCGGAACTTTATGAATTCTTAGGAACCGCTTATCTGGATGATTCTCCGGAAATTAAAATGGAGATTGCTTCGAGAAATGAAAAACTTATGGTTTTCGGCAAAGCAAAGCTCTATGATGGAATTGATACTTCCAGGTTCCGTCCGGGTCTGGATATAGGAAGGGCACTTGAGATTATAACCTGGGCTGATGAGGGTTTTACAAAAAAAGTAACCGTTCAGATAAGAAACATACCTCTGGACCAGATTAATTATGACGAAATGCTAAAAGAGTTGGATATTTATATGGAAATACTCAAAAAGAGTTTTTATAGGGGAGAGTGGGATTATGAATGTAATTGAAATAAAAAATCTGACAAAAAATTACGGAAAAGCAAGAGGTATAGCAGATGTAAGCTTTAATGTTCAGGAAGGTGAGGTCTTTGGTTTCATCGGACCAAATGGAGCAGGTAAATCCACTACAATCCGAACCCTGCTGGCATTAATTTATCCCACCGGCGGAAGTGCGACAATCTTTGGGATGGACTGTGTTAAGAAGGCTCCTGAAATAGCAAAAGAAATCGGTTACCTCCCGTCAGAAGTCTTTTATTATGACAAAATGAAGGTAATAGATATTTTAAAATATTCTTCAAGCTTTTACAAAAAGGACTGCAGCAAAAGAATTAAAGAGCTGGCTGAAATAATGGATCTGGATTTGAAAAAAAGAGTGGACGATCTTTCCTTTGGCAATAAGAAGAAAGTAGGAATAGTGCAAGCTCTGCTGCACGAGCCCAAATTAATAATACTTGACGAGCCTACAAGCGGTCTTGACCCCCTTATGCAGCAAAAATTTTTCGAGCTTCTGGAAGAAGAAAATAAAAAAGGTGCTACAATACTTATGTCCTCTCATGTTCTGAGCGAGGTTCAGAGAATGTGTTCCCGGGTCGCCATAATCAAGGAAGGCAGAATTATTAAGCTTGAGAAAATGAGCAATCTTACAGAAAACAACTATAAGAAATTCAAGCTTGAGTTAAAAACCTCAATAGAACTAAACCATTTTAATATTCAGGGCGTCAATAACCTTGAACAAAAAGGCACTATTCTGAGCTTTCTGTTCAAGGGGAATATTAATATCATTCTTAAGAAAATTTCAGAAATCCAACTTAAAAACGTGTGGATTGAGGAGCCTAATCTTGAGGAAATTTTCATGCATTACTACGAAAAGGAGGACTAGGAGTATGAATATTTTCCTTCATGAACTTAAGTCTTACCGCAAATCAGCATTTATCTGGGCATTGTCCATGGCTGCACTGTCAGTAATGTATATATTTATTTTTATCGGCTTGGGCAAGGATATTGCAGAATTCCAAGGCATAATAGACAAACTTCCAGACATGGTGAAAAAGCTTCTGAGTGTTTATACCGACACTCTTTCCACCCTGGAAGGTTTCTATTCCTTTGTTTTTGTTTATATCCTCCTTTGCGGAGCAATTCAGGCCATGAACCTTGGAGTTTCGATTATTTCAAAGGAAATTCGTGAAAAGACGGCGGATTTTCTACTGACCAAGCCGGTGGCAAGGACTGAAATAATGACCTCAAAGCTGGCAGCAGCCGTTGTTTCGCTGATAATAACAAATGCAATTTATGTCGCTTTGACACTTACCTCAACACTGGCTGTAAAAACGGAATTCAGCATAAAGATATTGCTTATGATATCTGCAACGTTAATTTTTATACAGCTGATATTCATGGCTCTTGGGGTCGTGATAGCTGTTCTTGCCGGAAAAATCCGGTCGGTAATAGCAATCTCTTTGAGTACCGTTTTCGGATTTTTCATTCTGAATATGTTCGGCTCTGTTATTGGTGAAAAGGCTATCCGATATATTACTCCCTTTAAATATTTTGATTTTGGCTATATTGTAAAAAACTCTGCCTACGAACTGTCGTATATAATTATCGGAACTGCTTTTATATTAATAACAGTAGCTGCAAGCTATATGATTTACACTAAAAAGGACATTCACGCAGTCTAAAAACGGACTTGATTTGATCAGACCTTCTTAATCCGCAGAACAGAGGAGTGGATAATAATATGAATATTTTTATAAGAGAAATGAGAGCGCACAGGAAATCACTGATAGCCTGGGGTATCGGGATGCTTTTTATGATTGCCGCAGGTATGGGGAAGTTTACTTCTTATACAGGCTCAGGCCAATCCCTAAATGACATTATAGGTAAGATGCCCAAGTCCCTAAAAGCCATACTTGGCTTTGGAAACCTTGATGTAACTACAGCCAGCGGCTTTTATGGGATGCTCTTCCTGTACCTGCTTATAATGGTTACAATACATGCCGCAATGTTGGGAGCTAATATTATTGCAAAGGAAGAGAGGGATAAAACCACAGAATTTCTGATGGTAAAGCCTGTTTCCAGAGCAAAGGTTGTTACTGCCAAATTAGCTGCAGCTGTAGTAAACGTACTTGTACTAAACATGATAACACTTGTTTTCTCAATAGCCATAGTGGGACAATATGCAAAAGGTGAACAAATAAACGGCGATATTGCCATACTGATGGTGGGCATGCTGCTGGCACAGCTGCTGTTCCTTTCCATTGGAACCGGAATTGCTGCCTTCAGTAAAAACCCCAAGATATCTGCATCGATTGCAACCACAGTTCTTTTAGTGACCTTTATAGTTTCGGTAGTAATAGATCTGAACGAAAAACTTGAATTTTTAAAATATATAACACCCTTTAAATATTTCAGTGCTGAAAGCATACTGAGCCTGGGAAGAGTTGAAACGGTATATGTATTACTGTCTGTTGCAATAATAGCCGTTATGCTGTGGGCAACTTATACCTCCTACAGAAGAAGGGACTTGAAGGTATAAAGAAATGTGATAAAATCAAATCATTAAAGATAGGAGTAAAAGACTGGCCTATGAGAAATATATCTGATAAAACACGGAAGTCTATAGTGCTTGCGGCAATAATTGTATTAGGCTGCCTCATAATGGGCTATGTTGACGCAGTTATCAGCCCTGATTATGCAGTAAAGTCAGCAGTGAAAATAATACTGTTTATACTATTGCCACTTATATATTCATTGTTTGATAAAGAAGCGGGTTTAAGGAATTTGCTTAAACTAAACAGACGCAGTTTAAAATTTGCCTTCTTGCTTGGGATAGGAGTATACATATTCATACTTGGTGCTTACTATATACTTTCTCCGTTTTTTGATTTTTCCAAGGTTACAGCAGCACTGCAAAACAATATTGGTGTAAACAAGTCCAATTTTGTTTTTGTGGCTCTTTATATTTCTTTTGTCAATTCATTACTTGAAGAATATTTCTTTCGCGGTGTGGCATTTCTCACATTAAAAAAAGCGGCAGGGAGAAAGATAGCATATATATTCAGTGCCGCCGCTTTTGCGGTATACCACGTAGCAATAATGACCGGCTGGTTTAGTCCGGGGCTTTTTGTTCTACTAATCGTAGGCTTGTTTGCTGCAGGACTTTTATTTAATTGGTTTGACGAAAAGTATAACAATATCTATGTATCCTGGCTGGTACACATGTGCGCAAACTTTTCCATCAATACTATCGGTTTTATACTATTTGGAATCATATAATCAAATCAAGTAGTAACCATTTGCCTCGCTAGTTTTAATCGGGATGATCAATACTCTTTTAAAAATTTTAGAATAGCTAAATTTAATTTTAGCAATACTAAGGATAATATTTGGTTAGGAAGAGGAGTGATTATTTTGGAAATTGCCACAGGTTATTTTATAAGCAGAGCTCCGGCTATTGAGGCGGCAAGAGAGCTTGGGCGTAATGGCTGTAAGATAGAAGTGTTAGGTCACCAGAATCAAGAGGATTTCCGAGAAAGACAGGTTGCAAACGATCAAGATGATAGCCTTGAAGCACCCTATTACGGGTTTACAAATGAAAATACCGGTATAGCATCAGGCATAAACGGTTTTATGCTTGCAGGCACCGGGCCGCTGATACCAGCAAGACCAATAGTAGGTCTGGGCAGCGGAGGCATAGGAGATGATTTTAGAGCTGTGATGATTAATTGGGGAGTACCCAGAAGTATCGAGAATGAGATAAAGTCTGTTATAGACTCGGGAAGCTCTGTTGTATTGGTTGAATATGATTCAAAGGATAAGCATGAAGTTTCAAAGACATTACAAACGCATGGTGCTCAGAATATCCATATATAGAGCTTAATCGTTGGTCCTATTGCACAGACTTTTGATAAATAAACATATTGCCTTTTTTTCCAACCCGTTCAATAGCATTAACGTAGTATAAAATGTTAAGGGCTGTCTGTGCGTTGGAAAGCCTCAAGCCGGATGCTTTTGCAAAGTCCTTGCTGGTAAAGGACTCGGGAAGTGTATCAGGTATTAAAATGGAATAATCCTCTTTAGTATTAATATTTATTACGTTCCTAAGTCCTTTGGGAATCCTGTCATGACGCCAGGATCCCTTTTTGCCGTCCCTACTCCAACCATTAAGTAGCCGGTATTCTTCAATGTCAAGTAATACGATGGATAACCTCAGGTTCTTATCGTTAAGAAAATTCTTAATCCTGTATAATTCTATAAAGATATCATATGCAGAGCCCTTTTTCGGTGAAAGCCTTTTGTTGCTGATTTCACCGGTTTCTTCATTAATCCACAAAAGCCATTTGGTGTATGCTACCGGATAGACGAGGGTTACTTTGTGCTCTGGTAAAAAGGCTTTAAGCTTTTCACGAAGCTTGTTCCATTGTCGTGTCTGAATTTCTGTTATTCCTGCTTGATTTAAAATATCTGCATAAAAATTACCGACTTTGATTTCATGATAATTTTCATCCTCTTCAAAGAAATATTTAAGAATAGCATGCAATGTTTTCTCACCAAGAGTCCCTATACCTTCTCGTCGGTGCTGAGAAGTCATAATTTTCTCACAGGCTTTTCCAAATTTACCGATATCCATTTTTACCCCCGAACATTAATGTAAATAATTTTACATTAATATCGTTTCTTATTCAACATTACATGATTTATAGAATCTTTATAAATTTTAAATATGTTATTAAAAAATATAATGTAAAATTATTCTATGCAGGGTTGTTGCTAACAATAGAATATGATATTCTTTTTAATGGGACCACATACCATTTTAGTCCTAATTACATAATGAATTACCTTATAAAATATTAATAAAATATAAAAAAACAACATAAAATTTCTGATATTTATTAAAGTTTTATATATATAAACAGCATTACAAGATAGATGTTTAAAATAAATACAATTCAGGTGATAATATGCTAAAAACAAATCTTGTATTAAGGCACTACAATAAATTTAAACCTATTTCATGTACATATGTAAGCGGAGATACCAGTAAAATATTCACAGTTAAACTAAATGAAAATGAAAAATCCGTTGCTGAAATGATAAAGGGTGATCCGGTATTAATAGGGATGCTTGACGAAAACCAGACTCTTTTGGTCAATGGGGGTAGTGTTGTTGGAGTCAATCCTAAAGAGGACCAGTATATTATATACTCAAATAATGTAGTAAATATTGCAAAAGAGTTAGAAAAGAGACAATACGAAAGATACCCCACTTCTTTACTAGGAGAGATAAAGCTTGCAAACTCAAGCAAAAGAGATTCTGCTTGCATCAAAGACTTCAGCTACGCGGGAATGTGCCTGTTTTCCACCGGTGACTATGAGGTGGAAGATTTGATTGAAATAAGTGTATTTCTAAGTAATAGCGTATCAAAGTATGACGGTATAGTTAAGAGAAAGTTGAAAAATTTCGGAAGAAACGAGTATGGTATTCAAATAGTTCACAGGGACAAGAATGCTATGTATTCGACCGAGGCTCAGCTGGCTGGATGGGTTCAATCTGAAAATGATTTGATCTATAAGTATTTGTTAAATAGCAATTATAAATTTTAGGAAAAATAGCCGGAAGGCTATTTTTTATTACCTTATACCGGTGGGAAGAATTTTGCTTAATACCTTCCAAATAAATGTATAAATTGAGATAATAACATAAGACTACTAAGAGGAAAGTCATTGCAGTTTACGGAGGGTAGCCTATGCTGAGATCATTTGAGCCTGTGATTGATGAACATTGCAAAATAATTATTCTAGGTACAATGCCTGGAGTAAGATCACTTGAAAAACAGCAATACTACGGTCACAAAAGAAATTCCTTCTGGGCAATAATTTCAAACTTGTTTAATAGAGGGTCTATTACGGATTATGAAGAAAAGAAAGCAATGCTGCTGGAAAACAATATAGCCTTGTGGGATGTTCTTCAGGCCTGTGAAAGAGAAGGTAGTCTCGACAGCAACATAAAAAATCCTGTTCCCAATGATTTTAAAACCTTGTTTTTAAAATATCCGAATATAAAAACAATTTATTTCAATGGTGAACCTGCAGAGAAACTTTTTAGAAAACTTGTTATAAAGAAGACCGGTAATATTGATATTCCCATTTATCGATTACCATCTACAAGTCCTGCAAATGCAATAAAGTTTGAGCTTAAGCTTACTTATTGGAGCGTTATTCTCGTTTCGCTTAAGAGTCTTGTTTCAAGTAAACTAAAGAGCCTGACCGCTTATTCAGGTGTACAAGACGGTGCAGCCTACGAAATTAATTTAAACTTTAAGACAAGGGTGGCAAAGCACAAAACATTTGACGGCAAAAACCTTCTTAAAACCGAAAAGACAATTTCTTTAAAAGAAAATGATCTGATTGTTTTTCTGCATAGACTGTTTGAAAAAGGTATCCTTACTTGGAGAGAGAAATATAGCAATGTTAATCAGACTTTTAAGAATGCAAGGTGGTATATAAATTTGGAATTTTCAGATGAACATTACAAACTTGGGGGAAGTAACGGTTATCCAAAGAACTGGTGCAGCTTATGTGAGAATCTTCAGCAGTTACTAAGAGAACCTTTTTAATAAATTAACAGGGGGACAAAATGAACATTCAGATATACGGGGCAAAAGGTTTTGAAACGCAGAAGGCAGAGAGATATTTTAAGGAACGCAAAATAAGCTACCAATATATTGATCTTTATAAATATGGGCTCAGCAAGGGAGAATTTGATAGCGTAAAAGTTGCTGTCGGACTTAAAGCCCTTATAAATGATAAAAGCAATGACTATGAAAAGCTAAACATGAGAAACCTTGGTGTAGGAAAAGTGGCCGAAGAGGTACTTTTCAAAAATCCAAAATTATATAATTCACCCATAGTAAGAAACGGGAAAAAAGCTACAGTGGGTTATCAGCCGGATATATGGAAAGATTGGGAGTAAAGGCGAAAAGAAATTTAGTTAATTCTTGGAATATGACATACTTATGTCATATTCCATTTTTTATAATATCCTTAACAAATATTAGAAGGAGACTTAATTACATGCCAAATGTTTTTGATTTCAAGAAAGAGTACAAAGAAATTTATATGCCCAAGGAAAAACCCCAGTTGATACAAATCCCGGAAATGAAATTTATATGTATAGACGGCACCGGAGACCCAAATGGTAGCGGTTACAAAAATGCTGTTACTATTCTTTACGGTATAGCCTATACCATAAAAATGTCAAAACTCAACGGCAGTCAACCAGAGGGATATTTTGATTATGTTGTTCCTCCGCTTGAAGGCCTTTGGTGGAGTGAGGGAGTATTTGATCATTATAAACGCGACAACTGGCTATGGACTTCAATGCTCAGACAGCCGGATTTTGTAACTGAGGAGGTATTCCAGCGGGCAGCCCTGTTATGCAAAAATAAAAAACCTGAGCTGGACACTTCTCTGGCAAGACTTGAGACTTTCGAGGAGGGACTTTGTGTCCAGATGCTGCATAAGGGCCCATATTCAACCGAACCTCAGACTGTTGAAATAATGAAAGGATTTATGGAACAAAACAACTTGACCGATGAAACAGGATTATATCGTAAACACCATGAAATATATCTTTCAAATCCTATAAAATCAGCCCCGGATAAACTCAAAACCATACTACGGCACCCTGTGAAAAGAAATCCCGCGTGAGAAAACCTGAGAGAGCCAGACAATATTATTTACACCATGAAGGCTCGAATATACAGTTATAATAATGTCCAGTGAAAGCCAGGCAACAGCGGAGCAGCAAAAGACTTCTTTGGTTTTTAATGGGATTCCGGCGATAAAACGCATTATCGAGGGGTGTATTATATAAACAAGAGCAAGTGACATTACTCCCCAGATTATAGTATTTCTTAAGCATATGTAGCCCATAAAGCTACCGAAATTTCCGGTGTAATCCCATAAACGTTTAGTTGTAAGCCTGCTTAGAAGTATCCCTGCCGCTAATTCAACGACTGAAGTCAGCAGTGCTGCACTTAGAAATAGTATTAAAGGATGTGACTTTATGTGGTTTAGAATGTAAACCACTATAATTGACCCTAAACCATAGACTGCACAAAACGGTCCGATGAGGAAGCCTCTTTTTACCAGATGACCATGGTATACAGACATGTATATGGTTTCGGCTACCCAGCCTGTAAAGGAGTATATAAGAAAACATATAAACAAATTGATAAGCTTCTCATTGAGAATAGATTTGTTTGACAATTGGCACCTAAGTTTAGCGACTGGATTCATGTTCAAAGCTCCCAAATTTTATCTCCTATATATGTATATTCACGAAGTCGGGAAAAATTGAAAGTTATATCCTCAGGTGCTGAAATACGCTTTGTGAAATTACACCGTGGATCAAATTGACACAAGGGTTCTGCTCTGCTAATATCAAACTGTGAAATCAAAAAAAATAAGTTAAAATGCAGTTATTACATAAAAATTTGTTTCAGGATGTGACGGGGTGAAATCTAGTAACATAAATAACAAATCAAGTAACGTGAACAATAATAAAATCTGTAAAATAAACCTTGGTGTCATCCAGCTTGAATATATTCTAAAGAGAACAAGCAGAAAAAGCATAGGAATAGCAATAGATAAAACAGGTGTGGTCACCGTCTCGGCTCCAAACAGAGTGACAGAGGCTTCAATAAATGAAATCCTTATAAAAAAGTCTCCATGGATTACAGATAAGCTTACTAAAATCAAAGAACAGTATTCTGAGATAGTGAGTTCAAGAAGCTTTATTAATGGTGAAACATTACCTTACTTGGGAAAACTGATAAAGATTGAAATCAGAGAAGACAAGCAGCTCAAAAAGCCGATTGTCAGGCTGTCTGATGATAGTTTTGTAGTGTATTGCGATGGTAAGGTTGACGCAGAAAAAATAAAGGATAGTTTTAAACTTTGGTATCTTGAACAGTTTCAGAAGATACTTAAAGAAAGGGTTCATCTATATTCACAGAGATTAGGTGTTAAACCCGGAAGGATTACAATACGTGAACAAAAGACCAGATGGGGCAGCTGCAGCTCCAAAGGAAATCTGAACTTTAACTGGAGGCTTGTTATGGCTTCTCCTGAAGTGTTGGATTATGTGGTAATTCATGAGCTATGTCACATGAAGCATATGAATCATTCCAATAACTTTTGGGCTCTGGTTCAAAATATATGCCCTCGCTATAAAGAGTACAGAAAATGGCTGAAGGATAATGGTATTAAACTGTCTATAGACTGATATTTTTGATTGTAATAAGAAAAAATTGTCTAGGTATTGCATAAAAATGTACATTGTTATGTAATACGGATAGTATTATACTTAATGCTATATGAAGTGCAATATGAAAATTAGGGCAACTTGTGTTTTAATGTTCAATAGTTTTTGTATTATTTAATTATCCGGAGGGTTCAATATGATTTATAAGAAATATGGTAATACCGGTAAAGATATTTCCGTTATTGGTTTCGGAGGCATGAGGTTTCCCAAAGAGGGCGACTCGTACAACTATGATAAATGTGCAGAAATAGTTGTAAAAGCAAGTGAACTGGGAGTTAATTATTTTGATACTGCGCCAAATTATTGCGATGACAACAGTGAATTAATAATGAGTCATGCTTTTAAGAATATGAAGAAGGACTTTTACGTTTCTACAAAAAGCAGTCAGAAAGATGGTTCAAAACTAAGAGCACAGCTCGAGCTATCACTTAAAAGAATGAATCTTGAAAAAATCAACTTCTTTCATATCTGGTGCATTCTTAACATGGATGATTACAGAAGCCGAATGGTTAAAGGCGGAGCATATGAAACTGCACTGAAGGCTAAAGAGGAAGGTCTTATAGAACACATTGTTTTTTCCACTCATTGCAATGGAGATGAGATCGAAACAATAGTTAACGAAGGCGGTTTTGAAGGTATGACTGTCGGCTATAACATATTGAACTTTCCGTTCAGACATAAGGGCCTTCAGGCTGCTTACGAAAAAGGACTCGGTGTGGCAACTATGAACCCGCTAGGTGGAGGAATTATACCGCAAAAGGCTGATTACTTTGATTTTATAAGAGGAAATGAGGACCGGACTGTAGTGGACGCAGCCCTCAGATTCAATGCATCCCGTGATGAAATAACAACCGTGTTAGCTGGAATGAGCAGTGTTGAGGAAGTAATCCAGAATTGCCGCATTGGCGATAATTTAAAGAAACTGGACGAGAAAAAGTTAAAGGAAATAGAAGCTCAACTCTTTAATTCAATGGATAGGCTTTGTACCGGGTGCCGCTACTGTGAGCACTGTCCGAAGCAGATACCTGTTTCAAAATACATGCTTGCATACAATAATAGTATTCTTCAGAATGAACAGGAGGTTATTAACAACCTGAAGTGGCATTGGGGAATACCAAGTGAAGGTGTTAAGGCTTGTATCGAATGCGGGATTTGTGAAGGTAAATGTACTCAGCACCTTCCAATTATAAGCAGACTTAAGGAAATTGGAGCTTGGGGAGATACCCTCGAATAGCTGAATACCGGGATAATTTATTTATTTACAGAAAAGCCAAAAACAATTAAATTCTAAGCCTATATATGAGAAAAGAAGCCTGCGAAAGCAGGCTTCTTTTTGTCTGGAAATTATAAGTATTCTTGGACTGAAAAAGTCTACTTCTGTACTTTTCCGTATCTATAATAATTTTTCGAGATTGTACTGGTATATAAACATTGAGATAAGAAATACATGGTATTAAAATGAATTTGATAAAAAAATAACAATGTGCTTGAAAAAGTACAAATAAATAAATAGCACGGGGATTGCTCCCAGGCAGAAATGGAGAAATAAATGAAGGATTTAAGGTTTGAAGTTGTCAATGGTATCTTAAATAAATATGATAATAACAAATCATATCTGATTGCAATTCTGCAGGAAATACAAAATGAGTATAACTATTTGCCGGAAGATTTGCTGGAATACGTTGCTGAGAAACTGGATATCAATCTCTCAAAAATATTCAGTGTTGCCACATTCTACGAAAACTTTTCACTGGTACCTAAAGGAAAATATATTATAAAGGTCTGTGATGGAACAGCCTGCCACGTTAGAAAATCCATTCCGATACTTAATGCTATGAGAAAAGAACTTGGACTTAACGAAAAAAAGCATACCACCGATGACATGCTATTCACCGTTGAAACAGTATCATGTCTGGGTGCTTGTGGATTGGCTCCTGTAATAACTATTAACGATAAGGTCTACGCTAAAATGACACCTGAAGCCACAGTAGAAATATTAAAGACTTTAAGGAGTGAAGGATAATGAAAATAAATAATCTCGAAGAATTGAAAACCTTTTCTGCCAAGTCAACCAAGGCACTTGAAAATCAGAAGAAAAAGGTTTTGATATGCGCAGGTACAGGCTGTGTGGCCGGAGGCAGCATTGAAATTTATAACAAAATTAAAGAGCTTCTGGAAGCTCATCATTTATTAGTAGATCTTGAACTGGAATATGAAAAAGAGGGTATAGGAGTAAAGAAAAGCGGGTGTCATGGTTTCTGCGAAATGGGGCCACTGGTTCGTATCGAGCCTGAGAATTATTTGTATCTGAGAGTACAGCTTGAGGACTGCGGTGAAATAGTAGAGCAGACATTAATTAATAATAAGCCTGTCGAACGTTTGATGTACAGATCTGAAGATAAGATTTACAAAGCTCAGGAGGATATTCCCTTCTATCACAAACAGACAAGAATGGTACTGAAAAACTGCGGAAGCATAAATGCCGAATCCTTTGAGGAATATGTTGCAAAAGGCGGCTATGAAGCTCTTTCAAAAGTACTTTTTGAAATGGAGCCGCAGGAGGTATGCCAGTCAATAATCGATTCAAACCTCCGAGGAAGAGGCGGCGGAGGGTATCCTGCAGGAAGAAAGTGGTCTCAGGTGCTCAGACAAGACAGCGATGAAAAATACGTTGTATGTAACGGAGATGAAGGTGATCCCGGAGCTTTTATGGACAGAAGCATTATGGAGGGTGATCCGCATGGTGTAATAGAAGGTATGCTGATCGCGGGCTACGCAACAAAAAGTACGTCGGGCTACATATATGTGAGAGCCGAGTACCCGCTTGCTGTTGAACGTTTAAGGATAGCAATAGACGAGGCCAGAAAACATGGCTTGTTGGGACAAAACATATTGGATTCAGGTTTTTCCTTTGATGTAAACATCAACAAGGGTGCAGGAGCTTTCGTATGCGGAGAGGGAAGTGCTTTGACAGCCTCAATTGAAGGTGAAAGGGGAATGCCGAGGGTAAAGCCTCCAAGAACAGTTGAAAAGGGCTTGTGGCAAAAACCCACTGTACTGAATAACGTTGAAACCTTCGCAAATGTTCCTATTATTATCAGGAACGGAAGTGATTGGTTCAGGGGGATAGGACCTGAAAACAGTCCGGGAACAAAGGCTTTTGCAATTACCGGAAATGTTAATAACACCGGACTTATAGAAGTTCCCATGGGGACAACCTTAAGAGAAGTAATTTTTGATATCGGTGGGGGAATCAAAGATGGCAAGAACTTTAAAGCTGTTCAGATAGGAGGCCCGTCCGGTGGCTGTCTTACCGAGGAACACCTTGAACTCCCACTGGACTTTGACTCGTTAAAAAAGGTCGGTGCCATGATAGGTTCCGGCGGATTAGTTGTTATGGATGAAGATACCTGTATGGTTGAAGTGGCAAGGTTCTTTATGAACTTTACCCAGAATGAATCCTGCGGGAAATGCGTTCCTTGCAGAGAAGGAACAAAGAGAATGCTGGAAATACTTGAAAAAATAGTTGCCGGCAAGGGTACAATGAAAGATTTGGATTTACTTGAAGAACTTGCCGACACTATAAGCAGCACAGCTCTGTGCGGCCTTGGTAAGTCAGCGGCAAGCCCTGTAGTAAGCACATTGAAGTACTTTAGGGATGAATATATTGAGCATGTTGTTGACAAAAAATGCGCTACTCATACCTGTAAGGCACTGGGCTCTATAGTAATTGAAAAAGAAAAGTGCAAGGGCTGCAGCAAGTGTGCAAGAATTTGTCCGGTTCAAGCAATAGAAGGCAAAGTGAAGGAGCCATACACAATAAATCAAAACAAATGTATAAAGTGTGGGGCTTGTCTGGAGTCTTGTGCATTCAAAGCCATAATTGAGGCTTAACAAGAAGACATATGCTATTAATTTGCCAAAAAATCAATAACGAAGATAAGCGTCTATCATTACTTATTTTAAGCAATGGGTGTGTTGGTAGTAGACACATGCCCGGTGCAGATAGGAGAAATTTATGGGGAACATGATTATAGATGGTCAGTTAGTTGAGTTTAATGACGAAAAAAATATACTTGCTGTTATAAGAAAGGCAGGCATTGAGCTTCCAACCTTCTGCTATCATTCAGAACTGAGTGTTTACGGTGCCTGCAGAATGTGTATGGTTGAAGATAAATGGGGAAGTACTCTTACTTCCTGTTCCACACCGCCCAAAGACGGTATGGAGGTATGGACAAATACAGACAAATTAAAAAAACATAGGAAAATGATTTTGGAGCTGTTGCTTGCTAATCATGACAGAGACTGTACTACCTGTGAGAAAAGTGGTAGGTGCAAGCTTCAGGAAATCGCTTTAAAGGTTGGAGTAAAGCAGATCAGGTTCGGTCAGGAAAAGAAGGAACTGCCCATAGATGATTTGGGCCCTTCCATTGTCAGAAACCCAAACAAGTGTATCCTTTGTGGGGACTGTGTCAGAGCCTGCCAGGAAATACAGGGGGTTGGTGTTCTGGACTTCGCCTACAGAGGTTCAAACCTCCAGGTAACTACTGCCTTCAATAAACCCCTTCATGAGGTTGACTGTGTAAATTGCGGACAGTGTCGTGTGGTTTGCCCAACCGGTGCACTAATGATAAAGAAAGATATGGACAGAGCATATGAGGCGCTTCAGGACAAGAACAAGCGTGTAATAGCTCAGATCGCACCGGCAGTAAGAGTTGCTATCGGCGAAGATTTCGGGCTTGAACCCGGCACCGTAACAATGGGCAAAATAGTTGCAGCTCTAAGAAAACTCGGTTTTGATCAGGTGTTTGATACAGCTGTCGGTGCCGACCTCACAGTTATTGAGGAAGCTGAAGAGCTCATGGATAAAATACAGAACAGAGTGCTGAAAAAAGGAGAAACCTCCGGTAAAGGTATGCCGCTCTTCAGCTCCTGCTGTCCGGCTTGGTTCAAATACGCCGAGCAGAAACATCCCGATTTGATGGAACATGTTTCTTCCTGCCGCTCTCCACAGCAGATGTTTGGCGTGGTAATCAAGGAACAGTTTAAGAAGCTTTACAAAGATGATGGTAAAGAAAATGTAGTTATTGCCATTATGCCGTGTACAGCAAAGAAATTCGAGGCTGCAAGACCAGAAAATACAACTGATGGCGTAAGGGATGTGGATATGGTTATAACCACTCAGGAGCTTGCAATAATGATTCAGCAAAACGGTATAGTATTCAACGAATTAGAGGATGAAGCGTTGGATATGCCCTTCGGGTTTACTAGCGGTGCCGGTGTTATATTCGGTGTAAGCGGCGGAGTTTCAGAAGCAGTTTTAAGATACTATTATAAAGAGAAAAATGCTTCAACTTTACAAAACATCGCGTATTCAGGCGTCAGAGGAATGGAAGGCGTCAAGGAGGCTTCAGCCGAAATTGACGGAAGAAATGTCAGAATAGCTGTTGTTCATGGATTAAAGAACGCTGAAATCCTTATTAAAAAGATAGAAAAAGGTGAAGAAAGTTTTGACTTTGTAGAAGTAATGGCTTGTCCCGGAGGTTGTATCGGTGGTGCAGGTCAGCCAATTCCTCAGACAAGTGATGTCAGAAAGAAAAGGGCGAAAGGAATCTACAAGGTTGATAAAGCCTCACCAATCAAGAGATCTGAAGATAATCCTGCTATTGAAGCCCTTTACAACGGCATACTTATTTCAAACAGAGAAATTCTACACAGACACAAACATCACAAATAAACAGTAATTCTTAAATGTATTTCTCCCGGGAATTCAACAAAAAACTTGTTGCTGTTCCAAGCTATTCATCGTCGTTCAAATTTTGAGCTATTCACTTTTTCCCGGGAGATTGCATTATCACTATAACATTTCATAAATTTCATAACATTTGCTATAAAAACTAAAAAAAAGAGGTGATAATAATGCCTGAAAAAAACACATGTGAGTATAGAAATAATTCTTCTGAGACTGCAAACTCCATTTGCTCAAAACTTTCAGTAGTGGACGAAACTAAAAGTGACATGGAATATAACTGTTATGGCTGTATTAATAAGTAACAGAGAATTTTAAGAAGAAGTACAGCAATAAATTGAATTATTCGGACATAAGCATCCTGGAAAGTGTGTGTTTTAATTGACATAAATTTAACAATGGTTTACAATGAAATTGTTATTTGTTTAACAAATATGTCCTGAACTTGGTCTGATTAATAATTGGAAAAAAAGTACCGAAACAGGTGCAAAATTCAGGTGGGAGATTGATATAATGCTTGATATTTATGTTTGTGTGGGAAGCTCATGTCATCTTAAGGGCTCTTATCAGATTATAAACTGCTTCCAGAGGCTTATTAAAGAAAATAATTTAGATCAGAAGGCTGTTCTCAAGGCCTCCTTTTGTATGGGGAAATGCACCAATGGTGTATGCGTTAAGGTTGGGGATGTCTTTTATGGTGATGTGGCTATTGTTAATGCGGAAAGCTTTTTTACAGAAAAGGTTATAAACCGGTTAGAGGCGCAAATATGAGTATAATTCAATTTAGAGAAGCAAACTGTAAAAATTGTTACAAGTGTATAAGAAGCTGCCCTGTCAATGCTATCGCATTTAAAAATGATCAGGCTGAAATTATTCATGACGAGTGTACCCTCTGCGGAAGCTGTCTTAAGGTTTGTCCTCAAAATGCTAAAAGTGTAAACAGTGAAATAGAAAAGGTTAAGAAGTTTATAAGCAAAAAGGAAAAGGTTTATGTCAGCCTTGCACCTTCCTTTGTATCAGCCTTTGATTATGATGACAAGTGGCTTTACTGCGCTCTTAAAAAACTTGGCTTTACTCATGTGGAGGGTACTGCAAACGGAGCTTATCAAGTTTCACGACAGTATGAGAAGCTCTTATATAAAAAAGAAATGAAGAATATAATTACAAGCTGCTGCTCTTCAATAATATTCCTGATTGAAAAACACTATCCTGAGCTTATCGGCATGTTGGCTCCGGTTGTATCTCCAATGATAGCACACGCTAAAATGTTAAGAGAGACCTATGGGCAAAGAATAAAAGTTGTTTTCATAGGACCATGTATTTCTAAAAAAGAAGAATATAATGATTTGCAGAATGAAAACCAAATTGATGCAGTAATAACCTTTGACGAACTTGACAAATGGTTTGAAGAAGAGGCAATCTATCAGAATTTGGATATGACAGAGGAAATCAGAAACTTTGATAATATTACAAGAATTTATCCGGTTCCGGGTGGGATTCTAAAAACCATTGACAAAAGTGCTAAAAAGAATTACCGATCCATAAGCGTTGACGGCTTTGAGCGATGTATAGATATCTTGCAATCCATAGTTGAAGGAAATATTGAAAATTATTTCATAGAAATGAGCAGTTGTGCCGGTGGCTGTATAGCCGGTCCATGTATGAAACATATCCATGGTGGCTTTCTGACTTCAAGGGAAAGATTGATAAATTATGCAAAAAAATCAGCTGCAAATCAAAATGATACTAAAGGTTCTTTAATGTCATCTACCAAGATTGACTTTTCAAAAACCTTTATTGACAGATCTAAAAAGAATGAAGAGCCCTCAGAAGCTGTAATACAGGGTATTTTAAACAGTATAGGTAAATTCAGCGTTGACAAGGAGCTAAACTGCGGTGCATGCGGATATCCTACCTGCAGAGAAAAAGCAATAGCCGTTTTCCGAGGAAAAGCACAGGTGCATATGTGTTTGCCTTACATGAGGGAGCGAGCTGAGTCCATTTCAAATATAATAATTAATTATACTCCCTATGCTATATTTGCATTGGATAAAAACCTTCATATTCAAGAAGTCAACAAGTCTGCAAAAAACATGTTCAGGCTTGGTGCCACAGATGTAGAGGGAATGCATATCCAGGAAATCCTTCAATGTGATCTGTTTGAAAGAGTACTCGATAGCGAGGAAAATATATATGACGAGAAGTATGATTATTCAGATTACAATTTGATAGTTAAGCAATCTATTATAAATGTAAGTAAGCATAATACATTAATTGTAATAATAAACGATATTACTGACGAGGAAAAACAGAGACAGAAAATATTTGAAAGCCGTTCACAAAATATTGATATAGCTCAAAAGGTAATGGAGAAGCAAATGAGAGTTGCGCAGGAAATTGCCAGCTTGTTGGGTGAAACAACAGCTGAAACAAAAGTTGCCCTGACTAAACTCAAAAAATCAATTATGTCGGAGATGGGTGAAGCTACGTGAGCCTATACA
This sequence comes from Bacillota bacterium, assembly GCA_023460955.1. Taxonomy (GTDB): domain Bacteria; phylum Bacillota; class Clostridia; order Acetivibrionales; family DSM-1351; genus Ruminiclostridium. The sequence goes on along the minus strand of JAEWOH010000037.1, from coordinate 29,906 downwards.
TAGATGTAAATTATGAAAGCTTAAATAAATATAGGGAAGAACTCTGCGGAGACAAGGTTGAGATTATAAGAAGCTCGGATTCTGTCGTAGTTGTGCTGGCAGATGGTCTTGGAAGCGGAGTGAAAGCCAATATACTTGCCACTCTTACCTCAAAGATAATTGGAACAATAATGTCAAACGGCCTGGATATAGATGAGGCAGTTAACACAATTGCGAGTACTCTGCCCGTATGCAAGGAAAGGGGAGTAGCATACTCTACCTTCTCGATCATGCAGATATTCAATACGGGAGAGGGCTATCTTGTAGAGTTTGACAACCCTTCTATTATGCGGCTAAGAAAGGGAAAGCTTCTGGAGATTGAAACCGAAAGCCGCGAAATCAGCGGTAAGCTGATAAATGAAGCTAGATTTACCGTAAGTCCTGATGATTTATTTGTTATGATAAGTGATGGAGTTATCCACGCAGGCGTCGGACAGACACTTAACCTTGGCTGGCAGTGGAATAATGTCAGAGAATATGTTCAGAAAACCTATAAAAAAGATATGTCTTCAAAGGCTGTTGCCAAGCTGCTGCTATCTGCCTGTGACAGTCTATATGCCGGCGAACCCGGAGATGATACAACGGTCGTAGCCTTAAAGGCAAAAAAGCCTATTAAGCTTAATTTAATGATTGGACCTCCGGTTGATTCCCAAAAAGACGAAGACATTGTTAAAAAGTTCATTACAAGAGAGGGAAAGAAGGTTATTTGTGGAGGTACTACCTCACAGATCGTTTCGAGAATAACCAAAAAAGAAATTAAAACATCCATAGAGTATTTTAACCCTTCCGTGCCGCCAACAGCAGAAATTGAAGGAATAAACCTTACTACCGAAGGTGTGCTGACCTTAAGAAAAACTCTGGAGCTTTTGAAGGATTGTATCTCTCCTGAAAGCACAATGGGGGATTATTTGAAGCTCAACAAAAAGGATGGAGCCTCCAGATTGGCGAAAATGCTGCTTGAGGAAAGTACCAGCATCTATTTCTTTATAGGTCAGGCAATAAATCCGGCACACCAAAATCCGGAGTTTCCTCTTAATATGGGGCTTAAGTTCAAGTTGGTTGAAGAAATAGCCGGCGTACTGAGGCAGGCTGGAAAACATATTACAATGGAATACTGTTAGCAGGAGGTAGCCATGGGATTAAGAACGATACATTTAAAATTGCATAAACCCGGCACTTCTAAAAAAAATATTATTAACAACGCTTTTATTAATTACAACAATGCATATAACTACCTGCTTGCAAAGGCTAGGGCAGATATTGAAAATATAGAGATCAACTATAGATCTCAAAGGGGCACGTATAGCACTCTGGGCTTGTCAAAGTGGATAGACAGCAATATTTCGGCAGAAATAAACAAGTTTGATATCCAACCGTTTAAGGATTCGTTGAAATTTGATTTCGGTATGACCCTGGCAAGCTATTTTATGCAGAAAAAAAACAATCCCCATATGCCGTTTCCACCGTATAAAAAGGAACCTGTGAATGCTGAAGATAAACTTCGGCCCATTTATTTTTGCAGGTATGATACAAAGAGAAGCTTCTGTCTTTTATATGACAAAGAAGCTAATAAATTTTTTGCAAAGCTCTTTTTGATGAACATCAGAAACGGGAAAAAAAGAGAAAGCTTTATTTTTAAAAGGACTTTAACTTGCTTGTCAAAGATGGAGGAGGGTGCTAAAGCCTTACAAAAGGAGACCTTTATCATTGCTCCGCTGTCATTTGGAAAATGGCAGCTCAGTATGCTGCAACAGGCAGTAGAAAGACCGGAAATTCTCAGAACAGCACGACTCATAAATAAAAATAACGAATTTTTCTTGAGCATCAGCATAGAATTACCGGAAGAGGATAAAGTAGAAACCTCAACTTATATGGGACTGTGCAGAGGAATTGAGACAGCACTGAATTACACAATAATTGACAATAAGGCCAATCCGGTTACAACAGGGAGTTTGGACTTTAATATAAAAGGAAATTCCAGTGAGCAAAAGCAGGATATCCATAAGCTGACAAATAAAATTATTGAAATAGCCTTAAAAAATAAGTCAATGGTGGTCCTGCAGAATCTTACCGGCAAGGGTGACAAATTGAGTTGGATTGAGGACGGTGTAACTCAGAAGCCCACCTTTGGCTGCAAGCGGTATAATGACCTTGCCAGAATTCTTGAATATAAGCTTCCTCAGAAAGGTCTTCCCGGACCTGCCATAGTCAGCTCGGTAGATATTTTTCACAGGTGCAGTATATGTGGCAGCAATACAAGAAAAAACAGGTTTTCAAAAACTATGTTTATATGTACAACCTGCGGCTTAAGCAGTGGTCTGGACAGCCTTGGCAGCTATAATCTGGCTGCAAAGCTTATAAAGTACAGAAATGAACCTGTCAAGCTTCGGGGCAGACGTACTCCTGAAGGTATGTACCTTAAGAATGAGCTTATCGGACTTGAATTATTTGTGGAAAGAAACGAAAATCCTTTAGAAAGGCTAAAGGAAGAAATCCAAAATATATCAGAGTACGTTGAAGACTATGCAAATGCTATGAACCTTAATACAAATGAAGTGAGAAGTATAATTGAAAAACTGAGGAAAAACAACTTTACTAACATAGAAATTGTTTAGCTGAAAGGTTTATATAATAAGTCGATAATTTTGTCATTTTATTTTTAACAAGTTTATATATTTGTGCTTTTGCTGCCGCACATTGTCTACAGAGTAGACTTAAACCTTAAGTTTAAAAGAGTGCAGCTATCTAAATCGTAAGCCGCATCAGAAATCTGATGCGGCTTATCAGCTTCTAAAAATAATAATTATGTGTTGATTGACTAAATTAAATAATTTTGCTAAACTAAGTACAAGTAAAGGGGAGTAGCTTAAAAGCGATAAAGTCAACAACCGGTTAAAATAACCTGGCTTTATTCTCCAAAGTGGAAAGCAAGACCTTGAATGTTTTACGCATTCAAGGTTTTTTTTTATTGTGTACTACGCAATAAACAATATCATCCGCTGCCGAAGTCGTTGGGCTCTTTGGACAAGCAGGGCTTAGTAATGTCCGGTTAGTGCGATAAAATTAATCAGGAGGCAAAAAATGTCGACAAAAAAAGCAATAAAATTTGTTCTGCTATGGATAGGACTTGCGATACTATTCAACATAGGTGTACTGGTTTTTGAAGGCCATAATAAGGCTTTGGAATTTTTAGGCGGATATATGATTGAACTCAGTTTGAGTGTGGACAATCTGTTCCTGTTTCTGATTTTGTTCACAAGTTTTGGGATTAAGCCGCAATATCAGAGAAGAGTTTTAAATTATGGTATTTTCGGTGCAATAATCCTCAGGCTTATATTTATTTTGCTGGGAATAACTATTATAAACAAAATACATTGGATTTTATATGTATTCGGAATAATTCTTATTATAAGCGGCTTTAAGATGATGTTTGGTGGTGAAGAGGAGGGCAACCACAAGGACAGTAAGGTTATAAAACTCCTTAGTAAGGTGTTGCCGGTTACTGATACCATGCACGAGGAAAAATTCTTTGTTAGAAAGAATAATATTCTTCATGCAACTCCACTTTTTGCCATACTTGTACTCATTGAATTTTCCGATATTCTTTTTGCCATAGATTCTATACCTGCTATTTTTTCAATTTCAACCGATCCGTTTATAGTTTATACTTCAAACATTTTTGCAATTCTGGGATTGAGAAGCCTATACTTCGTACTGGCTGCAATGCAGGAGAAGTTCAAATATGTTAAATTCGGGGTTGCTTTGATTCTTATGTTTACTGGAGTGAAACTTGGAATATTGTTCTTCGGACTGGAGATTCCGATAATATATTCACTGCTCACTATTTTTACTATTCTTTTGGGAAGCGTAATTGTTTCTGTGCTGGTTAGCAGATATCAAGAAAAGAGGAAAAAGGAACTGGAACTAAAAAAAGTTGATCTTTAATAAAAAATAAACTCAGGGGCTTTTATAGGCCCCTGAGTTTATTTTTTTAGCAGTCGTGACCGTGATCGTTACCACAGAAACAGCAGAACAAAATAATAAGAATTATTATTATCCATATTATGTTGTCATCAAAGCATCCGCCGCTGCCGCCTTTTCCACCAAATAAACCACCCATAAAAACACTCCCTCCAAAATATTAATCGTTGTAAGTAGTCTTCGATAAAATTCAGCCTGATTCATCATCGTAGGCATGAAATTTTATCCGGCTAATATCATACTATTCAATATGCGTTTTTTTGTTACAAATAAAAAATAGCAATATTTTTTAAAATTAATATAATGGATTGAGAGTGACTTTTAGGGGTGTTATTGATGAGAAAAGCAAAAAAGAAGTCAGTACATCAAAGTACCAAAAGCACTAAAGAAGCGGAGCCTTTCTTAGAAAGCGGCAAAGCTGGGTTAAATATGGATTTCGGAAAATTTACAGGTCAAACCGTTACGGTATTTGTTAATGCAGGAGGAGAAGTTGGAAAGGGATTTACCGGTGTGCTTATGGGCAGTTCAGATAGGTACATAAAATTACTAATGCTGCCGGCAATGCCGCCGGACTGTTCTTTAGGTAATTCCTGTGAGGCAAATAAGGACAACGCTTTTTTTTGTGCACTTTGTCCGTATAATAGAAAGGCGGCATTGGGTTCAATGGCCATTATCCCCATAAGTAATATAGCTGCTTTTGTACATAATACAATAAGTTCTGACAGTTCATATTACATTTGATTAAAAGCACTAAACCGGTAACTGTAAGTCACAAGTGTATTAATCCTGCCAAAGTGTGATAAAATTACATAGTAAATGTTTTTAATAATTATTATAAGGCAGGATTGATGATGCAGATAAATGAACTGATTTATCCTCAAAATGTGGGCTATATTATTGATAAATTGAACGATAACGGCTTTGAGGCATATATTGTAGGAGGATGCGTCAGAGATTCGGTACTTGGAAGGAAGCCGTGTGATTGGGACATTACAACTAGTGCCAGACCTGAAGATACTAAAAGGATTTTTGATAAGACATATGACACTGGTATAAAACACGGTACAGTTAGTGTCTCAGTTAATAAAGAAATTTATGAGGTTACTACTTATAGGATAGATGGAACCTACTCTGATTCCAGAAGGCCGGATAATGTTGTTTTTACAGCCAGTTTAAGGGAAGATCTTGCAAGGCGGGATTTCACCATAAATGCCATGGCTTATAGCCATAAAACAGGACTTGTGGACTTCTTTGATGGAATGAATGATCTAAATAATAGACAAATAAAAGCTGTAGGGGATGCGTCGGTAAGATTTCTTGAGGATGCGTTGAGAATGCTCAGAGCTATAAGATTCAGCTCACAGCTTGGTTTCAGCCTTGAGAAAAACACTCGTGAGGCAATTTTGGCACAATCAGGTTCGATAATAAATATCAGTAAGGAAAGAATCAGAGAGGAATTGAACAAGATATTAATTTCATCCAATCCTTCCGGATTTAACAAGCTTTATGAAACAGGTCTATTGAGTCATATTATGCCAGAGTTTATTCCCTGTTATCACACCGAGCAAAATAATCCTTACCATATTTATAATGTGGCAGAGCACATTATTCGGACAGTTGATAGCATTCCTCCAGACAGTGTACTCAGATGGACTATGCTGCTGCATGATATAGGAAAACCGTCAAGAAAGACCACTGACAAAAAAGGTATTGATCATTTTTACGGACATCCTGAAGTAAGTGCTCAGTTGGCTGACAAAATCCTGAATAATTTGCATTTTGATAAGGCTTCAATAAAAAAGATTTTAACACTGGTAAAATATCATGATATAGATATTTTTGATGATGAGAAATCCATAAGAAAAGTAATAAATAAAGTGGGAGAAGATCTTTTTTTTAGCCTGGTGGAGGTACAGCGTGCCGATGCCCTGGGACAGAACCCGGCATATCTGGACAACAGGCTTATAAAGTTGGATAATATAAAGAATATTTACTGGAATATTAAGGACAAGCATCAATGCCTGAGCCTTTCTGAAATGGCAATAGGTGGAGATGATTTGATTGCCATGGGGATGAAGCCCGGTAAGGAAATGAAGGAAGTACTTGACTACTTGTTTTACCAGGTATTAGATAATCCTGAGCTGAATAATAAAGAAAGCCTGTCCTTGCTGGCCGAAAAACTTATTAAAAACTGTGATAACTAAGATAAATAATATAACTGTAAAAATAATGATGTTTTACTTTAGGGGAGATAATTAAAATGATTGGACTTGGAACACTGGTGAATACAGGAGCGATAATTGTGGGAGGTATTGCGGGAACACTGCTTAGGAGTGGTATACCCGATAAATATAAGAAAACCGTTATGCAGGGCATTGGCCTGTCAGTGCTGTTTATAGGAATAGCAGGAACAATAAAGGAAGCTCTTGTAATTATTGATGGAAACAAATTGGACAGACAGTTTACAATGCTGATGATATTCAGCCTTGTTATTGGCGGACTGATAGGTGAATTTCTTAAAATTGAAACCAGGCTTGAGAATCTGGGAAATTGGTTTCAAACCAGAATTCCTTCTAAAGGAGGTTCCTTTTCCAACGGTTTTGTAACTGCCAGCCTCGTTTACTGTGTTGGAGCAATGGCAATAGTAGGATCACTTGAAGATGGCCTTTCGGGAAATGCTTCCACTCTGTTTGCAAAATCTATACTGGATGGTGTTTCTGCTGTTATATTTGGTGCCACAATGGGAATAGGTGTAGCATTTTCTGCACTGCCGGTATTTATTTATCAGGGTGCTATAACTCTTCTTGCCGGTTTTGTTAAACCCTGGCTCAGCGATGTGGTAATATCACAGATGTCATTAGTAGGAGGAGTTCTGATATTTGCAATAGGTATTAATCTTCTGGAAATAAAGAAGATTAACGTCGGAAACCTGCTACCTTCAATATTCATACCCCCGCTTTACTTTATTATTCTTAAGCTGCTGGGTATCTGATATTAATTCAAGCAAAGGGTTCGTAAAATTTTAAAAAAATCATTAAAAACGGTTGACAAAATGAACGAACCCCTTTATAATAACTTTTGCGTGATAGTGATGCGGGTTTAACTCAGCGGTAGAGTGTCACCTTGCCAAGGTGAAAGTCGAGAGTTCGAATCTCTTAACCCGCTCCAAAAATCCCGCGGGTGTAGTTCAATGGTAGAACATCAGCCTTCCAAGCTGATTGCGTGGGTCCGATTCCCATCACCCGCTCCAAAAAAACCGTTTGTTTTGTAATGTAGTATACATTATAAAACAAACGGTTTTTTATCGTCCGGGAAAAGTATAAAGTTTAGGTTATAATGAATTTGGAGTGATGTGAAATTATAAGAGATACATACTGGATAAAATTATTAACTCTGGGTAAGTTAATTAATGAAACATAATAAAGGAGTTTGCCTTGTGAACATTACATCAGATAGTAATTCATCCAGACGGCAAGTGGCTTACCTCAGCGTTTTAGGTACCACACAACTTCATTTGAGAAATCCTTACGTTATTGCCTGGTGGTCGGCTTCTTTCCCTGGGCTTGGACATATTCTCCTCTCCAAATATTTACGTGGCTTTTTATTATTTATATGGGAAGTAGTAATAAATATTAATGCTCATCTAAATCAGGCAATCCTATATACCTTTACAGGAAAAATTCAATTGGCCAAGGAAGTGCTTGATATAAGATGGCTTCTGCTTTATAATGCCGTTTATATTTTTTCAATATGGGATAGTTATAGAACAACAAATGATATCAACAATAATTATATTCTGGCAGCAAGAGAAGATGCAAAAATAGAAACATTTAAAATAAGCAGTCTTGAAGTAAATTACCTTGATAAAAGGAATCCCTGGGTAGCAGCATTATGGTCTCTCCTGATGCCGGGGGTAGGGCAGCTTTATATTCACAGACTGATTACAGCTTCATTTACGTTGATATGGTGGATAGCCATATTGTATAACTCGAATGCTCTGTCTGCCATTTACTTTACTTTTATAGGGGACTTCCAGCAAGCAAAAGTGGTATTGGACGGGCATTGGGCGTTAAACATTTCCTCGGTATATATGTTCTCAATGTATGATGCTTATACCAACACGGTGGAGAACAATAAGCTTTTTGATTGGGAGCAGGCTAAATTCCTTAGGAGTGAGTATCAATTCAGTAAATTCATTATACCGAATAGAGAAAATGCGGTTAGAGGTGATCGGATGTATATCGTATCTACTTTTGAACACACAATTTATCTGGAAAAAGCTATTACTGCAATTCAAATGAAAGGGATTGCAAAGGAGGACATACTGGCAGTTCCCATGGATAAAAGGAACGAATACAGAATGATGTTTGATACCTTACATCAGGCAGACGGTCTTAGTCTTATTGACCTGGCTTCAATCCTTGCAACAATATTCATGCTACTGGGAACAATATACGGTTTTCTTCTGGATTTTGGTCCTGTCTTTTGGGGACTGGTGGGTCTTATAGCCGGCTTTTTACTTGGCTTAGCTATAAAACTGTTTATTACAAGAAAGTTAAGAAATAGACAACGGCTCAGTAAAGCGCCTGAAGTTGTTTTAATTATTGGCTGTAACGAAGACAGACTTGATATGGTGAAAGATACCCTGTGGTCCAACCATGCCCTTGGCGTAAGCAAATTAGATCTTACTTGAAAGCAATTTTTCTAATCCTCTGGTAAATTATTGTAAAGAACTATTGTTTTTTGTACAATGGGATTACAGTATAACTAAAATAAAAATACCAGGATGGAGATAAATTATGGGAAAGATTAAAGTATTATCAATCGATGGAGGGGGAATCCGGGGGATACTTCCGGCGATGCTGCTTGCCAAGCTTGAGCAAATGACTTCCAGACCTGTTTGTCAGTTATTTGATCTTATTTCCGGCACTTCAACAGGTGCTATCTTGGCATTGGCGCTTACAATACCTTCAAAGGAAAATAAAACTCTGCCGGCCTACACAGCAAGTGATCTTATCAAACTTTACACAGACAAGGGTGACAAAATATTTTCAACAAATATCTTTCACAAGCTTGCATCACTCAACGGGGTAAGTGACGAAAAATACAAGTCCTCAGGAATTGAATCGGTTTTAAAGGAGTTGTTCGGTAAAACAATGTTATCAGAAGCAATATCACCTGTTCTGATACCTGCTTATGAAATTGGACTGAGAACTCCTTTCTTTTTCAAGAGTCGTCATGCACAAAATCCTGAAAAAGCAAATTACGATTTCCCCATGTGGCAGGTTGCAAGAGCAAGTTCTGCCGCCCCTACATATTTTGAACCCTTTAAGCTGGAAATTAACTCTGATAAGGGAGCCGATTATTTTGCTTTTATAGATGGGGGAGTCTATGCAAACAACCCTTCTATGTGTGCTTTCGCCGAAGCAAAGGTCATGTTCGCAAACAATGAAGATATTGTGATGATGTCTCTGGGAACAGGTGAATTATGCAGGGGAATTCCTTATGAGGAGGCAAAGGACTGGGGCCTGATAAATTGGGCCAAGCCAATGTTGGGTATTGTTTTTGATGGAGTAAGTGACACAGTCGATTATCAAATAAGACAGCTGCTGACAGAAAGCAGATATTATCGAATCCAGCCAAGCCTGGCTGAACTGGGTGGTGGAATAGATGATGCCAGCGATGAAAACATTCATCAGCTAAAGCTTCTGGGCCAAAAAACCATAGAAGAATGGGAGAGGAACGGAGAACTGGAAAAGCTATGCAGACAGCTTGTATAATAATTCAACACTAAAGTGGCTTGTACGAGCTTATTCATCATAAAGTCTTAAAATTATTTCATAAAAACCAGCATGTTGTGAATACATTCCTTATAGAATATACTGTAAGTATTTTTGCCGGAGATAGCGAAAATTAACAGTAAAAGGAGGCCATCTCATGTATTCACAACTTAAAAGGTTGCTGAAGAAAACAACGAAGGTACTATTGACAAGTACTTTGCTAGTTACAATTACTCCTCTTACAGTATTTGCCAGCGAGGCAGATCTTGTAACTCCAGAATTATCCAAGTCCCAGAACAATATGCTCTATATCGGCATGCTTGTTTGCATTCTGGGAATGCTGTTCGGGCTATTCCAGTTTATAAGAGTGAGAAAAATAAGGGCACACAAAAGTATGCTGGATGTAGCAGATACAATATACGAGACCTGTAAGACTTATCTGGTTCAGCAGGGAAAATTTCTGGCACTTTTGCTGGTTTTCATCGGTTTGTGTATTGCTTTTTATTTTGGGTTTCTTCAGGATAAGGGTGTCGGGGGAGTAATATTAATTCTTGCCTGGACAGTAGTTGGAATACTTGGCTCATATAGTGTTGCCTGGTACGGAATACGCATGAATACACTGGCGAACAGCAGAATGGCTTTTTCTTCGCTGGAAAAGAAGCCTCTCAAGCTGTTAAGTATTCCTCTGGACTCAGGAATGAGTATAGGGGTTATTCTTATTTGTGTTGAACTCATTATGATGCTTATAATACTCAGGTTTGTTCCAAACGAACTTGCGGGTGCGAGCTTTATTGGCTTCGCTATCGGTGAATCTCTGGGTGCAAGCGCTCTTCGTATTGCCGGAGGTATTTTTACCAAGATCGCAGATATAGGGTCGGATCTAATGAAAATAGTCTTTAAGATTAAAGAAGACGATCCCAGAAATCCGGGTGTTATTGCTGATTGCACAGGCGATAATGCCGGGGATAGTGTAGGACCTACGGCTGACGGCTTTGAAACCTATGGTGTAACTGGTGTTGCGCTCATCACCTTTATTGTACTAGCAGTTACAGGTGGACTTCAGAGTGATATGCTTATCTGGATATTTACAATGCGTGTGCTTATGATAATAACATCATTAGCTGCTTTCTACATAAACAAGTTATTCAGCAAAATGAGATTCGGAGAAAAGACAGACCTTGACTTTGAAAAACCACTGACAAGTCTTGTATGGATAACCTCAGCTCTATCTATAGTTGTAACCTTTATTGTAAGTTATATTTTAATCGGACCGGCCACAGCGATTGGAGATAAATCTGATAACCTATGGGTGGTGCTTTCCACGATTATTAGCTGCGGAACCCTCGGAGCTGCACTTATTCCGGAGTTTACCAAGATTTTTACAAGTCCCAAATCAATTCATGTTCGTGAAACTGTCAGCGCTTCAAAGGAAGGTGGAGCGTCCCTTAATATTCTTTCAGGACTTGTAGCGGGTAATTTCAGCGCCTTCTGGAAGGGAATGGTCTTTATTGTACTTATGTTTGCCGCCTATTCAGCAAGTAAATTCGGGCTTGGCGATATAATGAACTATCCTTCAATATTTGCCTTCGGTCTGGTTGCCTTCGGTTTCCTTGGCATGGGACCTGTAACGATTGCTGTTGACAGCTATGGGCCTGTTACAGATAATGCACAGTCGATTTATGAATTATCCCTTATAGAAACAATTCCTGATATTGAGGAAGAAATTGAACGCGATTTTGGCTTTAAGCCTGACTTTGAAAATGCCAAATATTATCTTGAGGCCAATGACGGCGCAGGTAATACTTTCAAGGCCACAGCAAAACCTGTGCTGATTGGTACAGCTGTGGTTGGTGCAACCACAATGATTTTCTCACTTATTCTCGTTATCCAAAATGTTCTTGGAGTTAAGCCTGAAGAAATTCTTAATATACTGAATCCTTACACCATATTAGGGTATTTGTGCGGCGGAGCAGTTATTTATTGGTTTACAGGAGCATCTACGCAGGCCGTTTCAACAGGAGCTTATAGGGCTGTCGAATATATAAAAAAGAATATACGGCTTGATGAAAATGCCAGCCAAAGAGCTGCAACCGATAAGTCAAAAGAAGTGGTTAAAATATGTACACAATACGCTCAAAAGGGAATGCTTAACATTTTTATCGCAATATTCTCCTTTGCTCTGGCATTTGCCTTCCTTTCAGCTCCCAGAAGCGGTAATGAGTCAGTTGCACTCTTTGTTGCTTATCTTATTTCAATTGCAATTTTCGGTTTATATCAGGCAATCTTTATGGCAAATGCAGGGGGATGCTGGGATAATGCCAAAAAAGTGGTCGAGGTGGATCTGAAACAGAAGGGAACAGAGCTTCATGATGCAACGGTTGTTGGTGATACAGTAGGAGATCCCTTTAAGGACACCTCGTCGGTTGCACTGAATCCAATAATTAAATTTACAACTCTTTTCGGATTGCTTGCAATGGAAATTGCAATCTCTGAATCCTTCAGGGATATAGCACCTTTTGTAGGTTTTGCCTTCCTGGCCTGTGCCCTTGTGTTTGTGTGGAGGTCTTTTTATACAATGAGAATTAACAGCAGGAGCAGGAAATAGTGATAGCTTGAGTGGGATAATTAATTTTACAACATCGATAATATGGTACATAAGAATAACAATAATTAATAGGCAGCACGATAAAAGCGCTTACAGAAATTCGTTGGCGAATAACAAGTATATAAGCCGGCAAATTTGCAGGACGTAAATTTGAACAGCAGGCCGAGTCAAGGATGGCGAGTCGCTGCGACGGTTTTAGTATTTGTTACGAGCCGTACTATTTCAAGTAAACTCTTTGTGTGCAATCTATTAATTATTGTTATTACGATAGGAGCTCGATAAAAGCAAGGTTTTAGTAAAATTATTCCGATAATCCGTAAGCACTAATACACAGACTCTGAAGTTAAAATTGGGTAAAATGCCGTGTTTTCTTTTTACATAGGGTATTATATAATATTAGAGATTGAATATACGTATTTAGGAGATAATTATTAAGTTATTAATTGTTAGTTCTCCTGAAAGTCGAGGTGCACATAGATGTTTTCTGTAACTATTAAAGAGATAATGGAAGAGTTTCAGCTTGAAGAACTAACAGGTTGCAAGGATTATGATAATATTGAGATTTCTTCGGCAGATGTAAACAGGCCGGGCTTACAGCTGGCAGGTTATATGGAGTACTTCGGAACTGACAGAATGCAGATTATCGGAAAGGGTGAAACTGCATATCTAATGCAGTTGAGAGAGGAAGACAGATATAGAAGGCTTGATAACTTCTTTAAGTGCGGTTTTCCCTGCATGGTTGTCGCAAGAGGTCTTGGAATATTTCCTGAAATGATTGAGGTAGGAAGGAAATACAACATACCAGTTCTAAGAACAGATGATGTTACCTCAAGATTTATGAGTGGAGTTATAAGGTATCTGAATCTTCAGCTGGCTCCAAGAACCAGTACACACGGTGTTCTTGTAGAAGTTTACGGAGAGGGAATACTTATTCTGGGAGAAAGCGGAGTTGGTAAGAGCGAAATAGCTCTGGAACTTGTAAAAAGAGGACACAGGCTTGTTGCTGATGACAACGTGGAAATCAGAAAGGTATCCGATAAAACTCTGGTTGGAACTGCCCCGGACATTATAAGGCATTTCATAGAAATAAGGGGTATAGGTATCCTTGATGTAAAGAACCTTTATGGTGTCGGTTCTGTTAAAATGACAGAAAATATAAATCTTGTAATTAAATTTGAGCATTGGAATGATAAAAAGGTATATGACAGATTGGGTCTGGAGGAAGAATTTACTGAGGTACTGGGAATAACAGTACCGTGTCTTACAATTCCTGTTAGTCCGGGGCGTAATCTGGCAGTCATAGTAGAAGTTGCAGCAATGAATAACAGACAGAAGAAAATGGGGTATAATGCTGCCAAGGTACTTAGTGAAAGGGTTTTGGGAAACATTAACAAAGCCACTGAATATAAGGAAACAGGTTTTAAAGATTAAAATATAATAAACGCTTCACTTATAGGAAATAGCTTGAGCCTGGTAATTACTTGGTAAGAGCTATTTCCTTAATAACCGGGCTGTAAAGCTTTAAGAAACAGTGGAGAGATAGGAATGGAACAGGAGGAGCATTTTGAAACTAATAGTCGATACACATACACACACTATTTCAAGTGGTCATGCATACAGTACAATACAGGAAAATGCCAAAGAGGCCTTTGTAAACGGGATTATGATGATAAATATGTCTGATCATGGTCCTGCTATGAACGGTGCACCCTTCAGATATCATTTTGGTAACCTTGGGGTGATACCGAATGAATTATATGGAGTTCGAATTCTTAAAGGTGTAGAACTTAATATCATGAGCTATGACGGGGAGGTGGATTTATCAGATGATTATATCAAGAATTTAGATCTGGTACTGGCAAGCTATCACGATATCTGCATTACTCCGTCAACTGTCGAGGAGCATACTAGAGCTGCTGTAAAAATACTTGAGAATCCGTATATAGATGTTTTAGCACATCCAGGAAATCCACAGTTTCAGATAGATATAGAAGCTGTTGTTAAAGCAGCAAAAGTTAATAATAAGTTAATAGAAATTAATAACCATTCTGTATATGTAAGAAAGGGCAGTGAAAAAAACTGTCTTGAAATTCTACGAATGTGCAAAAAATATGGTGTAAGGGTGACTACAGGTACAGATGCTCATATAAGCTTTAAAATTGGAAAGTTCGAAAATGTGATAAAGATGCTGGACGAGGTTCAGATGCCGGAAGAGCTGGTTATTACAACTTCGCTGGATAAGATGGAAAACTATTTGCTTGAAAAGCAGAAGAGGCTCGGACTGAAATAACTCGGAAAGGTTGAGTGCGGCGATTTGGAAAATAAAGAATTGGTTAAAAAGCTTACTTCAATACTGGGAGAAGAAAGAGTTTTAATTAACGAACCTATGAGCAGGCATACTTCATTTAAAATCGGAGGCCCGGCTGACTTTCTTGTGGTTCCAGAAAATTCTCATCAACTGGAGGAAATGCTTAGAACCTTTATCAGCACAAATACTCCGTATATGATTATGGGAAACGGAACAAATTTATTGGTTTCCGATAAAGGTATAAGAGGAGTTGTCATTAAAATATTTGATAACATGAATAATTATTCTGTTAAAGATGAATTCTTGGAATTTGAAGCCGGAATGCTCATTTCAAAAGCATCAAAGATTGCTCTTGAAAATAGTCTGTCAGGTTTGGAGTTTGCAGAAGGAATTCCGGGTACAATCGGTGGGGCTGTCACTATGAATGCGGGTGCTTACATCGGAGAAATGTCCATGGTAGTAACTGAAACTGATTATATGGATGCCGAGGGAAGAGTTATCAAGGTGGTTGGTCCTGAGCATGGATTTGCATACAGAACAAGTATTATTCAGAAATCAAAGGGTATTGTACTAAGAACAAGGTTAAAGCTTATGAAGGAAGAGCCTGAAAAGATTAAAGCCTTAATGGAAGAGTTTAATTATAAGCGTCGTGATAAACAACCCCTTGAATGGCCCAGCGCAGGAAGTGTGTTTAAAAGACCTGAGGGCCACTTTGTGGGAAAGTTGATTGATGAAAGCGGACTTAGAGGCTATGGCATGGGTGGAGCACAAATTTCCGACAAGCATAGTGGTTTTATTATTAACAAAGGAAACGCCACATGTGAAGATGTTCTTAACTTAATCAGACATATACAGAAAACAGTAAGCGAGAAATTTGATGTACAACTGGAGCCGGAAATCAGAATTATAGGGGATTTTTCTTAGATAAATATTATACTGAAGATATGGGGGGGACAGATAAACATGAGATTCGTTATAGTAACCGGAATGTCCGGAGCAGGAAAAAGTCTTGTAACAAAATACTTGGAAGATATCGGCTTTTTTTGTGTTGATAATCTGCCACCTGCACTGATTCCAAAGTTTGCAGAAATTAGTGCACAGAGCGAAGGCAAGATGGAGAAGATTGCACTCGTTATAGACATAAGAGGGGGAGCGCTGCTCCATGACCTGTTTCCGGCTTTGAATGAAGTCAAGCAATCAGGTTTTTCCTACGAAATACTTTTCCTTGAAGCTAACGATGATGTATTGATTAAACGTTACAAGGAAAGCAGAAGACAGCATCCTCTGTCACAGGAGGGTCGTCTCATCAAAGGCATTAAGGAAGAAAGAAAAGCTTTGGAGACCATAAAGTCCAAGGCAAACTATATTATTGATACATCAACACTTTCAACAAGACAGCTGAAACAGGAAATTAACGGAATATTTCTTGAAGGTAAAACCTTTAAGGGGATAATAATAAATATTATTTCTTTCGGCTTCAAGTACGGAATACCCACCGACTGTGATCTGGTATTTGACGTAAGATTCATACCGAACCCGTACTATATTGCACCTATGAAGCATAAAACAGGTAAGGATGAAATGGTTCGTGACTTTGTACTGGAAGCCTCTGAAACTAAAACCTTCTTAGCTAAATTGGATGATATGCTGGATTTCCTGATTCCAAATTATATCAAGGAAGGGAAATCCCAGCTGGATATTGGAATAGGTTGTACCGGAGGCAGACACAGGTCTGTGGCAATTGCAGATGAATTATACAGACGGCTCGAAGCCAAGCTTCACAGGGTAATAATCGAACACAGGGACATTGAGAAGGATAGCAGAGGGGTTGGAAAATGAGGGCTTCAGATTTATTGATACCCGGATTTGGAATAAGAAGGTGGAGTTTACTGCTTGTTGTGGGTCTGTTATTAACATGCCTTGGCATCGTATTAACGTTTGAGTATAACAACAGGGGTATCCTGTTTATTGTCTTAATGCTGTTGCTGGCCTTTTGTGGTGTGGTAGCGGTTGTTGGGGCACTAAAAGGTCTGGTAAATTCCATATTAAAGGACTTAAACCATAAAAGTATAAAATCCTCCTTAAATGCCGAGGGGTTAAGCAATCTGTTGCACGAGAAAAGGATTCTTGTTAAGGGCCCCAAGATAGTTGCTATAGGTGGTGGAACTGGCCTATCTACCATGCTGAGGGGGCTGAAACAGTATACTTCAAACCTTACGGCTCTGGTTACTGTTGCTGACGACGGCGGTGGTTCGGGTGTATTAAGAGATGATCTTGGTATGCTGCCTCCCGGAGATATCCGAAATTGTATCCTTGCACTTGCAGATACCGAGCCAATAATGCAAAAGCTTCTGCAGTATAGATTTCAGGATGGAATGCTTAAGGGACAGAGCTTTGGAAATCTGTTTCTTGCGGCTATGGACGGAATTTCCGGAAGCTTTGAGGAAGCTGTAAAAAAAATGAGTGATGTTCTTGCCGTAACAGGTACTGTTCTTCCGATTACTCTTGAAGATATAAGGCTGTGTGCTGAAACAGAAAACGGTGAAACTATACTGGGAGAACATAACATAGGTCATAGAAGCCGTGAGAACGGATCCAGGATAAAAAGGGTTTTCCTGAATCAGCCCAGTGTAAAGCCGCTGGAGGAGGCAATAGCTTCAATTACAGAGGCGGACATTGTAGTACTTGGACCGGGAAGTCTTTATACAAGTATTATTCCAAATTTACTGGTGGATGGCGTATGTGAAGCCCTGATCAGAACTAAGGCAATAATAGTTTATGTTTCTAATGTTATGACACAGCCCTGTGAGACGGACGGGTATACACTCAGTGACCATATCAGGGCCATAGAAAAGCATACAAAAAAGGGAATAATTGATTTTTGTGTTGTAAATACTGCTCCTATTCCCGAGGAATTAAGTGAAAGATACAGACTGGAAGGAGCCCAGCTTGTTACTGTGGATTATGATGCAGTTGAAAAAATGGGAATAGAATTAATAACAGGTGATTTTAAAGGAATATATAACAATTATGTAAGGCATGATCCCAATAAGCTGGCTAAGAAGATAATTGAGCTTGTATCGGATATGGTATTATCGAAGGACAAGGAACGTATTCTGGATTATTACTATTCAAGGGATAGAATCAACAAAATTGGTTAACCGGGCGGAATAATTAAAAATGCTACTGTAAGAAATGGAGAGGTTTAATGGAATTTGGCAAAAGCTGTTGGTATGATTACAATGAGGGCAGTCAGAGTGAATGGCTGATTACTAATGGTATTGGGGGATACGCATCTTTATCTTTGATTAGCTCAAACAGCAGAAGATATCACGGTCTTCTTGTCAGCTCCCTAAAACCTCCAACAAGCAGATTTATGCTTTTATCCAATCTCATGGAGGATATAGTTTTTGCGGATGGAAGCTGGGAGTCGCTTTCTTCTTTTATGACTAGAGGAATTAATAACGATATTTATATTAATAATGGGTTTGAGAAGCTGACAAGGGTGAGTTTCAATAACTTTCCGGAATTTACTTACAATTGCAGAGATATAATTATAAAAAAGAAAATAACTATGAAGCAGTGGGAGAATACTACTGTTGTCACATATGATATACGAAACGGCTCTGAAAAAGCAAGTTTAAAGCTTACTCCGCTTGTTAACCTCAGAGATCATCATCAGAGCAACTGTAATAATTTTGCCTTTATTTCAGATGTTAATAGTAACAAGCTGAATGTTTCTTCGGAAGGGTCAAATGTTAAGCTTATAATGGAAACCAGCGAAGGTGAGCTTAACAGATTATATAATTGCTGTTTCTATAATATGGTTTATACTATTGAGCAGGAGCGGGGATTGGACTGCTCGGAAGATCATTTTATTCCGGGATTTTTTTTAGTCGAGCTGAAACCATATGAGTGTAAGACCGTATCTTTTATAGCTTCCTGCTGTATTGAGGACGATAATGGTCGCCCGATTTGTGATGCTTTGTACAAGCCACAAAATAATCTCTCTTACGCCAAAGCTATATTTGAAAACGAAGCGCAACGAAAAGAAGAGCTTATCAAGAAAACAGGGTATACTCATGAACTGGTTAAAAGATTGGTACTGGCTGCAGATGATTTTATAGTCTACAGAAAATCTACTGATTCAAAAACCATTATTGCGGGTTACCCCTGGTTTACAGATTGGGGCAGGGACACAATGATAGCCTTTACCGGTTTGACACTTTCAACCTGTAGATTTGATGACGCTAAAGAGATTCTATATACCTTTTCAAAATATGTGGATTACGGGCTGATTCCAAATATGTTTCCGGACGACGGAGAAAAGCCTGCATATAACAGTGTAGATGCAGCGCTGTGGTACTTTGAGGCAGTTAACAGCTATCTGGAATATACAAAGGACTATTCTTTTATTAAAGAGGAAATATATCCCTGCCTGAAGAATATTTGTACCAGTTTTACCAACGGAACCATTTTTGATATAGGTATGGCTGAAGATGGGCTCATTACGGCCGGAAATGAAGCGACACAGCTTACTTGGATGGACGCAAAGGTTGGAGATTGGGTTGTTACCCCGAGACATGGAAAGGCCGTAGAAATCAATGCTTTATGGTACAACTGTCTTATGATTATGTCAAAACTGGCACGGACATTTCGGGATGAGGATATATATCTTAAGCCGGCTTCCATTGCAAAAGCTGCTTTTGAAAGAGTGTTCTGGAACGAGAATAAATTGTGCCTCTTTGACGTTGTTAACAAAGCCGGCAGCGACGACAGCGTAAGGCCGAATCAAATACTTGCGGTCGGACTGTCCTACCCAGTACTGGAAGGCCATAAGGCCAAATGTGTGGTTGAGAAAGTCTGGAAGGAACTTTATACGCCTTATGGGCTAAGAACTCTTTCACCGGACAGTCCGAATTACAGAGGCGTATATTCCGGCGACGTCTGGAGCAGGGACGGAGCATATCATCAGGGTACAGTATGGCCCTGGCTTCTGGGCAGATTTATAAAAGCTTATGTCAGGGTTAATGGAAATACTGCACAAGCCAGAAAAAAGGCTGAAGACTTTATACTGCCCATGGCAGATCATTTACGGGACGCCGGAATCGGAAGCATTTCAGAAATCTTTGACGGCAGCAGTCCGCATCGCCCCAGAGGCTGCTTTGCTCAGGCGTGGAGCGTGGCAGAAATACTGAGAGCTGCGGTAGAGGATGTTGGGTTGAAGTAATGTGAGCAACTATCGCACTTGAAATAAATAGATGAGTAAGTTCGGTTAAAAGCAGCTGCTGAATTTCAAGACGACGATCAGGTGGTACAATCGCTCTGGCTATGATACTGACTACTGACTACTGACTACTGTCTACTAGCTACTGACTACTGACTACTGAACTACTAAGAAAAGGAGCTGATATCTTGTCGTTTTCAACTGTTGTTAAGGACGAGCTTTGCAGGGTGGAACTTCATCACGATATATGCTGCATGAAATCTGAAATATTAGGGGTTATTCTAACAGGTAACCTTTTTTCCAGTGAGAAAAACACACGAAACGTAAAAATGGTTACTGAAAACGCCGCTTTTGCAAGAAGGATATATTCAACAGTAAGAAAGGTATACAGCATAAGCCCTGAAGTTGCAATTAGAAGAAGCAGCAAGCTTAAAAAGCATGTATCCTATTCAGTTATAATGGCCTCCATGCAGTTGATAAACAAAATGCTGTACGACTTTGGAATAAGTGCATTTTCAGAGAATAACTACAGCAGCATTAAAACCCTGCTAAAAAAAGTTTGCTGCAAAAAGAGTTTTCTTAGGGCTGCATTTTTGTCCGGAGGCTCTATAAGTGACCCCGAAAAAACCTACCATTTGGAGATTTCTACTAGGAACTTAAGCTGCGCCGAGCTTATTAAGGAGCTTTTGTTGGAATATGGAATCAATTTAAAAATAATTATCCGTAAAGGAATTTACGTTGCATACATAAAAGAGGGAGAAAATATAGTTGATTTTCTCAACATTATCGGAGCTCACGCAGCACTAATGGAACTGGAAAATGTAAGAATACTCAAAGATATGAGAAACAGTGTTAACAGGATAGTCAATTGTGAGACTGCCAATCTTGAGAAAACTGTTAATGCGTCTGTGAGACAGGTGGAGAATATAAAATTAATACAGTCTGTTATCGGAATAGACAAACTCCCTGATAACCTAATAGAAATAGCCGAACTGAGACTGGAATACAGTGAGGCAAGTTTAAAGGAACTTGGAGAAATGCTTCACCCCAAGCTTGGAAAGTCGGGTGTTAACCATAGACTGAGAAAACTTGATGAAATTGCCGAACAGATCAGAGAGAATATGAACAGGCCCTGAAAATAAAGGTGAAACAAGGGAAATAAAGAATACTATATCATCAGTGGAATAAAGCTGCCAACCTATGATAATAGGTAAAAAGACTTATGTCTGGTGAATAAAGGTTTTTTTGTTTCGCAAAAATTAAAGGGGGCAATTTACTTTGGATGTTAAGTTACTAAGGAAAGGTACTACTCTGGTCATTCGAATAATGGAGGACATGGATCATCATTCGGCCCAGTATCTGAGACAGAAAATTGACAATGAAATAATTAAGGCAACAGTTAAGAATATAGTCTTTGATTTTTCAAAAGTAAATTTTATGGATAGTTCTGGGATAGGTGTGGTTGTCGGTAGATATAAAAATATTCAGAAGCTGAACGGAAAGGCTGCAATTGTGAATGCTAATCCAAAGATTATGCAGATATTCGAAATGTCCGGAGTTCTTAAAATAATACCTGTTTATACTGATTTGGACGATGCCATTTCCAGTATGTGCGGTTGATAATAATTAATTCTTAAATGCAAAGTTATAATACTGTTTTATCGCTGCATAGCAGCGAAATGGAGGAAATATGCAGCTTATAAATGAAATGAGACTTGAATTTATGAGTAAATCAAACAATGAGGCTTTTGGCAGAGTGGTTGCGGCTGCTTTTGCATCACAGCTGGACCCCACTGTAGAAGAGCTGGCAGATATCAAAACAGCCGTTTCAGAGGCTGTTACCAATTCAATAATTCATGGCTATGAAAGTAATCCCGGTATGGTAAGAATGGTATGTAAACTTTATGATGCCGGTATTGAAATCATAATATCTGATGAGGGAAAGGGTATAGAAGATGTAGAACTTGCGAGACAACCCCTTTACACTTCAAAACCTGACATGGAACGCTCAGGAATGGGCTTTACTGTAATGGAAAGCTTTATGGACAGCGTCAATATCATATCTGAACCTCAAAAAGGAACCACTGTTACAATGTTTAAGAATATATCAAGACAGTAGAAGGTTAGTTAATACATATTTAACCTTTGAATACCTTTGTCTCATTGTAAACACACTAGGAAAAGGGAAGTATTTTTGTGCATACACATGTAAATATTTGTTATAAATGTATAAAAATATATATTGCTGCTAATAATGTAGATAAGGGTAGTATTTACGAATGGCAATATGTGCAATATGTGACAGAAAGGTTTAGGTAGGCTATGAAGGATATATCTGATGAAGCAGTTCTAACACTTATCATAAATGCTAAAGCTGGGGATAAGCAGGCTCAGGCCACATTAGTGGAGAAAAACGTGGGCTTGGTTTGGAGTATTGTTAAAAGATTTCAAAATAGAGGTTATGAAATAGATGACTTATACCAGATTGGAAGTATCGGATTAATCAAGGCGATAAATAAGTTCGATGCCTCTTATGATGTTAAGTTTTCTACATATGCAGTACCTATGATTATCGGGGAGATTAAAAGATTTATAAGAGATGACGGAATAATCAAGGTCAGCAGATCTCTGAAGGAAATTGCATCAAAAGCCAGGATCACGAAAGAAATTCTAAGCAAAGAATTAGGAAGAGAACCTTCTGTAAATGAAGTTTCAGAGAGAATGAATGTATCTCCTGAAGAATTAGTTCTTGCTCTTGAAGCGGGGTGTACACCCGAATCTTTATATAGTACGGTCGGGGAAGGAGACAATACTCCCATCCTATTAATAGATAGGATAAATGCCGACAATAACAGCAGCGAAGTTGATCTCATTGATAAAATTGCCATAAGGCAGATATTGGATTCCTTGGATACAAGGGAGAGGCAAATTATAATACTCAGATATTTCAAGGAAAAGACTCAGGTTCAGATAGCCAAACTTCTTGGAATATCTCAGGTACAGGTATCAAGAATTGAAAAGAAAATTCTCAAGGATATAAAGCACAAAATGATTGCAAATGGCAATTAATTTAATATAACTTTCCTTTATCCATAATATTTTTAAATTATTTGCAAATAATACTACAAGCTTAGTGTTGCATAATTTATTAATATTATGGAGGTTCCTATGAATAAGAGTTTCACCAAGCAGGAATATTCTGACTACGTAAAAAGCGTATCTCCGAATTCAAAACTTTTTACAAATATAATAAAGGCCTTTATTGTCGGAGGACTTATTTGCGTTATAGGGCAGATAATATTCAACTGGCTGAAGGGAAGAGGTCTTGATCAAGAAATGGTATCGGGACTTACTAGCACCATTATGATTTTCTTTGGTGCTTTTTTTACTGCCATTAACATATATGATGAGCTTGGACGTTTTGCCGGTGCAGGTTCCATCGTACCTATAACAGGCTTTGCCAACTCTGTTGTATCACCGGCCATGGAGTTCAAAACAGAGGGATATATAACCGGCACTGCAGCAAAAATGTTTCTAATCGCCGGTCCTGTTATTGTTTTTGGGATTTGTTCCTCAATTCTGGTTGGAGTTATTCATTATTTTATTACTTAAAGCTTAAGGGGCGTGTTTATTATGGCAGAAAAACATATGGGAAAACAGACGGTTTTTTTTAGGAATCCCCCATCAATAAGAGCTACTGCAAGCATTGTTGGGCCCAAAGAAGGCAAGGGAAACCTGAAACACAGTTTTGACTATATTATTCCCGATGAACTCTGGGGTGAAGACAGTTGGGAAAAAGCAGAAAGCAAGCTGGTAAGAGAAGTTCTTGCCAAGGTTCTTCAAAAGGGAAGTATGAGTAACGACCAAATTGATTATGTTTTGGCGGGGGATTTATTGAACCAGTGTATAGCAGCAAATTACGGCCTTAGGGAAACTGATATCCCGTTTTTCGGTTTGTTCGGCGCCTGCTCCACCATGGCTGAATCAATGAGCCTTGGCAGCATGTTGGTAGATGGCGGTTATGCAGATAATGTAGTATGTTTGACCTCTAGTCATTTTTGCTCTGCCGAAAGACAGTTCAGATATCCTCTGGAATTGGGGAGTCAAAGGCCCCCAACCTCACAGTGGACGGTAACAGGTGCCGGTGCTGCTCTGTTGACCTCTGAACAGACCGGTCCTTATGTAAAGCATGTTACAACAGGAAAAATAAATGATATGGGGATATCAGACGCTAACAATATGGGTGCTGCCATGGCGCCTGCTGCTGCAGATACAATTCTGGCCCATTTCTCTGATACCGGTTTTACACCTGATTATTATGACCTGATTATTACAGGAGACCTTGGGAGAGTGGGAATGAAAATTTGTCTTGATTTACTTAAAATGAATGGATTGGATATCGAGAACAGATATAACGACTGCGGTTCAATGATTTTTAACCAAAATCAACAGGATACACATGCTGGAGGCAGTGGCTGCGGCTGTTCTGCGTCGGTATTTACCGGCTATGTATATAAGGAAATGATGAAGGGCAACTTAAAGAGAGTATTATTTATAGCTACCGGAGCATTGATGAGCCCCGTAAGTACCCAACAGAAAGAGTCAATACCGGGGATAGCACATGCTGTGGGAATTCATAGAAGCCTTGATTGATGGCTTATGATGGTTTAACTATTATGTTTTTTATGTTAGGAGATTTTTTATGAGCTATATAAGTGCTTTTTTAGTCGGAGGAGCCATTTGTGCTGTTGGACAGCTGCTTATTGATAAAACAAAGCTTACACCTGCAAGAATACTGGTAGTGTTTGTGGTTGCAGGTGTATTTCTGACAGCTTTTGGAGTTTATCAGAAGCTTGTGGACTTTGCCGGTGCAGGAGCGACAGTTCCGCTTACGGGCTTTGGGTATAATCTGGCAAAAGGGGTATTCAAGGAGGTAGACCAGAATGGTCTTATGGGTGCCCTGACCGGCGGCTTCAAAGCTTCAGCGGCGGGACTAGGGGCTGCTGTATCCTTTGGTTATATTATGGCATTGGTTGCAAAGCCGAAGCCAAAAAGATAATTTCTGGGACAGGATAAACATATATCCTGTCCCAGAAATTTTTAAGGTTGATTCAAGTTATATAGTTTCAATGAAAGATATAAGGAAATATACAGCAAGTTCAACAAAATTGTTTATTATGAAAGGATTTTTAAAAAAAATATAGAATTTTGTATAATAATTATATATAATTAGGTATGGTTTTTTATTCAAACAGTTGAAATTTGAATTTAATATATGAATAATAAGGTGGACGAAGATGAATATTGAATACATAAACCCTTTTATTGAAGCAAGTCAGACAGTATTAAAACAAGTTGCAAATATTGATGCTAAATTAGGCAAAGTATTTCTTAAATCTGCCCCTTATATGGGTGAACAGATTTTAATTATTGTCGGTATTACTGGTAAAATAAGAGGTCAGGCTATATTTACAATGAGTAAGTCCGTTGCCTTTAAGGTTGCGTCTGCCATGATGTTTGGCATGCCGGTTGATGAATTAAATGAAATTTCAAAGAGTGCTTTATCTGAATTAACCAATATGATTCTGGGTAATACTGCCACAATACTTTACAATAAAGGTATTGGTATTGAGATAACACCTCCGTCCCTACTGTTGGGTGAGAACCTGCAGATAACACCTTCAAAAATGAAAACCATTTGTATACCGCTTCATCTGGAAGGTGATGAAATTCTGGAAATAGATATTTCTGTCGAAGACTAAGATTTGATTATATATAATAAAAAATGTAAAATACTAAGTATAATTAAAAAGATGGTTTATACCATCTTTTTCTGTTGCGTGCGTTAAATTAATTATAATAATGTCCAAAGGATATTTGAAAGGGAGTTTTTTAAATGGGATTGAACATTGTACTTGTAGAACCTGAAATACCTCAGAATACCGGCAATATAGTCAGAACCTGTGCTGCAACCGGTGCGGTTTTACATCTTGTGGGACCTTTGGGATTTTCTATAGAAGACAGATATCTGAAGAGAGCAGGCCTGGATTATTGGGAGGAGGCCCGAATAAAATATTATGACAACCTTCAGGATTTTTTAGACAAGGTCGGAGATCGAAGGCTTTATTTTTCAACGACAAAAGCTATTCATAATTATTGTGATGTGGAGTATGAGGAGGATTGCTTTATTCTTTTTGGGAAGGAAACGGCAGGCTTGCCTGAAGAAATCCTCAAGGAAAACAAGGAAACCTGCATAAGGATTCCTATGAAGGAGGGCATAAGGTCGCTAAACCTCTCTAATTCTGTTGCAATAGTAGTGTATGAGTTCTTAAGACAAAAAAATTTCAGTAACTTGAAGACTGAGGGGAAAATGGTTAAATACGACTGGTAATAAAAGGTAACTGTATTTATTTAATTGGGATATTATTGTTTATCCGCAATATTGTGATAATTATAGAAATTTGGGTATATTAAAATAGGGATATGTAAAAAGATAAGGAGTGGGTTGGTTTGGTAAATAGAGATAGGTTGGTTGATGAATTTTTGCAGCTGGTCAGAATAGACAGCTTATCCCTTAAAGAGGGACAAATGTGTGAAGCTCTTAAAAAGAAACTACAGGAACTTGGATATAGCCCCGTAGAAGATGATGCCGGTCAAAAACTCGGTGGTGAATGTGGAAATATTATATGCACTGTAAAAGGCAATAAAGATGTTCCGGCTGTACTGGTAACTGCCCATATGGATACAGTAGTTCCAGGCATAGGTAAAAAGCCGGTAGTCGAAGGCGATATAATTAAAAGTGATGGCACCACTATTCTTGGCGGTGATGATGTCGCGGGTATTGCAGTGATTCTTGAAACTTTAAAAGTACTTAAAGAACAGTCTATAGAGCATGGAGATATTCAAATAGCTTTTACTATAGGCGAGGAAATTGGTTTATTGGGAGCTAAAAATTTGGATTTTAGCCAAATTTATGCCAAGTATGGCTTCATTCTGGACAGTGACGGGAACATAGGCAGCGCGGCTGTAAAGGCACCTGCGCAGAACAAAATACATGCTGTTATCAAAGGTAAAGCAGCACATGCTGGTATGGAGCCGGAAAAGGGCATTAGCGCATTCTCGATTATGGCTGATGCAATAACTTCGATGAAGCTTGGAAGGATAGATGAGGAAACGACAGCGAATATAGGTATTATTCATGGCGGTATGGCTACAAATATTGTTTGTGACAGAGTTGAATTAAGCTGTGAGGCTAGAAGCCGAGATGCTTCAAAGCTTGAAGCTCAGACTCAGCATATGCGTAAATGCTTTGAAGAGGCAGCAGCAAAGTGGGGCGGTCAGGTAGACTTTAAAGCTGAAATTGAATACCCGGCCTTTAATATAGATACGGATTCTGATATTATCAGAATTATTCAAAAAGCCGCCAGTGATAGCGGGTTTCAGTTTGAAGCCATCACCACAGGTGGGGGAAGTGATACTAATATAATTAATTCCAAGGGGATACAGGCGGTAGACCTAAGTATCGGAATGACAAAAGTTCATAGTGTAAATGAGCAAATCTCAATAACCGATATGGAAGACTCCGTAAAGTTTTTAATCTCAATATTGAAAAATATCAGATAATAAATATCCTGCGTCAATTGGACCATACAGGGGGATTTTTGTGTTGCAATCAACGACTTTAAAACTTTCAGAAATAAATATTGACCATAAGCCTTACCTGGACAGATTTTTCAAAATTGCAGATTTGCAGGTATCTGAGCTTAATTTCACCAATTTCTTCATGTGGAGAGATTACTATAAAATCAGTTTTAGCATAGTAAATGATTTTTTATGCATAATATCAATGATGGATAGTAGCAACCCATTTTGCTATTTTCCTATAGGGGATTACAACAGGGTTGATGAACTAAAGTGCGCGATTTATCATTTGCAGGAGTATTTTTCTGAAATGGGGTGGCAATTTACCATCAGAAGAGTTACGGGTGTACAGCTTGCTGCTCTGGATAAACTCGGGTTCTGCTATAATTCTGTTGAGGATAGAGATAATTTTGATTACCTTTATTCTATCAAGAGTTTGTCGACTTTAGCTGGAAAAAAGCTTGATGGCAAGAGAAATCACATAAATAAATTTAAAAAACTTTACACCTTTGAGTATGAAGAAATAACAGAGCAAAACATTTCTGATTGCAGAGACATACTAGAAAATTGGTGTAATCAGAGAAATTATAGGAATGATTACAGTTTAGTAGCTGAAAGAAGGGCAAATCTGGACCTTCTGGACAATTACAGGCTTTTGAATCTGAAGGGTGCAATAATCAAAGTTGATGGTATTCCTCAGGCATTTACTGTAGGAGAGCAGCTGAACAGTAACACTGTTGTTATTCATATAGAAAAGGCAAATGCGGAAATACATGGACTCTATCCATTAATAAACCAGCAGTTTTTAGCTAATCAATGGACACAGTTTGAATATGTAAACCGTGAACAGGATTTAGGTCTTGAAGGCTTAAGAAAAGCAAAGCTTTCATACAATCCTTCAGGTTTTGTTGAAAAGTATACAGTTGAACTTTGTTAAATAATTATTAATTTGAGCGTTTACACTATTGAAAATGTTTTTGAAATATTATAGAATTAGTTTTGGTTTAGGAAATTGAAACCAATTATTTTGTTTGTTGATAAGCATTAATTTGCTTGGTTAAGGGACGAGGTATATCGTTTCTAATTAATAAAAAAATTTAGGAGGTAACAACAATGGCAGTAAAAATTGGTATTAACGGTTTTGGACGTATTGGACGTCTTGTTTTCAGGGCTGCAGTTAACAACCCTAATGTTGAAGTAAAGGGAATCAATGATCCATTCATCGATCTCGAGTATCTAAAATATATGTTAACTTATGACACAGTTCATGGTAAATTTGATGGCGAAGTTAGCACAGCTGGTGGAAAGTTAGTTGTAAACGGTAAAGAAATCGCTTTCTTTGCTGAAAAAGATCCTTCAGCTATCGCTTGGGGCGCTTGCGGTGCTGAATATGTTGTTGAATCAACAGGCGTATTCACTACTACAGAAAAGGCTTCAGCTCACTTAAAGGGCGGCGCTAAGAAGGTTGTTATCAGTGCTCCTTCAGCTGATGCTCCAATGTTCGTTATGGGCGTTAACAATGACAAGTACACTAAGGACATGGTTGTTGTATCAAACGCATCATGTACTACTAACTGCTTAGCTCCTTTAGCTAAGGTTATCAACGACAACTTCGGTATAGTTGAAGGTCTTATGACTACAGTTCACGCTGCAACTAACACTCAGAAGACTGTTGATGCTCCTTCAAACAAAGACTGGAGAGGCGGAAGATCAATCCTCGGAAACATCATTCCTTCATCAACTGGTGCTGCTAAGGCAGTTGGAAAGGTTATTCCGGAATTGAACGGTAAATTAACAGGTATGGCATTCAGAGTTCCTACAGCTGACGTTTCAGTTGTTGATTTGACTGTAAGACTTGAAAAAGCAGCATCATACGAAGAAATCAAGGCAGCTGTTAAGACTGCTTCAGAAACTAGCTTGAAGGGTATCCTCGGCTACACTGAAGATGCAGTTGTTTCAACTGACTTCATCCACGATGCACGTACTTCAATATTCGATGCTGAAGCTGGTATCGCATTGAACGGAAACTTCGTTAAGTTAGTATCATGGTATGACAATGAATGGGGTTATTCAAACAAAGTTGTTGACCTTATCTCACACATGGCTGCAGTTGATGCTAAATAATTAATCAATGAATAAAAGCTCGTAAGAGTATAAAAACCACCCGGCCGACTAAAATCCGCCGGGTGGTTTTTTGTGTGCGCCCAGCATGGGCGCAATCTAACGGGTGAAAGTCCCGAGTGCAGGTTGATAGTGCCAAGCACATAGCCAAGAGCAAGGGTGTCCTTGGTGACAAGGAATCTGAAGGAAGCTGGCGGCAAACTT
>JAEWOH010000036.1 GCA_023460955.1 Bacillota bacterium | reverse complement strand
AAGTTTGCCGCCAGCTTCCTTCAGATTCCTTGTCACCAAGGACACCCTTGCTCTTGGCTATGTGCTTGGCACTATCAACCTGCACTCGGGACTTTCACCCGTTAGATTGCGCCCATGCTGGGCGCACGCAAAACAAAAGCAGTATCTGAGTTCATCAGCTACTGCTTTGTTTTACATCACATAGCTATTTCAAAGGTTTTGTGAACATCTGAGTCCAGTACTTAACGCCAGTTTTAGAGGTTGCACACCCAACACCTATATTAGTGTAGGTTCGGCTAAGAATATTCGCCCTGTGTCCGGGTGAGTTCATCCAGCCTCTCATGACTTCTGCCGGAGTTTTCTGACCGTAAGCGATATTTTCACCGGCACTTGAGAATCTGATTCCATAGCTCTCCATCATTTTAAACGGTGAACCGTAGGTTGGAGAAGTGTGGGAGAAGTATTTTTTGTTAATCATATCCTGACACTTGATTCTTGCCACTTTGGAAATCTGAGCATTAAGTGTTAATGTCTGTAATCCATATTTGGATCTTTCTACATTAACAAGTCTGGCAACTTCTTTTTCATAATCTGAAATTGTACCCTGATCAGGTATTTTGAGCGTCTGACCTGGCTTTATTTGTGATGGATTTTTCAACTGGGGATTGGCTGCTTTAAGTTTACTTATAGTTGTATTATATTTAGCCGCAATTTCAGACAATGTGTCCCCGGGCTTACACTTATAAGTCTGAGCAGCTACCCCTACAGTCAGTAAGCTGAAAATCAGTGCTGTAATTATAAATAATTTTTTCAAGTTTTAATCACCTCAGAACTATTATTTGAGAAAGTGTAAATAATATAAGCTGCAATTTTTTAAAGATATTGAAAAAATTTCTATCAAGTTGCATGAATAACAAGCTTTGAATTACATTATGTTAAGAATTAGTTAACAAATAATTAACAAAAGGCTAGTTGACCAATAATGGTTAACATATTACAATATGCTTACTACTTTAAACTTGGAGGAATAGTGGATATAATATATAGTTTGATAGATATAGTGATAAATCTTGATAAGTATCTTACTGATATTATGCAGAATTTCGGCGGATTTACTTACTTGATACTTTTTTTAATAATATTTATTGAAACCGGACTTTTTATGGCACCATTTTTACCGGGAGATTCACTCATATTTGTTGTCGGAGCTTTGGCAGCATCAGGAGCCCTGAAGCTTTGGCTAATTACTTTAGTACTAATAGCTGCCGCAATAATAGGCGATACAGTTAACTATCATATTGGAAAGTTTTTAGGTCCTAAAATTTTTAAAAAGCAAAATGTAAGATTCCTTAATAGAAAGCACCTCGATAAGGCTCACGAGTTTTACAAGAAGCATGGTGGTAAAACTGTAATTATAGCCAGGTTTATACCTATTATCAGAACGTTTGCACCTTTTGTAGCAGGCATGGGAAGCATGTCCTACAGGAGATTCATTCTATATAATATTGTCGGTGGTATAAGTTGGGTATGTATTTGTATTTTCTCCGGCTATTTCTTCGGAAATATACCCATAGTTAGTGACAATTTTACTTTTGTAATACTTGCAATTATAGCAATTTCTTTAATCCCTGTACTTGTAACATGGATCACAAGCAGAAAGAAAAAGGGCTAAAACCTTTAAGATAATTATAACTTAAGTTAATAGTAAGAGGGAGTAACGGTCTGTTATTTTTCAGAGGATGTACCGTCATTACGGCGAAAGCCCGGTGTATCCATAATTCGTGAGACTCTGGTATGAATGATATTTTTTATTCGTACCGGAGTCTTTTTATATATATTTAAAAAATATTTACCTTTTATTCCAAAGAGGTATTAAGTTAATCTATTAATTTACGGAGGAACTGTATGTCAACAAAAAAAGCATTGCTTTGGGTATTATTCTGGATAGGGCTTGCAATGATATTTAATGTAGGTGTTTATTTTTTTATGGGAGCCGACAAGGCATTGGAGTTTTTAGGAGGATTTGTTATTGAAAAAAGCTTAAGTGTTGATAACCTGTTCTTATTTATTATGGTTTTCAGCAGCTTCGGCATAAAGCAGCAATACCAGAGAAGAATACTGAATTATGGAATCGCAGGTGCTCTGATTCTAAGATTAATATTTGTATTGTTGGGAGTAACAATTGTTAACATGTTCCATTGGATGCTTTATGTATTTGGAGCCATACTGATTATAAGCGGTATAAAAATGATGTTCGGCCATGACAATAACAATGTCAAGGATAGCAAAATTATAAAGCTTCTCGGGAAGGTGATACCAGTTACTGAGACTGTGGAAGGGGATAAGTTCTTTATAAGAAAAAATAATATTCTTCATGCTACTCCGCTTTTCGCTGTATTAATACTCATAGAGTTTACCGATATAATTTTTGCAGTCGATTCAATTCCTGCTATTTTTTCTATATCAACCGACCCGTTCATTGTTTATACGTCTAACATTTTCGCAATATTGGGCCTTAGAAGTATGTACTTTGTTCTAGGGAATCTTCATGAGAAGTTCAAATACGTTAAATACGGTGTTGCACTTATCCTGACTTTTACAGGTGTAAAGCTGTCCTTACTGATGCTCGACATAAAAATCCCTATAGGCTTGTCTCTGGCGGTTATAATGTCTATATTAGTTGTAAGTATTGTTACTTCTGCATTGGTTAATTCAAGACAAGTTAAAGTCTGATTTGTGCTGTGTAGTGACTTGGAATAATGTAACAATGGTAATGTGGTTGACATAAAATATACTGAGGTGATATTCTATGCAAAATGAACCACATACTCATAGCTATGGAGGAGAAACCTCCTACAATAACGGGCATGCTCATGAATATATGGGGCAAACCAGTGTAAACCCTGACAGAGAGGGCCATATTCATTATTTTGAGGGAGTCACTACCTTTGATGATGGTCATGTCCATTATTATACTGATTCAACAAGTCCGGCAATATATATTAATGGTGGACATTATCACTCTTACATGGGCAGAACGATGATTGCAGACCGGCATATACATCGCTATTCCGGCAGAACTTCAATATACAGAGATTAAAATATTATACTTAACCATATTCTTATTGTTTTAAGGGTATGGTTTTTTTATTATTAATGTTACGCTTTATGTAAACAAACCATATTATATTATGGGAAGTTTTATTTATTGGAGTGAGGATATGAAAAATAAGCACAAAAATAGTCATGTTAATGATAATGCTAATTCAAAAAAAGGAAGTAAAAATAATAAGGCAGAATACAGTTCTAAAAAAACCAAGCATAGTAACAAAACTAAAAAAAATAAATATTATAATGATAAGAATAGTCCAAACGAAAATAAAAACCAGAAAAAGATTTCTAATCAATTCTTAAAACAGTTGGTTGAAGCAAGCGAAGAGTTAAGAAAAAAGAAACAACATCATAAAAGCAAACACAAAGGCAAACACAATAAAGGTAAAAATAAAAAGCTTACAATTTGGGACAGCATTATATTATTACTTCTGCTTAAGGAGAATGGAGTTCTGGATGAACTGCTCTCAGATGGGGATTTTTTTGAGGAGGATACCTATCAGGAGTTTGAACCCGACGATGATTTTAATCTCAATAATAAGAATAGTAAAAGCAATTTTCAGAACGATTATAAAAAAGAACACAAGAACGATTGCAAGAAAGATTGCAATAAAGATTGCAAGAACGATTGTATGGATTCAGGACGTATGGATGAAAAACCTTCAATATATATTGATGACATGGATTATGTTTCAGAGGATTAATTTTATTAAGGTTGACGCAAGCCTTCAAGTTATAAATAAAATGAATAATTTATTATCTATTTTAATAAGTTGATAGGAGAAGGAGTATGTATCAGTATGAATTTACAATATGTCAAAGGATTAAAACTCTTCTTGCCGAAGCCGAAAATTGTATAGACCTTTTATATTCTGATGCCTATACTAATTCTACTGATGTTCTGGAGAAGGAATTTAATACAAAAATGGCTCAGATCAATTATTTAACCGGTATGCTCAGAAACCAGCCGAATGCAAAACAAATGGACATAAAGAAACCCTCGGTTTCAGATTTTGCCGGTAATAGGGATATAACCCTGCAGGAATTGGCTAAATACAATGGAAAAAACGGAAAGCCTGCTTATGTGGCTGTTAACGGGGTAATATATGACGTAACCGGTAATGCTGCCTGGGCGGCAGCCACTCATTTCGGGTTAGTGGCCGGAAAGGACTTGAGCAGTGAATTCTCGGGATGTCATAAAGGCTCGGAAATACTAAAAAAATTAATTACGGTTGGGAAGTTGATTTAATGAATAAGCCAAAGACCTGCCCGGTATATTATAGCCGGCAAAGAACTGCTATAGACTTAATTAACAGAGTAAAAGGCGACATCAGGAAGAGTAGGTTGATGAGAAAGAAGCTTGTTTGGTTGGAATTGACCGGCTGTTCAGGAAATATAATTTCTCTTCTTGATGGTGAAAACCCTGATTTCAAATACCTGATTTCCCAAATGACTGATTTTGTATTTGATAACAGCTTAATAGCGGCCGAGGGAGATAGTGCCATGGAGCAGCTGATGAGTATTTCCGGGAGTGATTTTATTCTCGCTGTTGAGGGAGCGGTTGCAACAGCAAATGGCGGATTATATAATGTGATCGGCCGCTGGAAAGGTACTGAGGTCACAGCAGAAGCTGCGATAAAAGTACTGGGTGAGAAGGCAGCCCATGTAATTGCAGTCGGAGCCTGTGCTTCACATGGCGGTGTTTCGGCTGCCAAGCCTAATCCGGCACAATGCGTTAGTGTTCAAAGCCTTTTAAAAAGGAAGGTAGTTAAGCTGCCGGGCTGCCCCTGCCATCCCGATTGGTTTCTGGGAACTCTGGCTCACATATTACTTTACGGTGAGCCGGAACTTGACAGCTATGACAGACCTCTGTTGTTTTATAGTACCTTGATACACGACAGATGTCCCAGAAGATCCTACTTTGATAAGGGTATTTTTGCGGAAAAACTGGGTGAGAATACCTGTATGTTCAAGCTTGGCTGCAGAGGGCCGGTTACGCGGATTGACTGTCCCATACGACACTGGAATGAATACGTGAATTGGCCCATAGAAGACGATACTCCTTGTATAGGATGTGCTGCACCGGGATTTCCTGATAAAATGGAACCCTTTATTTCATATAATACAACCAGATTCAAAACTACACCCGATCCAAAACTTCCAGAGAGGTTGCAAAATGACTGATAGAATAGTTATCAATCCTGTTACCAGAATCAGCGGATTTATGGAGATAGACACAACTATTGAAAATAAGGTCGTAATTAATGCAAAAACTGAGGGTTTACTGTTCCGAGGTTTCGAGCAAATGCTCAATGGCAGAAATCCGTTGGACGCAGTCTACTTCACACAACGTATATGCGGAATCTGCTCTACAGCTCACTCGTTGGCTTCAAGTATGGCCTTGGAAGCAGCCCTGGGTATCAAAGTTTCTGAACAGGGGAGATACCTAAGAGATATCCTGCATGGGTGTGAATTTCTGCAGAATCATATAAGGCATTTCTATCAATATACTCTACCGGATTTTATAAGGCTGCCTGAAAAGTATCCTCTGTTTAATACTGAGCATAAGGATTTCAGACTGCCAAAACAAGAAAATGATAATATTGCTTCACATTATTTTGAATCTCTTTCAATAAGCAGAAGTGCTCATGAAATGTTAGCAGTACTGGGAGGTAAAGCTCCGCATAACCATGGTGTTTTTATCGGGGGGATAACCACTCAGGCAACAGCCGATAAAATCATTAAAATCAAATCAATTTTACATAATATACATCAATTCATTAATAATACAATGCTTCCTGATGCATTAACATTAGCAAAGTACTATGACGATTATTATTACATTGGATCGGGATATGGTAATCTTTTAAGCTATGGCTGCTTTAACGGTTATAAGGAGCTGGGAACCTTATATGTTGATCCTCTGGTGCTTAGCGGACAGCAGGTATCAAAGTTCAGACCAGATGGGATCACCGAAGAAATAAACCATTCGTGGTACAGTGACAAAGCTGACAAATATAAACCTTTCGAAACAATTCCGGATCCTGATATGAATAAGGGCAGAGCTTATTCATGGGTTAAGGCTCCAAGGTATAATGGAATACCCTTCGAAGTTGGACCACTTGCAAGACAATGGTTAAGCGGCGAATATAGAAACGGCATCTCAGTCATGGACAGAACTATAGCCAGGGTTCTGGAGGCCAGAAAAATTTGTGAGGTTATCAAGGTCCTAATAGATAATCTTATTCCCGGTGTAATAGTTCAAAGAGAATATTCAGTACCTTCTTCGGCATCGGGGTATGGTCTTGTTGACACCACCAGGGGAGCACTTGGCCACTGGATTAAGATAGAAAACAGTTTGATTTCGTTTTATCAAATAATTACACCGTCTGCCTGGAACCTTTCTACGAAAGGTAACAATAAGCTGCCCGGAACTGCTGAACAGGCATTAATAGGTACAAAAATACAAGATATCGCCAACCCTGTTGAATTGGGGAGGATAATACGTTCCTTTGATCCTTGCGTTTCCTGTGCAACTCACGTGTATGAAGGTGGAAAACTAATTAAAACAATGCAGGTAATGCCATGAAGGAAGTAGTTATTCTCGGAATCGGCAACAGACTGATGCTGGATGATGGTATTGGCGTATATGTGGTTGAGATTCTGGATAAGCGAAATACTCACCCCGAATTAAAATTTATAGCAGGCGAGACTGATGTTGGCTTTTGTGCAAATCAATTAGAAAATGCATCAGACATTATTATAATAGACGCTGCATATCTTGGCCTGGAGCCGGGTGAATTGGGAGTTTATCGGATAAATGATGTACTTAACAATAAAATATGTCCAATAAATGCTCATGAGGCAGATATATTAAACGATATAAGCTTGAACCGGCGTCATCAAAATAACTCAACTATTACATATGAAACACTAAAAGGGGTTTTTATCGGCATAGAACCTGCTGAAATAGGCTATTCTATGGGATTGTCAAAAACCCTTAAAGAAAGCCTCGAAAATATTATAGTTGCAGTAGAGAATATAATTAATGATTTTATAATAAAAAATTAACTCAAAAGAGTCTTCTGCCAGTTAACCGCAGGAGACTCTTTAAGCTAATGAGACTTATCTTAATTCAGGGCTTTAGTGAAATTGTAACTGAATTTGGGTTTTCAATATTTGCTGCTGTAATTGTTGGAGTTCTGGGTAAAATCACATTTATACTATAAACAGGAACAAAAAGCGGTGTATTTCCATCCCCCTCTGCAAGCACAATAATCCCATACTCGTTCCTGTAAACAGTACCTGATGCTTCTACCAGAGTACCCATATACATTGTAGCATTTGTCGACACAGGCAGGTATTCATAGAACGCTGTTAACAGGTTTGCATCATAATCCTTTGTAAAGAATTCAGGGGGCGTAAGGTAAGTAATGGAAGGATTGTACACCGTTCCTTCGCCTGTATAAATTGCTGCAATCGAGCTGATTGGTATAGCCTCCTTCTCTCCAGCTTCGTCGAGAATAAAAAGTGACCCATATGTGCCGCTGGAAGACTTGAATAGGCTTACAGGAATCCCTGTTACTGTGGCAGCATTAAAACCCCTTGTATATACAGTAATGGTATTAGGGTACATTGTGATTATCTGCTCAATAATATTCGCTAATTGAGCATAATTAAAATCAGTTGCTGAGTTTACTACCGGTGCATCAGTATAAGTAAGGGTTATCGTTGGAAAATAAGGGTTATAAACTATTTTATCTGATGCAAACTGTACCAGGGTATAACCATCTGAATTTGTTAAAGCTATTCCGTTATTTTCAGTTACTCCGCTGATCCA
This sequence comes from Bacillota bacterium, assembly GCA_023460955.1. Lineage (GTDB taxonomy): Bacteria > Bacillota > Clostridia > Acetivibrionales > DSM-1351 > Ruminiclostridium. Next base: position 75,803 of record JAEWOH010000036.1, on the reverse strand, counting down.
TTCGTTTACCAGTGATGTAATATCGATAAAAATCTGTTGATATAAATCAGTAGGTAATACATCGTATTTAGTTTGTGTTGGAGCGTGAGCAGGCATAGTAGCATAATTTACCGTAGTTACATCAAAGGGGGAGGTTACTTTATTGACAACTATCGTACTTGGAGTATCACCACTTTTTACTATTACAGATAACTTCAATATTGCGCTATCTACAGCAATTGTCGGTAATTCAGGTAATGTGATTTTCAGCAGGCTCACGCAGTTATGATAAACCGGATCAGTACCCACATATAGCAAAGGGTACGCCGAAAAGTTATTACTTGGTTCAGCCGAGGCCACATATGTGGTATCCTGGATATTTAAATTAATAATCGGCATTTTATTCTTCCTTTCTTGTTATTTAATTTTAAATACGATCATACTAACATAATATGTTTTCAACTAAGGATGTTGTCTTTTTAATATTCCCTTTGATTATTAAGTTGTTTAATATGCATTAAACCGAGCTTAGTTCTGGCCATGGTAACAAAAAATATCAGGAATAATATAATAGTAAAGGGATTTTATGAGCTAGGTATAAATACTATGATTTGATTATATATTTTGCTGACAATAACTTTAATGTCTCAAGGGGGAAGAAGCATGACAATTGAAGAGACTTTAAATTATCAAAACCAAATTAATAACTTAAAGCAATTACTCGAAGAAATCAATAACATGGCTGTTAACCTAAGAACATCTGTTTTAACAGAGGATGAGCAAAACGAGATAAAGGAAGTAATTAACTGCTTCGATTCAAGAGTACGTGAGATGGTTTTTGGTACTTTAAAAAATCTAGAGGGATACAAGCAATTTCGATGGCAGGAACTATTCTATGAAGGAGAAAAAGACCGATGGAGGAATTGACTCTATTTGCGAAAACAGGAAGTAATTTTTTAAGCTCTTCACTCTCAGCTATTGAGTATTTTAGAAAAGGTGTGGATCAGGTAGCATTGGATTACTTCTTTGACAGTATGAGCGAGCTTAAAGCTATGTTGAATATTTCAATTACTATAGGCAAAATGGATGCTGAAATAATCAAGAAATTTACCGCAGCAATTGAGAAACTCCATTTACATATGCAGAATAATGATTTTGTTGCCATAACAGATTTGATGGAGTTTTCACTTTACCCCCTTGTAAAAGGTTGGATTGAGGAGTGTGTCTAAATGATTGTTGCCCAAAAAGATGAAATAAAAATAATGTTTAAGAAAAATTTAAGTTGTCTCTCTCCTTTACTAAAAAAAACTGTTGAGCAGATAAATGAAAAAGAACTTTGGGACAGGATAGAGATTACTTATAATAGTGAAGGTTATCCCATTTGTCGATACAAGCAGGAAAATCAATGCTTTCAAATTACCAGTGAACATCCTGTACAAGAGGCAGAGCAGTGGTATAAAGGTATAATAAGCCAGGGAACCGGCTGCATTTTTCTATATGGATCGGGTTTCGGCTATGCTTTGTTTGAGTTATTTTCAAAAAAAAGGCCTCATACACTGGTTGTAATGTTTGAACGGGATGTATATCTGTTTGCTGCAATGCTTCATTATTTTGATTTGGAGCCAATCATTAAAACTCAAAAGATAGCATTTCTTATTGGAGATACAGAAGACTTTGCCAAAGCCTTTGATAAGGTATTCTATTCAATTAATTTTGTTAGCTGCAGCTATCCTACAATTGCTTTTACACATGCTGCACGCAGAAATTTTAAAGCGTCATACACAAAAATTCACGAATATGTTTTTTCAGAGTTAACCTTATCAATATTCTATCTGGGGAACTGCCATCTCGATACATTAATCGGTCTTAACAACTGGTTATCCAATGCAAAAGAAATTCTAAAAACCCCATATATCAGCTGTCTCAAGGATAGATATAAGGATGTACCCGCATATATTGTCGCCAACGGACCATCCCTTGATAAAAACATCCGGCAATTAAAGAACGTAAAAGACAAAGGGCTGATTATAAGTACTGAATCTGCAATTATTCCATTAATGAAAAATGACATAAAGCCGGATATTTTAACTGTAATAGAGAGAACTCCAAATACTTACAATTATCATTTTGAAAATAACAAATATCCTGAAGATATAACATTACTCTGCCTTGGTTTAGTTGACAAAAGAGTTCTCCCTTCCTTCAAGGGCTTAAAGATACCCATATTCCGCAGAGGAGAAACTATCAGTCAATGGCTGAACAAATTTATTGGAGATGGAAGTGCTATTGATGCAGGAGCTAATGTTTCACACCTTGCCTTTGGGTTAGCCGTTTATTTGGGTGCTGATCCAATTGTTTTCGTAGGTCAGGATTACGCATACGGATCTGAGGGAAGCACTCATAGCAAGGATTCTATTTATTATGAGGAAAAGGGCAGGAAGGCAAGTGAAAATATTCAGTCAAGACCTGCTGTTTATGTTGAAAGTAATGAAGGGACAATGATACCCTCCAACAGATTATGGGTGGATTTTAAGCATGGTCTGGAGAATATTATTTCTTCTCATAAGGATAAAACAATTATTAATGCTACCGAGGGTGGAGCCAAAATAGAGGGAGTTGCATGTGAAAAGCTTCAGGATGTAATTAAAAATTATTGCACACACTCAATCTTTCCTCGTGTTAATGAGTTAGTAGCAGAAAATTTGGATGGTATTTCTCTTTCAGAAAGAAAAGCTGGCCTGATCAAGTTTATAGATGAAGTAAAGAAATATGCAGATATGTTCCATAATCTCAATAAAGAGACAATAAAAGGAAAGCTTTTTTGCAGAGAAATGATTCGTTTGTCCCAGCGAGAAGATAGTCAAAATTTCTATGGGATTTTTGAAGAAGCCTATCAGAAGAATATAAATACCTACCAGCTTTTTATTGCAGATACACTTACTGGCTGCTTTTCCCAACAAATTGTTTTTGTCTTTTATTATCTGATGGACCGTCTGGGAGTTATAAACACATCAGAAAAGATAACAAAAATATTTAGTATACAACATAGATTTTTCCGCAGCTTGAATATTGTTTGTCAGAGCGTATTCGTTCATCTTGAAGATGCAGTTAATTTACTAAATGATACATTAAATGAACTGGAAGACAGCATTAAAGAAGAATAATCTATTAAGGTTCTATATCTATTGACGTTTAAATCTATAAGAGGCTAAGCCGAAGGGAGCATAACAAAGGTTATGGAAAAAAGGAAACTTTTGAGTTTGTGTATGCTGACAAAAAATGATGAAAAATACATTATAGATTGTTTGCAGGCTGTAAAGAATGTTGTTGACGAAATAATAGTGGTAGACATGGGCTCCGAAGATAAGACTGTTCAATTAGCTGAAGAAGCCGGTGCAAAAGTCTATCCCATTAAATGGGGCGATAATTATAGTGAGGCAAAGAATCTATGCTTGGATCATGCTGAAGGCAGATGGGTTCTGTTTCTTTATGCAAATGAGTTTATTGAAGAAGAGCAACTGGATGAGCTTACTTTCTTAATGAATAATCCAAACGCAGAGGGTTATTTGATGTATATTTCTCATAGTCCTGAAGCTAATCATCTTTTCTATCCTTCACAGTCCTTACGGCTTCTTCGTAACCGAAAGGAGTACCGTTTTATATACAAATCCTTTGAAAGAATTCCTGAGGACATATTATCGAGTATTGAAGACTCAAATATTCAAATTAGTAGGCGTGAAAATGTTTGTAATTCCGATATAAATGATATGGATTGTATGCTTCTGGAAGCGGAGTTCATTGAACATCCTGAGGATAGCTATCTTCAGTATATTTATGGGATAGTTCTTTTAAACCGACAAATGTATAAAGAAAGTATAGAATGTTTTCATAATGCTCTTCAGAATACAAATTTTGATTATTTATTCGTTCCTCACTTGTTTAAGTGTCTAAGTTGGTCATTAATTTATGACCAGCAGAATGAGGAGGCAATGTCTGTACTCAATGAAGGTGTCAGAGCTTTTCCATTTTATTCGGATCTGCTTGTTTTACGAGGTCAGCTGAATATGGAGCTCAAAAACTATAAGGATTCAATCCGGGATTTGGAGGGAACCTTGAGAGTAAGGGCAAGACCGAATTTTAGTATTCCTGCTCCTGAAATTGATACAGTTGTTATTTTAGAAATTCTTGGAGAGGCACATATGTTGGTTGGGAATAATAAAATGGCTCTTGCCTGCTATCAACAGGCATATGAACTTGACAATTCTAATATTGAGCTCATAGGAATAATAAATGACCTGATAGCAAAGCTTGAGGTCAAGGAGAACCTACATCAATAATATATCAATGAGTAAGTCTTTAATATTACTGTTATATTTACAAATAGGACACGCTTTTCAGCATATCCTATTTGTAAATCATTTTATAGACTCTCGTCTACAACTATGCCTTGATAGTTGTTGTAGCTGTCGGCGAGAAGTTATTGATTATAAGAGCAACCGGCGTACCTTCATTAAACAGATTCGACGTTACACCGCTGATTATAACCTTTTGTATATATGAACCAACAATACTAAACTTGTAAGTTCCCGATTCTTGTACTATACCGTTGAGTTCCAACAAATTATATCCGTTGCTTGCTATTGGACGCAAAATGCTTACTATACCGCCAGTATCGCTTGTAAACTTACTTCTGGGGATAACCAGCACATTACTATTTGCCCCACCCGATATATCTGAATACGCTAATGGGTATAAATACCTCTTAATAGATGGTCTTGTCTGAATGTTTGAAGTTGCCGATACAGCCATTCTAAATAATGATACAGCCATAATGGATTCATCCTTTCCTTTATACATATATTGACTTTACTCTATATGATATGTGTTAATATCCGAAAATGTGATTTATGTAAACCAAAATAAGTTTTTAACTCTTGGGTTAATGTAAAACATATGGCGACAGACACCTCAATTATTATTTCAACATACACTATGATTAAGGAAATTAAGAATACTTCAGTAAACACACAATCTCAAAAGGAGTGGAATAGCTTTGAATTTTCAAGGCCTGAATATATTGGTTATAGGAGGTACCGGTACAATTGGTACTGCACTTGTAAGGAGGCTTTTAAACTACAGTCCTAATGTAATTAGAGTATACAGCAGAGACGAGTATAAGCAGTTTGAAATGCGTGAAGAACTAAAGGCATATAGTAATATTAGATTTCTTCTTGGTGATGTTAGGGACAAGGAAAGGCTCGACCGAGCAATGCAGGATATTGATATAGTTTTCAATCTGGCGGCACTTAAGCAGGTACCAGCGTGTGAATATGACCCATTTGAGGCGGTTAAAGTTAATGTGATAGGGTCTCAGAATGTTATAGAATGCGCAATCAGAAACAGGGTTAAGAAAGTTATTTATACCAGCAGTGATAAAGCTGTGTCTCCAACTAATATAATGGGAGCAACCAAGCTGCTGGCAGAAAGAATGTTTTCGTCTGCTGATTATGCAAAGGGCGGCGACATACCGGTTTTTGCGTCTGTAAGGTTCGGAAATGTTCTGGAGTCACGGGGATCTGTCATACCTTTGTGGCGCAAGCAAATCCTCCAAAGCAGTTATATTTCAATAACCGAGCCTGAAATGACAAGGTTTATGATGAGCATAAATCAGGCAGTGGAACTTATTTTGAAAGCATACCATATCGCAAAAGGAGGAGAGGTTTTTGTTCTGAAGATGCCGGTTATCAGACTCTCGGATTTAGCTGACATAGTTATAGAAATGGAATGTAAAAAAAACGGGAAGTCTCCCGACAGTATAAAAACAAGTAAAACGGGTCTTCGTCCTGGAGAGAAAATGTATGAGGAGCTTATGACCGAGCAGGAATCAGCCTGTGCAATTGAATACGATGATATGTTTGCAATAATCCCTCCACACAGGCAGGCGGTGATAGAGACTTATGGAGTCAGGCGGGCCAATATTGGTGAATATAGCTCTGAAAGAGAGATATTATCCAAGGAAGTGATAGAGGAACTATTAGAAGGAAAACAAGCTATACGAACATTGGCTAACTACCAGAAAAACATTAGCAAACGTATGTGTACAGGTATAATAATTCAGGCAAGAACAAATTCTTCCCGTTTGCCTGGAAAAGTATTAAAGCCTCTTCCGTATAAATCTGATACAACCGTTCTGCAGCAAATTATAAGAAGAGTTCGGTCAGCGGCTGATATAGACCATATTATAATTGCGACAACAATCAGGGAAGATGATGACAAAGTTGTAGAAATAGCAAAAAAAGAAAATGTCAGATATTATAGAGGCTCAGAAATGGATGTACTGGATCGATATTATAATGCGGCCCTTGAAAACAACCTGGATACAATCATCCGAATAACCGGAGATTGTCCATGCATTGATCCCGAAATTATAAATCAGGTTTTATTCAGTTATAAAAATTCAGATTGCGATTATGCCTCCAATACTATGCTAAGGACATATCCTAGAGGTATGGATGTTGAAGTATTCAGTATTAAAGCATTGAAAAGAGCACATGCTCAAGCAGTCGAGCCTCATGAGCGTGAACATGTAACACTCTTTCTATATCAAAATTGTGACAATTTTAAGTGTTTGAATGTAGCAGCAGAAAATAACGAAAATAACTCAGAAATCAGAATTACGTTGGATACCTATGAAGACTATATGCTTTTGTGCAGTATATATGACTATTTACAAAAACCTGATTTCAGCTTAAATGAAATCCTTCAATTGTTTAAAGAAAAACCCTGGCTTTCACAGATAAACAGCAATGTTAAGCAAAAATCTTTATGTTAAAGCTTCCAAAGAAATACTAAACAATACTTTTAAAGGAATAGTTAAACAAGTGGTTTTAACAGAGCTTATTTTATTAAGGCAGGAATTATATGACTAAAACAATAAGTATTTGTAAAAAGAATATTGGAGGAGACTCGCCTTGTTATATAATAGCAGAAATGTCTGCCAACCATGGCGGTGATCTTAACAGAGCAATTGAAATCATACATGCCGCGAAAGAGGCCGGTGCAGATTGTATAAAAATTCAAACTTATACAGCTGATAAGCTTACCTTAAATTGTGATAATGAGTTTTTTCAAATAAAAGAGGGAAAATGGATGGGTGAAACCTTGCATTCACTTTACACAAAGGCATATACACCCTGGGAATGGCACGGCAGACTCAAGTATGAAGCTGAGAGTATTGGAATGGATTTCTTATCTACCCCTTTTGACATATCAGCCGTTGATTTTTTGGAGGAACTGGGCGTCAGCTTTTACAAAATAGCCTCCTTTGAGCTTGTTGATATACCACTAATCAAATATATAGCGTCAAGAGGTAAGCCTGTCATAATGTCTACGGGTATGGCTGGTTTTAATGAGGTTATGGATGCTGTAAGCGCAATAAAATCATTTGGAAACAACAATATCTGTCTTCTGAAGTGTTCAAGTGCATACCCCGCCGTCTGGGAAGACATGAATCTGAGAACAATTGAAAGTATGCAAAATATATTTGGCACACCTGTCGGATTGTCAGACCACTCCTTAGGTTCTATTGCTGCAATCACAGCAGTAGCCCTGGGTGCAAAAGTAATCGAGAAACATTTTTGTGTCAGCCGAAATACTGAAACCCCTGATTCTTCATTTTCTATGGAATACTCTGAATTCAAAGATATGGTGAAAGATATCAGAAATACGGAAAAGGCACTGGGGAAGGTTTATTACGGGCCTGTTGATAATGAAAAGAGTAATTTACTATTCAGAAAATCAATATTTGCTGTAGAGGATATTAAAAAGGATGAACCTTTAAATGAGAAAAATATTCGAGTTATTCGTCCCGGGAATGGACTTGAACCTAAGTATTATTACAGCATTATGGGTATAACAGCCATAAAAGATATAACAAAAGGGACTCCGTTACGCCGGGAGCTATTAAATATAGGTCTTGGTTACGAAATAAGCCCATCGGACGAAAACTTTCTTAGAACGGAAAGGCTAATATTAAGGGAGATTCAAGAACAAGATAAAGAGGTTATTGTCGGTTGGAGAAATCAAAAAGAAATCCTTGATAATATATTCAGTACGAAAGGTCCAACTTTTGCAGAGCACGAGGAGTGGTACAGGCAGTATTTAATCCAAAAGAGCAGATATGAATTAATGATTATTACAGATCCCGGAGGTAAAAAGATAGGTACCGTCGGCTTGAGTAATCTGGACCACATAAACCGTAAGGCAGAGCTTGGTATTCTTCTTGGAGAAAAGGATGAATGGGGCAAAGAATACGGCTTTGAAGCTTGTCGTGCATGTATCAGGTATGGCTTTGAGGTGTTAAAACTTAATAAAATTTACCTTAAAGTCTTAAGCAGAAACCTTAATGCATTAAAGCTGTATAAAAGACTAGGATTTAAGGAGGAAGGACTCCTCGAAAAAGAGTGTTTTAAGAACAACGAATTTATGGATGTTATACAAATGGCACTTTTAAAAGAGCATTTTGAGGTCAGGAATGATTGAAATAGCTTTTTTATGCAATGGTGGCAAGACAATAGGTATGGGACATGTAATGCGTTGTCTTGCACTGGCTGACGAGTTTAAATTGCATGACTGTAAAGTCTGTTTTATCAGCTCTGTTTCGGACGGAATTAAAACCATCAGGTCCTATGGCTATTCTGTTCATGAAACAAACGGAAATTTGATTCAAGAGTCAGACGACCTTGTTGTCTTAGCGGATAAAATAACTGATATTATTAATAAGCATAGTTTTGATTTTCTTATTATTGATTCCTACAATGTATCATTTGACTTTTTATTGAGTCTTAAAAGTAAGGTCAAAAAAACAGTTTATATTGATGATTTAAATTCATTTACTTACCCTGTAGATATATTAATTAATGGAAATATAAATTCTGAAAATGTAAAATACAAAACCTTTTCTTCTGAAGAAGTTTTACTTTTAGGTCGCGAATTTACACTTTTGAGGCAGGAATTCAGAAATCTTCCGACCAAACAAAACAGCAGCGAAGTAAAAAGTCTGCTGATAACTTCGGGTGGTTCAGATCCATACAATATGTGTGGCAAAATTGCAGAACAGCTTCTCTCGGATAAGAGTCTTGCTGAATTACAACTCAAAATTGTTGTTGGAGCGAGTTTTTCAGACATTAACTATCTACATGATTTAGCAATTGAATATCCTGCAGTTACCCTTTACCCTGAGCCTGCAAGTATGTCAAAGCTCATGCTTTCAACTGATATTGCAATATCATCTGCGGGGAGTACTCTTTACGAGCTTTGTGCATGCGGAGTTCCCTCATTTTCCTTTATTATGGCACAAAATCAAGTCAAGTTGGCTGAAAATATGGATGAGCAAGGCTTGGTCAAGTGTCTCGGATGGTATAACCAGCTTACGAAAGCAATTCTGTGTTCTAGTGTTAAGTCGCTCATATCGGATATAAAGTTACGGGCATGGATAGGAATAGCTATGCGTAAATTTATTGACGGCTACGGTGCCAAAAGGACAGTCGATAGAATATTAAATATTATTAATAATAAATAAGTTGTTTTTAACCTAGAAAGGGTAAACCCATGACATATAACAGAAAAATCATTCCGTACGGTCGTCAGCTGATAGATGAGGAGGACATTCAGGCTGTTGTAGATATTTTGAAAAGTGATTTCATTACAACGGGTCCTAAAATTTCAGAGTTTGAAACTGCAATTTGCAAAGCCACAGGGGCAAAATATTCGGTTGCTGTATCGAATGGTACTGCCGCTTTGCATGCTGCCTGTTTTGCAGCAGGACTGGGTGAGGGTGACGAGGTTATTACCTCGCCGATGACTTTTGCGGCATCAGCAAACTGCGTGCTATATATGGGAGCAACCCCTGTGTTTGCTGATATTGACAAAAATACATATAATATTTCCCCGGACGAAATAAGAAAAAAAATTACAAATAAAACAAAAGCAATTATACCTGTTCATTTTACCGGGCAGCCCTGCAGAATGGATGAAATACTTGCTATAGCACAAGAATATAATCTTATTATCATTGAGGACGGAGCCCATGCATTGGGAGCGGAATATAAAGGTAGGAAAATTGGCAGTATCGGAGATATGACCACCTTTAGCTTCCATCCTGTAAAACATATAACCACAGGAGAAGGAGGGGCAATCGCTACTGATTGTAAAGAGCTGTATGATAAGCTGGTACTTTTCAGAAGCCATGGTATCACCAGGGAGAATGGTAAGTTATCAAAAGATGAAGGCGGTTGGTATTATGAACAAAAAAGTCTTGGGTACAATTACAGGCTGACTGATATTCAAGCAGCTCTCGGTATAAGTCAACTAAAAAAGCTGGATATGTTTCTCAAAAAAAGGCGACAATTCGCCGCTTCTTATAATAAAGCGTTCAAAGAGCTGGATAATATCATTACTCCCGGGCAACTAGAGCAAACAAACTCAGCATGGCATCTATACATTATTCAATTGAAGACGGAAAAACTCTCAGCAAATAGGAAGGCAGTCTTTGACGCTTTAAGACAGGTTAATATCGGTGTAAATGTTCATTACATACCGGTTTATTATCACCCTTTCTACAGACAGCTGGGATACAAAAAAGGGTTGTGTCCTGTCGCTGAAAATTTGTATGAAAGAATCATAACGCTGCCACTTTTCCCGGGGATGGAAGAGCGTGATATTGAATATATAATTGATAATGTCAGGAATATAATTAGAACTTTTTCTTAATAGTTAATAACTGTTTTTTGAAAGGAAGTAGTAATATGAAAATTCTGGTGACCGGCGGAGCTGGCTTTATAGGCCGATGGGTAGTTAAAAAACTTTTGGAAGACGAACACAGAGTCTGGGTGCTTGATAATTTGGTGAATGGTTCAGAAGCCAATCTCAAAGAATTGAGCAAGTACAATGACAAGTTAACCTTCATAAGAGGGGATATCAGAGATATTCCTTTGTTAAACAGCTTATTCGAAATTAAATTTGATATATGTTATCATCTTGCAGCCAGTATAAATGTGCAGGACAGCATTGATCGTCCAGCTTTGACCTTTGACAATGATACGGTGGGAACCTTTAATATTCTTGAGCAGTGCAGGAAATTCAATGTGAAGCTGGTTTTCATGAGCACTTGCATGGTTTACGATAGAGCATTCGACGATAAGGGCATTAGCGAAGACCATCCCGTAAAGCCGGCTTCACCCTACGCAGGCAGTAAGATAGCCGCAGAAAATATGGTACTTTCCTATTGGTATGCGTATGGTTTGCCTGTTGTCATAGTACGCCCCTTCAATACATATGGACCTTATCAGAAATCAAGCGGTGAAGGCGGCGTTGTAGCAATATTTATAAAGAACATTCTGGAGGGAAAACAAATAAATATATATGGTGATGGTACACAAACAAGAGATTTAATGTATGTGGAGGATTGTGCCGAATTTGTTACCAAGGCCGGGTATATGAGTTCGGTTAATGGTCAGATAGTGAATGCAGGGCTTGGCAAGGATATTAATATAAATGATCTTGCATTACTTATAGCCAAAAATAAGGATATGATAAATCATGTTCCTCATATACATCCTCAAAGCGAAATCTCCAGATTATTATGCAACTGTTCAAAGGCATGGGAGCTACTTGGATGGAAGTCAAGAACTTCTCTGGAACTAGGTATTCAAAAAACAACAGAATGGATAAAGCCTATTAAATAGGTATTAGATACGTATTAGATAGGTATTCGATAGGTATTCGATAGGTATTCTATAACTAATAGAAGTGTTTCGTTTAGAAAAATTTTAAAAACCGGCCTTTGTATTTGGTGGCTACACAAAGACCGGTTTTATTACATAACCGACATTTTTCTGCATTCATCTGCACACTCCGGCATATCTCGGCGCATTTCTTACAATGGTCATCTTTGAACATGTCACAGCCCTGAGCGCATTTGTCGCATATCTGAGCACAAAGCTGGCAATGCTGTTTTGAAAATTGGCCGTTATTTGTTGACATATTTTATCAACTTGCATATAATAACAATATAATATATGAACACTTGTTCAAGTATAGCATTTAATAATAAAAGAGAGGTGCTAAAAGTGATTGATAATAAGTTTGAAATAGAAAGATGCGATTGTAATGTGATTCATGAGGACATTGTAAATAATGTCAGGGGGAAAATGCCTGAAGACGAACACCTATATGATCTTGCAGAACTATTTAAAGTTTTCGGTGATACTACTAGGATAAAAATACTTTGGGCCTTGGCAGAATCTGATATGTGTGTGTGTGATATAGCCGTATTGCTGAACATGACACAATCTGCAATATCTCATCAACTAAGAGTCTTAAAACAGGCAAGACTGGTTAAATATAAAAAAGAAGGCAAAGTTGTCTACTACTCCCTTGATGACGCTCATGTAAAGCAAATATTCAACCAGGGATTAATCCATATTAATGAAAGATAAAAATGAATTACACTTATAAATAGATCAGAGAAAGAAGTGATATTATGGCTAAGGGGATTAAAAAAGAATTTATTCTTGAGGGACTTGATTGCGCTAATTGTGCTGCAAAAATTGAAGCAAACGTTAATAAAATAAATGGAGTGAACTCTGCATCAATGAATTTTGCTACAAAAACACTTACCATAGAAACAGAAGAGGGTGGAATAATTGATGATATCATTTCCAGCGCAAATAGTATTATAAAAAAGCTGGAACCCCAAGTTGTCGTTAATGAAAAAGTAATAGCAAAGCCTGAAAAGAAGGCACTGATACTCATTGGCTTGAGCTGTGCTAATTGTGCAGCCAAAATAGAAAATGAAATTAAGGCTTTACCAGGTGTAAAGGCGGCAAATGTGGATTTTGCAACTAAAAAACTATTTCTTGAAGTAAATAATAAAAGTGAACTTAATGTAATTATCGAGCAAGCATCGAAAATCGGCAGTCGGATTGAACCTGGATTTAAGGTAGTTGAGGATTTACATGGTGAAGACCAGCAAGACAGTATTGAAGAAGTTGATAAAAGGAAGCTGTTGATTATCGGTATAGGAGCAGCTTTATTTTTTATAGCTCTATTATTCAAATTACCGTTTTGGGTCGAGTTTGGCGTGTATTTCATCAGTTATTTATTAGTAGGCGGTGAAGTTCTCTTAAAAGCCGGCAGAAATATAATTCGCGGACAGGTTTTTGATGAGAATTTCCTTATGGGTATCGCTACAATTGGAGCCTTTTCGATTAAAGAATTTCCCGAAGGCGTAGCGGTAATGTTGTTTTACCAGGTAGGTGAGTTCTTTCAGGATATGGCAGTTAACCGATCACGAAAGTCTATTGCTGCCTTGATGGATATCCGTCCTGACTTCGCCAATCTAAAGATAGGAGATGAAGTCAAAAAAGTTGCCCCAGACCAAGTTGGTATTGGTGACGTAATTCTCGTTAAACCGGGAGAAAAAGTACCCTTGGATGGTAAAGTAATTGAAGGAAAATCCATGCTGGATACTTCAGCACTGACCGGTGAATCTGTGCCTAGAGAAGTTGAGGCAGGTAACGACGTTCTTTCGGGTTCTATCAATAAAAATGGTTTGTTAACCATTGAGGTCACTAAGGAATTTGGAGAGTCTACGGTATCTAAAATACTTGATCTTGTTCAAAATGCAAGCAGCAAGAAAGCTCCAACAGAAAACTTTATTACCAAGTTTGCAAAGTACTATACACCTTTTGTTGTATTTGCAGCTGTCGCTTTAGCGATTATCCCACCGTTGTTTATTAATGGAGCTACCTTTTCTGATTGGATAAACAGAGCATTGGTATTCCTTGTAGTTTCGTGCCCATGTGCTTTGGTAATATCAATTCCGTTAGGCTTTTTCGGAGGTATAGGCGGTGCCTCTAAAAATGGTATCCTCATTAAAGGAAGTAACTATCTTGAAGCTTTAAACAATGTTGATACAGTAGTGTTTGACAAAACAGGAACCCTGACAAAAGGGGTTTTCAAGGTTACAAAAGTAAATGCTTCCGGAAACTTAGACGGCATCAATCTACTGGAATATGCTGCATACGCTGAAAGCTATTCCAATCACCCAATAGCACTTTCAATTATAAAAGCTTATGGTAAGGAAGTAGATAAAAGTGAAATTTCAGATTATGAAGAAATTTCGGGACACGGCATCAAAGTAAATTTTAAGAATAAGCTTGTTCTTGTGGGAAATGCCAAACTTATGGTTAAGGAAAACATCTCTTATGAAGCTGCTGACGAAATCGGTACAGTGGTTCACATAGCTATTGATGGAAAATATGCCGGATACATTGTAATATCTGACGAGGTTAAAGAGGATAGCAAAAATGCAATTAATTCACTAAAAAGAATTGGTGTCAGAAAGCTTGTTATGCTGACGGGTGATAATAAAGCTGTTGGGGAAAGAATAGGCAGAGAATTAGGCTTGGATGAAGTATATGCTGAATTGTTGCCAAACCAGAAGGTTGAGAAACTAGAACTGCTGGATAAGCAAAAATCACCAAAAGGAAAACTGATATTTGTAGGTGACGGTATTAACGATGCTCCTGTCCTTGCACGTGCAGATGTGGGAATTGCAATGGGAGGTGTTGGTTCTGATGCAGCAATAGAAGCTGCAGATGTAGTATTAATGACGGATGAACCTTCAAAGATAGTAAGTGTCATTAAGATATCAAAGCATACTAGAAATATTGTATGGCAGAATATAATATTTGCAATGGTTATAAAGGGTATAGTACTTCTCCTTGGAGCAGGCGGGGTTGCTACCATATGGGAGGCAGTATTTGCAGATGTAGGCGTAACGGTAATAGCTGTATTGAATTCAATGCGTGTTATGAAGGTTGATAATATCTAGGATAAAATTAAAAGGCGCATTGAAAATATACAAATAGAAACCTGAATGCATAATAATATCAAAAAGCGGAGGAAGGATAACAAATGGCATTTTATACAAAATATATCTATCCCAGGATTATTGATAATATACTTTCAACACCAGAGGTAATGAAGTATAGAAAGGAAGTTTTGAAAGCTGTTAGTGGGGAAGTATTAGAGATAGGCTTTGGGACTGGATTAAACCTTACTTGTTATCCCTCCGAAACAAAAGAAATTACCGTTATAGATACAAATGCAGGAATGAATTCGTTAGCTCAAAAAAGAGTTGATAAATCAAACATAAAAGTTCATCTAAAATTGTTAAATGCCGAAATATTGCCTTTTGAAAGCAATACATTTGATACTGTAGTGAGTACGTTTACCTTGTGCAGTATTGATAATGTTGATGCTGCCATACAGGAGCTCTATCGTGTTTTAAAGTCTGATGGTAAATTGATTTTCCTTGAGCATGGATTGAGCGCTGACACAAAAATTAGTAAATTGCAAAATTTTATTAATCCATTTTATAAAATACCATCAGACGGCTGTAACTTAAACCGTGATATAAAAGATATCATATATAAAAATGGTTTTAACTTTGAGTTTATCGAACAATTTTACAGCAAAGATATGATAAAACTGGCAGGTTATTTATATAAGGGTATAGCAGTGAAATATTGATGCCTAGTAAAAATCTAAGTCTGGGAAATTCTACCTAATTATAGTCAGGTTTCAAATGTAAATCCAATGTTTTTTTACGGGACAAAAGGTATTATGTCACTTATGATACAAACCTTGACGAAGCATTAGCAGAAGTGTCAAAAGTTCTTGAAGCAACAGTGGTCGAAGTTTCCTTTTGCTCCACAAATCAAAAAATAAATGCTGCTAATAAGTAAAAAGGGGCTGTGTTGGACAGCTTCTTTCATATAATGAACTTCTAGACTAATATTAAGCTTAATCACTATTATTCGAGAATACTTGAACATTTAAGCTGGGTTGCACATAAAATGAAATTATATAGACTATAGTAAATATGATGACAAATTTCACAATAAATACACAGTTCGTATTGACGATTTTCAGATAGTTATATATATTAAATATAGATATATATCAATACATCAATATAAGGAGTGATGAAGTGAATCTTAATTATGATTCTAATGCAAAAATTATAAAAGCACTATCAGATCAGGGCAGGCTTAAGATCATTGATATTTTGTCATGCGGAGAACAGTGTGCATGTGATATATTGGAGCAGTTTGAATTTACACAGCCAACTTTATCACATCATATGAAGGTATTAATAGATTGCGGGCTGGTTAAAAGCAGAAAAGAAGGTCTTTGGAATTATTACTCTTTGGATAATACCAATTGTAATAAGTTAACTCTATTCCTTATGAACCTTTTTACAGATACAGATGACTGCATCTGTAGAAATAAATCTAAATGTGATTGTAAATAAAAGGAGAGCTAGTTATGAAGAGAATGGAAATTTTGCTGTTGTGGAGTGGAAACCGGAAGAAGTAAAAGGTAATATGTTAATGAAATTAATAAATTAATTTATGACTAAAATGAGTAAATATTTCAATATTTTGAATGGGGGAGTTAAATTTGAAACAACAAAGGTTATCATTGTTAGACAGATTCTTAACTCTATGGATTTTTCTCGCAATGGGGTTGGGAATTATATGTGGATGGGCAGTTCCCGGATTGTCTGATGTATTATCTAAAATGTCAATTGGAACTACTTCACTGCCAATAGCTATTGGCTTGATTGTGATGATGTATCCGCCTCTGGCAAAGGTAAATTATAAGGAATTAGGTAAAGTATTTAAAAATCCGAAGGTTCTAATTTTATCATTAGTACAGAACTGGGTAATTGGTCCCATATTGATGTTTATACTGGCAGTACTATTCTTAAAATCAGATTCAGCTTTGATGACAGGTTTAATTCTCATAGGTCTTGCACGATGCATAGCTATGGTTATTGTGTGGAATAGTTTGGCTGATGGAGACAGTGAGTATGCGGCTGCATTGGTTGCATTTAATTCCATATTCCAGGTTGTATTTTATTCAATATTTGCATATCTGTTTGTAACTGTATTGCCGCCTGTGTTTGGACTTACAGGTTATGAGGTTGATATATCAATGGGTGAAGTTGCGTTGTCCGTGTTAATATATCTAGGTATTCCATTTATTCTTGGTATGCTTACAAGATTGGTTCTTGAACCAATTAAGGGAACTGATTGGTATTCAAAAAAATTTGTACCTAAAATCAGTCCGTTAGCACTTGTAGCCCTGCTATTTACAATAATAGTTATGTTCACATATAAAGGACAATACATCGTACAACTTCCGCTTGAGGTAGTAAAAGTTGCAGTTCCGTTACTTATTTACTTTATAATTATGTTCTCAGTGTCTTTCTTCATAAGCTATAAATCCGGTATAGACTATAGCAAAACTACTACACTGTCCTTTACAGCAGCAAGTAATAACTTCGAACTTGCAATAGCAGTAGCAGTCGCTGTGTTTGGTATAGAATCTAAAGAAGCGTTTACTGCTGTTATAGGACCATTGGTTGAAGTGCCGGTTATGATTGGATTGGTGAATGTGGCTTTATTCTGGAGAAAGAAGTATTTTATGGATAATGGAATTCCAAAATCTAACAAAGGATAGGAAGTTTATTTATGCAGAACAAAATAAAGGTAGCCTATATCTGTGTTCATAATTCGTGCAGGTCACAAATGGCAGAAGCAATAACTAAATTAATTGCAGCAGATAAATTCGAAGCCTACTCAGCAGGGACTGAAATAAAGGATCAGATAAATCAAGATGCGGTTGTTGTAATAAAAGAATTATATAGTATTGATATGAACATAAGTCATAGGTCTAAGTTATTAACGGACATTCCACCTGTAGATATTGTTATCACTATGGGGTGCAATGTTAATTGCCCTTTCCTTCCATGTAAGTACAGAGAAGATTGGGGCTTAAATGATCCGACAGGTTTGGATAAGAGTGAGTTTATAAAAACTGCTCAAATAATAGAACAGAATATTTTAGACTTGAAAAGTAGAATAGACAGCTTGTTTTAGGTTTTGAATCTGTAACCCTTTTATACAAGGTAGGTAAAAAGTATGAAATATGACACAGAACAAATATGGAATGAATTTAGTTCGGGACTTCGAGCATTTATTTCTCGTAGAGTATCGAATTCATCAAAGGCAGAAGATATTTTACAGGATGTTTTTATTAAAATCCACTCAAATATTCATCTTCTCAAAGAAAATTCAAAGGTCCGAAGCTGGGTTTATCAAATTACTCGTAATACAATAATTGATTATTATCGAAAACAAAAAATTAAAATAGATGATATCAATACGATTACATTGGAGAATAAAGACACAGTTCACTCGATAGATGATATGATCGAAGCTGGACCTTTTCAGGAGGTCGCTGCTGGCTTGAGAGGAATGATTGATGAGCTCCCTGAAAAATACTCACAAGCACTTTACTTAGTAGAATTTGAGGGCTTAAGTCAGGTGGAATTAGCTAAAAGATTGGGAATATCAGTATCCGGAGCAAAGTCTCGAGTGCAGCGAGGACGGCAGTTATTAAGAGAGAGCTTGATGAAGTGCTGCCATTTTGAACTTGATCGTTTTGGAATCATAATTAATTTTCATCCGGCATGTTGCTGTTGTTGTCACGTTGATTAAATTTAATTACTAATTTTTGAGTCTTTCCGATTCATCCATCGTCTTAATATATGAAAACCAAATTATATATTAGGAGATGATCAAATATGGAAGTATCAATTAATTCTTTATCAGTATTATTAGCTGATACAATTACCGCAGTACTAACAAGTCTTTGTCATAATTGGATACCATTAAGTTTAGCTATACTTACAGCTGTGCTAATGAAAGTACATGTCAATGTTGAAAAGCTTAAACAGAAATTCTTAGAGAGACCTAAAGGTTCGATACTTGCTAGCGTCGCTTTCGGAGCATTTACACCCCTCTGTGCTTGCGGTACTATGGCGGTCGTTATAGGCTTGCTAAGTACTACTTTGCCATGGGGGCCTGTTATGGCTTTTCTGACCTCTTCACCACTAATGAGTCCAGATACATTTATTATGATTGCTGGAGTACTTGATTTTAAATTCGCAGTTGCTCTTACAATTGCTTCTGTCATAATCGGGTTGGTTTCAGGTGGATTAACACATATAATTGAAAAAAATACAAATTTTCTAAAAGATCAGTTGCGATTTTCAGACAAATCCAAAGTCCAAACGTGTGGCTGCAATACTACTCAGCCGGATGTTAAGCAAACAATTTCAGAGGTTGCGTGTGGATGTAGTGCGACAGTTTCATTACCCAAGCAAGCCAGTACGAGGAGTTCGTGTGCTTGCGATACCACAATTCCAGTAGTAGAAAAAGTCAGCCCAAGTAGTACGTGCGGCTGCAGTTCCTCAAACTCTACTTCTAGCCAAGTACTATCAAAAGATTCAAGTAAAAATATTGTGATGAGATTCCTTAACAAAATAAAGTATAAGGAAATTGGAGAAGCCTTTATAAGTGTAGGGTTGAAGCAAATACTTCTTTATTTCACAATCTTTGTAGCACTTGGCTATTTTATCCAATCCTTTGTCCCAACTTCAATAATTCTCTCATTATTCAGCGGCAGTAGCGTATTCTCAGTTCCCTTGGCAGCTCTGATTGGTCTTCCTCTATATGTCAGCGGCGAAGGAGCAATTCCGCTTATTAAAGCTTTAATGGATGGCGGTGCAGGCGGAGGAGCCATGATGGCATTTATGATAACCGGACCTGCAACCAGTGCATGGGTTATTGCAGGAATAACTGCCTTTATGAAAAAAAGAGCTATTTTTCTGTATGTTGGATTCATTCTGGTAGGTGGAATTGCAATAGGGTACATTTATCAATTACTACTGGCTATGGGGCTGTAACGAGGCTATAGGTATCTCCGACTACGTTATAATCAAATATTGCGTCTTTGCTTTATAAATGGAGGAATAACAAATGGAAAATGAATTTATTCAAGTGGAAACCGGACAATTCAAGCTAAAAAATAAGAAAATAATTCTAAGAGGCTTTTCAGTGGGGTCATGGATGAACATTGAAAACTTTATGTTAAGGATACCAGGTACCGAAAAGCGAATTCGTCAGACATATTCTGAAGTATATGGTAAGGAAAATGCAGAGCAATTTTTCGAGGAATTTTTGAACAATTTTATTAATGAAGATGATTTTATACTGTTAAAAAGTTTGGGAATAAACGTTTTAAGACTTCCTTTCAGTTACAGACATTTTGAAGATGACCAGGCACCAGGTAGATATAATAAGAAAGGTTTCAAGCATTTAGACCGAGTGCTGGAGCTTTGCCGCAAATATAAGATTTTTGCCATTCTGGATATGCATTCTTCTCCCGGAGGTCAAAATCCGGATTCACATGGAGGATGTGAAGCCGGAGTAAGCGAGTTCTGGGAAGATGCTCTGGCAAGGGAAAGACTTATTAAGCTTTGGGGGCATATTGCTGAAAGATATAGAAATGATTCTATCATAGCAGGTTATGATGTGCTTAATGAACCAGCCTTCGTATCTGATATCCTTGCTTTCAACAGCTTTTATCGGAAAGTAATTGATCAGATAAGGGAAGTAGATAATAATCATATTATTTTCCTGGAGGGAAATGACTGGGCAAAGGATTTCAGTATTTTTGACAACCTTGGTGGACATCAGCAGGCAATTTCTTTCCACTTTTACCCGGGCCAGCATGTTTATCTGTCTACAGAATCAAAAGTAAGAAAAGAGCAATTAGAAGAGAAAATATCATACTTTACACGTCTGAGAGACAAAACCGGCATGGCTCTATGGGTAGGGGAGACTGGAGGACATTTCCCTCAAGATAAACTACTGGAAGGTCTAGAATTAATAAAAGATTGCCTGGATATTTTCGAAAAACATGATATTTCATGGACTTTATGGACTTATAAAGATGCCGGAGCAATGGGGATGATTTATCCAAGCGAGGATACAGGGTGGATGAAAATGGCATTTGAATTCAGACAAAAATGGCAGTTAAAAGGAAGAAGCAATCCTTCTATTGCTAAAGAGATATTTGAAATGGTGGAAAATAAGTTTTCCTTTACTGTTAGTGAAAACATTAAAGATTTCCTTACATTCAGATTATATGCGTTTCTTAATGAGCTGTATATACATATGCTGGTCAAACCCAAGCTGCAATCTATTCCATGGGATGAGATGCGAGAATACCCAAAATCGTTTCTTCTGGAAAACTGTGTTGGATCGGAGGAGTTAGTAGAGCTTGTAAAATCTTATACTGGAATTTAAATTAAAGAACAGCTTTTGCGTCTTTTTACATAGCACATCGTCTTATTTTATATAAGAACAATTTATTTAAGGAGGTAGTTTTATGTTTAAATTTAAAAAAGCAATGCAGGGAACAGGTAAAGAAGAAGGATTCGAGTGTGAATGCTGCGGGCCAATGGATGGAAAGTCTTCAAATCAGTCAACAGGCTGTGGTTGCGGCCCGATAAACACTTCGTGCTGTGGTCCAAAGGTCAGTTCCTGCTGTGGCCCTGTAAAAAGCTCCTGTGGAGATACAGAAAGTAACTGCAATACTAACCAAGCCGAAAAGTCACAAACCATTACACAGTCAGATTGTAGTTGCTCCGAATGTAAATAACGAATAAAAAACAGAGGTGAAAATATGGCCGGTTTAATTTTTCCTGAAGGCTTCATCTGGGGTACTTCTACAGCTTCATACCAAATAGAAGGCAGTTATAATGCAGATGGAAAAGGAGAGTCTATTTGGGATCGTTTCACACATACACCGGGAAATATTTATAATAATGATACCGGTGACATAGCATGCGATCACTATAATCTGTATGAAACTGATATAAAGCTGATGAAGGAACTAGGTATAAAATCCTACAGATTCTCCATCTCATGGTCAAGAATTTTTCCTGACGGTAAAGGAAATCCAAATCAAAAAGGTATCGATTTTTATAAGAAGCTTTTAAAACTTTTAGTTGAAAATGATATTATTCCTGTAGTTACACTTTATCACTGGGATTTACCTCAGAAACTCCAAGATATTGGAGGATGGACATCCCGAAAGACAGTAGATAGTTTTGTGCAGTATGCCAAATATATTTTCAATGAGCTTGGAGATATGGTATCAATATGGATAACCTTCAACGAGCCATGGGTGTCTGCATTTGTAGGTTACTGGTATGGAAGTCATCCTCCTGGAATTACAGATCTTGAAACTGCTTTAGTAGCTTCGCACAATATACTTCTTGCCCATGGATTAACTGTCAGAGCATTCAGAGAAATGAAGATAAAAGGTGAAATTGGGATTACGCTGAATCTCAATCCCATATATCCTGCTTCCGAAGATGAAAAAGACATCGCCGCGGCCGGAAGATATGCTGAATATTACAATGGATGGTTTCTTGATCCAATATTAAGAGGGGAATATCCAATTAACATTGTAAGTTGGTTTTCCGATAAGTCGGTGTTTCCGAAATTTGATATCGCAGATATGGAGATTATAAGCACACCAATTGACTTCCTGGGAGTAAACAATTATTCGAGCAATTCCGTAATGCATGATAATGATAGTCAGCTTCTTCAAGTCTCTTTTGCAACAACCGGAAAGGCTGTCACAGATTCCGGATGGGAAATCTATCCTGAAGGTCTTTATGACCTACTGATGTATTTACATAATGAGTATCAAGGTATTAAATTAATGATTACCGAAAACGGAGCAGCTTTTAAGGACATTGTAAATAATAAGGGGCAAGTTGAAGATGATAATCGCATTAGCTATCTGAATGACCATATTACTCAAGCTCATAAAGCTATTATGGATGGGGTTAATTTAGCGGGATATTATGTCTGGTCCTTCATGGATAATTTTGAATGGAATCTTGGTTATTCCAAAAGGTTTGGATTGGTTTATATTGATTATCAATCACAAAAACGTATAATTAAGAAGAGTGGACTTTGGTACAAGGACGTTATAAAACGGAATGGCTTAATAGCTGATCAATAAGCATATAACCAAAATTGATAACATAGTAAATAGAAATATGCTAAACATCTTAAATAAAAAGACAGGATGAAATCTACTATATGATTCCTGTCTTTTTATTTTATTTAAATAGCAAATTAATTAGAAGTTTTTACACAGTGAGAAGAGAATATAGGGTTGAAAAAATTAATAAAATAGTTGCACGTTGCAACTATTTTATGTTACAATTATTGTGGGAGGTAATAAAACACAATGAAATTTACTGATGAAACTAAACAATTACGAGAGATGATAAGAATACTTGAGAGAAAACTCGGTATTTTGCAGGAAAAACAAGGTTCATGTTGTGATATAACTCTTGGTCAATGTCATGCTTTAGTTGAAATAGGACGCGTTAAGAGTATTTCACTAAATGAACTTGCAGAATCGTTGAACCTTGAAAACAGTACAATGAGCAGGACAGTTAATAATTTGGTTACTTTGGAACTTGCCAAAAGGGATATCGATCCAAAGGACAGAAGGTATGTAACTATTTCCCTTACCGAAAGTGGTTCAAGGCTATTTGAAGGCATTGAAGTCGACATGAATTCATATTTTAGTAAAGTATATGGTTCAATACCAGATAATAAGAAGCAACAAGTACTTGAAAGTTTACAAATTCTTATTGAGGCTATTGGAAAAAATGAACGGTAAGTTGAAAATTCTGCTGCTAAATTATTTATAGAGTGAGGTAAGGCTATGAAAAAGTCGGAATGTTCTCTACAATGTTTTTCAAGTGGGTTTAACTGTGCTCAAGCAGTTTTCTCTACATATTCCAGTGAATTAGGATTGGACCCTGAACTAGCCCTGAGAATTGATGGTGGCTTCGGAGGAGGTATGGGGCATATCGGAGAGGCCTGTGGAGCTGTAACTGGTGCATTCATGATAATAGGTTTAAAACATGGGAAAGTTAATGCGGATGATAATGCTGCAAAGGAAAAAACCTATACTCTTGTTCAGGAATATACAAGAAAGTTTATAGCATTGCATGAGTCAGTCAGATGTAAGGAACTATTAGGTTATGATATCAGTGTCCCACAAGAAATGAATGAGGCAAGAGAAAAGAAGCTTTTTGTGACCATTTGCCCAAAATTGATTAAAGATTCTTCCAAAATTGTTGAAGAGTTATTAGAGTTAAATAGATAGGAGAGTGAAACACATGGACAGTAAGGTCTATTTTAACGAAGTCTCTGGCCAGTGGGATACAATGCGCCAAGGATTTTTCTCAGAAGCCGTTCGTGAAAAGGCATATAGCCTTGCAAATGTAAAAGAGGGAGAATTGGCTGCAGACATAGGAGCAGGGACGGGTTTTGTAACTGAAGGGCTTAAAAATAGGGGCCTAAAAGTTATAGCTGTTGACAGATCACAAGAAATGTTGGAACAGATGAAAGCAAAGTTTGGAAACACTATGGGAATTGAATATCGTTATGGTGAAGCTGAAGCCTTGCCTATTGAAAACGATTTTGTCGATTATACCATGGCAAATATGTACCTACATCATGTTGAAGATCCTTTAACAGCTATAAAAGAAATGACTAGAATTCTTAAACCAGGCGGTAAACTGGTAATAACCGATTTGGATAAACATGATCATGAGTTCTTAAAACTTGAACAACATGATCGATGGCTTGGATTTAAGCGAGAAGATGTTAAGGATTGGTTCACTTCTGCAGGGCTTAAAAATATTGTAATTGATTGTGCCGGTGGCAACTGTTGCGCAAGTTCCAGCTGCGGGTGCGACCAAGCAGCAATTAGCATATTTGCTGTTTGCGGAGAAAAATAAAATTTATGGGGGTTTATTATGACTTGTACTCGTAACGATAACCTTGGAAATGATAATAAATGCAAATGCACATTTACACATTGCGAAAATTGGGGTAAATGTTGTTCATGTGTTTTATTCCATCGTACCAAAGGTGGTTTACCTGGCTGTTTTTTTACTGAAGAAGCTGAAAGAACGGGTAATAGGGATGTAGATTATTTTATAAAGAATATTGGTGTGCCATTGAAAGAAGGCGAATAACACATCAGTTAGAAATTGACGAGAAGCGTAATGAATTTGAAAGAAATTTCTTATAGCAACATATAAGTATTTTGAAATTATTTTTAATAACTATTTTCTGTAACCTGAGAGAGGATTTTTTGTAGCAGCTTATTCTAGATCTTTTTCCATTAAATGAATATAAATAAATATCTTTGTGTCCAAGAGACTCTTTTAAAGACAGAATACTCACATTTCCATATCTATTATCGCAGTCAAAGCAGAAAAGTTGTAAGTTATACTTTAATCAACAGTCATCAGACAAAAAAAGATGTGGGGCTATGTATCCTATCAAAAATTACTACAATTACGCGAAATAATAATTTCGCGTAATTTGGTGGACTTAAGTGGTTGTTTAGTATCTGGATAAAAATTGTTATAGATTATCCCTTGTCCCAGTAAATTAGCATGGTATAATATTTTTTATATTAAATTTGCATCTGCTTGCTAGCTTTTAATAATGTTATTTTTATTTTGAAGCAATCCTAGTGTTGCAAAAGTACATTTTTATCTATAACTTAATACCTTCATTGATAATTTTGTATATATAGTCTATATCTAGTACTTCACGAAGCACTTTAGCCAATTGGTTATATTCATTTTCTTTATGGGTTCTTAAATCAACTTTAACCGGAACGTTAAAGTTGAGCCCTTTCCTTTTATATAGGGCTTTAATAATAACGGTCAAAATTTCGACATTATCAAAAATACCATGAACATAGCTTCCGTAAACGTTATCTTGGCATATGCCGTCGGTTTTTTCCTGCCCGTCAGAACACTTTAATTTTGATAAATAGCCCGATGCGTCTGTAATACCCATATGTATTTCGTAACCTTCGAAACTTAAACCGTTAAGTGCTGAAAAGATACCTCCGGAGTTCTCAAAAATGCCGCGAACTCTTGTTCTGATCTTTTCTTTTCTGAATATGGTGTGAGCATTAATAAGTCCCAGACCTCTAATCTCGCCACCACCCTCAACATTTTGAGGATCCTTCAGTGTTTTACAGAGCATTTGAAAGCCTCCGCAAATACCGAATATAGGATTTCCATTACTTGCATACTTCAATATTTCTTCTTCAAGTCCACAAGCTCTTAACCACTTTAAGTCATCTATTGTGTTCTTTGTACCCGGCAAAATAAGCAAATCAGGGTTATTAAACTCTTTTGCATCTGAAATATATCTGACTTTGCTTCCTAATACAATTTCAAAAGCATTAAAATCCGTATAATTAGATATTTTAGGTAGTCTTACTACTCCAATATCAACATTAGCTTTAGAAGAGCTATTTTCAAGAACATCGGATATACTGTCTTCATCATCTATTTTAAGCTGCATATATGGAACAACTCCAACCGTTGGAACAGGTATAAGGTCTTCAAGCATTTTTAGCCCAGGTTCAAGTAATTTAACATCACCGTAGAACTTGTTGATTATATTTCCTTTAATATACTTTCTTTCTGTTTCATCTTGGAGCATATATGTTCCATAAAGAGAAGCAAAGACACCCCCTCTGTCAATATCTCCTACGATTAAAACAGGAGCGTTAGCCATTTTTGCCATTCCCATATTAACAAAATCGATTTCTTTTAGGTTTATTTCAGCCGGGCTTCCAGCCCCCTCAATAATGATGATATCATTTTCAGCTGCAAGAGAATTATAGCTCTTCATAATTTCTTGGATATACATTTCTTTGTTTTTATAATAATCCTCAGAATTTGTATTACCTACAACTTCACCATTTAAAATAACCTGCGAGCCTTTGTCGCTTGTAGGCTTCAGTAAAATAGGATTCATTCTTATGTCAGGTTTTCTATAGGCTGCTTCTGCCTGAACAACTTGTGCCCTTCCCATCTCTAGACCATCATCTGTAATAAATGAATTAAGGGCCATGTTCTGTGATTTGAAGGGAGCCACTTTATATCCATCCTGTGAGAAAATGCGGCATAAGCCTGCGGTAATAATACTCTTACCTGCATTTGAAGCTGTACCTTGAATCATTATAGCTTTAGCCATTATTTAGCACCTCCATTTTCATATGTAAAAGTATCACTGGATTCTGAAATATCGTCCGGAATTTCCTTGTAATTTCTCGGTGATCTATCTCAAGCTTCAGATGAGCCAGAAAATCTCCAAAGTCACTGGCTTGGATTTTAATTATGACTCCTTAGTAGTTTTGCAATCTGCTAAATGAATTGAATGTTTAAATTCTGAGTTGTTTCCTGCTGTCCAAAATTCTCGATGATTTCTCAGCATTTCATCATTCTCCATTGGTCCATTTATAATTATACCTGAATCATCAATTTCAGCGATTTTATGTGCTGACATAAATTTTCCCCACCCACGTATGGCTGCAACTTGTTCTTGAGATACAAAATAGGATACTTCTGGGATCCCCGACCATATACAAGCACCAATACACATTGGGCATGGTTCATTTGAAGATATTAAATGTGCTTTTAATAGAATCTCGGAGCCATAATTCTTAATTGCAAATTGAATTGCTGACATTTCCGCATGTTCAAGTGGATTCCCCGATGCTCGAGAATTATTATGACTAGCTGAAATCACTTTATCATCAACAATTATTACTGCGGCAAATGGAGGATTGCCGGTAGATATTGCTTCTTGCTGAAGTTTAAGTAGAATTGAAATTATCTCGTTTGTTACCATTATATTGGAAACCTCCTAAAAGCTTATTATACAATTTGTACAAGTAGTATTTTACCATATTTACTTAATTAATGGTAATTACCTTAATCGCATATAGAATAATCTGTATATATACAAAAAAAATCGCGGTTTATGATTTAATACTAATCATAGATAGCGATTTTTTCTTAAATTAGAATGAAATCTAGCCCAGCATCGTATTACTTAACAAATAACTTAACTATAAAATCCTGTTTCATTTTTGTTTTGATAAGCGTAATTTAATTTCTGCACTAATCCAAATAATAATCGGTAATATTATCTGAAACGGGATCGCATAATACAGATATATTTTACTTGCCCACTCAAACATTTCCATCGTACTTGTATAAATAAAGCATGATAGACTCATCATTAGCAAACCAATAGGCGCTGTAATCTCTCTAGAACTTGTTAAGTTAAATACTTTTGCTACACCATTACATGCCGCATAAAGGCACACCCCTATTTTGGCAATCCCTGTCAATATAAATACAACAGCTACAACGATTTCAATCCTTTGCAGAAAAGTTCCTATTTCAGTCATGCTGACCGCTGAATAAGTAGGAAAATATAGATTGGATGAAGTTTCTACACCTAATACAAGTAAATTTCTAACGCTTAGTGTTAATAGAATAACAGTTCCGCAGACTAACCCAATTGTATATACTTTAAAAGGTTTAAACTTTCTCTTGACTGACCAAAAAGCCATCATAAAAACCACAGTTTCACCTAATGGAAAAGTAAAAATTAAGAATGCACCTTTAATTATCGGGTGAAAGCCATTGTACAAAACAGGTTTTAAATTTTTTATGTCTGCTTGTGTTAATGTTAAGAGCATAGTACATATCATTATAAACAAAATAATAGGGAGAAAAAAACCCGCCCATCTCCCTATCACTTCAATACCTGCTCTTACAAACCATATGCATATAAGTCCTGTAAACAAAACAATAATCAACTGAGGAGTCCTGACCAGAGATACTATATGAATAAACTCGGAAAAATTTCTCAGTATTATAGCCCCAAGATGAAATGAATACCAAATAAAAATCAAGCCAGTTATTTTGCCAAATATTTTTCCAAACACTTTATTCAATATATCAAATAAATCCTCTCCG
The DNA here is from genome assembly GCA_023460955.1 of Bacillota bacterium. Classification (GTDB taxonomy): domain Bacteria; phylum Bacillota; class Clostridia; order Acetivibrionales; family DSM-1351; genus Ruminiclostridium. Next base: position 46,933 of record JAEWOH010000036.1, on the reverse strand, counting down.
GGGAAAATGGATAAAATTCTTGCATAAACAAGAATTACAGGAAGTGCCATTAATAATGCTAATAAATTAGCAATCCACACATCTTGCTTTGTTTCACCACCTGGACTTAAAATAGTTGTACTCCCTATGATAAACAATACAATTAATGAAATACCCTGGTTGTTGGTCATAATTTCTTTATTCATAAAGCCTCATTATAAAAAATTAGTTTTATTCGGCTGAACCGAATATGGAGCTCACTGCCCTTCTAATTGGTTCTGCTGGGCTGGGTATCTTTATATCAAACGATATCATAAAGACAAAAATAAAAGATATCATTAATAATATTAAATATGTCCAGAATAATTTCCAGATCTTTTTTTGGAATAAAGGTATAAGGTCTGTAAAAACAAAGAAAATATAAAAAAAAGAATATATGATTATTACTATCATTTTTTATAATCCACCTTTATTGGCTTTGAAGAAATTCCGCTTTCCTTAATCTCAATATTAGTTTTTACTTTTACATCCAAACCTTTGAATTCTTTATTCCACTTTGAGGATATAGTTTTCCATTCCGAAGGCATATCTCTCTTAACGGTGGCTCCAAAACCAAAGATGTCCAGATCATATTCTTCTTGAACTTTTTTAATAACATGTTCTATATTAGCTTTCAAAGTCACTTCAGCCTCTTTTTCTAACTTTCTATGTCCCTTGTTATCTAAAAGATTTTCAGTAACGCTCAATTCATTTAGAGACGCTTCAGAATTAATTTCTATATTTATTGATAATTTACCATTTAATTTTACTGCCTTAACTTTTGTCTTGTTCTTATGGATTTCTATTGTTGTTCCGTTGTATTTACTATCAATATTTTCATGTAATGTAAGCATTGTATCTTTTATTTGATCTTCTATAAATAGTAGAAATTTGGTCTCTTCTCCATCTATAAACCCTACAAATTTATCACCCCTAAATATTGCTGCACCTGACAATTCAGAAGTATAGGTTCCTTCGTTGTTAACAATGCCTATAGCAGATAAAATCGGGGCTTGACCTTCTGAGCCCAGCATATTGATGAGAGTTCTGACGTCAACATGAGGGGATTTCCCAAGAAAATCTTTTTCCGAAACTATCATTTTTTTCATCTCCACAGTTCGAATTTCTGTTGAGATACTCTCCTGGGATAATAATTCTTTCGCAGTCTTTTCTTTTGATATCAAAATATGTGAAGGAAGACGTGTTTCACGTACCCTATGATAAACATCAACAATCGGCATTATACCTTCTTTGGCAACATCCTGGCTAATTATAACAATATCCGAATGACTCCAGTACAAATGTTTTCCACAAATTCTGATGGCATTCCTTACGGCATCAGAAAAGGATTTACCCTCTGCCTGTACTTTTTTTGATTGTATTTTGTTTTCCTTCCCTGCCCCTTTTAAATCTACTATTTCGGCAGTTAGTACATATTTGTTCCCATCGTCGCTTTTATCAACAGCTATACCGGCTACAATAGCAAGTTCGTTGATTTCTCTATAATCCCAACAACCTGTTAGTGCTGTTGTAGAAAGCAATAAAATAGTTACTAAAAATCCAGACTTAATTGTTTTCAAGTTTTATTACCCCAATACGTTTTATTTCTGCGCCTATTGGTTGTAAGTAGTTTGGGCCGGTATTTCATATACCACCACGGAGCGCGGATTAATGTATCTTTTATATCCTCTTTCGGATTTATAAACATAAGTTTGTACATATACGGTATACCAAATGAGCTAAGCTGGCAAAGATGTATGACTAGACCAGCTATGCCAAAAACATAACCATACAGACCTAAGAAAGTTGAAAGCGATAAGAAAATAATTCTAAGTAGTATAACAGCACCCTTTAGCCTTGGTATGATAAGCCCGGTTATGCCTGTAAATGCAACAACTATTACCATAGGTGCACTGACAAGTTTTGCATCTACAGCTGCAGTACCTATGACAAGAGCACCTACAATGCTTACGGCTTGTCCGATAAACGTGGGCATTCGCAGGCCTGCCTCACGAAGGAGTTCAAAAACCATAAGCATTAGTATGACTTCAATTATTGTTGGGAAAGGCACACCCTCTCTTGAGGCAGAAATGCTGTAAAGCAGTGGTGTGGGAATAATCTCCTGATGATATGTCGTTAATGCAACATACAAACCAGGAATACTAACTGTCGATATAAAACCTACTATTCTTAATATTCTTCCAAAAGACGAAAAATAAAAATTGATATAGTAATCATCGTTTGCTTGAAAATACTCGATAAAAATATGCGGAAGCGTCAATGCAACTGGTGAACCATCTACAAATAAAGCAATGCGACCCTCGAGAATTTTTCCAGCCACAATATCCGGCCTTTCAGTGGACCCAATTGTTTTAAAAATTGAAAAGGGTGCGTCTCTAATTATTTCCTGTATATAACCAGAATCCAGAACAGCGTCAATTTCAATATTTTCAAGTCTTTTATATAGTCCATTTAATACCTTTTCATTTGCTATACCTTTAATATAACAAATACATATTTTGGTATGTGACTTCCTTCCTAATACCCGTATCTTCATCTTTAATTCAGGAGTCTTTAGCTTTCGCTTAACCAAAGTGAGATTTGTAGATAAAGATTCTGTGAACCCCTCTCTAGGACCACGCATTACTCTTTCTGTTTCAGGTTCTTCAATCGCCCTTGATTGCCAGCCTTGAGATGATACTATTAAGGCTTCTGAGGATCTTTCAAGTAAAAAAATTGCATTTCCTTCATAAACAGCGTCTATGAGCTTATTTATATCTGATGTTCTCTCAACACTATGTGTTAATAAAACTTTATTCTTAATATCATCAATGGTGATTGATGCACTTCGAATTTCCGTATTATTCACTATTGGCTGTATAACGTTATCATTTATTATCTCGTTGTTTACCATCCCATCAAAAAATAACAGTGCACCTTTAATCTTGGTATTTGACTGGTTTTCTATATTTCTGACAATGAGTGTATCATCGTCAATTAGTATGTCTTTTATGGTTTGAATATTAGTTTCAAGACAGAATGAAATATCACTGCTACTATTTTCATTTTTACTGTTGCAAACATTATTATTTTTAGTAATGTCTTTATTCTTCTTTTTTCCAAACATAATATCACCCGATTGTAGTGTTAAAATTAATAGAATCGTATTGTAATGATATTATTAGCAATGATAAGCAATATTATTAAAAAAGTACTCACAATAATTTGTAAGTACTTTTTTATATTGAGTATTGAACTAAATTTATATGTTAAATTATTCATTAAAGAACGACTAGGTCTGTTTTACTTTTTTAAGGCTTTCTCTTTGCTTTCATTAACTCTAAACTCAATTATCTTTCTTATTAGATCAAAGGGTATCGGTTTATTTAAAGGAAATTGAACAGACCCTTTGGCACCCTTATATTTGGATAAATCATTCTTGAACGCTTCAATACCCGATGGAGTTGGATAAAACCCAATATGGTTTTTAAACGCCGCAAAATGTACCAAATTACCATTTAAATAATATGTTGGCATTTGGTAGCTTATTTTTTCTTCGGCCTCTGGTACAACCTCTTTTACTAATCTCCTCAATTCATTAAGAATCTCCTGAACTTCATTGGGGAATTGCAGAATATACTCATCTACAGTACTAAACTTAATCTTATCCATGCTTTATTTTCCTTTCAATATCAAACCCACCACAGAACTATTCTATATTCATCAGTTAGAATCCTATTTATAGATAAAGATACCCAATATGATATATTAATAAGCAGATATTTTTTACTTATTTTACTTGATTAATTTTAATTTAATAATTGTTTCCCATAAATGACTATATTAAGCTTCCCTTATTTAATTATTTCTGAAATTCCATTAATATTTTCATATACTATTTTCTTTTTGTTCACTGAACGAACACACTGCGATATTATCATAGGTTATATAAAGAAACGGTTTCCTTATAACAGTGGAACCTTTTTTCTATAAAATAAAAATGATAAGGATGTGATTTACATGAAGTTAAAAAAAGGGTTGATTGCAGCATCTGTTGCACTTGCCCTTATTGTTCCTACTACGGTTTTTGCGGCCACTTCCAATTCTACCGCTGCAATGAAAATCCGAGGGTTGTTTGGTATTGATACCAGTAAATTATCAGCTTCGCAGCTGGCAGATGTTAAGGACTATGCTCAAAAAATGGCTGATCTGCAGAAGAACTTGCTTGATAAAATGGTAAGCAACGGTTCTATGACACGGGCTCAGGCTGATGTCCAAAAAGCACAAATAGATAGTAATCTGGCAAATGGAGAGGTTTTTGTAGGAGCAGGTCATGGAGGTAAGGATTTCAATGGCTTTAAAGGTAAAATTGACACTTCCAAGTTGACTGATGCTCAGAAAAACAGTTTGCTCGAACTACAAAAGGAACAATTAAATCTCCAGAACGAGCTTATTAAACTTCTGGTCGAACAGAACCTTATAACACAGGCTCAAGCTGATACCTTAAAAGCAAATATTGATGCAGCAGTTTCCTCACTAACTACTTCTAACCATACTTCTAAAATGTTTGGAGGCTATCAATGCGGTTTAGATTTATTGGAGGGTATTTCTCTTACTGATGCACAAAAGACTGCATTAAAGGACTGGTCTGTAAAAGCTGCTTCCGTTGAGAAGAAGCTTGTTGCACTTTATAAGGACTCGGGCTTAATTACTCAAACACAAGCTGATAGCATGAATTCCAGGATTGATGAAAAAGCTTCAGATCCATTAGCTTTTGATAAAATGGCTAATGGCAGAATGAGTGGTAAAAACGGGCACGGTAAAATGGGCGGAAGACATTAAACATCATAATAATTTAGTAAGGACATTGCAGTTCTCAAAATCAGAGAAAAGCAATGTCCTTTTATATTTCTATCCTACTCTTTTAGTTCTAGATTACTCTTTTAGCACCTAAATATGTTCCTCTGTATTCTGAGAGTTTTTGTATACGAACCTCACCATTTGAAGATGAAGCATGTATAAAACTATCTCCGCCCAAATATAATCCGACATGATCAATTGTGCCTGAGGCTTTTCGTGCAGATGCATCAAAGAACAGTATGTCTCCCGGTTCCAACTCTCTCTTGGAAACCTTTACTCCGTTGGAATACATACTTTGAGCTGATCTGTTAAGCTTAACGCCAAATTTTTTATAGACATAACCTACAAATCCCGAACAGTCAAAGCCTGTTTGAGGGTTAGCCCCGCCGTATAAGTACTTTACACCGTTAAATTGTTTTGCATATGAAACTATTCTGTCACTGATTGTTTCAACTTCCTCCTGAGCAACTGAGACAGTTGCGCTCGTAGAACGTGAAACCGTTGCTGCTTTGGTTTGAAGCACATCTTTTGAGACAGTTTCTATTGCGGCAGTTTTTAAATTTGGAGTTGTTTTAACAACTGAATTAGATACAAATTTTGAAGACACATACCCCGTTTTTGTCCCAATTTTAATTTTATTCCAGCCATTTGAGGTTTGAAGAATAACTACTGCTGTATTCTTTTTAAGAACAGAAATTTTTTTAGAACTGGTACTTGGGCCGGTTCTGAAATTAACACCATTTGAATTAATGCTGCCATTAACAGAAACTAATTTTATATAGTCATCGTTAACCCACCCTGTCTTATTATTATAAGACACTTTATACCAGTCACCAGACTTATCTACTACTGTTACCTTTGAATTAGTTAATTTTTGAATAATAGTAGCAGACGTATTCGGAGCTTTCCTCATTTTTACATTTGTGCCTGAAATTTTTCCAGATACTGTAGCAGCCATGGCTGCTGTTGAAACAAGTGCAAGTAATAAAACTAAAATGCAGCCTGTCAGTACCTTTTTAATACTATTTGTCATTAGTCCTCCTATAGTTCGCTTCCGAAGTTAGCTGCCGGGTTCGGGTAATAGGATCGCCCTACCATAAAAATGGATTAACCCCCTCTTCTTGGTTCCTCCGTACCTCATATTGAGGATTCAGCAAATAATTTTATTTTGATATTGAGAGCACAAAATGGAAAACTATTAAAATGTGTTATCAATACCCTGACTGCAATTTTACTCTACTCTGCAGTCAATCAGAGCTTCCGTTAAAGAGCTTCACCTCCTTCCAATACAATTACAAAGTTTACATAATGTCATTTTACTATATTATTCGTGTTTTATAAACTCTTTGTTGGGGGTTGTAATAAATTGGATGACTAACTCTTACTTCCAAAATCAAACTTCAGAACGTATTTACGAATAAATAAAAGAAGAACCCTAACAGAGTTCTTCTTGAGAATGGTATCTTAACTGAGTCTATATTAAATAAAGTCATTCAAATAACCTTTAACCTTTTCCATCGGTGTAACCTTATCAATAAGCGGTTGTTTACCTTTAAGAAATTCAAACTTATCATTAAATGTTGGTTTATCCTGTCTGTAAAGTATACCGATTGGAATTCTGTCTCCCCATTCCATGGACCTTTCCATCGCTTTTAATTTGTTAGTGGGGTCATAACCTTCTTCAAGTTTATAAACCCTTTTACTATACCATTGGAAGGTATTGATTTTGTTGAAGCTCACACAGGGCTGAAGAATATCTACCAGAGCATAACCTTTATATTTTATGGCTTCTGACATAATCGAAGTCAGATGTTCCTTGTCACCACTGAATGCCCTTGCCACAAAGCCTGCACCTAAAGACAACGCAACAAGTAACGGATTTAAGGGTTCATTCATTGATCCTGCTGTCTGAACTCCGGTTACATGCCCGATTGCCGTTGTAGGAGAAGCCTGGCCTTTAGTGAGTCCGTATATTTGGTTATCATGTACAAAATGTGTTATATCTGCATTTCTTCTTATGTTGTGTAAGAAATGGTTTCCACCCTCCCCATAGGAATCACCATCACCTGTGTTAACAATAACGGTAAGATCCTTGTTCACGATTTTGGCTGCAGCAGCAGGAGGTAGGGACCTTCCATGAAGACCGCAAAAACCGTTTGTATTTATGTACTGAGCTGTTTTAGCGGCCTGGCCGATACCTCCAACTACAAGAACTTCATGAGGTTTTTTTCCGAGTTGTTCCAACGCTGACTTGAGACAATCTATTATATTTAAATCACCACAGCCTGGACACCAAGCAGTTTCAGAAATATTATACTTTAAATCACACATAATTATTCCATCCCCCTGACTTTTTGATAAATGAACTGGGAGCTCATTGGTCTGCCATCATATTTAAGAACACTATTTGTACATTTGATTCCTGTAACTTCCGAAATTATTGACGCCAACTGTCCAGTAGCGTTCTGCTCAACATTTATTATCCGCTTTATTTGGGCTGCCTTGTCAAGAATCTGCTTTGTAGGAAGAGGCCAAATGTCCCCAAAAACCAGAGCACCATATTTTATAGCCCCATCCTGGTTATTAGCTCCGTCAAGGTTTAACTTTTCTACAGCCTCTTTAACAGGACCCCAGGTGGACCCCCACGCCAGCAGTAAAGTATCACAGTTCTGCTCTCCGATGAATTCCGGTTCTATAAGCTCTTCCTTTAATAAGTCAAGCTTCCGCATTCTCTTATCTACCATTTGCTCACGTACTTCTGCAGATTCTGTAATATGTCCTGTTTCATCATGCTCATCACTATCTACAAGTATAGTTACTCCTGGGTTTTTACCCGGTATAATTCTAGGAGAAATACCTGTTGGCGTAAGTTCATACCGTTTATATTGATTATTCTCATCATATTGATAAGTTGTTATGTAAGTATTTCTCTCCACCTTCTCAAAATCAAAAGGTTTTATTGTTACAGTTGTATCAGCAAGGAACTGATCACTCAATAGAATTACAGGCAGCTGGTATTTATCAGCCATATTAAAGGCTCTGACAGTCTGATAGAAAGCATCCTCCGGATTTTTCAGTGCTATTACCATTCTGGGAAATTCACCTTGGGATGCCGATATTACAAACTTTAAATCACTCTGCTCTGTTCTTGTGGGAAGTCCTGTAGTTGGCCCGGGGCGCTGAACCTCTGCGATTACCAGCGGAACCTCCATCATTCCTGACAGGCCTAACGCTTCCACCTTCAGAGCAAAGCCTCCGCCGGAAGTACCGGTCATAGCACGCGCCCCTGCGTAAGAGGCACCAATAGCCATATTAATGGCCGCAATCTCATCCTCTGCCTGCTCCACCACTATCTCTGCATCCAGCATTTTTGATGCCAGATAATCCATAATGCTTGTGGAAGGTGTCATTGGGTAAGCAGAATAGAATTTGCAGCCAGCGGCCATTGCTCCGAGAGCCACAGCCTCATTACCATTGATTAAGATGTTGTTATCCTGTTCAGATGTAATTATGTCATATCGTTTTTCTACTCCACTTCTTCCTTCTCTGATAGCGTTAAAATTCTGCTTTGCGATCTCATCATTAAAGAATGCACTTAATACATCCTCTGTCCTGCTATCATCAACTCCTAGTAACTCAAGTACTGCTCCAAGAGCAACAGTCCCCGAAGTTTTTACATTCCCTGCACTGGAAGCAAGTTGTTTTAAAGGCAGCTTAAGGCTTCTTGTATCATCAATTTTAATATCCTGGTCACAAACAATAAACCCATCCTTCTTTAATCTGGATATGTGGTTTTCAATTGTTTCACCGTTCATAGCCAGTATTCCGTCTAATTCTTCAGTGTGAGAAAATAATTTATCACTCCCGAAGCGAATCTGGATAAAATTATGGCCGCCTCTTACTCTCGACATATAATCTCGTATTGTGAATACTTCAAAGCCCCATCTTTTAAGGAGTTTTTCAAATACGGCCGCCAGTGTTTCTATACCCTGCCCCGCAGCCCCTCCGATTAAAATATTATAATTCACAAATCCACCTCTTTTTGATTTAATATATAAAAGTTTATGTAATTAGAACTGCTATAGATTTTTACTAAGTTAATAGATACCACTTTTAGACTTTATGAAACAATATATATTTGTTTTGGCGAAAAAATACCTTATGGTTTGTATGCATTATAAAAAGGCTATTTTGGAACGCTACTATAGAATATAAACTTGAGGAGAAGAAAAATGTTTACAGACAAAAAATTAATGAAGGCCTACAAGAATGCAAGGGTTGAATTTTTTGACGAGAACTCCAAATTTGTATTTTTCAGTGATTGTCACAGAGGTGATGATAGCGTTTCTGATGAATTCAGCAGGAATCAGAACCTTCTTTTAAGAGCCTTGGAATATTACTTTGAAAATGACTATACTTATGTCGAAGTTGGTGACGGCGATGAGCTATGGGAATATCCGAAATTCAAACATATAAGACTTGCCCATAGCGATGTTTTTTCTGTACTAAAAAAGCTTCATGATCATAATAAACTAATCATGATGTACGGCAATCATAATATTTACTTAAAGGATAAGAATTATGTTCAAATGAATTTATATAAGTTTTATGACGACTATACTCAGGATATTCATGACCTTTTTATAGGTCTGAAGCCCATAGAAGCGCTTATACTAAAAAACAAGTCCAGCGGTCAGGAGATTCTTATTGTTCACGGACATCAGGGTGATTTAATGAATGACCAGCTTTGGGTAGTAAATATGTTTTTATTACGTTATTTTTGGAGATTCATGCATGTAGTAGGATTTCAGAATCCTTCTAGCCCGGCGAGAAACCATTTTAAAAGACACAAAATAGAAAAAACATATAAGAAGTGGATTTTAAAGCACAAGACAATGCTTATATGTGGTCATACTCATAGACAAAAGTTTCCAAAAGCTAAAGAGCTACCTTATTTTAATACAGGTTGCTGTATTCATTCTAAAGGAATAACAGGGATTGAAATAACTAATGAAAAAATAATGATGGTTGATTGGCGAGTAAAAGCTGATCCCGATGGCGTTTTGCAGATTGAGAGGCATATAATGAGAGGCCCTGAACCTATTAATAAATTTGATGATAAATTCTTCATTAATTATGACACCTCATGCAAAAATTTAGATCAAGATGATTGTTAAGCTGCCTCAATAATTAATAATCTTACAAATGTTTTGCTTTGTACCAGAGATTAATAAGGATATCAAGACGTTGGCTGAGAGTAAGTATTTCTTTGTCATTTAATCTATTACCTTCAGCAATTTTTTGATTTATCTCCTGTCTAAGCTTATTAATCTTTTTCTTAATAATATCTATATCTTTCATTAAATATCCTTTCTATAATCAATTTATAAACTGTTTAATTTTAACTTTGTATTGTGATGTCTTTATGAAGAATTTATTTTCGGTACATTTTTTCAGGAAAATGCTATAATTATATTAGTTTGATGTCCTAAGTCTTTGGAACTATAACATAATATCAATATATTCGCCATAAGGCAATATTAAATTACAAAAAAGTAAAATAAAGTCAATTTATATAATTATACGATACTTAAGTTATTTTGTTTTATGGAAAATAATGTTTTTTTATAAAATAAAAAGATTTTTTTTATTTGTTTAACTAAATTATTCGTTTTGTAAACATTTTTAAAGGGGGGTATAGAGTCCATGCCATTTTATATAATTTCTTTTGTATATTCAGGGCATGGGAGTACATAATGAAAAATTTATCTCAATATGAAATGCCTGAGGTTCTTAGTGATTTTTTAAACTATTTGCAGACCATAAAAGGTAAATCAATTAATACTGTCCAAGTTTATTTTTATGATTTGAGAGTTTTTTTCAGATTTCTAAAGCTTCATCGGAATATAGCCGATAAGCGGATGGAATTTGATGAAATAAGTATTACTGATGTGGATGCAGCACTTTTAGGTACTGTAACCTTAAGTGATTTGTATTCCTATATGTCCTTCGTAAGTAACAACCGTGACAATACTTCCCACGCGCGTGCCAGAAAAGTTGCAAGCCTAAAGACTTTTTACAACTATCTTACAACAAAAGCAAAGCTTTTGGAGATAAACCCTACAAATGAATTGGAATCACCAAAGATATTAAAGAGGCTGCCAAGATACTTGAATGTTGAAGAAAGTAAAAAGCTGCTTTCATCAGTTTCAACAGGCGAAGGTCCTAATTCGGTCCGGGATTTTGCAATTCTTACAATCTTCTTGAATTGCGGTATTCGTTTGTCCGAACTCGTTGGAATAAACATAAATAATATAAAAAATAACACTCTTACTGTAATAGGAAAAGGTGACAAGGAACGCAGTATCCCTTTGAATAATGCATGTATAAGAGCAATAGAAGCTTATATGAAAGTCAGACCTGTAAATGGTATAAAGGACAGAAATGCATTATTTATAAGCGGCCATAAAAAGAGAATCAGTAAAGAGTCCGTACAAAAAATAGTTAAGAAATACATTAAGGAAGCCGGACTTGATCCTCAAAGATATTCAACTCACAAGCTGAGACATACAGCAGCAACGTTAATGTATAAATACGGTAATGTAGATATAAGAGCACTTCAGGAGCTTTTGGGGCATCAGAGTATTGCAACTACTGAAATTTATACGCATCTTGATCAACAACAGTTAAGAGACGCTGTCAGCAAAAACCCTCTATCCGATTTTAGCACTGCGGAGTCAGCAGCAGCTAAAGAATAAGTATGAGATTTAAGCAATTATAGATTTAGTTATAAATAAAAAAGGCCCACCGGCCTTTTTATTATTCAAACAATGTTTACTTTTTAAAAGCTTCCCCGATCAGCCTTGCTTTTTTTGTACAATCGTTCATTGCATCCATTACAGCATACCTGAAGCCGTTCTTTTCAAGTGTGCTGACTGCTTCAATAGTCGTTCCTCCCGGTGAACAAACCTGATCCTTCAACACACCCGGATGCAGCCCTGTGTCAAGCACCATTTTAGCAGAGCCAAGCACTGCCTGTGCTGCCAGTCTGTAGCTCATATCTCTTGGTATCCCTGATAACACCGCCGCATCTGCCATTGCCTCTATAAACATGAAAACATAAGCAGGGCTGCTGCCGGTCAATGCTGTGACCTCGCTCATCAGCTTTTCAGGGAGAAACTCACATTTACCTGCACAGTCAAACATTTGCTTTACCAAAGAGAACTCCTGCTCAGTCACATTCGCATTCTGACAGATAAGTGTCATGCCTTCACCAACCATAGCCGGTGTATTAGGCATTGAGCGTACAATTTTTTTATCTGTGCCCAGAATGTCCTCATAAAAGCTTATGGGAATACCAACTGCAAAGGAGACAATTACCTTTTTATCATCCAAAGTGGGCTTGATGTCCTCCAATACAGTCTTTAGTATATTCGGCTTAACTGCCAGAACAATAATATCTGACCATTGGACAAGCTCCTTCGCTGATGCGGGATACCCTACACCGGTTTCGCTTTTAAGCTGCTCCAGCTTGTTTATATCAACATCAAACATAGAAATATTTTCAGCAGGTAAAAAGTTTGCTTTAACAAGACTTTTTAGCAGAGCAGCACCCATGTTGCCTGCTCCAATAAAACCTAATTTTATAGTCATACACTTTAATCTCTCTTTCTTATAAATTCCAAATATTAAAGAATAACTTAAGAGTATTCTGAAAGAAATACTCTTAAGTTATTCATATAAGTTCAAAATTAGTTATATTACATTTTATATATGTTGCATAATTATTTAGCGTATAAAGGGTATTTGTCACAAAGTGCCTGAACTCTGCTGCGAACCACTGCCTGTGAATTATCAAAGTCAGTAATTGTAAGGTAGATAAGGTCTGCAATTTCTTTCATGTCTTCTTCATTCATGCCTCTTGATGTTACAGCAGGTGTTCCCAATCTTATACCGCTTGTAATGAATGGGCTTTGAGTATCAAAAGGAATTCCGTTCTTGTTGCAGGTAATAAACACTTCATCCAGTTTGTGCTGAGCTTCTTTACCTGTAATATTCATATTTGTAAGGTTAACCAGCATAAGGTGGTTGTCCGTCCCATCGGAAACTAGCTTGAAGCCTTTGCTCATCAGTGCTTCGGATAAAGCCTTTGCATTTTTTACGATATTCTTCTGATAAACCTTAAAATCATCTGAAAGCACTTCCTTGAAGCTTACAGCCTTGGCAGCTATAACATGCATCAAAGGACCGCCCTGATTTCCAGGGAATACAGCACTATCAATCTTCTTTGCATATTCCTGCTTGCAGAGGATCATACCTCCTCTTGGTCCCCTTAAGGTCTTATGAGTTGTTGTAGTAACAATGTCGGCGTAAGGAACTGGACTTGGGTGTTCTCCAGCTGCAACAAGACCGGCAATATGTGCCATATCCACCATTAGTATCGCTCCAACTTCGTCCGCGATTTCTCTGAAAGCTTTAAAGTCAAGAGTTCTTGGATATGCACTAGCACCTGCTACTATTATTTTAGGGCAATTAGCTTTAGCTATTTCTCTTAATTGTTCGTAGTCAATATAACAATTATCTTCTCTTACTCCATAAGGAACTACATTATAATACTTTCCGGATATATTTACCGGGCTGCCATGGCTAAGATGTCCGCCGTGTGCAAGATTCATTCCTAAAATGGTATCTCCGGGGTTCAGGAAGGCAAAATAAACTGCTGAATTAGCCTGTGCTCCTGAATGAGGCTGAACATTTGCATGCTCTGCACCGAATATTTCTTTAGCTCTGTCTATGGCCAACTGTTCAGCTATATCAACATACTCACAGCCACCGTAATATCTTTTTCCCGGGTAGCCTTCAGCATATTTGTTTGTCAGGGGGGTTCCGAGTGCCTCCATAACTGCATCACTAACAAAATTCTCAGAAGCAATCAGCTCAATCTTATTTCTTTGTCTGTTGACTTCAAGTTCTATAGCCTCAGCCAACTGAGGGTCCATTTTCTTAATAGTATCGATATTATACAAAATTAACCTCCACTCCTGTCAAACCATATTTGACAAATAAGTTATTATATCCATAAAGTCTTTCCTGAGAAAATTTTTGTATTCCTATGGAAGACTCTACTAAAATTATAATAAAAATAACTAAGGTATGTCAATTGAATCTGGAGGAATTATGCAAAAGTTTTATTAAAAATACATAATTATACAAAAACAGAATACCCTACGAAATGGTATTCTGTACATCTTGTATATTCTGTTAAATTTTCAGTCATTATATTAATTTTCACTTTAAAATTAAATGACTTTATAAAGCTCGTCAGCCCCTGGAGACTCAATTTCTATTCGAGAGTTATCCTTACTGCTTATTAAAAGTCTTTCCAGTTTATTAGCTGTTATTGAACCTACAACAGTAGCTTTTATATTATTAGCTTCAAGCAGTTTGCATAGCTCCTCACCCTTTTGACACGTTATAAGCATTGACCCTGAAGAAATAAGCTTAAGAACATCTAAATTAAAATTATTGCAAATTAATTGGGTTACCGGTTCAACAGGAACTTTATCTTTATCTATGATTATACCTGTACCTGATGCCTCAGCTATCTCCCAGGCAGCTCCAAGGACACCGCCTTCTGTTATATCATGCATTGCAGTTGCACCAAAATCTCCAGCAATTACGCCCTCTCTTACAACACTGATTAGTCTGGTCATATTTTTGGCTGCTTCCAATTGTTCCTTTGACATACTGCCTTTTAGTCTATGCTCCAGATCATTTGCAATTATGGCAGTTCCCTCAAGTCCCGCACTTTTTGTCATAATTACACAGTCACCGGGCTTTGCTCCTCTGGATGAAACTATCTTGTTTTTTGGAGCTTTTCCAATACATGTAGAAGATACTACTATTCTATTTACTGCAGAAGTCACTTCAGTGTGGCCACCGATTATTTCAACATTCAGTTCTTCAGCTGTTTTTGTTATTTGGTCCATCACTATACTCAATTCTGTTTCGCTGGTCCCTACTGGACATAGAATAGTAGCCATTAGTCCCAGTGGTTCAACTCCACAGGAAGCTATATCGTTACTGGAAATGTGTACAGCAAGTTTTCCAATATCTTTTGCAGCTCCGGTAATAGGATCTGTTGATAAAACGCATGCATATTCACCAAAATCTACAGCCGCACAATCCTCTCCGATTCCAGGTCTTAAAATAACATCCGTCCTCAACTTATTAATTTTACTTAGAACAATCTTATCCAAAACTTCGTTTGGTACTTTACCAGCCTCCATTATAGCTACATATCTCCTTTAGGCATTGGTTTCAGCAAGCTGATCTTTTGCCAGCTGATACTGATCACGTGCCATATCAATTAATTTTGGGTTACTTCTGGCCTGTGCTGAGGATACTATACGACTAAACCACTGAATTGAATCCTCTAACTTCCCTACTCTTCTGAACAATTCTGCAATTATGTACATGCAGGTAAACTCATCAAGCTTGTCCAGAGGGAACCTTTCTTTAGAATATGCTTCATTATAAGAATTTAATGCAAAATTTAAAAATTCTGTTTCCCTCTTGGAATCCTCTTTATCTCTGTACAACCAGGCTATCCTCAGGCATACTTTTGCAAGTTCACTGGCTTTGGCATTTCTAACCTTTAGTGTAAGAAGTGCGAGTTTGAAAGCCTCTATGGCCTTTTCCACATCTCTTTCACCGACAAAGCTTCTTCTAACCCAGTTCTTTGAAATCTTGTCCCGAATAACTGCAATATCCTTTGTAAAAAGACCTTCAAATTTGTCCTGTAAAGCCGCATAGCCGCAATATTCACAAACCCAAACATCGTAATATAATACGTTTAAGTCTTCATAATGTACACACATATCTGTATCTCTCGATTTAACCTTACAGCCTTTTGTTTTAACCTTCGTTACTTCTATTTCTCTGTTACATACCGGACACATGACTTTTTTGTTGTATAGCAAATCATTCATTACAATCTACCCCTTATCTTTGGTCTATTTATTGGTATTTATATAATATATATTTTGGTAAGTTTTTTAACTTATCGACATTTTTAGTCCTTTTAAAAAGACTTTATAAAACTTACTTAATTATTCTTTAGTGAATCGTATGTTTTCCTATTGACTGCTAGCTGTCCGCGTACTGGTTTATATATATCTTCGCTAATTACTTCACTATTAGTCAATTGACCTCTGGAATTATAAGAATCTCTGTATACTATGACCTTTAATCCTTTTCTTTCTTTAACTTTAACCTTCACCTGATTGTCGGAAAGTCCGTTATTAATAATATATTCAGGTTCAGGAGGATTAAACTCCTCTACTACCACTGGCCTTATAACAGAATTAAATGTTTCTCCGGTATTTTTTCTACCAACAATCTTTACTGTTATATAACCTCCTCTGACTTCAGAAACAATACAAATAGTATAATCCCTATTGTTCTTAAATTTCAAGTCGATATATCCTTCAGAAATTGTTGCATCCTGTCCCGGTGGAACATATCTTAGAGGCAAGGAATGATGCACTCTTTTTGTTACATCAAGATAGGATAACAGAACAGCATTATATAATGTGGTAGCAACCTGACATATTCCTCCGCCCGTACCGGCCACAATCTGGTTTTGTGAAATGATTGGTGCCTGCATATATCCATTTGAGGACGATCTGGGGCCAAGAGCCCTGTCCATGGAAAATTCTTCTCCGGGAAGCAGGAGATAATTATTTATTTTTTTTGCCGCCAGTTCAATATTATGAGCTCTACTGGAATTGTTGGCATTAAATTTCGTCGTAAAAACACCTATTACATCTCTTAATTCCCTCACATCTTCTACTGTTACAGCCGGTTTAATTAAGTTAACATCAAGGCAAATATCACTGAAGTCCCGATTAAGCAGTCTTGCCTCAATAAGTTTTACATTGGTCTCGATATCAAGCTTTCTCCCGTCAGAATCCTTTGTATATAATATTTTACCATAATTAAACTCGTATGTGGAGTTAGTTGGCAAGAAATCAATCTGCTTTTTTATTTTTGAAAGTATCTTTATTAGTTTGACATTGTTATAGCTGCCTGTCACAATAAGATTTATCGGTGTATCTTTCAGCTGTCTAATGGTTTTCATTCGACTCAGCCAATCACCTGAATGGCCAAGTTTAAATGCACTGTCCAGTGCCTTATCAAATTCAAATTTAAATTCTATAGCCTCCAATGAAATAGTCCATTTTTTATCTTCATAGAACAAATCAATGGAAGTTTTTCTGAAATTATTATTAATTTCATTTTCTAGCAGTTCCAAAGCTTCGGGCTTTGTTAACCCTGCAACATTAACTCCGTCAATAAAAACACCTTTATAGAAATACTTATATGAAAGTATCCGTACTGAATTATAATAATACATTAATCCGGATATAACAGCCAAAATAATTAAAATACAAACAGATATATAAATAACTCTTTTGTTAATGTGCATATTACTCAAAAGTGGCTTCATTCTTTCCTTGCCTGCTTTCTGTTTTTCTGAAAAACTAGTTTTATTCTCTGAAATGAAGTATTTTATGTACTCAAAGTGTAGTTACTATCTTTAAGAATAATTAATTCAAAGCAAATCAGTTCTATAATATTAATATTAGTTTGAGTTAAATATTATTTCTATTATTAATGTGTAATACAAGATATTAACATAAAAAACAGCCACCCCGGCGAATAGATTCACTCGTCCGAAGCGGCTGTAAATTGGTTTATACTAATTATTATACTTTCTTAAACATAAATGCTATATGTTTAAGCTCCTGAAAACCATTTTTCTTATAGAACTCAGAAGCGGGCACATTTCTGCTGGTTAAAAGTGTAATGCCCGAAAGTTCTCTTTCCTTTGAATATTGCTCAATATGTTCCAGCAGGGCTTTCCCATATCCTTTACTCTGGTGGTCTGGTGAAATAAAAAACTCATCTATGTATAATTCGTCTTGAGTCCACCAGGTTTGTTCATGACAGCAAATTGCTCCGACAACTTTATCATTATGTACAAGTATAAACCCGGTAAATCGCGGCGTTTCAAAAAATTCACTCAGGTACTTTTCTGCTGTCTCTAAAGTCCAATTATCATTCCAGGGAGCACAATTGTAGGTTTTTAACATCAGTTGTGCACAATCCCGTATATTATCCGGTCCAATTGTTTTAATATCCATACTTCCCTCCTAATTTTAAAGATATTTATAATGTAGTCACTATTTACTGCTAGCAGAATGCTTTTCTGATTACATTTGTAAAAATATCTCCATAGCTTTTGCTCTGAGGTGTGGGTTTTGCCTGAATAACGGCTACCAGCTTCTGTTCAGGCAGCACATTTACTTCCTGTCCTCCGTAGCCCCTGCAGGCATAGCCTCCTTCAAACAACCACCATAAGAAACCATAATTTTTATCTTGTGGTGAGGGTGTTACGGCCTGACTTATATAATTACTTGATATAATCTGTTTACTATTCCACTGGCCGTTATTTAAGATGAGCAGCCCAATTTTAGACAGTTCCTTTGCAGTAAGATCTGACTTTTCTTCCTGTCCGCCAATTATATTGTAATTAATTCCGCAGGAGCTCCTTCCCCATTCACTGCTCTCGATTCCCAGTGGCTTGTAGACAAACTCATTACAGAATTCAAAAGCTCCCATACCTGTTACTTTGTTAATAATAGCAGAAAGCAGAATGACATCCCATTCTTTATAGACGTGCTTTGTACCCGGAACATTTGTTACTGCAACATCTGCTATATGAGCCAGCCAGTCTTCCGAATAAAATAGCTGCTGAAGCATGGGACAGTGGTAATGAATACCACCGTTCCAGTATATTCCCGAACTCATGGTTAATAAATCTCTTATCTTTATTAATCTGTGATACGGATGAATGTTTTTACTAAAAATTTTAAGATAGTCACCTATTGGTGCATCAAGACTCTTAATATAACCCTTATCAAGGCATATACCAATACATATGGACAAAATGCTTTTCCATATTGATTTAATATTATTCCTGCTTAATTCATTGAACTTATTATAATAACGCTCAAATATTAATGCATTATCCTTGAAAACCACAACACTGTTAACCAATCGGTAGTGCTTAAGCTTTATATATTCATCAAGCTTATAAATTAAATCACTTTTGATATCATAATTTACGGAATTATTACTATTCAAACCGCTTATCGATTCACTTTTCATTTAAGATACCTGCTTATAATAGAGTTATTATTGTCTTTAAGCTCTTTAGGTGAACCGGCTGCAATGATACTACCGCCGTCTGTTCCGCCGCCAACACCCATTTCTATTATATAATCACAATTTGATAAAACGTAGGGGTCATGCTCTGTAATGATTACCGTATTCCCTTTATCAACCAGCTCCTGTAAGAGGGTCATTAATTTTTCACTGTCTGAAAATGATAAACCGGTCGTTGGTTCATCCAGAATATATAATGTGTCTTTAGCATCTTTACCTTTTGACAGTTCTTTTGCGAGCTTAATTCTTTGGCTCTCACCACCGGATATGGTAGGTGTCTTCTGCCCAAGTTTTATATAGCCCATTCCTACTCGCTGAATTGTCCTGAGAACTATTTCAGTTGATCTGTCCATGCCTGTAAAAAACTCAGATGCTTCATCCACCGACATTTCAAGAATATCTCGGATATTTTTCCCTTTAAGGCTAATTTCCATAGCCTCAGTAATGAATCCCATTCCTTCACAGGCATCACACTGAACGTCAATAAAGTTACCAAAGCCAACATGATAATGAACTGTTCCTTCTCCTTTACAGACTTTACAGCCTCCTTCAGAGTTCAGAGAGAACAGCCCTGCAGTATAACCCTTGTCAATGGCCTCAACCGTATTGGCCATAAGGTTCCTGATGCGATCAAATATGCCGGTATATGTTGCAGGGCAAGAAGTCCGGCTTCGTCCTATGGGCTTCTGGTCAATTATAATACATTTTTTTATATGTTCCATTCCCCTAATTATAACGTTATTTGATCCCTGTTCATTTACATTGAGCACTCTGTTTTCTGAAGCAAACCAACTGTCTGTATCAAACTCACTATCACTATCAAACCCGCTCATTGTATCAAATACAAATTTTGATTTCATGAGTTCTTTTAATTTAGGAACCAGAGTATCGGTAATCAAACTGGATTTACCGCTCCCCGACACCCCGGCAACACCTACCATAAGCCCTAAGGGTATTTGTACCGAAACAT
This sequence comes from Bacillota bacterium, assembly GCA_023460955.1. GTDB lineage: Bacteria > Bacillota > Clostridia > Acetivibrionales > DSM-1351 > Ruminiclostridium. The sequence continues at coordinate 26,793 of JAEWOH010000036.1, read as the reverse complement.
TGCGCAGATTATGCAGATTGGCATTCTCCATGACAAGAAGTTTTTTATTATTGATTGGTTTATAAACTTCTTTAGTACGCATTTTACAGGTATTAGCCAAATACGGAGAGGTTTTTGAATTAACGCAATTTAAAAAATCATGATAACTCCCTTGATATATATTCTGACCGCCGTTGCTTCCTGCCTCCGGCCCTAAATCAACAATATAATCTGCATTACGCATAAAGTTTTCATCATGCTCGACTGCTACAACAGTATTACCACGGGCAACAAGCGATTTTATGATTTCAATAAGTTTTTGCTTTTCGGTTTCATGGAGACCAATTGTTGGTTCATCGAATATAAATATTATTGAATCCATTTCTGCAATTATGTACGCTGCAAGAAACAATCTCTGTATCTCTCCGCCTGAAAGAGTCGGCACAGGCCGTGAAAGTGCCAGATGATGCAAACCTACATTAACCATACATTCAAGCTTTAATATAATTTCCCTTAACATTTCTGAAGGTTTATTACTTGAATAGTCTTTTAAAAATAAGTACAAATCCTTTATATTCATACCTTCCAGCTCAGAAATGGTTTTTCCGCCAACTGTGGTTTGCATGGCCTGTTCTCCGAGACCGGTTCCTTTACATTTTGGACAAGTAATTGTTTGCAAATAACCGGCCTCCCTGAGTAAATATCCCAGGCGCCCATCAGAGCTGAAAGCTCCGTTTGTTATATGGAAAATCCAAGGAATAAACCCCATAAAGGAGGATTTGCCGTCTCCGTATTTAAGCGCATTTAGTTGTTCTTCTGTCAAAGTATTAAGTTGCTGATTTATTGATAAATTATGATATTTACAAAAGCTATCCAGCAATTTCCTGGTAGAGCCTCTTCGTCCTACACCCAAGCATACTTCTACAATGGGTTTTGTCTTATCAGAAAACAATTTTTCCTCATCCAGGTTGTTTAATATTCCTTTGCCAAGGCATTTTACGCACATTCCTTTGGGAGAATTTTTTTGGAACATCTCCATTGATAATGGAGAATTGTCATTATAAGCAGAATATCTGACTCCAGATGCAGCATAAAGTATTGCAAGCATATTGCTGATTTTTGTACGTGTTCCAACTGTGCTTCTAGGATTTGACTGTCTTATAATTCTCTGCTCAACAGCCACAGTCGGAGAAAGACCTGTAATGCTGTCAAAAGTTGAAACGCTTTCAACCATAAATTGTGTTCCTGAGAACATCAGGTAGCGGCGCTTACCTTCTTCATAGAGAGTATCGAAGGCCAGACTTGATTTTCCGCTGCCTGATACACCTGTTATTACTGTTAATTTATTTCGCGGTATTTTAACATTAATATTCTTAAGATTATGTATTCTTGCGCCTTTAATCTCGATATATTCGTTCATTTTATTCCTCGGTTCTTTTGTTCTTATTTGATTTTTTTATCTTCAAATACCCGATTTTCCACCTAAATACCTACTCTGTAAGATTGTTTTGTACTAATACAGTTTTCAATTATACTATTAAGTTGGGGAATATTTGCTCCCACATCTTCCGGTCTGTGGGCATCAGAAGCGGTAAGCAGTCTGACTCCCTTATTAATAAAAGTCCGCAGCAGCAATCCATTCATTCCAAGCTCACATTCTCTGCTGTAGTTCAGATGCAGGCCTCCGCTTTGTTCAGCGTATACATCATGCTCCAGAAGTGTGTCTGCTAACTTTGAGTATATTGTTTCCACATCAAAGGTTGGCTTATGTCCAAAGGCCTTAATACTATCCGGGTGTGCTAAACCGGAGAACAAATCGCTTTTGACCAACCTTAGCATTAATTCATAATAGCGTTTATAGATCCGATTAACATTGTTATCATTCCACAACTCTTTTTTGTGGTCGAAGCCGAAGCCATCTACCCAATGAATTGAACCTGTAATAAAATCGAAATGATATAATTCAGCTATAGATTTAATTAATTTCTCATGCTCTTCAAAATAGCATACTTCCAATCCGAACTTAATTTTAATGGGAAGATCTAAGGTTTTCGCCTTCTCAATAAATACAATATATTCCTTAATTGACCGGTTATCCCTTGTTCTACTTAAGAACCATTCTTTTTGATAACTGCTGTATTCAATAATTGATTTATACATTTGAGAAAACTCAATAAACCTATGGCTGTGTTCCAATAGATATATTTCATGGAGTCCTCGCTTGACGGCAGTCTTAACAAACTCCTCAAGCCAGCTTATTGTATAAGGACCTCTTTCCAAATGAATATGACAATCAAGCATATATTTATCCTTTCTATATTAGAAAATCCCAAGCGTTTTTCTTTTGTAAAATGGTTGGGTATTATTAGCGGCATTTTTACCAAAATCTGAATCAAAAGGAACCATATCAATAAACATATTTTTCAAATGAGGTATAGCAACCTTGGCAATCCCGTCAAAAAGTTGCCTTCTATCACCGGTAAAGTCTACAATAACAAGGTAGCTTTCTTCACCTTCCTTGAGCATAAGCTTTAGGTATGCTGCTTGAACATTTTTATTCTGTTTCAAATAACCTGAAATAGCCTTTACCATTTCGTAAGGGTATATTGAGGGCTCACCTATTTTAACGGATGTATCTTTTGATATAACCTGTGGAACGACACCCCCATTTTCACGTCTATCTTTTTCCAGCTTCAAGTCCTTTATCATATCTTTACTAAAAATAATATTTCCGCCGAATGGGTTAATTACAAATCCATCTGAATTCCCATTTTCATCAAGAACCATAGCTGCATAGTCATCAAAGGTCATTATCAAGGTCTGCTGATTTTCACTTTTGTGCCACTTACTCAATTCTTCCCAATCAGTGAAAGCCATAAAGAACTTTTGATTAGCAGTATTTTCAATTATGTTGAAATTAATTGTTGTTTTTTCTTTTAGCACAACTTTACCTTCGGCATCAGAAGGTTCCGGCAGAGGAAAAATGCTTACCGGTGAGATAAAATGAGCCTTCATTACTTCTGCTATAAACTGAGCCTGATTAAAGCTTGTGTTGTTTTCCTGCATATTTTTTATGGCTAGCACAACTGATGGATTGGTAACAGGTTTATTTACGTCTACCATTATAATTATTCCTTTCGGTTATTTATTTAAATAAACTTCCGAATAATTAATTAGCTGAGTACGGAAGTTTATTCAATTAACTGTATTAACAATTAATATAAAGTATTTTATATTGTTTTACCATGAAATGGAATACTAAAAAGATAAATAGCCGATTAATAATTTTATTAACAGAAAGAAAAAAGCATCCTGTTCTGAAATCAGAAAGATGCTTTGATGCTATTTTGATAAATTTAAACCCTTGCTTTTACCATAAACATTTCCATAGGCTGTTTTTCAACCATCACACATATTACAATATCTCTAATATCTCAACAGAGTACTTTCCGCTTGGGGCATTAACCTCTACTATATCACCGGCTTTTTTACCGGATAATGCTTTTCCCAGATCTGACTCAATACTGATTTTCATTTTTGAAACATCACTGTCCATTGTTGTAACCAGTGTGATTACGTCTTCATCCTGATCGTCAATAAACTTAATTCTTGCTTTACTGTTGATTCCCAGAACAGACTTATCCTGAGTAGTGCTTTCCACCACTATTGCAGTAGAAATTATTGTGAGCAGCTCCTGAATTCTGTTATCATTTGCTGTGAATCTCTCGCAGGCTTCCTTATATTCAGCGTTTTCTGATCTATCTCCATGTTCTGCAGCAATAAGCTTGTCCCGGGCTATCTCGGCCCTCTTTACTGTCATTCTGTATTCTAATTCTTCCTGTAATTTCTTAATATTCTCTTCTGTCAATGTGTGACTCATAAATTGCTAAACCTCCTTAAATCAATAAACCAGTTAAAATAAGTGATTACCGATCCATTAATTTTACTATATCATATTTTCTTACTTTAAACTAATGAAATCTATTATACATTAACTAAAATGTTTGCTTGAACATTTTTATCCAATATCTAAAAACTAATAGATTAAAACAGCTGTTCTATATGGATGGCGGACAGCTGTTTTAAGTAAATGTTGAGTAATTAGTGTGTTTTTATTTAAATCAATACTAGTTGCAATAATATTTAAGTTAAGAACTCTATAGTTTAATACATTTAACTTAAGTACTTTAAACCTTTAAGGCTTCAATACAATTACCTCTGTATCTTCAACAGCCTTTTGAATCATTGGTTCAAAATCTACAGCCTGTTCAGACTTCATAATCTTTTCAAGCTTTGGCTTTGTCTGCGGATGTTTAGCCACAAACACTGTACAGCAGTCCTCATAAGGCTGAATTGACGTTTCAAAGGTATCAATTTTTCTTGCTATATCGATAACCTCAACTTTATCCATTCCTATAAGCGGCCTGAAAACAGGCATATTAACAGCAGAATCTGTACAGTAAAGACTCTGCATTGTCTGACTTGCAACCTGCCCCATGCTTTCCCCGGTAATAAGTGCCATTGAATCAGTTTTTCGTGCTATTATCTCAGCGATTTTCATCATTATACGTCTCATAATAATAGTAAGCTGATCCTCAGGACAATTATCATTTATTGCTAACTGAATCTCTGTAAACGGTACAACATGAAGCCTGAGTTTTCCGCAGTACCCGGATAAAATCTGAGCAAGGTCAACAACCTTTTGTTTGGCTCTTTCGCTGGTGTAAGGATAACTGTAAAAATGAACTGCTTCTATTTCCACACCTCTTTTGCCCATCATCCAACCGGCTACAGGACTATCAATCCCTCCTGATAGCAGCAACATAGCCTTTCCATTTGATCCAATTGGCATTCCACCGTGAGCTTTTATAATTTTGGAATAGACATAGGAGCTTTCCCTTACCTCAAGATATATAGTAAAATCAGGATTTTTTACATCAACGGTTAAGCCCGGTATATTTTCAAGTATAAATCCCCCGACATCGGCACTTATTTCAGGTGACTGCATCGGAAAGTTTTTATTACCTCTCTTTGTCTCTATCTTAAAGGTTTTACATCCATTTTCTTTAAGTTCTGTTGCAACTTTCAGTGCTGTTCCTTTTATCTGTTCATAATCAGTATCTATTTTCCATACAGGACTGACCGAAACTACACCGAAAATCTTTGTTATCTTTTCGAGTACATAGTCAAAATCATACTCTTCAACCAACGGCTCAATATAAATTCTCCCTTGAGATTTAAATACTCTGGCATTTCCGGCTTTTAACACCGCACTTTTTATATTTCCAATGAGCTTGTCTTCAAAAACCGGTCTATTTAGTCCTTTAAGTATTATTTCTCCATATCTAACCAATATTATTTTTTTCATTTAACCCTCCCGAGGCTTATATATTACATTAATTTAGCTTTTTTATGCTATCCTGCTAAGATTTTTTATTTAACTTCTTTAAATTATTCCATCAAGACTATTTTTTATTAGTATGGTTATCCGATTATCAATAAATCAGACTCTTCCTCTACGCTTGATACTTATTACAGGTATGATTTCTTTCAGCGCTTCAACGGTTGTTTTAAGTTCTTCCTCCGTGTTTGCTGATGAGAAACTGAAACGAATGGCACCATCAATGTATCCTGCCGGTACACCCATTGCTTTTAGCACATGACTGTTACTGCTCTTATGTGAAGAGCAGGCAGAACCGGTTGATACATATATATTTTTCTGTTCAAGATGGTGCAGTAGTACTTCCGACTTTAAGTTTGGAAATGAAACATTAACAATATAAGGGAGTGCATCCTCTGAGGAGTTTATTACAGCATCCTTAAAATTTTCCCGAATCGTTTCAACAAAATACTTTCTTAAGGCTGAGACCTTCTTATTGTTTTCCTCCATCTTACCAGAGATCAATTCAGCAGCCAGACCAAACCCACAAATTGCCGGTACGTTTTCAGTACCTGACCTTAGTGCGGTTTCCTGCCCTCCTCCAAGTAAAAGAGGTTTTACTCTTATGCCTTTTCTAATATAGAGAGCACCTATTCCTTTGGGACCATGTATCTTATGTGAGCTGACCGATAATAAGTCAATATTCATAATTGCCGGATATATTTGTGTTTTGCAAAAAGCCTGAACAGCATCAATATGAATAATAGCTGAAGGACATACTTCTTTTCTTATTTTATTGATTTCTGAAACAGGCTGAATCGAACCAACCTCATTGTTTGTAAGCATAAAGCTAAACAGACCTGTTTCCTTGTCAGCAACCTTTTTTAATGCCTCCAGCTTAATTATCCCGTGATTGTCTACAGGAATATAATCTACACGATACCCTTCTTTAGAAAGCTGCTTAAACACCTCAAGTACCGATGGGTGCTCAATTTCACTGGTAATTATGTGTTTTCCGGCTCTGGGATTACCTCGAAGATAGCCAAGAATAGCCATATTATTTGATTCAGTTCCGCCAGAAGTAAATACTATCTCCTTTGAATCTGCTTTTAAAACATTGGCTATTTGAAATCTAGCCTTTTTTATTAAGTTTTCAGCTTCTATGCCTTTATTGTGAAGAGAAGATGGATTTCCATAATACTTTCTGCTCACTTCTACTATATAATCAACCACCTCGTCGTAAGGCTTTGTGGTTGCACTGTTGTCAAGGTAAATCTCATTACTCATTGTTTATTTAACCTTTCCGGTAAGGAAAAACCTCCAATTCTATTCCTGACTGCTATTTTGCCCGGTTGAATTCTTCTTTTGAGAGGTCCTTATATTATCGGGCTTTTTGTCTTCGAGACTTTCTTCCATCTCACTCTGTCTGTCCAGCAGCTTTTTTTCCATCCTTTTTAACTGTTCCTTAGTAACATTTTGTTTGAAGAAGTCTTCGATACTTATGCTTCTATAATCTTCAGGCTCCTCTATACATCTTCCGCAATCATCGCAGTGTTTATTCCGATCGAGATCACACAAATCGCACTCACCGCAGTCTATACACGTTCTGTCATAAAGCTCACATTGCTCGGCCATAAAACTCTCCTGTTAATTTCAATACGCTTAAATATTTAAATTCTACTAAAAGAAATTATTACATTCTTCCAATTGCTTTAAGTATACCATAAATTATTGCCTGAGGCCTAGGGGGACAACCCGGTATATACACATCAACAGGCAGAACATTGTCTATACCATTTCTACCGGCATAGCTGTTCTTGAATATACCACCGCTGCACGCGCAAGCACCCACTGCTACCACAAGCTTGGGCGAAGGCGCTGCATTATAGGTCTTGATAAGCGCTTCCTCCATATTTCTTGTAACACAGCCAGTCACAAGAAGCATATCAGCATGCCTCGGAGAAGCTACAAAGTGAATTCCGAAGCGCTCAATATCATTGTAGGGGCTGCTGAGTGCATTGATTTCATAATCACAGCCATTACATGAGCCTGCGTCAACTTCTCTGATATGCAGACTCTTGCCGAATTTCGAATATACTTGTTCCTTCAACTGCTTTCCCAGAAGTTCATAATCAAGACCGTTGATTTCATCCTCCTTGATTAAAACAGGAGTTACACGTAAGGCTTCTCTGCTCTTCTGGGCAAGTTCAAACTTATTTGAAAGAGTAATGGCCCCCTCGGGACAATTCTCTTCGCAAAAGCGGCAAAATATACATTCATCAAGATTAACTGCCGGAGACTTGGATTTTTCCTTGTCATTGTGTACAAACACTATGGCCCCTGTAGGACAAGTGCTTTTACATTTCATACAGCGCTTGCATTTATTATAATCAAAATCCGGAGAACCGGTTATAAATGAACTTTTTATTGGTTTTTTAGGATAATCAACTGTTACCGTACCATGCTGAAACATCTTTTTTACTATGTTATGCATAATAACCTCCACTATATTGATAATATGGCATTAGTAATCCAACTCATCAGTATACAATTACAAATCATTTCCCGCATAAGATAAATTGAAGCTTTTGTTAATCAACGGAAAATCTGTTAAGGTGTTTGTCCTTACTGCATGGCAAAGAGCAGGCCAGTTACAGAACGATGGGGTTCTGACTTTATAACGCAATATGGTATTGTTTTCACCTGTCATAACAAAATGTATATTTTCTCCTCTGGGAGCTTCTGTCATCCCATAAGCATAAACATAAGGCTTCAGTTCTCCTATTTCAACTGCTATAGGACCTCCCTCAGGCATTTTTTCAAGAGCCTGCCGGATTAAAGAAATAGCTTCAAATACTTCCTCTATTTTAACGTTCATTCTACAGTTAACATCGCAGTTTGTATGTTCCGGAATACTGAATTTCAGCTTATCATAAGCTGCGTAAGGAAATTCCTTTCTTACATCTGTTTTAACTCCGCTGGCTCTGCCTCCCGGACCAACCGCATTAAGATCAGCAGCTATCTCATGAGTCAAAATACCTGTGTGCTCCACTCTGTCAATGAACATACCGTTATTTTTAATTATTGAGACTGTTTCCTTAAACTCTTTCTCAAGCTTATCAATACATTCATGTATTATTTTCTCATTATTCCTTATAAAATCACGGCGTAAGCCACCCGGTTTGTTTGAATTCCTTAAAAATCTGCTGCCGGTCAGCTGTTCACATAGTATCAGAATCCATCGTCTCATCATAGCAAACTGACCTGCCGGGAAAATGTATGCTGTATCAACACATAAGCCCGAAATATCTCCTAAATGGGCACAAATTCTTTCCAGCTCTGCAAAAACTACTCTGGAGTAAACCGCCCTTTCAGGAAGGTATGTGATACCTGACAGTTTTTCGATAGCCTGACTGAATGCCAGAGAGTTTGTATAGGTTTCATCTCCCGATATACGTTCTGAAAAAAGAAGTACTTTCATATAATTTTCATTTTCAGCTAGCTTTTCCAAACCTCTATGAACATAGTAAAGTTTAGCCTCAAGATTTATGATAGGTTCACCCGCAACGCTGAACCTGAAATGACCAGGTTCGATTATGCCTGCATGAACAGGCCCAACCGGTACTTCGAATACTCCGGTTCCTGTAACACTAGCAAACTCCAGTTCATTTTTTTCAAAAGCCAGTTTTGTATTAACTTTAAAATCTTTTCTTAAAGGAAAGACCTTCTGAGGAAAATTACCGTGGTGAACTAAAACTCTGTTATCACAAATTCCTTTAAATCTAATACCAAACATATCCTGAATTTCCCTTTCATAAAAAGCGGAGGAAGGAATATCACCGGAAAGCGAATCCAGCTGCATTTCTTCAGCCTTTTCCACTTTTGTAAACAGAGTAATCAGAGTGTTTGAAGATCTTACTGAAAATGTGTAATAAACGATTATTCTTTCAGAAAGGGCTATATCATTTCCGAATAAATTGACTAGCACGCAATCAATATTACTGTATACATTTAAACATGCATCCTTTATATCTTCAGGGGCAACCTCAGTGTAGATTTCATTTTCATTATAAAGTTTACTGTCTAAAATCCATTTCGATAGTAGTCTGTTAATTGCTTCAAAGACTGCTTCAGAAACCATTTACTTCCCCCCCATTCCCAAGATTATATCAGTTGCATTGTCCATTAATGCTTTCAAAGGGCCCGGTATATATACCCCCAGCAATAATGTAATAGTTAATAGAATAATTAGTACCGCAGGACCGATTCTATCAAGCTCGCCTTTTCTTATTTCAGGATTGTTGTTCCTACCATAGAACATCTTTCCCAGCTGCTTTGTAAAACCTCCGAATACTGCTGCGAGAAAAATCAGGAGTAATACGGCAATTACATAATGCTTTGAAAATATTGCGGCTGCAACAGTATTAAATTCACTCATAAATACTCCAAAGGGAGGCATGCCCGTTATTGCGAAGGCACCAAGTACAAAAACCACCCCTGTAACTGGCATAATTTTTATGAGACCTTTTATACTTGATATCTTTTTTGTGTGATACTTAAGATAAACATTACCTGTAGCAATAAAAAGCATGGACTTCGTCATTGCATGATTAAAGGTATGATAAAGCGCAGCAAAAATACTTACCGGCGTACATATGCCCAATCCCAATGCAATAATCCCCATATGCTCTATGCTTGAATAAGCAAGTATTCTTTTATAATCCTGCTGTACGAGAACAAATATGGCAGCAGTACATACGGATAATATTCCAAGCAGCATGAGAAGGTTTCCTGTATAACCGCTGCTACCCAGACTCTTATTCACAATGGACATAACCCTTATAATACCGTACATTGCAGTATTCAGCAGAACTCCTGACAGCAGCGAGCTGACAGGTGATGGCGCTTGACTGTGAGCATCTGGCAGCCAGGTATGCATAGGTGAAAAACCAACCTTGGTGCCGAAGCCTATCAGTATAAATATAAAGGATATTTTCAGTATGCTTGGGTCAAGCGCCGAAGCATTTTTAAGAAGATAGTTCCAACTTAGCCCCACTATCTTGTTTCCACCAAGTTCTACTGTGGAAGAATAATATAGAAGAATAATCCCGAGCAGAGCAAAGGCTATACCAACAGAGCAAATTATAAGGTATTTCCATGCTGCTTCTATAGCCTTTTTATTATTATAGAAGCCTACAAGAAAAGCAGAAGCAAGAGTAGTTGCTTCAATTGCAATCCACATAACTCCCATATTCTGAACTGTCAGAGCCAATATCATTGATAAAACAAAGGCGTTTGATAAGCAGTAGAACAACTTAAGTTTTGTAAGAGTTATAACCTTTCTCCTTAGCTCTTCACCGAAGTAGCTTATGGAATATAGAGATACAAGAAAGAACGCAAGTGTTGTTATAAATAATATGTATACACTTAAAGAATCAATATAAAATATATCCTTAAAGAAACCTGTAGTGGTAATGCTCCCTGAGATGTTTACTTTTATCAGAGCAATAATTGATAAAACTAATAAACCTCCCGCTCCCGCAAGATTTGTCAGGTGGATTATCAACTTGTTCCGGTTTGTCCATACTAAGCCTGCAGAAATTGCAGGTATAGCCAAGAATGCTAAATTCATTTCATCCTCCAAGATATTTCACTCAACATAATTGTGTAAAACTTAACCCTTCAAGTTTTTCAGCTTATTGATATCAATAGTTTCAAAGGTATTATTAATTTTGAAAACAAATATACCCATGATTATAAACGCAGTAAGGAGGTCAAAGAATAGTCCAAGTTCTACTATCATCGGCATTCCTTCTGTTGTAAGCATTGCAGCCAGAAACATACCATTTTCAATAACAAGAAAACCAATAATCTGCCCTATTGCCTTTTTTCTGCTTATCATGAAAAACAGTCCGAGCAATACAACTGAAAAGGAATAAATCAAATAATTCTTCGCGGCATTATCATTTATTCCACCAATATGATATATAACATACCAGCTTAACACAACCAAACCGCAACAGATTATCATTGACAAAGGAATGTTAATAAAAAAATCCTTTTCTACTTTATACTCAACTTTTTCAACCGTTCTCTTCATATACATGGGAATAATCACAACCTTAAATACTACAATAAGTACAAACATAATAATAACTTCATCAAACTTCTTTGAGATTACCATTCCCCTGATTGATACCAAAAGCGATATCCCTGCCAGTAATATCGATTGAAATCTGAATGTAGGTATATATGAATTCTGACGCTTATTTGCAATAAGGGCAAAAGCCGAAATCAAAATCAAAATTGACATCAGGTTTAACGCATTGTGATACATAACCATGCTCCTTTTTAAGTAATATACTGATTTTTATTTAAGGACATACCCTGTTAAAAAACCAAGTACTGATATAATCAGCGCAATAACAGCAAAATTAGGAATACTATACAGCCTGAATTTAACTGTATTTAATTCTATTAAGCCTACAATTAATGTTATTAGCAGGATCTTTATAAAATAAATTGCAAACCCAATTAAAATATTTTCCACTCCAAAACCGACGGGAATCAATACATTAGCAATAAACGTCATAAAAACAAGCTGCTTAATGTAAGTACCCATCTCTATAAAGGCTAAATGTCTGCCAGAGTATTCCAGAACCATTGCCTCATGTACCATAGTGAGTTCTAAATGAGTAGCCGGATCGTCAACCGGTATTCGGGAGGACTCGGCAATAAGAATCAACAGCATGCTGGCAAATAATAATATATTCATCGGAGTAAATGATGATTCAGCGTGAGCTGCAGCATAGTTATATATTGAAGAAATATTCGTTGAGGCAATTTCGGTTCTGATACTTACTGTAATTATTGCTATAAACAATGCAGGTTCAATGAGGGCAGAAACCAGTAATTCTCTACTGCTTCCCATTCCACCGAAAGTACTTCCGGTGTCAAGCCCTGCCAAAGTCATAAAAACTCTTCCGCCAACAAATAGATACACAACTATTAATAAGTCCGTATAAAACGAAAAACCTGTTAAGCTTCTTATTATCGGTAAACAACTCATAGCTGCTACTGACGTAATAAAATAAACATAAGGTGCAAGATTGTAAATCCAAGAAGCGGTTTCAGATACAACCAGATCTTTCTTTAATAGTTTAATCAGATCATAATAGGGCTGAATGACCGATGCACCAATTCTATGCTGGACTTTAGCCTTCATCTTTCTGATAACTCCCGTAAAAAAAGGAGCAATCAATAATGTAATTATAATTTGTAATATAAGTTTAATTACTGATTCAAACATATAATCAATCCTTTAAATAAAGATTCTAAAAAATAAACATAAAAAACAAGAAAAACACATTAATTTATATTTCCTATAAATAAAACCCCTAATAAGTAAATAGTAAAGTTTAAGGGATTAAGCGATAAAACAGTAATACAAAAGCATTAATATTAAAACAGAGAAAAAGTACATCAAATATGTGTGTATACTCCCCGTCTGAATTTTAAATCTTGTTTTCCTTGAGAAATTTACGAGTGCAAGTATAAAAGGCTTATATAAGTATTTCTCAATAACCTTTTCAGTTGAAAGAGAATAGTTTGCCTTTTTAATAAAATATGGTCCCGAGCCCTCGGTAACAACCAACTCTCTATTAGGTTTAAATAATCCTCTGAATATAATCCTGACAGATTTTGAAAACCCGATTGCAGAGTATTGCATTTTTGGATTTAACTTTGTAAAACCACAGTCCCAAGTATTGTATTTCTGTACAGAAGTTCGTTTTCTCATTACCAGCACAAAGATAAACACCAAGGCAGAAAAAATCAATATTATAACCGCTAGAAGACCAAAGGAAATATTCATACCGCTATTATCCAAAGGATAATGAAGGAACTTTGATATGGACCAATCTGTTGAAAGGAGTTTAACCTTAACAAGTTCAACAGATACATTATCAATTAATTTAATAACATTCTTCAGGAAAATACCCGGAACAGCGCACAACAGAGCAGCAGCTCCTAAAGCAAAGAGCATTGGTTTTCCTGGCTCTACAGCACTTTCAGCTTCAGTACTTCTCGGCATTCCAAGGAAAGTTATACCAAAGAATTTAACATAACTATACGCAACAAGTGCTCCGGTTATGGCAAGGAATGCAGTTACAATCACAAAAAGTATAACCATTGAATACTGACCTGATGGTAAAAACCATATAATACTGTTTATAACAGACTGAAAAACTATAAACTCACTTGCAAAACCGTTAAAAGGAGGAACTGCTGAAATTGCCAGACAGCCTATAAAAATAAAGACCGCAGCCAAAGGCATCTTCTTTATAAGCCCTCCCAGCCTTTCCATGTTTCTTGTGCCCGTACTATAATGAACTGCCCCGGCTCCCATAAATAATAAGGACTTAAATAATGCATGATTTAAGGTATGAAGCAGTACTGCTGTCAGAGCCAGTGAAAGCAGGAAGGTGTTTCCCGAAGCTTTCGCGATAAGCATTATCCCCATACCGCAGAAGATAATTCCCATATTTTCTATACTTGAATAGGAAAGAAGTCTTTTTATATTAATAGTGGAAGCCACAGAATAAGCTATTCCGAATACAGCAGAAATTGTTCCTACGATTAAAGTAAGAACACCCCACCACATAGCATTGTCGGGTAATATGAAGAATATTACTCTCAGGAGCCCATAAACGGACATCTTTTTCATTACTGCAGACATTATTGCTGCAACATTTCCAGGCGCTTCGGTATAAGCATAAGGAAGCCATATATGCATAGGAATTATACCGGCTTTAGTCCCGAAACCTAAAAGTAGGAATAAATAAATTAGATTTGCGTAGTTAGATGGGATCAGCGATGACGTGACAGCTGAAAATTCAAAGCTTCCTGTAAAATTTGCAATAAGCAGGAATGCAGCAGTTATAAATGCTGTACCCGCATAAGTCATAATAATATATGTTTTTCCCGCTTTTTGAACTGCTTCCTTTTCATGCTCATATATTACAAGAAAATATGATAGCAGTGACATTAGTTCCCAGAAAACAAGAAATAATAGAATATTGTTACTGGTGGCTAACATGACCATAGACAATATAAATAAATTATAAAATGCACCGAATACACCAACATTTTTAATATTAAAGAATCTCTTCATATATGTAATGGAATAAATTGATACAATCAATGTTATAATGCCTATTAATAAAAGAAAAAAAGCTGAAAGATTATCTATTCTAAACTTAAAGCTCATAAAAGGGATGTTGTTATGAAGATTTACATTGATTATATGTTCGTTTTCTGATAGTAGTTTAAATACCATTGATATACTTAACACAGCCCCGGAAATTGCTGCAAAAATGTTTGATAACATATTTGAGATCCTAGGTCGGGTATATGTAAGAAGTGAAGAGACTGCTCCTGTAAAATACATTACTATACATATTATAAAACTCACAGTCAAATAATTTGCTGACATTTATCAGATACCTCCAAAGCAATTAAGTAAAGCTTGATAAACACAGCATCTATAATACTACCGCAGTATCCAATTGTCAAATAAAAGGACCCTTCAAAGTGTTTTGTCAAAAAATACAATACTAATTAATAGGAATCAAAATAGATGTATCAGCTATAAGAAAACCCGAATCCAAATTATTGATGTCTTTAATATCATATATATATTTTCGAATGTCATTATTTTCATCGCAATAACGCTCTGCAATTGACCATAAGGTATCACCTGAATTCACCGTCACTGATACATATTCTTGCTCATGATAGCCTGAAACATTTGCAGTATAAACCGTTATAAATATTACGAGAGAAATCACGAATATGAAGCAGAAAAATCTTGTTCTGTTTTTTAAATGGTATCTTTTTTTATTCATAAACAACCTCCCGAACATCCGTTCTTTATATTTATATAATACCGAACATTTGTTCTTTTTGTCAATAGATTTATAAAATATTTTCGAACATTCGTTTGCTTTTTGGAAATTTATATGCTATACTAACCAAGAAAACTACATAATTCAGGAGGTTTTTATGGCTAAAAAGAACTCTACAAAGCAGCAGGAAATTCTTGACTACGTCAATAGATGTGTACATGAAAACGGATATCCCCCATCGGTCAGAGAAATTTGTGCTGCGGTTGGTTTTAAGTCTACCTCTACTGTACACGCCTATCTTCAGAAGTTAACCGACAACGGCGTGCTTCAGAAGGATCCTACCAAGCCCAGAGCCATTAAAATATTAAATAATTCAAATAAATTACCGAAAGTATCAAAAGATACAAGGGACGAAGGCTTTTATTCATCCAGAGAGATGATTGAAGTACCAATAGTTGGAAAGGTTGCCGCCGGCCAACCCATTCTTGCAGTAGAAAACATAACAGATACTTTTCCATTACCTGTTGACTTTGTTCAGAACAGTACCGCATTCATGCTTAGAATTCAAGGTGATAGTATGATTGAGGCCGGAATTCTTGATAAAGACTTTGTTCTGGTAAGACAGCAGTCAACTGCCAACAATGGTGATATTGTAATTGCTTTGATTGAGGATGAAGCCACCTGTAAGACTTTTTACAAGGAAAAAAGTTATATAAGACTGCAGCCTGAAAACAGCAGGCTTGACCCTATTATTGTAAAGGATAATGTTTCTATCATCGGAAAAGTAATAGGAGTATTCAGAAGAATGTAAATGTTATTGCATAAATAAAAACCAGCCTTTATGGCTGGTTTTTATTTATTGTTTAGCACTCAACAAGGAGTTTATTGATTTTATTCATACACCATTTCAAATTATAGTTGTAAACTATGTAGAACTGGTATTATTCTTTAACTTGTTCATTAAAAATTAGGTTTACAACCTTCATTGGACTTATTGTTGATATTGCATGTTTGTACACCAGCTGCTGTTTTCCGTCACTGTCCAGAACAACAGTAAAATTATCAAACCCCTTAACCATTCCCTTTAACTGAAAACCGTTAGTTAGATAAATAGTAACTGCAATATGTTCTTTTCTGACTTGATTTAAAAAAATGTCCTGTAAATTAATAGTATTCTTTACCAAAGTAAATCCTCTCCTTTGTTTTATATATATATATTTCTATGCTGACACTTTATACTGTAATCAGCTTTTTGTGCCCCCAAAAACAGTTGTTTTGATAGTTGAACACATAATATAGTCTTATTCTACTAGATTATACCAGTACATGCAATAAGAAAATAGTACTACAAACCTCAAAACTAAGCACTATAGCTTCTTACATAGGATATAACCGCTTCAAGCATAGTATTATTATTTCCAAAATTATCTATACTAAACCATTTAATTTCATTTATTCTTTTAAACCATGTTATTTGTCTTTTGGCATATCTTCTTGATTCTCTCTTTATGAGCTCTATTGCTTCAGCAAGTGTTATTTCATTTCTCAGATACCAAAGAATTTCTTTATAGCCTATTCCCTGCATAGAGGTTATTGCATCGGAATAGCCAAGCTCCACAAGCCTTTTGACCTCTTCAACAAGACCGTTCTCCAGCATAATATCTACTCTTTGGTTGATTCTATCATACAGCTTTTCTCTTTCCATATTTAATCCAAGAAGTATGAATTTATATTTTGATGGAACCTCACGTGATTTTTCATTATGATAGCTTAAGGGCTTCTGTGTCTGATAATAAACCTCCAAAGCCCTGATAACACGTTTTACGTTGTTTGGATGGATATTTTCAGCAGAAATAGGATCAACTAATCTTAGTTTATTATGGATAAATTCAGGACCTTTTTCTACAGCCTCTCTGTTTAATTGCTCACGCAGCTCCCAATCTGTCTCTGTTTCACTGAAATTAATATTGTTTATCAAGGAGCTTATATACAAACCTGTACCCCCGACAAGAATAGGTTGTTTATCCTTTGCCAAAATTTCTTCAATATATTTTTCTGCCAATTCTTTAAACTTAACAACATTGAATTCTTCATCAGGCAGGATTTCATCAATAAGATAATGCCTAATCCCCTGCATTTCCTCAACTGTTGGCTTTGCAGTACCTATATCCATATATTTGTATACCTGCATTGAGTCAGCAGAGATTATTTCTCCATTGAGACACTTTGCCAGTTCTATTGATAAATTTGTTTTACCGGATGCTGTAGGACCAGCAATAACTATTACTTCCTTCATTTTTTCCCTTTCCTGCATTAAACTATTCTTTTAAACATTTTTTCAATTTCGTACTTTGTAAGACGGATTATTGTAGGCCGACCGTGAGGACAGGTATACCTGGAGCCGACAGAAGCCAGTTCCTTCAATAGCCGATTAACCTCACTTTCGTCAAGCTTCCTGTTTGCCTTTATAGCTGCCTTACAGGCAATGGTATGAATAATTTCGTCTGCAAGCGGAGTATTCACAGGCTTTAAAGATGAAAGCATCTTATCTGTCAATTCAAGGAATACGTCCTTTGGAGAACAGCCCTCTAACAAATAAGGTATACCTCTAATAATAATTGAATTGTTTCCAAAATCCTCAAAAATAAATCCTATTTTTGTCAGCATGTCCTGCTTTGCTTTAATTTCATTGAGCTCAAAAGTCTGGAACTGTATAACAGCCGGTTCTAACAGAAGTTGAGTGGTATTCTCCTGCTCCTCGTACTTTATTTTTAACTTTTCATAAATAATCCGTTCATGAGCAGCGTGCTGATCTATCAGTACAAGCTCCTCACCATTTTGAAGCATTATATAGGTAGAAAACGCCTGTCCTATGTATCTCATTGCTGTCAGATCAGTTTCATCAGCTATACCCTTTTTCTCTGTCTCCTTAACCATGGGGTCAATTCGAGAAGGTTCAGATGGTGTGGTATAAGTTCCAGAATTAAAATCAGAATTAACCTTTTTCTCGATCTCAGCGGTCTGCGATTTAGCTCCGGCTATTTTTTCAATAGTAGCTTCTTTTCTCAAATCTCTTGCCAGCGGCTTCATCGCATCATTAAATAATCGAATTTCCCGTTCTTCGCTTATTTTTATATCTTTTGGAGCAGAATAAGCTGAATTAGCCTGACTGATAAGCTGCGTTTCATTGATATCAAGTTCTGATTTCTCCTTATTACTAGCCGACTTATCCAATACCTGAGCTACGGTTTTCTGCTCGGGATGTATATCGAAGGAATTTTGACTGCCGAGTTTTTGCTTAATATCAACTTTATCAGTATTTAAAAGTTCAGCTTCTTTGTTAATGAGCTTTTCCTGAATATATTCAGCTTTAGGTTCTATGTTTTTAAACTTGAATAACTCCCGGTCCCTGTTTGTAACTGTAACGGGATTGAAGAGACTATCAGAACTTAATGCCTTAGAAACAGCCATATATATGGCTCTGGAAAGATAGCTCTCCTCTGCAAACCTTACTTCTGTTTTGGCAGGAGATACATTTGCATCAACAAGAAAAGGGTTAAGCTCAATATTCAAAACAAAAAACGGGAATTTGTTCTTCATAAGAATACTGCTATAAGCCTGTTCTACTGCATAAGATACCAGCTTGCTCTTAACATACCTTTTATTTATGTACAGGGATTGATAATTGCGATTGGCCCTTGCCGCTTCAGGTCTTCCCACATAGCCACTAATATGATATTTATCATCCTTGTAGTCAACCTGCATGAGTTCTCTGATTATCTCTTTACCATAAATACTGTATATGGCGCTTTTTACATCATTATTTCCCGGGGTATGTAAAAGCAGAGTCTTACCGCTGGTTAATTTAAAAGATATTTCAGGATTTCCAAGAGCAATCCTTGATATGGTATCAGAAATATATCCCGCTTCTGTAGAATCTTTTTTCAGGAATTTGTAACGTGCCGGTGTATTGAAAAACAGGTCTTTAATAATAAATGTCGTGCCGACAGGACATCCTGTCTGCCTAACTTCTTTAAAGGTGCCGCCACTTATATGTACATACATTCCGTAAGTGTGCTGCGCTGTTCTTGTCTGAAGCTCCACCGAAGAAACAGCAGCAATACTTGCAAGTGCTTCTCCTCTGAAACCCATGGTTACAATTGAATCCAAGTCTTCAGCACGCTTAATTTTACTGGTTGCATGACGTTCAAAGGCTATTTCAACATCATCAGCATCCATACCGCCGCCATTATCTGTAACTTTGATATAAGAGATTCCACCATTCCTGATATCAATTGTGATGCTGGTTGCACCGGCATCTATGGAGTTTTCAACAAGCTCTTTTA
This sequence comes from Bacillota bacterium, assembly GCA_023460955.1. Taxonomy (GTDB): domain Bacteria; phylum Bacillota; class Clostridia; order Acetivibrionales; family DSM-1351; genus Ruminiclostridium. Next base: position 7,183 of record JAEWOH010000036.1, on the reverse strand, counting down.
CAACAGATGCAGGCTTTTCAACCACTTCTCCTGCCGCTATTTTATTTGATGTATTTTCATCAAGTACAATTATGCGCCCCATTATAACCTCCAAAATAAGTGCCCGTTGCTCTTTATTATTGCAATATATTCATCTTGCGCTGAAGCTCATATAGAACATTCATCGCATCTATAGGCGTCAGCCTCGAAATATCTATTTTCTTAATTTCCTCAAGTATTTCATTGTGGGCTGACGCTTTCGCTGCGGCGGCAAAAAGGTCAAGCTGACCCTCCACCTGCTTTTTCGTCCTGCGTGCCTTACCATTTTTGCTTATATCGGCATCATCCAGCTCCTTAAGGATTTCCTTGGCCCTGTCTATTACCGGCAAAGGCACGCCCGCAAGTCTCGCTACCTGTATACCGTAGCTGCCGTCAGCTCCCCCTCTGATAATTTTGCGCAGAAATATGACATCCTCGCCTTTTTCTTTAACAGTTATGCAATAGTTCTTTATTCCGGTGAGCTTACCCTCAAGTTCTGTAAGCTCATGATAGTGAGTAGCAAAAAGTGTCCTGCAGCCAAGATTTTCCTTGCTTACGATATACTCTATCACCGCCCAGGCTATACTCAGACCGTCAAAAGTACTGGTTCCACGTCCTATTTCGTCCAATATCAGCAGACTGCGGCTGGTAGCATTCAACAGAATATTTGCCACCTCTGACATTTCCACCATAAAGGTGCTCTGTCCTGATGCAAGGTCGTCCGATGCACCGACTCTGGTAAATATTCTGTCCACAAGACCTACTTTGGCAGAAGCTGCAGGTACAAAGCTGCCTATTTGTGCCATAAGTACAATTAAAGCAGTCTGCCTCATGTAGGTGGACTTGCCGGCCATGTTTGGACCGGTTATAACGGCAAGTCTGTCCTCACTCATATCAAGAAGTGTGTCGTTTGGCACAAAACTGCTCTTATCAATCATTTTTTCAACTACCGGATGTCTTCCATCAACAATACTTATCTCATCTGAAGCAGTAACCTCGGGCATGCAATAGCCTTCCCTGTCTGCCACCTCGGCAAGTGATGCCAGAGCATCAAGTTCCGCAAGAGCCTTCGAGGTGTTTTTAATTCTTGTAAGCTGTGCTGCAACAGCTTCCTTTACTTCAAGAAACAAGCTGTACTCCAGCTGAACAATTTTCTCCTCTGCACCGAGAATATTGTCTTCAATTTCCTTTAGTTCGGGTGTTATATATCTTTCACAGTTTGCCAGAGTCTGTTTTCTTATGTAAGTCTCAGGTACAAGCGGTAAGTTTGATTTTGTAATCTCAATATAGTATCCGAAAACTCTGTTGAAACCAACCTTTAAATTTTTAATTCCTGTCTTTTCCTTCTCATCTGCTTCCAGAGCTGCAATCCAGTCTTTACCTTGTATGGAGGCCTGTCTTAGCTTGTCCACCTCCATATTATAGCCGGTTTTAATTATTCCGCCTTCCTTTATGGTGATGGGAGGGTCATCAATTATGGCAGCATCTATCAGTTGACATACATCCTCAAGAGTATCCATTTGCTCATAGCAATACTTGTTATAATCAGCTTCAAAATCTTCAATTGTATTTTTTATATACGGTATTTGACTGACTGAGTTTTTTAAAGCAATCAGATCACGACAGTTTACGCTGCCCAGTACGACCTTTCCCATTAGACGTTCTATATCATACACTCTGCGGAGCATTTCTCTGATTTCCATTCGTGCCATGAATTTATTTCTGAGCTCGTCCACTGCGTTTAGTCTTTGCTGAATATCACCAATGTTAACAAGCGGCTGTTCTATCCATTTTCTTAATAGCCTTCCGCCCATGGAAGTCATGGTTTTATCCAGAACCCACAAAAGTGATCCCTTTTTGGACTTTTCTCTCATGGTTTCAGTCAACTCAAGATTTCTCCTGGTCGCTGCATCGAGAATCATATATTCCTCAATATTGTAGGAATTAAAATTCTGAATGTGACTAAGATTAACCTTTTGGGTCATATCCAGATATTTCAGAAGGGCACCTGAAGCATTTATGGAAATATCATATTCAGAAAGATTGATGGACAGCTTCTCAAAATGGCTTACAAGTGTCTCCTTAGCATTTCCATACTCAAAACTGCAATTATCAAAGGAAGATATGTATATGTTGAACCTCAGGTTTATCTGTGCAAGCAAATCCTTGTCTTCATTAAATTCGCTGTTCACTACCAGTTCTGAGGGCATCAGCTTTGCAATTTCATCAAGCAGCTTACCTTTTGTGTTGCCCCAGGTTATCCTTGTGGCGTAAAAATCCCCGGTTGTAATATCAACTGCAGCAAGACCATAAAAATTACCGTTTCTGCATATTGACATCAGATAATTATTTTTTCTTTCATCCAGCATAGACATGTCAGTTACTGTACCCGGGGTTACCACCCTTACAACATCTCTCTTAACTAACCCCTTAGAAAGGGCTGGATCTTCAACCTGTTCACAGATAGCAACTTTAAAACCCTTCGAAACAAGTCGTGATATGTAAACATCGGCAGCATGAAAAGGAACGCCGCACATGGGCGCACGTTCCTCTAAACCACAATCTTTACCTGTAAGTGTTATTTCAAGTTCTTTTGAGGCAACTTCAGCATCTCTGAAGAACATTTCATAAAAATCGCCAAGCCTGAAAAACAGTATACAATCCTTATATTGCTCCTTAATATCCAAGTACTGCTGCATCATAGGAGTAACCGTAGCCATACCTATCACCATTTCTCCTTGCTGTATTTTCCGTTATATATTAATCATTTAGTTAGCACTTTAGCATGAACTCAGAAAAATCGTTTATGATTTTTCCTAAGCGAAGTAACACAGTGTTTGCACAAGAACTTCAAATAGAAAAACCGCTTGTGGTTTTTCCTGCGTGAAGAACATCGATGAACACTGTTTATCTCTATCCATAAAAAATTCGTATACGAATTTTTGTAAGGCAAAGAGAGAGATGTTAGCACTCTGCTTGCTTTGCCTTTTTAGCCTTTACAGCCCCCGCCGCAAGTCTTGCACTTGTCATCTGTGCAGGTAGGTTCGCCGGTGATTGAGAAAATTATAATATCGTTTACTTTCTTCATCAGAGCTTCAAGATTTGCCTTTGCAGACAGAAAATCAAATGTCACAGGATATTCATTTATTTCCTTTTGCTTTTCCAAAAGTTTCTGCTTAGCTTGTTCTATAACTTCAGCTGCTGAATTTTCTCTAGTTGCTTTTACAAGCTCAATCTGCAGCTGTTTGTATTCATTCATTAAGGTTGTTGATTTGGAATCAGACTGCATGGCAGCCTCTGTATTCTTATACGCTTCCATTTCCTTTGAGTTTGCCATCATTAATCCGAGTTCTCTTGCCTTTTCTGTTATATCCATTTTTTCTCCATTCCGTCGGGATTGAATAATATTTTATTTGTAATATATCCCGTTCTTTTTATTTATTTTCTATTATATTCTTCAGGCGGTTTTGTTTGCTTTAGTGCCTGTTAATTTGCTTTGGTGACCGTTTAAATCATATTATTGCTGATTAATCTACTAATTTTCCAAGCAGTGACCAGGTCTGAATAGTATCTATTTTGACCTTGACCAGCTTTCCCACAAGCTCCTGACTGCCCTTGAAGTTAACTATCTTGTTCTCTCTGGTTCTTCCTGTATATGTGGTTTTACTGCTTTTACTCAGACCTTCTACCAGCACTTCGACTTCCCTACCCAACAGCTCATCGTTGATTTCACGGCTTATTGAATTTTGTAACGCAAGCAGTTTGTCAAATCTGTTCTTCTTTGCCTCCTCAGAAATCTGATCAGGGTGCTTTGCAGCAGGTGTTCCTGTTCTCTTGGAATATAAGAAGGTATATGCCATATCAAATCTTGCTTTTTCAATTACATCAAGTGTTTCTGAGAAATCTTCTTCAGTTTCACCGGGAAAGCCTACTATTATATCTGTCGATAAGCCTATACCGGGGATATGTTTCTTAACCTTTTCAAGGAGCTCCATATACTGTTCCTTTGTATACCTCCGGTTCATTTCGTCAAGAATTCTTGTGCTGCCGGACTGAACAGGTAAATGAAGGTGCTCGCAGACTTTTTCACAATCTCTCATGGCGTAAATCAGCTCGTCTGACAAGTCCTTCGGATGTGAGGTCATAAACCGGATGCGCTCGATACCTTCAACTGTGTTGAGCTCTCTGAGCAGGCCGGCGAAAGTGTATTCACCCTCTAGATCCTTGCCATAGGAATTTACATTCTGTCCCAGCAGGGTAATCTCCTTACAGCCTTCAAGGGCCAGTTTTTCAACCTCATTTTTTATGTCGTCAACACTTCTGCTGCGTTCTCTTCCCCTTACATAAGGAACAATGCAATAGGAACAGAAGTTGTTACAGCCGTACATGACTGTAACCCAAGCCTTAAGGTTGTCCTTACGTGTTATCGGCATGTTCTCTGCTATAGAGCCAGTGGAATCCCAAACGTCTATCACTGTGTTACGAGTTTCAATTGCTGTATTCAGCAGTTCAGGAAACTTATACAAGTTATGAGTTCCGAAAACTATGTCAACATGTCTGTAAACTTTCTTTATGTGCTCTACAACCTCAGGTTGCTGCATCATACAGCCGCAAATAGCGATTATAAGGTCAGGGTTATTATCCTTGAGCTTCTTTAAAGCTCCAAGGTGACCATAGACCTTTTGCTCGGCGTTTTCTCTCACACAGCAGGTATTAAAAATTATCAGATCACTTTCTGACCTTTTAAAGGATTCTGAATAACCCATCTCAGATAGCATTCCCGAAAGACGTTCCGAATCATTTTCATTCATTTGACAGCCAAAAGTTTCTATATTATATTTAACAGGCCTTCCGATTTTTGAAACCCTTTTCTGATTATAGTCCTTTAGTATTTCAATGTATTTATACTGCTGAGCTATTTCCTCTGCAGAAACTTGTGTAGTTACTCTTTTGCTCAATTGTATCCTCCGTTCCAACGTTTATACAAACTAGTGCTTCCGAATTTATTGCATTCAAATACAACAATTGTAAATATATATTTTACATACAGGTCACATTATAACATAATTCTGTATTTTTCTTCAACTAACGGTCTGCCTGCCATATTAAGAGTTAATAGTTCATTTGTACTTGTAAAACCAAAACGTTTATAAAATCTGACTGCCCTTTCATTATCACGTATAACCCATAGAAAACAGCTTTCAAAGCCTTGTTGTCTGAGTCTTTCAACAGCAAATTTCATAAGCTCATATCCCTGTTTAGTTGACCAGTATTCAGGCAGAACATACAAGGATATTATTTCTCCTTCAAAATTTATTTGTTCAGATTTAATACCTTCACCGTAAGATTTTTCTCCCATTCTCTCCTGACCAAAGGTTATAGTCCCTGTTATAATACCATTCAAATCAAAAACGGCGGCCTCATGGATTTTTTCTCTTAAAGCTTTTGAAAAAAGCGGTATCCAACCGTCATCTACAATATTTGCAAGATAGTCGTGAGAAATATAGTCAACATAAGCTATTTTCCAGGTTTGCGAATGAATATAGCTCATGGTCGCAATATCGTTCATTTCTGCAAGACGAACACCCATTCTACGCCTCCGGTTATAAATCTTTTAAGAAATAATATCAGATTTGAGGTTATATTTAAAGTTAATTTAAAGTTTATTCAAAATTATATTTACAAGGTCATTAAAGTTATATTCAACCTGTCAAATAGTTAGGTTAACTAAAAAACCTTTTATTATAGTATTAATAGAGCAATTGATTATTTGGGATGATATAATAAAACAATATGTTGGAAAATAAATGTAAATGATTTAATATTTATAGTTTTTGGAGGTTTATATGGATAAAGAGCTAGAACAGGCAGTAATTAAATTTTTTAAGAAAGACAGATTTGCTGATTATGTAGGTATTGAGCTTATCGCAGTTGATAACGGGTATGCCGTAACCCGCCTTGAATTAACCAACAGGCATTTGAACGGTCTTGATGTAGTTCAAGGAGGAGCGATATACACAATAGCTGACTTCGCATTTGCAGCAGCAGTAAATTCTGAAGGTATTGCTACAGTCGGAATAAATACCAGCATTACATATTTCAAAGCCCCCAAAGGGAAAGTAATAACTGCAGAAGCAAAACAAATATCTTCTGACAAAAAAATCTGCGGATGTGACGTTAATGTACTTGACGAGGATGGTTCTTTAGTTGCAAAATTCAGTGGCACAGGTTACAGGAAGAACTTAAAGATAGATTTTTACAACAATACACTTATTTCTCAAAAAAAATAATTAATATGACAAGATTCTCCATGTAAATGACAATATATTCCCACATAGTACAAAATTGTCACATTTACATTAATTTACTTAATGGGTATAATCACTATTGCATTTATTTTACAGCAAAAGGAGAGACTTGTAGTGAAGAGAAATAGTATTGTTTCATTTTTTATGGTTTTTGTACTCTTATTAACGTTTGTGCTGTATCCACTAAATACAACAGCTGCGAGCAATTCTAGTGAAAAATCAAACGCAATTGTTTTGAATTTTACTTTTTTTGATGCTCCAGCCGGAAGCGATGAATATTCAAAAGGCGCAAATGAATTTTTAAAGAACGTAGCTGATATAATGTTCGAACTCGAAATGTCAGATTTTGTAGACATAAACGAGTTTGAAAGCTATGCTAAAGCATTGCAATATTCAAAAATCGCTGAATACCTTAATCAAACAAAATATTCTGATCCATTTATGGATTACTTGCAGAATGATGACAGAGCCTCGTCTGCAATCTCTGACTTTGAGACTTTACTCGGTTTTGAAGAAAATTTTGAAAAGGTATTCAAAAGCAGTTATTCATCTAAACTTGATGAAATGTTAAAAGACGCTGAAGGAAAGACAAAAAAGCAACTGATTGAAGCTCTGGATCTATGTAATAATGTTATTCAATTTACTGATTCTGTTTTACTTATCCTTCCGGATTTTGAACCTGCTAAAGCCAAGAAAACAGAAGCCCAGAAACTTATAAACAAGCTAATGGGTTCTGTCAGCAGCAGCTTCTATGCCAGTGATGTTCATAAGAACAATTTAGGGAAAATTTTATTTTCTGATACAAGCATTGCTGCCGGAAAAGAGAAAGCAAGCCAATTCACAGATAAGTATAGTGC
>JAEWOH010000035.1 GCA_023460955.1 Bacillota bacterium | reverse complement strand
ATCGTAATGACTGGAGTTGGAATAATTTGTGCGATAAGCAAATGATACTTCATCTCCTTTTGTATCATAAGAAAAGTATCCCCATTGAATAGGGGAGTCTTTATTCCAAGGATCATAGACTGCAGAGACCGTAATGGGTTCCCAATAACCACTGCCTGTAATGAGTACATCGCATGCCATAGGGAAAGGTATATCGGGTGGAAAACGAAAACAAATAGAACCATACATTGAATTAACTTTAGAGAAAGTGTACTCTTGCTTATCAAAATCATATCCGACGAAGTTTGCATAGGGATTCCATGGGCCTTTATCAGGATATGGTCGATCATACACTAACTCTGAGCAGGTAGCACGAACCGCAATATATCCTCCTCCTTCGGGAAGTTGTAGATCGGTTACAGGTATTTGGATTGTTTCATAGGTTCCTTCTTGAACCAAAACTTCACGGACAGGAAAGAAGGAATATTCAACTGGATTAGGATCAAAATCACGACTTGCTCCTAATTGAATCTGATCATATTTCCCTTGACCTTGTCGTATCTGAATATTTAGCAAAGGTGGAAATGGAATATATTGACTCCATTCTATTTTAATAATCTGAGGTAATTTTGCATGCTCAAAATACTCGTCCTGGCTCGTTCTTGTTGTTACCACTTTACTGGTCGCTTCTATACTAACAGGGCTGTCTTCCTTCGTACAACTGCAAAAAATGATTGAGAGGAATAATACTAATAGTAAATGGATTCTTTCCTTACTACTTGTGAATTGATTGTGTGTGTTCATAAGCTATATATTTTAGAGGCTTAACAATAACTACTTATGATCTATGATTATGCAAGAAAGGAAAAAATAATGATAATATGAAAATTCCGAGTTTAATTAGTGTTAATCTCCAGTCTATATATTACTTAATCCATTTTCAAGGCAGGTAGGTGAAAAGAGATATATTATGGGAGATATTTTAGGATTATAATTGTGTTCATCTAAAGATTTTGCTATTTTTGCAACCTAATTATTCTAATTTATCACCTTTGTTAACTAAAAAACTTTCAATATGGATACGAGTAAGATTGTTGGAGAGAAAATTAAAGCGCTCCGGGAAGATAAATCAATAAGTATAGAGGAATTGGCACAGCGTTCGGGTTTGGCTATCGAGCAGATCGAACGAATTGAAAATAACATCGATATACCGTCTCTTGCACCGCTGATTAAAATAGCGCGTGTGCTGGGGGTACGTCTGGGCACTTTCCTGGATGATCAGGATGAAATCGGGCCTGTGGTATGCCGTAAAAAAGAGGCTAAAGATGCCATCAGCTTTTCCAATAATGCGATTCATTCACGCAAGCACATGGAATATCATTCATTGTCTAAATCGAAAGCGGATCGTCACATGGAGCCGTTTATCATTGACGTGATGCCGACAGAGGACAGCGACTTTGTGCTTTCTTCGCATGAAGGAGAAGAGTTTATCATGGTTATGGAAGGGGTTATGGAAATCAGCTATGGTAAGAATACCTATTTGCTGGAAGAAGGTGATAGTATTTACTATGACTCCATCGTTCCTCATCATGTACATGCTTACGAAGGGCAGGCTGCTAAAATATTGGCTGTAGTCTACACTCCGATTTAATAAAATCTGATACCAAATATTAAGAATAATCGCATGCAATTATTTGAACGTACTCTTGGGCAATGGCTGGAACATTGGGCTGAAGAGACTCCCGATAAGGAATATATCGTTTATTCCGACCGTAATCTTCGTTTTACATGGAGCCAGCTAAACCAGCGTGTGGATGATATGGCGAAAGGACTGATCGCTGTTGGTGTGGAACGTGGTACTCATGTCGGTATTTGGGCGGCGAACGTGCCCGATTGGCTGACATTGCTGTATGCTTGTGCCAAGATTGGTGCGGTATACGTCACGGTGAATACGAATTATAAGCAGGCCGAGCTGGAGTATCTCTGCCAGAATTCCGATATGCATACACTTTGTATCGTCAATGGTGAAAAGGACAGTGATTTTGTGCAAATGACGTATACGATGCTTCCTGAACTGAAAACCTGCGAACGCGGTCATTTGAAGAGTGAACGCTTCCCGTATATGAAGAATGTGATATACGTCGGTCAGGAGAAACATCGGGGAATGTATAATACTGCGGAAATCTTGCTGCTAGGGAATAATGTGGAAGATGACCGCCTGACTGAACTTAAAAGTAAAGTAGACTGTCATGATGTAGTGAATATGCAATATACATCAGGAACTACCGGTTTCCCGAAAGGAGTGATGCTGACTCATTATAATATTGCCAACAACGGTTTTCTGACCGGCGAACACATGAAGTTTTCGGCGGATGACAAACTCTGTTGTTGTGTGCCGCTATTCCATTGTTTTGGAGTGGTGTTGGCTACGATGAACTGTCTGACTCATGGGTGTACACAGGTGATGGTAGAGCGGTTTGATCCGTTGGTCGTGTTGGCTTCCATTCATAAAGAACGCTGTACGGCTCTTTACGGAGTGCCTACGATGTTTATTGCCGAGTTGCATCATCCGATGTTCGACTTGTTTGATATGTCTTGTCTGCGTACCGGTATAATGGCAGGTTCGTTGTGTCCGGTTGAACTGATGAAACAGGTAGAAGAAAAGATGTACATGAAGGTTACCAGTGTATACGGACTGACTGAAGCCGCTCCCGGTATGACCGCTACCCGCATCGATGATTCGTTTGATGTACGTTGTAATACGGTAGGACGCGACTTTGAATTTACAGAAGTCAGAGTGATTGATCCTGAAACCGGCGAAGAATGTCCGGTAGGCGTACAA
>JAEWOH010000034.1 GCA_023460955.1 Bacillota bacterium | reverse complement strand
TCATGCCCGAAAAATCTGAATGCCCGATAAAAGTTAATAATCATAGCCATTTTAACTCTAAAAATAAGAAAAAAGGAGAGCTGCCTCTCAATAATGCTGTTTACAACATTATTTTTGAGACAGCCCCTTTTATAATCACTATAAATAACTTTTCGTATACTCTACTTATTTGCAATATTGGTCAGCACGTTATTCGGTCCTTTCTTAACAAAGCCAAGGAAGACGCAGACCGCAGCAATTGTCCAGAAGTAGGTGGTAACCGAGGGTGCGTCAAAATTGTTAAGAACAACGTTTGTAACCAATATTCCCACCATTGCACCAAAACCACTCTGAATAAGACCCTTTGACACTTTATCTTCAACCTTGTAGGACGCTCTCAGCGACCAGACTACTCCGTTATAAAGAGCAACCAGGAAGGTTACAAGTCCGAAAATACCCATTTCAACAGCTGCTTTAATATAATAGTTATCCACATAGAAAGCACCTCTGACCTTGTTGATCGTCGCCACTGAGCCTCCAAATTGTCCAAAACCGACTCCGAAGAGCAGATTATTGTAGAACAGCTCTATTGCTTTAGGCCAGCGTGCAAATCTCCCGCCCTTAAAGCTGCTTGCTATATAGGCCGGGTCAAGCATATAGTCAATCCTGAGCCGTACCGAGCTAACAAGGCTATACGCCAGTATAGCAACCACAAACAGTCCAATGATCAAATAAAATTTCTTACTTAAAATAGCATAAATAATAAGGGCGCATCCCAAAGCTATCCAGGAAGAACGGGAGCCGGTCAGCAGTATACATACACCCATTAAACCGCTGGCTGCAGTATAAATTAATTTTTTAATAACGGCTTTCTCAGAGAATATTAATGATATTGCAAGAGGTAAAAGCATTGCAAGCAAGCACCCCAAGACATTCGGGCTTTGTACAAAGGAGAAGACTCTTGGTCCTGAGGATACTTCAACCTTATCAGTCCAGTAGGCCGGAGTTTCAACCTTCGCAACGTATTGGTATATACCGTGGAGTGACATTATAACCCCGGTTCCGATCATTAACCTTATAACATTTTTTGCTCCTTCTTCGGATCTCAACAGCTTGACAACTATAAAGAAGAAAAACATGTATTCAATCACAGCTCTTAGTCCATCAAGCCCCCCAAACATATCAGAGGAAGCAATTAGATAAAGTGCTATACATACTATAAAGAATATTATCAATGAAAAGTCAATCGGTGTCCAGGCAAAGTTGAAATCCTTCCTGTCAACTATCCATCTGTAGAACCATACACCCACACAGAAAATTATCAGAAGCTCATCCCAGGTTGATGCCAAAGAGCTGATATTTGACAAACCTGCCAGAAAGAATAAAAGGGGATATAGGGCTACGAGGTAGGCGGCTCTTTCGAAATTTCTCAGTATAAATACTAATACCAGAAGAGCAACAATACCTATTACCGCAAGCTTTGGGAGTATATAGGACAGACCACATAGAACCAATGCCAGCAAAATAAAGTAACCTAATTTGTCCCACTTGCCGAAACATCTTTTACCGAGCTTGAGAAACTTTTTATAGGCTTTGCCGAAGAAACTGTTCTTGTAGGCTTTATAATAGATCAAATTGATGTATTCTGCAAACCTGTCCAGTTTTTTGCCAATAAACGCAAGCACTCTGTATGTAACAGACGAGGAGAATTTTGGCGCAGCAAAGGTAAAGTTCTGTTTGATTCTGTGAATAAAGCTGTGCTGATTCCAGTCTGATATTGTTACCAGGCATTTACTCAAAAAGCTGTTTTTATAAGCATTGCTTACTAATTCATAAATATATATAAGGAATCTGAAAAGCAAGCTATTCGAGACATATTTCCACACAATATGACCTCCTTAGTTGAATTCTATTGCTTCTACAGTTCCGGTCGATTCAAAGGTACGAGTTTTAAGAATGAATTGCTTACCCACAGAAACCTCCTGAGAGTCAAGCTTAATTATTCCGTTGCCTTTGCTGGTTTTCATTATAAATGTTACTACAAGTTCTTTCCTTTTAGGGTCAATAGAATATACAGCTTTACCGTCTGCAGTATTTATCGGTATTTCAAGAGGATTATAAACAACTGTTTTAATGTAAGCATCAGCCGGCTTAAGCAGTGATATCAACTGATCCTTTTCCTTTAAAGCTTTCAGTTGTTCATCACTGCGCACTGAACTTCTGAAAGTAACAGTGATTTGTTGAAGACTTTCTTCACTTGTTATGGGTCCAACATCCTTACCCATGGTTTTCAAAAATACTACAGAGCCAATAAGTAAAACCAGAACAATAATACTCAAATCTACAATGTTTATTAGTCCGAATAATTTTCCCTTTTCATTAATGATTTTCATTTTTAACTAGTCTCCTTAAATGTATTTTTTCAGGAATACTAAAGCTTGAATTTAGTCATCCCTATTTAATTCTTCTGAAATAACTTCAAAAGAATATTATACCTGTAATATGCATACTTGTCACATACTCTATACGATATCAGCCACAAGGTAGTCTGAGAAATCATGCCTTGTTTTTATAATTATATTTATGCAATATTAATAACTTTTTTATCATAAGCTTCAGCCCGGTAGTAGATAAGCTTGGCTTGTAGTCATATACCAATTGTGGCGGAACCTTCTTTATAAAATCCTCGTCGGGACCGGTACCTGAAAGAAGCTTCTGATAGGTACAGAATATAGCTATTGATGGTAGTTTGTAGTTTTCAATCGCTAAAGACAATTTATGTTTACTATATTTATTACTTTCCGGAACCGAAGCAAGCCAGCTTAAAAAGTCCTTCCATAAGCTTATTTCAGGAGCTCTGTCCGGTGACACCGACAATGAATTAGGCCGCTGCCTGTAAAGTGCCAGTGTCTCTTTAACACAGCAAAACGTGCTTATATACATGAGCTTGCAGAAAAACTCCATGTCCTCGCTCCAGTTCAGGCCTGGTCTAAAACTTAAGTTATTATCTGTAACAATTGATTTCTTTACAACAACAGTACTTGTCCAGACTGAAACCTGTTCCTTAACTACCTCTGTTAAAATACTGCCTTCAAAATATCTTTCCGGGAAGGTTTTACCCAACTGGTCTCCACAAAACATCCTGTAACCGCAGTAACAGGCTTCCATACCTGTTGATAGAATTCTGCCGATCTGCTTTTCGAGCTTTTCTGGCTTCCACAAATCATCACTGTCCAGAAACGCCAGATATTCACCCGAAGAATTTGAAATGCCATTGTTCCTTGCAGCTGAAACGCCTTGATTTTTCTGGAATATATACTTAATCCTTGAATCATTTCTCTGCATGGACAGAACCAGTTCTGCACCTTTATCAGTACTACCATCATCCACAATCACTATTTCAAAATTATTATAAGTCTGAGACAGCACGCTTTTCACAGTTTGTTCAATATAGTCAGCAGTATTATACATAGGTATTATAACTGAAACCAAGGGTGATGCATTCATTTTATCTTCTCCCCCTACGTTTAGTATGCTTAGTACTAACTTATTTAGTATTCCAATTCACAAGGCAGTATAGCTATATACTGTCAAACAGTGCTATTTATGGTTAGTTTAGCATCTCATTTTTGAGATGTCAATTTAGGAGGATGTCTTAAGCTACTTCCTTCCTGTAACCATTCCTACAAGCTTTTTGGGTATACGCAAACATTTATTAATTACAAGTCGGGCCTTAGAGTCCGGTCGTAAAAACTTTTTCTGTAAAGATTCAAAATCCGAACCAACCATTGCACTGAAAAACCTGTCTCGGTTTTTACTTGGGCTTGATGGCCCCACAAGACTGGGATTTTCTCTGGAGGCTGAGGAAAGATCGGCCCTGTGAACTTCCAGGTTATCTTTACAGGCTTCAAGAAATTCAACACCTCTGGAGGTATTAGCTAAAATAAGAGAGGTTCCTCTGTCATCATCAAGTGCAGGATTGAACTTTTCAATTCCCCAGAAATCCCCTAGGGTAATATCAGAATTCCTTTGTACTGAGGCATATTTACAGCTATGACAAGAGGGTCTCAGATAGATATTTTTTATAAAGCCTCTCATATATGGGTCTTCTCTGAAATCAGTTATATGTTGACTGCCATTTTTAAAAACTACTTTTATATTATAGTTCTTCCAGCTGCCGGATTTGTTACGAAAATTAAAACTTTTTATTTCAGACTGATAAATTTTTTCAAGATGTGCCTTATATAGCTCAAACACACCAGGAGAAGGTACTCCGTGACAAACACAGTCACAGGTGTATAGGTTCTCGTAACCTTTTCCAAGGTAAGCATGTAAACCGCTTATTTGGCAGGGAGTTCCCGAAACTAGAACTTTTCTTCCTTCTTTAAGAAAAGCCCTGGCTCCTTTATATGAATCTCCAATATTACTCTGAGTGTATTTTGACCCTTGAAGCTTCCAAAGCTGATCGACCGAAGCAACACCGGTATGGTTAACCCTGTTTTTATCATCAAAGGCTGCTCCGAAAACTACTCCGCCCTGGTCAATTATGTTCTTTGCTAAGGCGGAAAAAACTCCACCGGAAGTACTGGAACTGCGGACATCATCATTTTTATTCCAAATGGCGTATATTTGAGGAAGGGCCTCAGAGGCTGACGGCATATCCTTAAATATAGGACAGGAACTTCTACACAACCTGCAGTCGTTACATTTTGTCTGATTGATTTCAGGATAGGAGAAGCCTTCCTCATCCTCTTTGAAGGTTATAGCTCCAGAAGGACATATTTGCGCACAGGAGGAGCAGCCGTAGCAATTATTCTTTTTATCGTAAACAGTAATCATTTATGCACCTTCCGGTATATTTATTAGACGCTGCCAGTATTTCTATTAAACACTTAATTAATAAACGTTCATTTTAATTCTATCAAAATAAAACAGGATTGGCTTAAGCATCAAGATATATTAATTTTATATCATTTTGTAATTCGCTTTATTATCCCTACTACAGGACCGGTCAACAATTCCTTTTCGTAAGAGTTCATGCCTATAAGCCACATTGCTGTACCGTAAACCATGGTAAACAGAATACCCTTAACCAGAAGACCTGCCCAGCCGCCCACAGGAATAAACATTATAACAAAGCCTATAATAATACTTAGAGTCATTGCAGGTAGTAAGCGTGAAAATACTTCCTTGAAAAATCTCTTTATATCCAAACCGACTTTTTTCTGATAATAGATATTTATAATTATAATATTTCCTATTACAAGGGACAGAGAGGTGCCTATTACCGCACCGATTATTCCGATTTCCTTGGTTAGAAGAATGCTTATACCCAGATTCACAAGTGATATTAAGAAATACATTATGGATCTGAAAGCGTGCAGATTTTTTGCCTGAAGTATGGATATTCCTACATTTTGTATTAAAGGAATGGTTAACGGTATCATTGCTATAAGAGCTATATAATACACCTGGGCACAGTCCGGACCTGCCCATAACAAGACGAAGGGTTTCCCCAGTATAATAAAACCGGATAATATAAAGCCGATAACTATAAACTGAATCCTGCCTGTCTTTATAAACAGATTATCCAGTTCCTTGGTGGGGGCATTGTCAACGCAAAGCTGTGTTGCCCTCGGAAGAAACACTCCGGATATTGCTGTGGAGAAGTTTATATAATAGCCGGGAAACTGCATTCCCAAACCAAAAATTGCCACTGGAACAGCTCCATAGTAAATACCCACAACAAGCTGACCCAATCTCCAGTATACCTGGTCAACAATCATATTAATAAATACAAAAACCGAGAACAGCAGAATTTCCTTGATAAAGGGCCAGTTATGATGCCGATACTTAATTTTTATCCCCATTTTGTAAAAAACAAACCACATATTGATAAACAGAAGCAGTATGTTTAACGCAGTATCGACCAAAACTATTGCCAGAGCCTTATAGCCCATTAAGAGCAGAAGAATTATGGCCAGCGGACGGACAATAACCCTGAAGATGGTCATAGCTCTTGGAAAAACAAATTTTTCGTAGCCTGACATTATCGAGGTAAAGGCATTAAGAAACAATGTCAGGCCAATATTTATAATCAGTACCTCAAACATTTTGCGGGCGGTATCCAGCTCGTCCGCGGTAAGTGACTTGCCAAATATTGAGGGAAGTACAGGAACCAGGGCCAGTCCAATTGTTACAGCTAAAACAGTCATTACTGCATAGATTATAAAGGCAAGAGATAAAAAGCCCTGCTCGCCCTGCTTATCATTTTCTGCCCTGTATTTGGCAACATATCTTGTTATGGTATTTCCAAGTCCGAAATCCAAAACAGCCATATAGCCCACAAAGGCCCCGATAAGCGTATATATCCCGTATTCCGACTTGCCCAGAGACACAAGCAGAAAGGGAGTAAATACAAGGTTTATTAAGTTTGAAAGCAATATATTGGTATAAGAAAGGGCAGCGCCCCATTTAAGTTCATTTATTTTCATTTGTCTACCTGTAAATCCTTAAAATATCGTAATATAATCACTGGAATGTTAAATTCCCAACTTTCTTACACGATCTCCGGCTGAATATGCCTTCTCAATGTATCCTGGCATAAACTCCGAAAGGTGCTTGCGAATGACACTTTCATCCTGCTTCAGCTCCTCATAGGCCTGAAGCAGCTGGTCTTCCTGCTGGAGCCTTTGAACGGGAAGAAGGTACTTTTCAACACCGCCGAATATATCTTTTGCAATACCCCGTGCCTTCACAGAATAGCCGATAACAAGTGTAGGCACACCTGTGGAATAGGCCGCGATGGTGGCATGTGTCCGGGCGCCTATAAACAGCTTGCAACGGGATATAAAACCCTTTAGCTCCATGCAATTGTAATTGTCACCAAGAAGAATGACTCTGCCGGTTTCTTTAAAGGCTTCATAAAGCTTTGTAAGAGGAACCATGTCATTATCATGCTCCCAAAGAACATGAGGCAGCAAGACAATCTGACTGTCAGTTGTATCTATAATATGTTGGATAAGTCTGGTGTAGCTTTTAAATACTATCCCTCCGCTTGTCTCACTTTTCATAATAAGAGGACTTACATTGATGCCGATAGTGTTTCCCTCGGCAAACCCCTGTGGCAACGGAAGTAATTTGGAATCCAGAGTAAAGGCCGGATCAGGCAATAGAATGGTATTGGTCAGGCCTTTTTCGACAAAGGCTTGATATGTTATACTTTCTCTTGCTATAATAAGGCTGTATTTCTTAAGATCTTCAAGCATTTCTGAGTTAATGGCGTCCGGTTCTACTGAACAGCCCCAGAAAACTGTTTTACTGCCTTTTTTTGCTGCAATTGAATTAGTATAATATATCCATCTGGGAATACCGTAGCAGTAATTATCCCCTCCTATGGAAAGACAGAGGGTATCCTTATCAATATTTTCTGCAATTTCCTTCTGGGAATAAGAGAACAGTAAATCCTTCTTCAATTTGAGCTTCCTAAGACCGGCATCTATTAGTCTTACGGGATGAAAACCCTCGTAGCGTTTATATGGTATAAGCTTCAGCCTGAAATCGGAAGCCAAAAAATCCATATCCTCTTGGGGCCTGAAGGTTGCAATTGATATATTTATATTATTCAGGTTCAAAATCTTAAGGGTTGATCTGACTATAGCCTCGCAGCCGTGGTTTTTGCTGCCGGCATGTGCATAAAGCATTAACTTATTCATAGATTACCTTTCCTTAACCGATAGTGTTACAGATATATTTTTATCTTGACTGCATTTACAATTAAGTTCAATAATTAATTATACCCTCGGGACTCCTGCATTACAAGTTTCAGGCATAAAAAGAAAAATAACGGATTGCCAACATAATGATTATGTTTAGTCGAAATGTTTCCGATATACAAATGTAGTAGAAGAAAATATTGGTATTAAACTTATCGGCAGGACGCCGATTTGAGCATAAGATACACAGGATGTGGATTGTTATGCGATAATTGATTTCTGAAGTGCTGGACTATGTGGAGGAAATATGTTTAAGCTATTTAACAGAAAAAAACCTGAGCCCCAATTGGATATAAAGGTCCTTATTAAAAATGACATATCTCTGCTGACTTTGGATGAGAGGTGGAACAGCCTATTCAAAAACATTGTTAAAACAGAAGTTATCATTGAATGTGAGAATCGGATAAAAGAGCTTCTGAAGGAACAGTCCAGAGTTATAGCCGAGTCTAAAGAAATTGCAGTCAAAAAGAAAGATTGCATGGACAATATTATAAAGCTTACTACAGAGGTTTTTGACAATAATAATCAGGAAGCACAGTCTGCCATGCAGGAATGCGAGAAGCAAATTTTGGGAATAAATAATAGGCTGACCGAGATTGAAGAGAGACTTTCAAATATTCCTAAAGAAATAAGACAGGCCAATCTTGATCTTCTCGAGCAGACTGTAAAAATTGTGTACTTTTCAATAAGGGAAAACCAGCGAAGAGTTGCAGAACTGGATAAGGAAATAGCAGAGACGAAGGAAAAACTTATAAAATTGGTTGATGAGAGAGAACTTAGAGCTCAGGATGACACCGATACCTATTCCTACTTCCATGATTTACTGGGAGGGGACCAGCTTCAAAAGCTGGATGAAGTATATTTCAGTGGCAAAGAATAGTAGAAGTGATACTTCTTAGCTACTGAAATACTGAAAGGATAACACAAATGAAAGCTGTAACTGGCGCCCAAATGGGCCAAATAGATAAATATTGCATTGAGAAGCTGGGCATTCCCGGCGTATTACTGATGGAAAATGCAGCGCTGAAAATAGTGCAGCAGGTGATTGAATATGTAGGCTGCTGTCCGGCAACTGCCGGGAAAGTTATTTTCATAGCGGGGAAAGGCAACAATGCAGGAGATGCCTTTGCTGCAGCCAGACATTTGCTGGTCAGGGGCTTTGATATAATCATTTATTGCTTATTTGAGAAGAGTCTGCTTACCGGAGATGCAGGGCTAAATTTTGATATAGTCCAAAGAATGGGCGCAAATATAAGATATATTAACGAAGAAACAGACTTATCAGAATTTACAGAAGAAGCCGAAAAAGCCGCAGTTATTATTGACGGTATCTTCGGAACAGGGTTTAAAGGTGAGATTAAAGGCTACATTGCGGATATAATAAGAATAATTAACCAGTGTTCGAAATATACACTTTCCATAGATATACCCTCAGGAGTAGAGTCAGCATCCGGTCAGGTTTCAGGTATCTGTATAGAAGCTGATGAAACTGTTACGTTTGAACTGCCTAAAATAGGACAGCTTGTTTATCCTGGAGCGGATTTTACAGGTAAACTTATTATAGAAGGCATCGGAATGCCTTCCGAAGCAATTGAAAACTTGGATATTAATACTTTTCTCATAGATTCCCAAGTAGTAAAATCAATTATTCCAAAAAGAAAAGCCGACTTTAATAAAGGCAGCTGCGGTAAAATAGCTGTCGTAACCGGGTCACACGGCATGGCGGGTTCGGGCTGCCTGACTTCAAAGTCTGCTTTGAGAACCGGTTCAGGACTTGTGTATATTGCCGCACCCAAAAGTCTAATCAATGTCTACCAGTCAGTTGTGCCCGAGGCTGTGGGGAAAGGTCTTCCGGAAAATGACGGAATTCTTGGACCGGATAGTATTGACATCATTTCAGATTTGATAAAAAAATGTGATGCAGCAGCCATTGGACCAGGACTTTCTTCTAATGAATGCATATACTATATTATAAGTTCAATTGCTGAAAAAATTGAGGTACCGGTTGTACTTGATGCCGATGCACTTAATGCACTGACAAAAGACACAGGGCTTTTTAAAAAGTTCAAAGGTGACGTGGTCATTACACCCCATCCGGGAGAAATGTCCAGATTGACAGGGCTAAGCATAGACCATATACAGGAGAACAGGCTTGAGGTAGCACGGAAATATTCCCGATTGTGGGGAGTGACGGTTGTTCTCAAGGGAGCAAAAACCATAGTTGCAGACAGCGGAGGAAGGCTGTACATAAACCCCACAGGCAACTCAGGCATGGCAACAGCAGGCAGCGGTGACTCCCTGACAGGCATAATAGTAGCTTTGATGGGGCTAGGGGCAGGAGCTGTTGAGGCTGCTGTGGCAGGAGTTTATCTGCATGGACTGGCAGGAGATATTGCCGCACAAAAGCATGGGGAGTACGGAATGACAGCTATGGACATAGTAGATAATATTCCTCAAGCCATAATAAAGGTAACGGAAAATCAAGCATTCTGCCTTGAGGACACGGTATAGGGCTGACAGTCAAGGTAATGAGTGACATTAAATTATAATCAACATATTAATATAGTATACTAGTTTGAACAGTTAAAGTTATAATGCTACTATTTTGTTATGTGAAGAGGCTTCTTATACATAAAAATAACTCTTAGCCAAGGAAATTTCTTGTAACTGATGTTTTCTGCAAACAGAATTTGGTTATACTAGAGAAAGAAGTTTATAGATATACTGATTAAGTTTATAGATACATTGATTTAACTTTGAGTTATTATCTCGTAAGAAGATACAAACGGTTATAGTGCATACGCGGGGGTTAACATGGAATATAAACTAAACAGAGCGTGGGCCGAGATTAATCTTGACAATATAGCTCATAATATTCGTGAGATCAGAAGAATAACAAACAGGAATGCCGCGATTATGGGAGTAGTAAAGGCAGACGCATACGGTCATGGAGTAATGGAGGTGGCCAGGACACTCCTTGAAAACGGGGTTGAAAGACTTGCTGTATCAATGCTGGATGAGGCAATTCAGCTTAGACAAAATGGAATAAATGTACCCATACTTATTTTAGGCTATACCGATCCCATAAGGGCGAGTGAAATCATCTCAAATGATGTAACCCAATCGGTATTCAGTCATGAATTGGCACAGGCATTGTCTGACGAAGCAGTTAAGCAGAGGCGAAAGGTCAAAATCCATATAAAAATCGATACCGGAATGTCAAGAATCGGCTTTTTGCCTGGATATAGTGCAGTAAAAAATGTAGTTGAAATAAGCCGCCTGCCTAACATTATTATTGAAGGGTTATTCACTCATTTCGCCTCGGCAGATGAAAAAAACAGGGACTTTACATTAATGCAGTTTGAACGTTTTATGAGTATTTGTTCTGAACTTCAGAGAATCGGAATACATATCCCAATCAAGCATTGTGCAAACAGTGCAGGAATCATTGAATATCCCGAGATGCACCTGGATATGGTTCGTCCGGGAATAATACAATATGGAATGTACCCCTCTGAAGAAGTAGACAAATCCAAAATTCTATTAAAACCTGCAATGACTTGGAAAGCAAATGTTATCCTTGTTAAGGAAGTTGAAAAAGATACAGCCATCAGCTATGGGAGAATATTTACAACTGATAGAACTTCCAGAATTGCTACACTTCCAGTAGGTTATGCGGATGGTTATAGCAGAATGCTGAGCAACAAAGGAAAAGTACTTATTCATGGACAGTATGCTCCCGTGGTAGGAAGGATCTGTATGGATCAGTGCATGGTTGATGTTACTGACTTGAGTGAGAGCGTTTCAGTAGGAGACGAGGTCGTGCTTATTGGTGTGCAGGGGGAAAATAGCATAACCGCTGAAGATGTTGCCAACTCTGTTGGCATAATAAATTATGAACTGGTTTGTATTATAGGAAAAAGGATTCCGAGAGCCTTTATTAAGGATGGTAAGATTTCGAAAATTCTGAATTACTTGATATAAGCGGGTTTGAAGAATGTAGTAACACAAACTTAATTTGACCGGGTATTTGTTGGGGTATTATAATATTTCTATACATGTGCGCATAATTAAGGCGTATCACTTTAAATGAATTTTCATGAAATATTATAAAATATAGAGAAAAGCTTATTAAGAAACGATTGAATGCTGAAAACTGAGGTCGTTATTTGTCGTTTCTAAAGAGTGGGGGTAAATAAGTTGGCTCAATATAAAAGAATTTTAATTAGCGTTCCGGACAGCTTACTACAAGAACTGGATAGTATGGTTTCCAGTGAAAAAACAAACAGAAGTATGCTTGTACGGGAAGCAATGAGTCTTTATATAAGAGAAAAACACAGGGTTGAAATGAGGGATAAAATGAGGAGAGGGTACGAAGAGATGGCAGAAATAAATCTGAGGCTCGCAGAGGTTTGCCTTGGAGCTGATAACGATCAGCAGAGCGTATATGAGGAGAGGCTTGGGGAGATGGAGGAAACGTGGTAATAAAAAGAGGAGATATATATTATGCAGATCTAAGCCCCGTTATCGGCTCGGAGCAGGGCGGTGTAAGACCTGTATTAATTGTTCAGAATGATATTGGAAATAAATATAGTCCTACAGTGATTGCAGCAGCAATTACATCTCAGATAAATAAAGCAAAGCTTCCTACTCATATAGAAATAGGAGCTTTAGAGTATGGTCTGGCAAAGGATTCGGTTATTTTATTAGAACAGATCAGAACTATCGATAAAAAGCGGCTCAGAGAGAAAATAGGCCATCTTGATGATGAACTTATGGATAAGGTAAACAATGCTCTGGAAGTAAGCTTTGGGCTTTCAGAGCTATAATATATAAACGTACTGATTTATGAATTACAACTTTAATTAAAAGCGTTAAATAATGCTTGGGGAGGTTGCAATGAAAAAACTGATGAGTAAAATTAAAAAGAAACATGTTATTGTTTTATCAGCTTTTATCTGCGGTATTGTACTGCTACAGATGGCACCGGTGGTCAGGGCTGAAACAGGAAGCGGACAGGTTATATATGATTCTACGTACATAGACAAGTTGGAGACCAGCTTGAGAAGCTTGATTCAAACCACCAGTGATGATTTGAAAAAACAGATCAATGCTTCAGCTTCTCAGACAGATATAGAAAAGAAGCTCACCGACACCCAGAACAAGCTTAATGATACCGAGGCCAAGCTTACCGCTACACAAAATGAGTTGGCTTCACTGAAAGAAAGCATGGTATTCAAGGTAATAAAGCTTCCCGCAGGTAAGATAATGCTGGGAAACAGCAGTACAGAGATAATAGTAAGAACTAAAAACGGAGCCACTGCTTACTTGGAAAAGACTGCGTCCGGTGGACTTTCAAACCTGATATCTGGTAAGGATCTGAAAAACGGTGAAGTGATACCTGACAACCAGCTAATGCTTGTTCCCAATGGTGACGGAAGAGGAATCAAAGCCTCCAAGGATTCATATATTATGGTAAAGGGAACATATACAATTAAATAAATATTACCTGATTAATGTAAATAGATTAAAAAAAAGAAGCTTGATTACGATATATTATTAAGCTTCTTTTTTATACCTGTTTTGAGAAATGGTATTAATCAATAAGTTATTTTTATGTGATATACTAATCCAAAAGGACTTTTTTAATGCGTAAATGCTGCAGCTGCTAAACAAAATAATGAATTAAATAATAAAGGGAAGTGCGGTTATGAGAGAACAAAATCAGCGAAAGACTATTCAGCAAAAGAGAATTGACATACTTATAAGGTTGGCATTGATATTGGCAGCTGTTTTGATTATTTTTTTCTTTGCCATTAAACCTATGTTAAAAAAGGATTACTATTTCGAGGCCGGAGAGGACTATAATTTTAGCAATTTAGGTACAGAAACCGGGAAGGATAACTTTGATGTTTTAGTGGTAGGTGACGGTGTTGATGCTGTCACAAGTGCAGTCGGTGCAGCAAAGGTTGGAGCTGAAACCCTGCTGGTCTGCACTGGAGAAAAAATCGGGAGTAATTTAATTAATACTCTTGATGTCAACTGGTCAGCTGACTTTACCCCTACAGGCAACAGCGTAAGTTCGGATATTTTTAAGGAAATAAGGTATAAGGCCGGGGAAGGCTCAAACCTCGAAAATTACGTAAAAGAATTAAGTAACTTGGCTCTGGAGCAAAAGAATCTTACTGTACTATACAATGCAAAGATTTCTGAAGTTGTTTTAAACAATGGTAAAATCAACAGCGTAACTGTTAAAACTTCTGAAGAAAGCAGAAATATTAAGGCCAAACGGTATATAGATGCAACCCTAAAAGGAGACCTTTTGCAGCTGAGTAAAGCTGAAGCTACCCAAGGCTATGAAGATATAGGCTTGCAGGGACTGTTCATTCCGGCAAAGTTAAATTTTGAGGTTTCTGGAGTTGATATTGTTAAAATACAGAAAATGATGCAAAATAGTTCTCTCGTTAATTTTTTGTTAAAGAACTACAAAACCGGAAGCCGTGATATAAATATTTCTGGGATGAATGTAGTTGATCAGGGTAATGGAAGTGTAATAATTGAAGCTGTTAGTGTCAGCAATGTGAATATAACAGAGGATAAAGCAGTTAAATCAGCATACATCAGGGCTGAAAAGGAATGTGAAGAGTTATTCAGTTATTTAAAGGCCAATCTGGAGGAATTTCAAAATGCATCACAGATTAAGGTGGCAAAAGAATTCCTGATATCTGCTCCCTATCACTATAGAGGAAGATATCAAATGACTTTGAGCGATGTTCTGACCGGCAAGAGATATACCGATAGAATTAGTACAGCCTCAAGACCGGTAACCTTTACTATGGGCGATGGAAACCGGTATGTGCTTGCAAATCCTAAAACCTTCTATATTCCGCTTGGCTCTATGATCCCCGAGGATATGGACAATATGCTTATGACCGGGGATAAGATATCGGCTTCTTCACTAATCCAGACTTCTATAAGTTCAAATTCAAGTAGAGCGGGAACAGGATATGCAGCTGGTATTATCTCGGCTTACAGTATTTCAAAGGACATGGAGATACCAAGGTTGATTGAAGACAGAAATCTTGATACACAGCAGGAAATTGAGAAAATCTTAAGGAAGATGGGTATCTACATGTCGGATATTAAAGAAGATATATCAAGCATTACCGGAGACTGGAGCTATCCCTATGCTGAAAAGCTCATTAACCTGGGACTTCTGAGCGGCGGTATCACAAATGATTACAAGTATGGCAAAAATGCCAAGACCAAGGATTTAGCATTTATTATACTTAATGGAGTCCCCAGGGTGGCAGAGGAGACCTATAATTATAATTTTGATATAACTATCAGGAAATATCTAACGGATGAAAATCTTACAAAAGAAAAACTGGGTCTGATTGTATTAGAGTTATTTCAAAAGACCCCGCCAAAGGATAATTATTATTCTGAGGCCTGTAAGCTGGGGTTAATTGACGATACACTTCAGGAAAAGCTTAAGAACAGCGAGAACTTAAAGCTTTCAGAGGTTTATTATGCTTCGGTCAGTTTTATTGAGGAGTTTACAGGAAAAAAGATAAAATAAAGGGACTATTTAATTAGCCCCAATTTTACACCTAATACATATAATATGAACTTTGGAAGCCTGAGCATCCTCTTAAACCGCCAGGGTTCCTTGTATAATCTATAAAGCCATTCAAGACCGTTGTTTCTGAAAAAATCCGGTGCAAGCTTTACATTTCCGGCAAGAACATCCATGGTTCCACCTACACCCAGTGAGGCTTTAACCTTCAAACGGTGCTTATTTTCACTGATCCATTGTTCCTGCTTTGGAGCACCGAGACATACCAGAAGTACTTCTGCTCCTGAATTGTTTATATCCTGTATTATGTTATCTTCATCTTTTTTTGTAAAATATCCATTCCGTGTGCCCACAACTTCCGCGCCCGGATAGTCACAAATAATATTGGCATTGGCTTTCTCGGCTATTCCCGGCTTGCCCCCAAAGAGGTAGAACTTAATCGGTCTTTCTGAAGAGGCTTCAAGCAGGTTCTTAACAAGATCAAACCCCGAAACTTTTTCTGCAACCTCTTTGCCAAGAATCTTGGACGCCAGTACAACACCTGCACCGTCAGCTACAAGCATATCGGCGCTGTTAAGAATGGCTTTCATATCTTTATTAGTTATACCGTCCATCATAATTTCTGCATTGGGTGTAAAAATAGAATGATTAGTGTCAGAAGAGATGAATTTATATATAGTTTCTACGGCTTGTTCCATTGATATATCATCAATGTTGATGCCTGCGATATTTACAAGTTTTCTCATAAAGCCTCCGGATTAATTTACAACAGCTTTCAGCCAAAAGTAATTGACTTTTACAGTTTAAAATATACAAATTTATTTGTCAATAATTGCAGCTTACTGGTAAACTATTAAAATGTTTATATACATAAAAAAAACATATAACTAGATATATAGGTTAAATAGGGAGGAAAAATGAAACTAAAAGGTGTTTTTAATTTCTTAAAAGTTTATTTTCTAATTACATTTGGTGCCGGTATTACTGCACTAGCTATAAACATATTTCTTGTACCTTATAAAATAGCACCCGGGGGACTCAGCGGACTTGCAACAGTAATATACTATCTGAGCGGAGGCCGGCTTCCTGTAGGAACAATGATGCTGGTTATTAATATTCCACTTTTTATTATGGGTTATAGATTTATAGGGCGGCATTTCTTTATTAGAACATTATACGGAACTGTTATTCTATCAGTAATTATTGATGTGACTGAGACATATTTCGCTGATCTTGCGAAAAGGCTGCTTGTAAATACAGATGTGGGTGCTTCTGCACCGGACATACTGCTGTATAGTATAATCGGTGGATTTATAAGTGGCATTGGTCTTGGAATTGTTTTAAAAATGGAGGCAACTACCGGAGGAACTGAGCTGGCAGCGAAACTTCTGAATAAACCTATAAAAACCCTTACTATAGGTCAACTTTTGTTAGCTATTGATGCATTGATTATAATATTTGCGGTAATTGCTTTTAATAGTTTACTTATAGGTTTGTATTCACTGGTAAGCCTTTTTATAACCACAAAAGTTATTGATGCTATGGTAGAAGGTGTTGACTACGCAAGAGCTGTGTTGATTATTTCTGAACATCAGGAGGAAATCGCAAGCAAAATTATTAAGGACATGGACAGGGGAGTAACAGAATTAAAAGGTAGGGGCGTTTATTCCGGAAAGGACAAAAATGTATTGCTCTGTGTATTGTCAAGAAATGAAATCCAGCATCTAAAAGAAATCGCTCATGCCATTGATCCGGCCGCGTTTATGATACTTGCTGATGTCAGGGAGGTTTTGGGTGAGGGCTTTAATGGTGTTCCCAAAAAGTAACTTCTCAACTGATTTTGTGAAATCATCTTAAAAAAAGTATGTTATTGTTGTTTATAAGTAAAATATGTTGGAATATATAATGCACGGTCCGTTAAGTTGCCAATTGGTTATAAAAACGTTCATTAAAATGGGGGAAATGCTAATGAAGTTTAAAATTGGAGTAAAGATAGTTATAAGTTTTTCAATTATAACCCTATTAATTATTTTGGTAAGCTATATTGGATTAAGTGGTATGTACTCAGTTCAAAATTCCTACAATATAATAATCAAAGATAATCTTCCTGTAGAAAATCTAGTTAAGGAAGTAAGAGCAATAAACCTAGAACAGGTTACAGCCGTCCGAGGGTACATTATTTACAAGGACGAACAGTATCCGGAATTATACAATTCATTAACAGACAGCCTTTCGCTTGTATTTCAGAAAATCAGTGAAAAGAGCAACACAGAAGCTTCGAATGATTATCTCAATAAATTAATATCTATACATAAGGAGTACGATGACGGAGTAAAAGTAATATTTGATTATGTCCGGAAGGGTCAAATAAATGAAGCAGTAGCTTACGGTGAAAAAATTAAAAGTAAGGTAACCGATATAAAGGAAGTAACTCAAAAATGGAGTGAATATGTTGAAAAGCTCGACGCAGAAAGAATGGATAAAACAAATAAGGAAATGCGCTCACGAATAATTATTTTGTTAATTCTTGTTCTTACGGCAATAGTGGGGTCCTTGGTAGTAGGCTTAATACTATCAAGAAGCATAGCCAGACCAATTACTCAATTGACGACTATAGCAGGCCGGATATCAGACGGAGATCTGACACAATCCATTCCCAGGATTAAATCAAAAGATGAAATAAAAGAGCTGGGAAATGCTTTCTCATCTATGATGGGTAATCTTAGGGGGCTTATACTTAATGTTAATGATGCCTCACAGGAGCTTGTGGCTTCAAGTGAAGAGCTTGCCGCCTCCTCTGAAGAAGTTTCAAAGGTTTCAGAGCAAATAGCAATAGCAGTATCGGAGCTTGCAAAGGGTGCTTCTGAGCAGGCAGTGTCTTCTGAAAAAGGAAATTCCAAAATTCTCCTTACTGTTGAAGGGTTATCAAGAATAGCAGAGGAAATGGCCCAGTCTGAAAAAATAATGGGTGAGGTAAAAGAGGCAGTAAGTAGTGGAGAGGTTTCAATCAAGTATCAAGAATCAAAAGTTATTGAAAATGGTGAAACTACAAAAGAAGTAGCCTCTGCAATATCATCACTTTCTGAAAAGTCTCAAGAGATAGGCCGGATTTTGGAGGTAATACGCAGTATCGCGGAGCAGACAAATCTGCTGGCATTGAATGCAGCTATTGAGGCAGCAAGAGCCGGTGAAGCCGGAAAAGGGTTTTCGGTGGTTGCAGATGAAATAAGAAAGCTTGCAGAACAGTCAGGTACATCTGTAAAAGAAATTGATAAGATCATTAAGGAAGTACAAGCGGGCGTAAATGCTACTGTTAATAAGATGGAGAAATCCAAATCTACTGTGGAAATGCAAAGCGAATCAATTTCTAAAACAGTTTCTGCCTTCGGAGTCATAGCTGGAGTGGTTGATTTGCTGGGCAGCAGGATAAAGCATGTAGCTGAAGCATCAGCAGAGCTGAGTAAAAGTGCTGTGCAGGCAGGGGATGAAATGACAGGCATAGCCAGTGTTGCTCAACAGTCGGCTGCAAGCACACAAGAGGTAGCTGCTTCAACTGAAGAGCAAGCCTCAACTGTCCACCAGATCACAGATGCAGCCGAGGGCCTGTCACAGTTGGCTGTACAACTTCAGGACAGTGTTAGAAAATTTACGGTCTAATCAAAATAAGTTCCTTAAACTTAATAGCATAAATAAAAAAAGCGTGATGACAAAATAGTCTCACGTTTTTTGTTGTCAGCTGTGTGTCCAGCAAAACTGGACCACGTCAGCATGGGTGCTTTTTTAGCATTTTTTTATATTAATTAGGTAAAGATAAATAATTTTAGCATTTTTAGGTTATATATGTTTCTTGTTGTATAAAACTGGGAATAAAAATAATTAAATAAAGCACTTGATTATGTTACTCTATACTTTATAATAATTTAAGATAAAGGGAGGGAGTGTAAAAGCTGGTAAACAAAATACGATTTGCAATTAAAGTGCTCATATCTTTAACTATAATATTGGCACTTTCGGGTCTTCTAATACTTAAGGTAAATGGAGAATCATCTATAAAAAAGAAGGTTTTAATAATTAACTCCTATTCTGAAGGAATTTCCTGGACCCAGGACGAGAATGACGGTATTCTGGAGAAGCTGGGAGAAGCCGGCAAAAAGAATGATATCTCTGTAGAATTTATGGATTGGAAAACATATCCGACAAATGAAAATATAAAGCGCCTTTATGATTATATGAAATATAAGTATGCGGACAAAAAAATCGACCTATTGTTAACCACTGATGATGCAGCTTTAAAGTTTGCTCTTGATTATAGAGACGAGCTTTTTTCCAATGCACCTGTAATTTTCTGCGGAGTTAATAAAAGTGGGGCCCAAGCTCTGACAAAGGGTAAAACAAACGTTACCGGAGTTGTCGAAGAATTAGATGCAGAAGGGACAATAAAAGTTGCACTTGATATTGACCCCAATATTAAAAACATATACGTTGTATTTGACAATACAGAAAGCGGTGTTTCAACCTGGGAGCTGACAAAAAAGGCTGCAAATAAGGTGGCCCCGGAAATCAAATTGATACCGCTGAATCGTGGAACTTATGAGTATATAACAGCTACTGTAAAGAAAGCCACTAATGATAGTATAATTCTTATTACCACCTTCTACAGCGATGAGAAAGGAAATGTTTTAGGTTTTGAATACCTTACTGAAATAATTGCAAGAGAAAGCAAGGTTCCGGTATATCACCTCTATGATTTCGGGCTCGGTTACGGTGCAGTGGGAGGAAGTATGTTAAGCGGCAGAGTTCAGGGAGAGCTCGCCGGTGAAATGGCAGTGAAATTTCTGGAGGGGGTGGGTATTTCCAATATACCAATTTACGATGAACCGACTACCAAACCAATGTTTGATTACAAAATGTTAAAACATTTTAAAGTACGTTCCGATAAAATTCCTAGAGGTAGTGAAATTATTAATAAGCCTTATACAATAATTGAGGAATACAGAAATTATGTTATATCAGCAGCTATAATTTTCGTGTTACTTATCTGCTTCATTCTTATTTTGATTTTTTATCTTAATAAAATCAATAATATAAAGCTTGAACTTGCCGGAAGAAATACAGAGCTATCCGGTCTTTATGAGGAATTATCTGCTTCTGGTAAAGAACTCGAAAACAAATATAATGAACTTACGGTTGTACAGAAGAATTTACAGGAAAGTGAAGCCCGGTATAGACAGCTATATGAAAAAATGCTTAACGGTTATATAGTTTTTGAGCCTGTTACAGATGAAAATAATAAACTGAAGGACTTGAAATTTATCGAGTGGAATCCAAGTTTTGCAAATCAGGCCCAAATAGATACAGCTGATATGACAGGTAAAACGTGGACAGAGGTATTTGGTTACAGGAACAGAGACCAAATTATATACGAGAGAGTACTTAAAACAGGTGAGACAGAGCAGTTTGAGACCTATAACCAGAATATAAATGCATATTATCTGGTAAATGCGTTTAAAATTAATGACAATCAGGTAGGTGTTGTGTTTGAAAATATAACTAATTACAAGCTTGCCTTAAGAGAAGTCAGAAGACTTAATGAGGAGCTGGAAGTGAGAGTTGTGGACAGAACACGAGAACTCCAGGATGCCGTTAACCAGCTGGAGGCTTTTACCTACACAGTATCGCATGATCTAAAGTCACCGCTAAGGGCTACCGAAAGCTATATAAGAATCATATTAGAGGATTACGGAAAGTCAATGCAAAGGGAAGCGTCAGAAATGCTGGCCAATGTAAAAGTAATATCCGGAAATATGATTCAAATGATTGAAAGGCTTTTTGCCTTCTCTACAGCCACAAGGACAGAGCTGAGGATAGAAGAAATTAATATGGAAAGTGAAATAATAAGCTGTTTCAATGATATAAAAGCAGCCTATCCGAATAGAAACATTAGTCTGATAATTGAGACCGGTCTTCCTGTGATAAGAGCGGACAGGGTTTTGTTGCATCAGGCAGTAAACAACATATTCTCAAATGCAATTAAATTCACAAAGATAAGGGAAAATGCTCAAATCAGAATAGGAGGTACACTAACCGAAAGTGAGTATTTATTCTACTTCAGAGATAATGGTGTGGGGTTTGATATGAAATATTCTAAAAAGTTGTTTGGTATATTTCAAAGGCTTCATAGCAATAATGAATTTGAAGGATCAGGTATTGGTCTTGTAACTATAAAGAAAATTGTTGAAAAGCATGGCGGCAGAACCTGGATTGAAGGTGAACCTGGTGTTGGTACCACCTTATATTTTACAGTACCTTATATGTATTGACTCTAAGACTGATTTATATTTTAGCTTACCAGGTTGTCAGGATTTATAGTGCGGAGGTGTTGAATTGCTGAAGGTTTTGCTGGTGGATGATTTTGATATTGTAAGGATTGAGTTAAAACGCATGCCTGTATGGGGTGAAAAATCAGGCTTTCAGATTGTTGATGAAGCCAGAAACGGTGAAGAAGCGTTAAATAAGCTCCAGAAACAAAAATTTGACCTTGTAATAACTGACATAAGGATGCCGATAGTTGACGGAATTGAACTCCTGAGTGAAATTGTAGAAGGAAAGCTATGTTCGTGTGTGGTCCTATTGAGTGATTTCAGCGAGTTCAGCTATGCAAGGCAGGGCATTATTTTAGGAGCTTTTGACTTTCTTACAAAACCTGCAAAAGTTCAGGATCTTGAAACACTTCTACAAAGAGCCGGAGAGCATATTGAAAAGCTAAAGCTTGAAGCTGATAGAATTAAGAAGCTGGAAGAGGTTTTTGAAGGCAAGACCGAGGAATACTATGATGCCGAGGATGTTTTAAAAATTGCCGAGCTTGTTCAAAGCAGACAGATCGAGGCAATAGATAAAATAAAACACATTATTGAAAGAGTTGGAGCCCAGCTTGATTATGACATGCTCAAAATAGAAGGGGCAATGAGGAAAGCCGTTCCGGCTGTAATATCTGAAATTCTCAGAGAAAACGGTTGGATAGAAAAATTTATAAGTTTGAACGGATTAAAGGAAATTGCTTACAGATCCTATAATAGTGTAAGCGATATATTGGAATACATTACATATAATATGTTAAGTGTAATAGATGTCTTTAATAATCTACAGTTGGGCTACAAAGAAAAAGGTATTATTTGGGATGTCAGCAACTATATTGTCAGAAACATCGATAATGGACTGTCACTTCAAACCGTTGCAGAGGATTTATATATAAACAAAACATATTTAAGCGAAGTTTTTAAGCAAAAAACAGGAATACCATTTATAGAATATCTTACAGCTGTAAAAATGGAGAGAGCAAAGCAGCTTATCTCATCAGGAGATATTAAACCGGATCAGGTTGCAGATATATTAGGTTATAAAGATTTGGAGTACTTTAGGAAGAATTTTAAGAAGTATACAGGAAAATCTATAACCGAATTCAAATTAAGTAGATAGATAAAATTTCTACAAAATCCGAAAAAATTCGGGATAAGTTCCGGAATAATTCCATTTTTGTTTTAAGGATAAACCTGTATTATTGGAATATAATACAGGTTTATCCTTTTTTTTATTTTATATACAAGAATAAAGCATTAACGAATTCGTAAGAAAGTGAGGAAAAAATGTTGAACAATAAAGCTGATTTTATTGCTATTAAGATTACTGCTGTTTATTTAGTTATTGGTTCCCTGTGGGTTCTATTATCTGACAGACTGGTTGGCTCTCTGGCTATAGATAAAAGTGTAGTACTATTTTACAGTTTATTAAAGGGCTGTTTGTATGTTACTATTACAGGTGTAATTATATATTTTCTTATAAACAATTCTTTAAAAAAGTTAAGACAAACCGAACATCAATTAAAGCAATCCTGTGAAGCATATTCTGAATCCAATGTTAGGCTTGAACAAACCAACAGACAGTTGGATGAATCAAGAAAAGAGCTGGAGAAACAGTATCTTCAAACATTAGAGGATCAAAAAACCTTAAAGGAGTATCAGCAGAAACTTCATCATCTGGCATACCATGACCAGTTGACAGGACTGCAAAACAGGTTTTCGCTGATAGAAAAACTTAATGTCTTTTTAAACGAAAACTGGAATAGTAAATATGCACTACTTTACATAGATATTGATAATTTTAAATATATTAATGACACCATGGGTCACAGATTTGGAGATTTGCTCCTTGTAAAAATACGTGAAAGGCTCACTGAAAACAGTATGCCGTGCTCATCAATATTCAGACTTGGCGGAGATGAGTTCGTTGTGTTGGTTGAAAACTTTCAAAAAAAAGATTATCTGGAAAAACTGTCTGTAAATATACTTAAAATATTTAAACACTGCTTCGTTATAGAAGAAGTAAATATTTTCATTACTGTAAGCATAGGTGTTTCTATATATCCAGAACACGGAACAGATACAGAAACTCTGCTTAAAAATGCAGATATAGCAGTCTATAAAGCAAAAGAAACGGGGAAGAACAGAATAGTCTTCTATAACTCTCCCATGAATGAAGAAATTTCAGAAAGAATGATAATTGAAAAGCATCTCAGAAAAGCTCTTGATAATGATGAATTCGAATTATATTATCAGCCGCAGTTTGATATAAAAAGAGGTGAGATATCGGGATTTGAGGCGCTGTTACGATGGAGGAATCCTGAACTTGGTTTTATATCTCCCTTGAAATTTATCAGTGTTGCAGAGTCCACACACCTTATAATCCCAATAGGTGAATGGGTGTTAAGGGCTGCCTGCAGTTTCCTCAGTAATCTTGAGAAAATGGGTTATAAAGGTTTCAGTATTTCTATAAATATTTCAATGCTTCAACTGCTTCAGGAGGATTTTGCACATGTAGTTATAGACATAATTGATTCCTATGAACTGAATCCAATGCAGGTTGAACTTGAAATTACAGAATCAATATTAATGGAATCCTATGAAGTAATTGCAGGGAAATTAAAACTACTGCGTACAAAGGGGGTAAAAATTGCACTTGACGACTTTGGTAAGGGATATTCATCATTAAATTATCTCAAGACTTTGCCAATAACTACATTAAAGATCGATAAATCCTTTATTGACACCATATCCTCGGAAAGTAAAGATAAATCACTTACAGACCTAATTGTTAAGATTGGACGATCTATGGATTTGTGTGTGGTTGCAGAAGGAGTAGAAACTCAGGAACAAATGGACTATCTTGTAAGACATAAATGTCACAAAATTCAGGGATACCTTTTAAGTAAGCCAATGCAGGAAGTAGATATTATTCAAAAAGTTAGAGAGCAGCTTTAACTTAAATTACTTTTGGAGGGATATAAAATGAAACTAAGAACCAAATTATCCTTTGCCATGATTGGAATCATGGTTGTATCAATATTAATCATGGGTGGTATTGCGTTAATAAAATCGACAAATACCATAAATTTTATGACAAGGTCAACAATGACTGAAATTAACAAGGAAAACTCTTTATTGGTCCGGACAATGATTGAGAAGGAAGAACGGAATATCCAACTGATTGCTAAATATAAAGAAGTGGAAGAAATTCTTATTAAAAGTAAACAGGGAGAGTCAACTTCTTCAATTCAGAGCCAGTTTAACAACAAACTTAAACAGATGGTAGAGGAAGCAGGGAACATTGAACATATCTTTATAACAGGTTCAAATGGTTTAATATTGTCGGACAGTGATGAAAACTTAATTGGTACTGATATAAAGGATAGAAATTATACAAAGAAGTTGCTTTCATCAGGGAAGCCGGTAATTAGCGAAACTTTAAAATCAAAGTCATCCGGTGCTTACATAATTGTTTTTGCCCATCCGGTAATAGTAAACGGAGAACTACTTGGGTTCGCTGCGGCAGCTGTTACCTCCGAAAGTATGATTAAATATCTTAAGGACACAAAAATTCTTGATACTTCTTCAAGCTATGCGTATCTTGTAGATGAAAACGGGAATGTAGTATATCATCCTACAGCTTCTAAAATTGGGAAGCCGGTTGAAAATGCACAGATAAAAGGCGTTGTCGAGAAAATACAAAAAGGTGAGGATGTTCCTGCCGACATAGTACAATATGATTTTCAAGGTAAACTAAAGAAGGCATCCTATAACGTAATTCCTGAAACCAAGTGGACGCTTGTTATTTCAGGCGACGTTGGGGATATAATGGCTCCGGTTAATGGAATGGTTTACTATCTTTTGATTGCAGGCGGTATCTTTATTATATTGTCATTGATTATTGGACTATTGATTGCAACGAGAATAGCTAACCCAATTATCAGGTTAACAGAACTTATCAATAAGACAGCAGATCTTGATTTGAAATATGATGATAAGTATGAGTATCTGGTAAAAAACAAAGACGAGACCGGAGTTATCGCTCGGGCTACGTTCGCAACACGTCAGGTGTTAAGAGAAATGGCAGGCAAGCTTCAGGATGTGACCCAGGTTATACTGGAAAATGCAGACCAGATGGAAAAACTGTCAAACAATATTCAGGAAAACGCACATGACAACTCTGCTACTACCCAGCAGCTGTCAGCGGGGATGGAGGAAACTGCAGCTTCCTCACAGGAAATAACAGCTACAACCGAGGAAATTGATGCAAATGTAAGTTCTATTGCAGAAAGAGTTAAAGATGGTGCTGAAAAATCCGTAGAGATAACGCAAAGAGCCAATTCGTTAAGAATTGACGCAATCGAAGCTTCACATAGTGCCAGAGAAATCTACCAGCAGGTTAAAACCAAAATGGAACAGGCCATAGAAGAATCAAATACTATAACACAGATAAGTGTGTTGGCGGAAACCATCCTCTCTATAACAAGCCAGACAAACCTGCTTGCACTAAACGCGGCTATTGAGGCTGCCAGAGCAGGAGAAGCCGGAAGAGGATTTGCAGTTGTTGCCGATGAAATAAGAAAGCTGGCTGAACAGTCTACATCAACAGCAGCAGGAATTCAGGGAATAGTTAAGAATGTATTCTCTTCTGTCGGACATATGAAGTCAAATTCAGAAGAAATCTTATCATTTATAGATAAAAGCGTATTAGCTGATTATGACAAGCTTAAAACTGTAAGTGAACAATATCAAAGTGACGCTGAGTATATAAACAGTTTAATGGAAGAATTCGAAAGGGCAGCAAGTCAATTGGATGCAGCAGTTTCCAGCATATCTACTGCAATGAATGAAGTTGCCGCAACAATAAATGAGAGCGCAAAGGGCGTAACAGACATTGCAGAGAAGACTACAGATATAGTTGAAAAGACAGTCCAGGAAACAAGGCTGGCCGACCAGAATACTCAGGGAGCCAGAGAATTACTGAAACTTGTTGAAAAGTTTAAAGTTTAGGGGTAATGATTATGATACAGGAAATTGAAAAATTACGTCAAAAACTAAATGATATGGTGGACAGATACGATTGCGGCAGCAGTGAGGTGCTGGAAGTAAGCAGAGAAATGGATATCCTACTTTTAACTTATTTACAGGATAGTCTGCCCTGTAAAGAACAATTGACATAAATAACTTCATTTCTTATAATTATTTTATTTATAAGATTTATGGAAACATTTGCTTGCTTATATAAAGTATACTGAGCAAGCGCGAACAACAAAAAACACAATATTTTATGTAACACCTTTATGTAATTACCAATATTTGTACTCATCATCAAGGGCACAAACGTTTATTCGTACAAATATTGGTAAAGCTTTTCTTCAAAGAAAATCATGTATTGCTTAAAAAAGTCACAAGGGAGTGATGTTGTTTGAAAAGGATACTAATTGTCGACGATGCTTCATTTATGAGATTGTCTTTAAGGACAATGCTTGAAAATAACGGCTTCGAAGTTGCAGGTGAAGCTGAAAACGGATTGGAAGCAATAAAACTTTATTCAAAGTTAAAGCCTGACATCGTTACGATGGATATTACAATGCCTGAGTTGGATGGTATACAGGCACTTAAAGCAATTCTGCAACTTGATAGAACAGCTAAAATTGTAGTTCTTTCAGCGATGGGTCAGGAATCGAAGGTGAAAGAGGCGGTTATTAATGGGGCTAAAACCTTTATAGTTAAGCCTTTTAAAGAAGACCATCTAATTCAGACATTAAATAAGATAGCAAGTATTTAAATAGCTGTCTTTAGGGGAGGTGATCTTTTGTCTGGTCAGTTTTCCAGTGAACCCATGCTTGACATGTACATATTCGAAACTACTCAAAATATTGAACAATTGGAAAAAAGTATCTTAAGTTCTGAGGATGCAGGATGTTATTCTCAAAGCTCTATTAATGAAATTTTTAGGATCATGCATACTATTAAGGGCTCATCAGCTATGATGCTATTTAATAATGTATCTGTGCTGGCACATGCTATAGAGGATCTCTTTTATTACTTGAGGGAGCAAAAACCCGATAAAATTGATTGTTCCGTGCTTTCCGATCACATACTCTCTGGCGTTGATTTTATTAAAGTTGAACTCCAGAAAATAATAGACCGAGAAAAGGCAGACGGAAATCCCGACGAAATTATTCGGGATATAAAAAGTTATTTGAATCTGATAAAACAGGAAAATCCCAATGCAGTACAATGCGAGAAAAAAACCTCGGAGGGAGAACAGCCCCGCTACTATATAACTCCTAATAAAGCTCAGCTTTCACAGAACATGTACTCCTATAAGGCAGTACTTTTTTTTGAAGAGGGCTGTGAGATGGAGAATATAAGAGCCTACACCATTGTTCACAATATTAAAGAGTTTACCGACTCGGTTTACTATTATCCTGACGATATAATTGATAATGATGATAGTATTGACGTAATAAAACAACAGGGTTTTACTGTTTACTTAAAAACGAACAAAAGCTACAATGAAATCAATAAATTCTTTAATCAGACAGTTTTTCTCAAAGATCTGGAACTGGTCGAGCTTGCCGATGATTCTGAAATAAATAAATTTCTTAACCCGGAAAAGAGCTCAATAGAAAAAACAGCTCCGGAGCCTGTTCTTATATCTCATACAAATTCAGAAAATAAGGAGACTCCTGAAAAGGAAGTATCGCTCTCTTCAGGTCAGAGTATTATCAGTGTAAGCATAACAAAACTGGACAAGCTTATGGACCTTGTAGGTGAAATGGTTATATCAGAAGCTATGGTTACACAAAATCCAGATCTTAAAGGACTTCAACTGGATAATTTCCAAAAAGCGGCTAGACAACTGCATAAAATCACGAGTGATATACAGGACATGGTTATGTCCATAAGAATGGTTCCTTTGGACACCACCTTCCAGAAAATGCACAGAATTGTAAGAGATATGGGGAGGAAGCTGAACAAGGAAGTAAAGCTTGAACTGGTTGGGGAGGAAACAGAGGTAGATAAGAACATTATCGAGCATATATCAGATCCATTAATGCACCTTGTCCGCAATTCAATCGATCATGGTATTGAGCCGGCAGAAGAGAGGGCGGTAAAAGGAAAGCCTGTTTCCGGGAAAATAACCCTTGAAGCCCGCAATTCCGGCAGTGATGTTCTTATAATGGTTAAAGATGACGGAAAAGGTCTAAATAAAAGAAAAATTCTCGATAAGGCAATAAAAAACGGATTGCTTTTTAAACCTGAAGAGGAAATGACGGATAAAGAAATATACAACCTAATATTCCTGCCGGGCTTCTCAACAAAGGATAGCGTAACTGAATTCAGTGGAAGAGGAGTGGGTATGGATGTTGTAGTTAAGAATATAGAGTCAGTAGGAGGCTCTGTTTCTGTGGATAGTGAAGAAGGAAAGGGCTCTGTTATTATACTGAAGATACCTTTGACTCTTGCAATTATTGATGGCATGAACATTCAGGTGGGCGGCTCTTGCTATACCATCCCAACAAAGGCCATAAAGGAATCCTTCAGACCAAGATCTGAGAACCTGGTAAATGACCCCGACGGAAATGAAATGATTATGGTAAGAGGCAATTGCTATCCGGTATTAAGGCTGCATGGAATATATAAGGTTAAAACAGACATCAGGAATTTAACTGATGGAATTCTTGTAATGGTTGAGCATGAGGATAAAACCTTATGTATTTTTGCAGATAAATTGATTGGACAGCAACAGGTTGTGGTAAAGGCGCTGCCTCAATACATAAGTTCCATTCGAAAGGTTAAGGGTCTTGCAGGCTGTACCCTGCTGGGAGATGGAAGTATAAGCCTCATCCTGGACGTTGGAGGCCTGGTGAATATAACTCTGAATTAAATAACGAAAGGAGATATGAATACATGGCAGAAATTGCGAAGCGGCAAGTGCTGGAAAATGAAATGCTTGATCGGGATACTCTGGACAAGGAGGACACACAGAAGGGAAGATATCTGACCTTTAAGCTTGAAAAAGAATCCTATGGAATAGAAATAATTCATGTCACAGAGATAATAGGAATTCAGCCTATTACGGAAGTACCTGAACTGCCTGACTATATCAGGGGAATTATCAATCTAAGGGGTAAAATAATTCCTGTTATGGACGTAAGGCTAAGATTTAAAAAGAGCTTCAGAGAATATAACGATAGGACTTGTGTAATTGTTATAGACATTAACGAATTATCTATCGGATTGATAGTTGACAGTGTCTCCGAGGTAATAGCCATACCTGATACGGAAATTGTAGCTCCTCCTGAAATAAACAGGGGTGGCAACAGGTATGTAAAGGGCATAGGCAAAGTCCATGGAGAGGTTAAACTACTGCTGGATTGCAATAAACTTTTAAATGACGAAGAATCTGAAACTCTATTAAACATATAAAGGGAGGAAAACTTTATGAAATGGTTCGGTAATTTAAAAATAAGGATAAAACTTGTAATTTGCTTTATTATTCTTGCATTGTTTTCAGGTGTTATAGGTCTCATAGGTATAAGCAATATGAATACCATAAATCAACGTGTGGATGAAATGTATGATAATAACTATATACCTGCTACCAGCTTATCCAAAATACAGAAGGCTTTATTAATAATCAGATCTGATTACCTCCTATTGGTATACGATAGAGATACCTCAAAAATGGATGAAAGGATAAATGAAATAAATAGTTTTACTGAAACAAATAATAAAATCCTAGAAGATTTTGAAAAGACAATTAATAGCAATGCTGAAGAAAGAGAGTTATTTGACAGTTTAAAAGCTACTCTGTCAACATATAGATCAATAAGAGCAGAGCATATAAATCTGGTGAAGACAGGAAAGTATGATGAAGCAATCACCAGAATGCCGGAGTTTACCAACGCTAGAACAGAAGTTGAAAAAATACTCGATGCTCTGATAAAATATAATACCGATTCTGCATTGAATAAATCAAACCAAAGCTCAGAAGATTTTCAAAATCAGTCCATTTTAATGATAGCTATAGTTTTGATAGTTATGGCGTTAGCTATAGGGTTTGGATTAATTGTAGCAAATATTATCAGCAGACCACTTAATAAACTTGTTATATCAGCCAACCAGATAGCAGATGGGAATCTTGACGTATACATAGATATTGGTACAAAAGATGAAGTGGGTATACTTTCAACGGCCTTTACTAGGATGATTGACAACCTTAATGACGTTATGTCAAACATCAATGCTGCAGCTGAACAGGTTGCATCAGGTTCAAGGCAAGTATCTGATTCAAGCATGGCTCTTTCACAGGGAGCAACCGAACAGGCCAGTTCTGTTGAAGAACTTACAGCTTCTCTTGAAGAAATTGCTTCACAGACCAGACTCAATGCAGATAATGCAAATGAAGCAAATAATCTGGCTGTAACAGCAAAAGGAAACGCTGTTCAGGGTAACGACCAGATGAAGGAAATGCTTAATGCTATGGAGGATATTAACGAGTCCTCTACAAATATTTCTAAGATCATCAAGGTAATAGACGATATTGCTTTCCAGACCAACATACTTGCACTCAATGCTGCAGTTGAGGCAGCGAGGGCAGGGCAGCACGGCAAGGGTTTTGCTGTTGTAGCCGAAGAGGTTCGTAACCTTGCCGCCAGATCAGCCAATGCTGCAAAGGAAACTACCGACATGATTGAAGGTTCAATAAAGAAGGTTGAAGGCGGCACCAAGATTGCAAACCAGACAGCTGAAGCACTGAATAAGATAGTTGGAGATGTTACAAAAGTAGCAAACATTGTAAGTAACATTGCCGTCGCTTCAAATGAACAAGCAGCGGGAATTGCTCAGGTAAACCAGGGTATCATGCAGGTATCCGAAGTCGTTCAAACAAATTCTGCAACCTCTGAGGAAAGTGCAGCAGCAAGCGAAGAGCTTTCAAGCCAGGCACAATTACTTAAGGAACAGGTCTCACGCTTTAAGCTTAAAAAATCCAACACTGTTCATACCTACAGGGGTAAAGAGGAAATAAGCCCTGATATACTAATGCTTTTGGAACAAATGAACGCAAATAAAGGAAATGTTTCTGATTTCAGAGAAACTGCTCCGGCTTCCAAAAAAATAGTTTTAAGCGATAGAGAGTTCGGAAAATATTAATGTTATAAATACAATACAAAGGTAAAACTTTATCCGGGAACGGCTTAAGCTTGCGCTGTTCCCGGTGATACTATTTAGGATGCAGGTGATAACGTGCTAGAAATAACTAAAAAAGAATTTCAACAGTTATCAGATTACA
This sequence comes from Bacillota bacterium, assembly GCA_023460955.1. Classification (GTDB taxonomy): domain Bacteria; phylum Bacillota; class Clostridia; order Acetivibrionales; family DSM-1351; genus Ruminiclostridium. Next base: position 92,731 of record JAEWOH010000034.1, on the reverse strand, counting down.
TAAAACAAAACTATGGAATCAGACTTAAGGAAGAAAAGATGGCGCTGGTATCCGGAAGGTTGCATAATGTCTTAAATCAGGGCGGTTTTTCATCCTTTACAGAATATTACAATTATCTTGTGGCTGAGAAAACCGGCGAAGCTGTAATAACCCTGGTAGACAGAATCACGACAAACCACACCTTTTTTATGCGTGAAGCAGATCACTTTTACTATTTCAGAGACAGGGTTCTCCCCTATCTTTCCAAGGCAGTAAATAATAAGGACCTCCGCATCTGGTGTGCGGCATGTTCTTCAGGTGAGGAAGCCTATACGTTAGCAATGATTATTGATGAGTTTTTTGGGAAATCGAAATTATGGTGGGACACAAAAGTACTTGCCACCGATATTTCCGAGCAGGTTTTGGAAACCGCTAAAAAAGGCGTTTATAGTAATGAAAGATTAGCGCCGCTTCCTATGGCTTGGAAAACAAATTATTTTAAACCTTATGATAATGAAAACTCTATCCTGACTGATAAAATCAGAAATGAAGTTATATATAGAAAGCTGAACCTTATGGACAATGTATTCCCTTTCAAGAAAAAGTTACATACCATTTTCTGTCGTAATGTAATGATTTATTTTGATAACGACACTAAAAACAGACTTGTTGAAAAGTTTTATGATCACCTAGAATATGGCGGATATTTATTTATAGGACACTCAGAGTCTCTTAGCAGGGAGTCAACAAGGTTTAAATACATATTACCGTCTGTTTACAGAAAGGAATAAGGAGAGGGTTCTATGAACGGCAGAAGAATAAGAGTATTAGTAGTGGATGACAGTTTGTTGTTCAGAGAAGTTATTTCAAGAGGAATTGAATCAGATCCATCAATAGAGGTTGTAGCAAAGGCGGGGGATCCCTTTGAGGCAAGGGATAAAATTCTTGAATTCAAGCCGGATGTTATGACTTGTGATGTTGAAATGCCTAATATGAATGGCATAGAGTTTATAAGACGTCTATTGCCCCAGTATCCACTCCCTGTAATAGTTATCAGTACAGTGAGTGAGGCAGTACTTGACGCTGTAAATGCCGGCGCAGTTGATTTTGTAACAAAACCAGATGTTCAATCGCCTAAAAATGTGGAAAAGTTTATTTTAGATGTTATAAGTAAAGTAAAGATTGCTGCTAATGCAAAATTAATTAGAGGAAATTCTGCTATTGCTATTAGCCCAGCAACTGTAGGGGAAATATATACTAAAAGGGTAATTGCGATTGGCGCTTCTACTGGCGGTACTGAGGCCATATTCAATCTCTTGAAAAGTCTGCCGGAAGATATGCCGGGTATACTTATAGTTCAGCATATACCTCCGGTCTTCTCCAGAATGTTTGCGCAGCGGTTGGACAATCAAACAAAGCTTAGTGTAAAAGAGGCTCAGACAGGAGATTGCTTGGAACCGGGAAAAGTATTGATAGCCCCTGGAGACCAGCATATGAAAATCAAAAAACTGGGCGAAAAAATCAGGGTAGAAACTTTTCAGGGTGATAAAGTCAATGGACATTGTCCGTCAGTTGATGTTTTGTTTGAATCTGTTGCAAAAGAAGCTGGTGCTTCTTCAATAGGTATAATCCTGACAGGAATGGGCTATGACGGAGCAAGGGGACTGCTTGCAATGAAGAGGAAAGGTGCTAGGACAATAGGCCAGGATGAACAGTCATCAGTAGTATATGGAATGCCGAAAGCAGCTTATGAGATAGGAGCAGTTGAAAAGCAGGCCTCTCTAAGAAATATACCACAGGCGCTATTAGCAATGCTGAAGTAGGTGATTTAATGAAATCAATTGTAGGAATTGGAGAATTTGCTGTATCAGATAACAGCATTGATACCTTAAAAACTTTTGCTCTGGCCTCCTGCGTGGCTGTAACAGCCTATAGTCCTTTGAGGAAAAGGGGGGCAATGATTCACGTGGCTTTGCCAAATCCCGGATCTGCAGCAGATGCATCTGCAAAACCCACTTATTATGCTACCACCGGAATTCCAATAATGATTGATAGGCTGTGCAGCCAGTATGGTTGTACCAAGAAAGAACTAGAAATCCAGATTTTTGGTGGAGCTGAATCAATCAATAAACACGACTTGTTTCACATAGGGACAAGGAATATAAAGGCAGTTTTAAATACACTGCAGAAGCTCAATTTGGATATAAACAAAGCAGAAGTAGGTGGCAAAGTGAGCCGGACTATTGAAATGAATACCATAACAGGGGATATAAACATCTCGACACAACCAATTACAATTTAAGGAGGAATATGCTTTGGACAGCAATAGAATAGCAGCCGTATTAAGCAACATCGGAGACGGGGTTATTGCTGCAAATAACTCCGGAAGGGTTGACTATATCAATAACACCGCTGAGGTATTGACAGGTTGGAATGCAAAGGAAGCCTGGGGACGTGACTTCAATGAAATTTTTAATTTAATTGACTACAAAAGCGGTAGCGGGCTTCAAAGTCCTGTTGAAAAAGTTTTAATGCATAAAACTGTCGTAGGTCTTGAAAAGAATTCAGCGCTGATATCCAAAAATGGTGAACAGTATATAGTTTCTGCAAGCTGCTCTCCTATAAAAAACAGTAATGGAGAAATGGATGGGGTAGTTGTTGTTTTTCGTGATATTACCCGTATTAAGGAAATAGAGGAACAGCTGATAGAAGAAAGAAACAATCTTGAAATGACCTTTCATCATTCTCCTCTTGGAATGGTTATAATCGATAACAATAGGAAAGTAAAGCAAGCTAATAATTCTTTTCTCGAAATGCTGGGTCTCACATATGAAGAGGTTCTTGGTTTAAGCTACGGAGATAGCATCAATTGTAAAAATAGCGAAGAAAAAGGCTGCGGCAACAATATTGATTGCGGGCATTGTCAGATAAAACAAAGCATATCCAAAGTTTTTAGTACGGGAACCCCACTGAAAAACATAGTAATTCCTCAAACGGTGCTAATTGATGGCAACCCGGAAATTCATTGGTATAATATGATGTTCCTGCCTGCTAATAATAACGGAGAAAGATACGTATTGGTTCTGCTAAACGATGTTACAGAAAGTAAGGAACGGGAACAGAAGCTTATTGAGTCAAACAATTATACTCTTAAGATGATGGAAAACTTTCCGGCAATGATTTACAAAACAGACAAGGATGGAAAAACAGTTTATGTGAGTAAAAGTCTTTGTGAATTTACAGGTAAAAATGTTGAGGAATTAATAAAGAATAATTGGTTGGGTGATGTTTTATCAGAACACAGAGAATGTTTGTTAGTAAGACCTGCGGAGGGATTGGACAAAACCTTGACAAATAGTCTTGAATTAAGGCTCAAACATGTAAGCGGCGAATACAGATGGGTAAATATTGTAATGAAACCCTTTTATGATATGGAAGGCAGACAGGATGGCTTTATCGGAATGGGGCTGGATATAAATGATAAGAAACTGACAGAAACACTCCTATACGAAAGTGAAAAACGTTATCGACAGCTTTTTATGAATTTACACAGTGGTTTTGCCTATCATAGATTAATTACCGATAAGCTGGGGAATGTTATCGATTTTGAATTTTTAATGGTTAATGATGCTTATTTAAAAATGTTTAATTTAGAAGGCACAAATGTAGAAGGAAGGCTTGTTTCGCAAGTGTTTAAGGAAAGGGTCCTTAGGCTGGAGGATGGGCTGATAAAGAGAGTTGTTGATGAAGGCAATGGCGCCTTTGTCGATGAGATATATTCAGACTTGTTTAAAAGGTGGTACTCACTGGCTTTATATAGTCCCCAGAAGGAGCATTTTGCACTGTTGATAACAGATATCGATGAAAAGAAAAAGTCAGAAATCGACCTTAAGCGTGCTAAGGAAGAAGCAGAAAAGGCAAACAAAGCCAAGAGCGAATTCCTTGCCAATATGAGTCATGAAATAAGAACTCCCATGAATGGCATATTAGGAATGATAGACCTGACTTTACTTACAAACCTGGATTCCGAGCAAAGAGACAATTTAATGACTGCAAAAAACTGTTCAAATTCACTTTTAAAGATAATAAATGATATTCTGGATTTTTCAAAAATGGAGGCAGGAAAATTACTTATCGATAATGTTAATTTTGATATAAAACTGCTGGTTGAGGAAATATTTAAAACCCAGGCACCACTTGCCGAAAAAAAAGGAATCGAATTCAATTATTCCTTTTATTCCGGAATTCCACAATATGTTATTGGTGACCCAAGCAGATTACAGCAAGTTCTTAATAATTTGATAAGCAATGCTATCAAATTTACGGAACATGGAGAAGTAAATATTACAGTTAAAAAAACATTAACGGAGGAAGATAATGTTGAGCTTAAGTTTGCTATTACCGATACAGGCATTGGCATAAGCGAGCCGGAAAAGGAGAAGCTTTTTAAAACCTTTAGTCAGGTGGATAGCTCTATATCCAGAAAGTATGGCGGAAGCGGTCTTGGACTTGTAATTTCAAAACAACTGGTCCAAATGATGGGCGGAAATATATGGATTGAAAGTGTTAAGGGAAAGGGCAGTACTTTTTATTTCACAGTCAGGCTGAAAAAGGGAGATGAAAAGACACTTAAAAAGAAAAATGAACCATTGTCTGTAAAAACTGCAAAACCCCTAAACATTCTGCTGGCTGAAGATGATGAGGTAAATAAAATAGTTATATCAAAAATGCTTAAAGAACGCGGTTATAAAATAGAAATTGCAGCTACGGGAGTTGAAGTGCTCCAACTTCACACATGGAATAAATATGACTTAATAATTATGGATATTCACATGCCCGAGATGGATGGGCTTGAAGCAGCAAAAGCTATTAGGGAGAGGGAAGGAGAACTTTCTCATACTCCTATAATAGCACTGACAGCTCATGCGCTGAAGGGCGACAGAGAAAGATTTCTTGAACTGGGTATGGACGACTATATTCCAAAGCCGGTTAAAATGGAGGAATTGTATAGCGTTATTGAGGCAGTTGAAGAAAAAAACAAGAATGACCATGACCTGAAAACCGTCAGGATTGATGATTATGGAAATATTATTTGGGTTGAACATGAAAATCAGAATAATTATGTTTTGGAGGACACTTTGTTTGAAGCGGTTGATAATGCTTCTTCCCGTTTGGTAGAGTGTCTTGACGGTAAGAAGATTGAATTGGCAGGTAAGTATGCACATGATATTAAGAATTTATGCAACAAGATTGGTGCTGACGGCTTGAAGAGTCTCGCATTTCAAATAGAGCTTGCAGTTCGGAGAAACAATTATAAAGATGTTTTGTACAATTACCTCGCTTTTGACAGAGAATATAAATTATTTAAAAACATTTATGGAAAGGATAGATAACCATGAGGATTCTTATTGTTGAGGATGACATGATTAGTAGAAGATTTCTTCAGAAATTCATGTCGCAATACGGGGAGTGTGATGTTGTGGTAGATGGTATGGAGGCGCTGGATGCATTTTTAATTTCACTGAAATCAGAATCGCCTTATAATCTGGTTTGCCTTGATATTATGATGCCAAAGGTGGATGGAATTAAAGTTCTCAAGACCATAAGGGAGCTGGAGGCTCAAAAAGGTATACTTCAAAGGGATAGATCAAAAATTATCATGACCACAGCGCTCAATGGAACCGAACATGTTCAGAAGGCGTTTGAGCTGGGCTGCGAAGCATATGCTGCCAAGCCGCTTGATACAGAAAAGCTTGTAGAAGTGCTGCAAAAGCTGAGCTTAATATAGGTAAATAATATACATATACACTTATCATTTAGGACAATAATATAAGAGCAGGTACGAAAACCGGATGTTTACTTCAGACATCCGGTTTTCTCATAAATAAGTTGTTTTACACAAATTGATTGCATTCGACAAAATCAAACAAGTATTGACAATGGGTAATTATACCTATACAATTAGTACATAAGAATAGTAGGTGAGTGTTCACTTACATAACAAAAAGCGCCGAGCCGTACTTAAATGAGGTCAATATGAACTTTTATTTAAAAAGAAAAGAAAGAATTATTTTAACAGCGATCGAAATTATGGATGAGCTTGGATTTCAGGGCTTGTCAACAAAGGAAATATGCAAGAGACAGGGCGTATCAGAAGGTGCTCTTTATAAGCACTTCAAGAGCAAGAATGACGTAATTCTCGGAGTATTGGAGTTCTATTCAAAGTTTGATAACGATATTAAGGAAACTGTTGCTTTAAAAAACCTATCAGGTAAGGAGAGCATTCTTTATTTTATTGAGAGATTTGCAGAGTATTATGAAAGCTATCCTGCCATAACGGCAATTATTAATTCTCAGGAAGTATTAAAACAAGAATCTGAGGAAATTAAAAATAAAATTATAGAAATCTTTAAATCCAGAACCAATTTTATCATTGATCAGATTGAAAAAGGAAAGCAGGCAGGCCAGATTAGTTCTGTTTTAGAAAGTACCTTACTCTCGGACATAATACTTGGCACTATGAATAATATAATTTTAAGGTGGAGGCTTGCCGACAACAATTTTTCACTTAAAGAAAGCATTACTAAGGCACAGAATTTTATCCTGAAATCTTATTAATCTTAATCTCTAAAAATTAGATAAATTAGTTGACATAACTGAGAGTCTATACTCGATAGTGTAGTAATACATAAAGTGTATTCATTGCTCATTACATTAAAAAGAGCATAATATCAACATGATAATTTACATAAACTGGATAAAATGCAACCTGAATAATTCGAAAAGCGCAGTTATTCCTATGTGAAGGGAGTTTAAAGTATGAAAAAAGTTTTAATAGTAGATGATGCAGCTTTTATGAGATTGTCTCTCAGGACAATTTTGGAGCAAAATGGTTTTGATGTTGTTGGTGAAGCCGAAAACGGAGCCGTTGCCATCGACAAATACAAGGAGCTGAAGCCTGAAGTGGTCACTATGGATATAACCATGCCGGAAATGGATGGTGTTCAGGCATTGAGAGCCATAAAATCCTTTGACAGCCAGGCAAAGGTTATTATGATTTCGGCCTTGGGTCAGGAATCCCATGTTAAGGAAGCGGTAATGATGGGGGCTAAAGGGTTTATTGTTAAGCCCTGGAAGGAAGAGTATCTGATAGAAACACTAAAAAAATTATAAAGGTATCCAAAAATGTTTACAAAACCATTAAATGTACTATTCCATAAAGCTATATAGGGGGGATCTGCTTGAGTGATTTACTAAGTACCCAGTTTATCGTATATGAACTGGCAAATGAAAGATATGCACTGAAGATTTCTGATGTATATGAAATAATTAAACAGCAGAAAATTACTTCGGTTCATAACAGTAAACCCTACCTGGAGGGAGTAATCAATTTACGAGGAAAGATAGTACCGGTAGTTAATCTGCATAAAAGGTTCGGGCTCACAAATTACTTAATTACAAAATCAACAAGAATAGTTGTGGTTCAGAGCAGAGATGAAATGATCGGAATTGTAGTGGATAGGGTCAATCAGGTAATCTCCTTCAGTGATATACAACCTGCTCCGGAAATTGTTGCCGGAATTGAGGGGAGCTATTTTGAAGGTATTGGACTTGCTGAGGAAGGTGTTGTAAGTCTCCTGAAAATTGATAAGGTACTGTACGAGTAGAAAGGAGGTTTATAATGGCTTCAATATATGAAAGTTCAGAAATGATAGGGGCTTTTTTGGACGAGGTGGATGAGCAGCTTATACTCCTTGAAGAAAGCATACTTAGCCTTGAAAATAACGGAGAGACACCCGGAGTCATTCAGAAAATATTCAGAGTAGCACATACGTTAAAAGGTTCTTCATCAGCAATGGGCTTTGAGAAAATGAAAAAGCTTACTCATGAAATGGAGAATGTCCTTGATAAAATCAGAAATAATGTTCTTAAAGCGACAAAGCCGGTAGTGAACACTCTATTTCAATGTGCCGATAATTTAAGGCTTCTGAAGGAGGATTTCGCCTCTGACAAATCAGATATAAAGACCGATATCAGCGCAACACTTGGTTTGCTGGAAACAATATTGACTGGTAAAATGCCGGAATTTAAGCCGCTTTATCAGCAAAGTAGCGATTTAAATACTTTTTCCGGACCGCCTGATGGTTTAGAAATGGATAAGGAAAGATTGAAATTATTGAAACAGGCTGCAGACTGCGGTATGTTCAATCTGATATGTACGGTACGTATTCTTGAAGAAAGCCCAATGAAAGCAACAAGAGCCTGTCTGATATTAAATTATTTTAATGAAATAAGTACAGTTGTAGACACTTTTCCCAATGTAATGGATCTCCCCGAAGACGGAGATATCAGAGATATAACCTATCTTATAATTTCACAGTTGGATCAAAAAGAGATGGAACACAAAGCTCAAGCAGAAATAATGGATATTGAAAGCGTAAAGGTGAACTCCTTTGAACTCCCAAAGGACGAGCCAAAAGTTGATGCTGATCAGCCGGATTTATTGAATCAAGCCGATACTGAGAAAAAAATTGCTCAGACCGTCCGAGTTGATGTGGAACGTCTTGAAAAAATGATGAATCTGGTTGGAGAGCTGGTAATTGAGCAGACAAGAATTGCACAGGTAGGAAATACCTTGTATAACAGATATCCTTCGGATGCAACTATTGATGATCTTATGGGGATATCAAACCATGTGTCAAGGGTAATCAGCGAGCTGCAGGAAGGTGTAATGAAAGCTAGAATGCTTCCCGTACAACAACTGTTTAACCGTTTCCCAAGAATGGTGAGAGATCTGGCGCAGGAGTTAAATAAAGATGTTGAACTCACCCTCGAGGGGGGAGAAACGGAAATGGACAGGACAATAATTGAAGATATTAATGATCCTCTTATACATATTATCAGAAATGCGGTTGACCACGGCATTGAGAGCGCAGAGGACCGTATTAAATCTGGTAAACCCGTAAAAGGTGTCCTTCAAATCAGAGCCTTCCACCAGGAAAACCACGTTATATTGACAATAAAAGATGACGGGGCAGGAATAGATTCCAAAAAAATAAAGGCATCGGCAGTAAAAAAACAGATTATAACTCAGCAGGAAGCGGATAACATTTCGGATCAGGATGCTCTGAATCTTATATTCCATCCGGGGTTTTCCACAGCCAAAGCTGTCAGCGATGTATCTGGGAGAGGTGTCGGTATGGAAATCGTAAGAAATCATATCGATAAATTGAATGGGATTATCAATATCGACACCAAGGTCGGAGAGGGTACCACCTTTATTATTAAGCTTCCTCTGACACTGGCAATTCTTACAGGACTTCTTGTTAAAATCAACGATGACATTTTTGCACTGCCCATGAGCAATGTGCTTGAAATTGTTCGTAAGCCTGAAAGCGAAATTGAGTCTGTAAAGGGACAGGCTGTGGCAGTCATCAGAGATAATGTTCTGCCTCTGATATGGCTTCACGATTATTTCTCCATTCCCAGAAGGAAAAGGGGGAAAAACGCATTCATAGTCGTATTAGGTGTCGCAGAAAAAAGAATCGGGCTTGTAGTGGATGAACTGGTGGGGAATCAGGAAATAGTTATAAAACCTCTTGGAGCCTATATCGGAAAGGTTGAAGGGTATTCGGGAGCAACCATACTGGGAGATGGAAGTGTAGCTTGTATTCTGGATATAGTAGGGATCGCAAAAATGGTCAACGGTCGCAAATTTAATAATTTATATCAGGGGGAATAGTGCTATGGGATTTAAAAAAAATGTTGCGTTAAAGTTTATGGAAAGCTCCGGATTATCTAAGGAAATGTACATAGCGGTAAGTTCATCAAACAAGCTGGACAAAAAATTAAAAGAGCTTTCTGTTATAACAGAGCAGGTTACCAAAGGGACAGTTGAGCAAGCCACTGCCATTGAGTCAGCAAACAGTATGACCGGGGAACTTTCAAGATCAATAACCGGAGTAGTTAAGAATGCAGAGCAGCTAACTGATTTTGCTAAAGAAGCAAAAAAATCTGTAGAAGAAATAGCAGCAAATATAAACAATGTTGCAGCTAATTCAGAGTCTACCGCCGGTTCTGTGGAACAGGTGTCTTCAGCGATACAGCAAATGGGCACTTCAGTAAAAGGTGTGAGCGGAAATACTGAAAGTATATCAAATTCGATGTCAGAAGTTTCCGGTTCCATTCAGGAAATGGTTGCAAGTATACAACAGGTCGCCGGAAACTCAGAGTCAACCGCTGCCAGTGTTGAACAAATATCAGCATCTATTGAGCAAATGGCGAAATCAATAAAAGGTGTGGCAGGGAATGCTGAAAGCCTTAAGGGGTCTGCCGGCGAAGCTGCTGATGCTATTCAGGAGGTAGTGGCATCAATTCAGCAGGTGGCAGGAAACAGTGAATCCACGGCAAGTTCAGTGGAGCAGATATCATCTTCGATAGAGCAGCTGGGAAAATCTATAAAGGGAGTTGCAGATAACGCAATAAGCCTTAAGGGTTCTGCTGAAGAATCAACCTCGGCAGTTCAGGAAGTAGTAGCCTCAATCCAGCAGGTAGCCGGCAACAGTGAATCAACAGCAAGCTCAGTGGAGCAGATTTCCTCATCCATAGAACAGATGAGCAAATCCATAAAGGGTGTGGCAGGGAACGCTGAGAACCTTAAAGGATCTGCAGAAGAAGCAGCAGCGGCAATACAGGAAATGGTTGCCTCCATACAGCAGGTGGCCGGAAATTCAGAGTCAACCGCCAGCAGTGTCGAACAGATTTCTTCATCAATAGAACAAATGGGTACGTCTATAAAGGGTGTAGCAGGCAATGCCGAAGGGCTTAGCGGTTCTGCAGAGGAAGCAGCAGCGGCTGTACAGAAGATAGTTGCTTCAATAAAGCAGGTGGCCGGCAACAGTGAGTCAACAGCAAGCTCTGTTGAACAGATTTCAAGCTCAATAGAGCAAATGGGTAAATCTATAAAGGGTGTGTCCTTAAACGCTGAAAGTCTTGCAGGGTCAGCACAGGAAACTTCTGCTGCTGTAGCCGAAATGGCTGCGTCAGTGCAGCAGGTGGCCGGAAATGCAGAGAGTTCAGCCAGCTCAATAGAACAAATTTCGGCTTCCATTGAACAGATGGGAAGGTCGATTCAAGGTGTGGCAGGCAATGCTGACAGCCTTAAGGGATCAGCTGAGGAAACAAATTACGCAATTCAGGAGATGGTGGCTTCAATTCAGCAGGTGGCTGGCAACAGTGAGTCAACGGCCAGCTCGGTTGAACAAATTTCCTCTTCTGTGGAACAGATGGGTATGTCAATTAAAGGGGTGGCCGGTAATTCTGAAAGCCTGAAAGGGTCAGCAGAGGAATCGGCAGCTGCGATACAGGAAATGGTAGCCTCCATCCAACAGGTGGCCGGCAACAGTGAGTCGACTGCCAGTTCAGTTGAACAGATTTCATCCTCGATTGAACAAATGGGCAAGTCCATAATGGGGGTTGCCGGAAATGCAGAGAGCTTAAAGGGCTCTTCAGATGAGGCGGCAGCAGCTGTTCAGGAGGTTGTGGCCAGCATTCAGCAGGTAGCTGGCAACAGTGAATCTACAGCAAGTTCAGTAGAACAGATATCGGCTTCTATTGAACAAATGGGCAAATCAATAAAAGGTGTAGCCAGCAATGCTGAGCTGCTTCAGAAATCTTCAAATGACACCTACAAAGTGGTTGAAAGTATGGCTGTATCCATTAATCAGGTTGCCCAGAACGCACAGAATGTTAACAAACTTAGTGATAGCGTACAGTCCGATGCAAAGGATGGACAAAAAGCCGTATCAGATACAGTTGTGGCAATAAAAGAAATATCGGAAGTAATTCATCGTGCTGAAAGCGTAATAACAAACCTTGGAAAAAGCTCTGACAAAATTGGCAGCATTATTGAAGTAATAGATGATATCGCAGAACAAACAAACCTGCTTGCATTAAACGCAGCTATTGAAGCTGCCAGGGCTGGTGAACACGGTAAAGGATTTGCAGTTGTCGCAGACGAGGTCAGAAAATTAGCTGAACGAACAGCAACAGCGACAAAAGAAATTTCGACATTGATTAAAGGAATACAGGGAGAAACAACTCAGGCCATAAAAGCAATTGAAGTGGGTACAGAAAAGGTAGAGCATGGTAATAAGCTCAGTGATGAAGTTGGAAAATCCATCGTAAAAATTGTAACAGGTATAGAGAGTGTTAATTCTGAAATTCGACAGATAACAACAGCTACTGAAGAGCAAGCAAAAGGAAGTACAACAATCCTTGATTCCATTAAAGAAGTAGCAGGCCAGGCGACTATGGTTACTCAGGCCACTAAGGAGCAGGCCCTCAGTTCCGAAGATATAATTAAAGGTATTGGAAATGCTCGTGAACAGGTAAGACAAATAACTGTAGCTGTCAAGGAGCAGGCAAGACAAGGGCAGAATATTGTTGCAGCTGTGGAAAGTGTAACAAAGCAGGCAGCGCAGGTTGCTTCTGCCGTAAATGAACAGGCTAAGGGTGTTGAAGAAATAATTAAGGGTGTTGGCAACGCCCGCGAGCAGGTAAAGCAAATAACCTTGGCTGTTAAGGAACAGGCAAAACAGGGTCAGAATATTGTTAAATCTGTTGAAAATGTTGTTAACCAAACTGCTCAGGTATCACAGGCTATGAAGGAACAGGCTGCGGGGGCAGAAGAGGTTATCAGGGGGGTTGCTAACGCAAGGGAACAGGTAAGACAGATTACAGTTGCAGTGAAAGAACAGGCAAAGCAGGGCCAGGGGATTGTAGCTGCTGTGGAAAATGTGACAAAACAGTCTGAGGAAGTATCGAAGGTTACCAAAGAACAGGCTGTGGGCGTACAGGATATCATAAAAGGTGTTGAAAATACCAGGGAACAAGTAAGACAAATAACGGTAGCAATGAAGGAACAGGCAAAACAGTCCCAAAACATATCTGATGCAACAGAAAATGTAACGGGACAGGCTATTCAGGTAACTAAGGTCACAAAAGAGCAAGCCGGCGGGGTTGAAGAGATAATCAAAGGAATTGTCAATGCTCGTGAACAGGTAAAACAGATTACAGAAGCGGTCAAGGAACAGGCTACTCAGGGGGAGGATATCGTCAAGTCTGTTGAAAACGTTACAAGACAGGCTGCACAAGTAACCTTGGCAGTAAAAGAGCAGGCAAACGGTGTTGAGGAAGTTATAAAGGGTGTAGGAAATGCCAGAGAACAGGTACGACAGATATCCTTAGCCGTTAAGGAACAGGCCAAGCAGGGGCAGAACGTTGTGAGCTCGGTAGAAAACGTAACGAAACAGGCAGCTGAAGTTACACAGGCTGTAAAAGAGCAGGCTTCCGGTATCGAAGAGGTGGTTAAGGGTGTTGTAAACGCCAGGGAACAGGTCCTTCAGATAACAGTAGCAGTCAAAGAACAGGCTAGACAGGGACGGTTTGTTGTCACCGCAGTTGAAAATGTTACAAGCCAGGCTGAACAGGTAGCTGTGGCAGTAAAACAACAGGCTGCCGGAGTTGAAGAAATAATAAAAGGTGTTGCAAACTCAAGGGAGCAGGTAAGACAAATATCCATAGCAGTCAAAGAACAGGCAAAACAGGGCGAGGACATTGTAAAATCTATTCTGGCCGTAACCAATCAGACAGCTCTTGTGGCTGAGGCAGTAAAGGAACAGGCTATAGGCGCAGATGATATTGTAAAAGGTGTTGACAATGCCCGTGAACAGGTTAGACAAATAACAGAAGCTGTCAAGGAACAGGGTAAGCAGGGTCAGGATATTGCTTTATCCGTGGAGAATGTGACAAAAGAGACTGCAATGGTTACTCAGGCAATGAAAGAGCAGACTAATGGAATAATGGAAATTATTCAAGGGGTTGAAAATGCTCGAGAACAGGTAAGGCAGGTTACGCAGGCAATGAAAACTCAAACCGTGAATTCAGATGTTATGCTTAAAACGGTCAACAAAGTTACCGAGCAAGCAGCCGAGGTTACAGAAGCCACAAAAGTACAAGATTCTGAAATAGGACAGCTGATAAAAAGTATTTCTGAAATCAACAAAGTAGTAAATTTGAACATTAAAGATGTTGAAAAGACTGCGGCTGTAACCAGAGAACTCTCAGATTACTCAGATGAAATAAAGAATTCCTTAGAGCAATTTGAAAACAAATAATTAACCAATAATTCACCGATATTTCACACAGGGTTGTCAACCCTGTGTGAAATTAAACTATAAATTACTTTTTAAAGTACTACTTCAGGGCGGGGGTTGAGTTTTAATGAAAGCATCCGAATATATTCAATTAGCTGATTCGATCTACAACTATTGTGGTATAGATTATACAAATAACCTTTCATCACTTGAGACGAAGGTTGGAAGCAGATTGAAAGAATTGGGCATGTCATGCTTTGAGTATTCAGGATATCTTAATGTTGATATAAAAGAATGGGATAGGCTGATTGAGCTTATTACGGTAAACGAAACTTTCTTCTTCAGGGAAGAAAACCTGTTGCAAGAATTTAAAAATATTGTTTTAACAAAGTACAAAAACAGAAATAAGGACAATCCTTTGAGAATATGGTGTGCGGCCTGTTCTACAGGGGAAGAACCTTATACACTTGGGATGCTGATAGAGGAGAGTGGCATTTTACCCCCTGAAGCTGTACAAATAGTGGCTTCCGATATTAATAAGAAAGTATTAGCCAAAGCTGAAAAGGGATTGTACAATAAAAAATCCTTTTCTTTCAGAAAAATGCCGGAAGGAGCTCTTAATAAATTTTTTGAGGAGCTTGACGAGGATTACCTTGTTAAGGAATCAATTCGCAAAATGGTAGACTTTAGGCATATGAATCTTCTTGATAGAAATATAGCCGGAAAGATTGAAAAGGCAGATATAATTTTATGTAGGAATGTATTGATTTATTTTGACAATAAAGTTATACAAAATATTATTAATAGTTTTTATGATATACTAAAACCTAATGGTACGCTATTTTTGGGACATTCCGAATCGTTAACCTTCTACCGACATGAATTCGAGACGGTTTATACGGAGCATATCTTTTACTATCGGAAAGGGGACAATCCTCTATGCAGCAGTATGGTGTTTTAGTAGCTGATGATTCCTCGTTTATGAGAAGGTGCATTAGTCTTATAATTGAAAAGGACCCTCAGTTTTTCATAATAGGAATTGCAAGAAATGGATTGGACGCAATTGAAAAGGTGCAAAGACTTAAACCCGATATTGTTACCATGGACGTAGAAATGCCGGAAATGGATGGGATAGAAGCTTTGAAGGAAATAATGAAATGCTGTCCTGTCCCTGTTGTAATGCTGAGCAATCATACGGAAGAAGGAGCTAAAACTACTATAAAGGCACTTGAACTTGGTGCAGTAGATTTTTTTCTGAAAACATCACTTGTTGGTGATGGAGCTGATCAGACGGCCATTAATGAGTTTATAAAGTCCTTAAAAACCATTGTTCAGGCGGCAAAAGTTATATCTGAAGCTGAAGTGAACACAAAGAATAAACCGGAAGTAGCTTTAACCGTAACTAAAGACAAAGAGACTAAGGCGGATTTACTGGTCATCGGTTGTTCCACAGGTGGACCTTCAGCACTTCAGGCACTGTTGCCTCGTTTTCAGGCCGATACTTCAGTTCCTATTATAGTAATACAACACATGCCACCGGGATTTACAGGACCATTGGCTGAACGTTTTGATACTATTTGCAGCCTTCATGTTAAGGAGGCCCAGGATGGAGATATACTTGAAGCAGGTAATATATATATAGCTCCTGCCGGGTATCAGACGTTCCTCAATAGAAGATCCGACGGCAAAGTAATTTTAAAGATTGAGGATTTTTCTCCAATTGAGACATTGTATAAACCTTCTGTTAATGTTACTCTGTTATCAGCAGCCCAAATATATAAAAACAAGCTTGTAACAGTCGTAATGACAGGGATGGGAAATGATGGGTTGATCGGCAGCCAGGAAGTTAAACGCTACAATGGACGGGTTATTGTTGAAGCTGAAGAAACCTGCATTGTTTATGGGATGCCGAAAGTAATACACGAGGCAGGTCTGGACGATATTCAGGTGCCTTTGCCCCGGATTTACCATGAGATTTCGAAGTTCATTTAGAGAAAAATGTACTCTGTTATTTAAGATTTTTTGTATTACTATAGTATAAGGTTAGAATGGAGCTATTATGAAAATATTAATTGCAGAAGATGATTTGGCAAGCCGCAGGTTTATTACCAAGTTCATGTCCAATTACGGAGAATGTGATATTACAATTGACGGAATAGAAGCAATAGAGGCTTTTATTATGGGATTGGATTCGAATCAGCCTTATGATTTATTATGTCTCGATGTTATGATGCCTAGAGTAGATGGGATTAAGGTTTTAGAGACAATCAGAGAGTTCGAGAAGGTAAGAGGAATAGAGGAGTCAAAGAAGGCAAAAGTAATTATTACTACAGCTTTAGGCGAAACCAGTTATATAAAAAATGCTTATGAGCACGGAATGGTTCAGTATGTATGTAAGCCTATAGAAGTGGATAAAATTGAAAATGCAATGAAATTGCTGGGACTGATACAAAAGTGATAAAGCTAAGGAGAGATATATGAAGGTAGAATATATAAACCCGTTTATAGAAGCAAGTACAAATATTATCAGACAAACAACAGGTCTTACAACCAAACTTGGTTCAATCTCTGTAAAGGATACGACCTATACAAATGACAATTTCCTTGTTTTAATAGGATTGACAGGTAAGATTTTGGGGAGTGCTGTTATAGGTTTTAAAAATGATACAGCTAAAAAGATTGCTTCTGCAATGATGATGGGGATGCCTGTAAATGAATTGGATGAAATAGCAAAAAGTGCTATTGGAGAGCTTTGCAATATGATTTTAGGAAATACGGCTACGATTTTTTCTCAAAAAGGAATAAATATTGATATTACGCCTCCAACAATCTTTACCGGAGATAACATTCAATTGAGCGTACACAAAAGCATAGTTGTATGCGTACCATTGCTGTTTGAGGATGGCAGCCAGATACAGATTGATATATCCTACCTTGATAATGATAGACAAAAATAAAATTCATTTGGGGTCAAAATATGTATAAGGAAATATCATTATTAGAGAACTGCAGGACTGGCGATGTCATAGCTGAAGATATAGAAAATGAAAGAGGGTTAACTCTTGTAGCAAAGAATACAGTTTTTAACCCTTATATTAAGTCAAAACTTGAACAATGGAGAATTTCTGAGGTATGGCTACATATTCCTGAGCACGTTATTAAAGAAAGAGAAGCATTACACACAGTTAAAAAGGATTACTATAACAACCTTACCGAAGTAAAGCGGTTCATTTATGATTTAGTTAAAACAGGAACTATGAATTACTCCAGAATTCGGGAACTATCGGATAGAGTTTTTATTAATAGTAATTATGATAATTATTTGATTATCAAGTGCCTTTCTGAAATTAAAAGTACTGATGAGTATACATATATTCATAGTGTTAATGTAGCAATGTACTCAATGCTAATTGGGAAGTGGATGAATATGGCCTCAGCTTCAATTAAGGAATTAATAGAAGCAGCCTTGCTCCACGATATTGGTAAAATAAAGATACCCTTGGAAATTTTAAATAAAAACGGTAGACTTACAGAGGAAGAGTACGAGATCATTAAAGAGCATCCTCAATTAGGAAAAAAGCTGTTACTGAAGAACAGTAAAGTACCTGAAAACGTGATTGATGCTGTATTAATGCATCATGAGCGAATTGACGGGTCAGGGTATCCCAATAAACTCACACTGAATAAAATAAATTTATATGCTCGGATAATTGCAATTGCAGATGTTTTTGATGCAATGACCCAAAACCGGGTTTATAAGAAAAAGGTATCTCCTTTTGAAGCTTTTGAAATGTTTACCACAATAGGCTTAAAATCCTTCGACCCGAGTATTCTTATGTTGTTTTTAAAGCGCATATCAGTTCTTTACATGGGCTTCAAAGTACTGTTAAGTACCGGTGATGTTGGGGAAATAGCATTTGTACCTCCACAGGATGTTACCTGTCCGGTTATTTATGTAAATAATCAATATATAGACATTGCAAAAGAAAATCACATAAAAATTCTTGAAATATTATGAGTTCTTGATTTACTCAATAAGTACCTTTTATAATCTGCCAGTAAAAGCTGACCCCGGGGTGAATAAAATGAGAATAGAAGATGAGGTCTATAAAGATGTACTTGACTGCTTTCCCTTACCAGTACTTAGTTTTAACGTTTCAAATCTCTGTGATTATGTAAACAAAAAGTGTTTGGATGTCACAGGAGTTTTATGTAAAAATGCTTTAGGAGAAGGTTGGATATTGTGCTTTCATGAGGATGACAGGCAAATATGCAGACAATCACTCTCCTATTCAGCGGCTAATGAAGCAGAAACCGAGTTGGAGTGCAGGCTGAATATTTATGGAAATAAATTTTTATGGGTCAGACTAAAATTGTCCCCGGTATATGATAGTAAAAAAGTCTTTAAAGGTATGGTTGGAACCACCTTTCCAATTGCTGATAATTTTTATACTGACATACCAAATGATAATTCGTTTTCTTTTCAATTAGACATGAACAACCGGAGGAAATATGACAAGTGATAGAAGTCAACATAGACATGGTATGTCTACAGAACAAATGACAACAACCTTTTCATTGCTTAATGACGGGATAATTTTAACTGACAGTAATGGGAGCATTATTTATATAAATAGTGCTGCATACAAAATATTTGAAGGGGACTCGACTGTTAAGAAGGGTATTTCTTTTTCAAGTGTTTCAAGACTTATCGATTCAAATACCGGGACAAATGCCTGCAGCATGCTGGAACAGGCTGCTAAGTCCCGAAAATCTGTAGACTTTACTGATTACAAACTCAATATAAATGAAAAAGTTAAGTTTATTTCAGGCAGTTGCTCACCTATATACGACTCTATGAATAATTTGGCACATATTATTTTTGTTTTTAACGATATAACAAATCAGAAATTTATCAATGCTGAGATTCATAAAACCAGCTGTTTTTTTTACAATCTCCTTAATGATTTGCCTATACTCATATGGCGGGACGGGGTTGATAAGGAGACAAAATTTGTTAACAAGTTTTGGTGTGACTTTACCGGTGAACCTTTTAATGAAGCTATAAAGGACGGTTGGATTAGAAATATTCATCCCGAGGATGTTGAAAGATGTACTAGTAACTATAATAGCTGTGTCGATAAAAGAATTCCATATCAGATTGAATACAGATTAAAAACAGCAGACGGACAGTACCGGTGGGTATTGGATTCCGGAAAGCCCTTCTATGATATAAATCATAATTATACAGGCTATATTGGAATGGCTATGGATATTGACGCAAGGAGAGAAGTTGAAAAAGCACTTGCTGTAAGTGAAGAGAAATTTAGGGTTCTGTTTCATAATATAAATGATGCAATATTTGTTAGTAAGCTCATTGATGGAACTCCAAGTGTTTTTGTGGAAGTAAATGAAACAGCTTGTAAATTACTGGGGTATTCACATGAAGAGTTTATGCAGCTATCCCTTGTAGATATTGTAATATGTAAGAACATTGAAGAGAGATTAAGTATAGCCATTCGACGTTTGTTAAAAAAAGGATGCCATACTTTTGAAATAAAGGTATTAAGTAAAACTAATCAAATCATTTCATTGGAGATAAACTCCAGAGTAATAACTCTCAATGGGGAAAAAAAGGTTTTATCAACTGCACGTGATATTACAGACAGAAAAAAGGCTGAGAAAGCTATTAGAGAAACAAATTCAAAATATCATTCGTTATTCTTGAATCTGTTTAGTGCATTTGCCTATAACAAGGTGATTTTTGATAAAATGGGCAATCCAGTGGACTTTGAATATGTTGAAGTAAATGAGGCTTTTGCCAAGTTGAGTGGCTTTAGCAGAGAGGAAATGCAGGGCAGAAGGTTTGGTGAGCTTTTTCCGGATAATCAGGATAATACGGTTCAATTATTTTCAAAGGTTGCAATGGGACACGAAAGCATTAAAGAGGAGGAACTCTTTTCGAGCATTACCGGAAGATGGTATTCAGTATCCGTTTTCAGCCATCAGCTAGGCTACTTTGCTATAAATCTGATAGACATAAATGAAAGAAAACTTACTGAACAGGAACTCATTAAGGCTAGAGAAGAGGCTGAATTGGCTAATAGAGCAAAAAGTGAATTTCTGGCAAACATGAGTCATGAAGTACGGACGCCTGTAAACGGAATAACAGGAATGATTGATCTCACACTTATGACAGATGTGAATAACGAGCAGAGAGAAAATCTTATAATAGCTAAAAAGTGTTCAGAGTCGTTAATTAAAATAATAAACGATATATTAGATTTTTCTAAAATGGAAGCCGGAAAGATGAAAGTTGAAAGTATAGATTTTAGTATAAAGGAACTTATTGAAGAAATAATCCGGGCTCATTCCATTCATGCAGTGGATAAGGGACTGGAATTATGTTATTCCTTTTCCTCGAATATACCTAAGTATATAACAGGTGATCCCAACAGGCTAAAACAGGTATTAAATAATCTTTTGAGCAATTCTATCAAGTTTACTGAAAAGGGTGACATATTACTATCCATAAAGAGAAAGGAAGCCACAAAGGAGTATGTTAAGCTGCTATTTTCAGTTTCGGATACCGGTATTGGGATATCCCGGGATGGTCTTGACAAATTATTCAAAAGCTTCAGTCAGATTGACGGTTCTTATACCAGAAAATTTGGAGGAACAGGCCTTGGGCTTGTAATCTCAAAACAGTTGGTAGAGATTATGGGGGGGAGTATGCAGGTTGAGAGTGAGCCTGGAAAGGGTAGTACTTTTAGTTTTACAATTAAATATCCCATTGGCTCTTACCCTCCGAAAACCAACAAACTTTCCGAAGAATTCAAAAAAACCGATAATCCTAAAAAAATCCTTATTGTTGAGGATGATGAGGTCAATCAGACCGTGTTATCAAGAATGCTGATTGAAAAGGGACATATAATTGATATGGCGAGCAATGGTGTTGAAGCCCTAAACGCTCACAAATCAAAGGCGTACGATGTAATTCTGATGGATATTCAGCTCCCTGTCATGGACGGGATTGAGACTACTAAACAAATACGTCAGCGTGAGGGTCCGGATAAACACACAAAGATTATTGGACTAACAGCGTTCTCGCTTCAGGGGGATAGGGAACGTTTCATATCAATGGGCATGGATGAATATGTATCAAAACCTGTGCCGATGGAAGAATTATTTGATACTATTGAAAAGGTTTGTGAAACTGCCGGAAACACAGGCGTGACAACGTCTCCTAAACTTGACAAAAATGGAGATTTGGTATATATAATCGAAATAACTCCTAAGACTAAAGAGGAATTGCAACCTATTATTACTGAAGTAGATAAACTCTTGGTACGCCTTTCGGAGGGGTTATCGAGAGGAGATTTAACTATTGTGGCAGAAATAGCCCATAATATAAAGGAATTGTTCAATGAAGCTGATGCCGAGGAGATGAAAAGACTGGCGTTTAAAATTGAACTGGATTTAAGAAGGGGGGACTGGCAAAAGGTAATTAATTCCGCAACTAAACTCCAGCATGAATATGAAACATATAAAAAGTCAGTGCTAATTTAAATAAATGGGGTAACAGCATTGATTTACCGAAACAAACTTATTGACTTGACATCCTCTTCCAGATGAGGCACTTAACAGGTTAACATAAGTAACAAATTATGTAGCATCACAGTACTATAATAATATAATGGGTTTATGTTATGATGTTACATTAATAGAGGAGTGGAACTATGTTATCAAGAGATGAGTATATCCGTTTATCCCTGGAGTTAAATCTCTTTTTTGGAAGAATTGCCAAAGAACATTCTATATTTATAGAGAGTAGTTTTACAAGTAAGAATTCAAATCTGGCTCAAGAGGCTGACAATTTCAAAATACAGTTTGAAAGATTACTAGCCGAAACCATATCACTCTCAAATGGTGTTATCAGTCCTGGCGTGGTTATGTCAAAAGAACTTGTAACTCCTTATACCCTCAATGCCGAACGTGTATCGCAATTTTATACGGGAATACCGATAAATATGGGGCTGACACAGGCAGAAGCCGGGTTGCAAGGTAATACAGGCAGCATTCCGGTTAAAATGCTAGAAGAACGAGTTTTCATGCTAAACCAAAAGGCAATAGTGTTAGCTACAAAATTAGCGCAATTCAAGTCAAGAATACTTAAGGATGTTACTGCCTGCCAGCTCTTTACAACAAACTATCCGCTGCTGCTTGACCATGTATTGCGTGAAGCTAAATTTTATATAAAGACACTGTCAAGAATACAAAATAGGGAAGACATTGCAACTGCCGGAGATTTATTGGAACAGGAAATATTCTGGAATAGAATTATGGCTGAACACTCAAAATTTATCAGGGGATTACTGGACCCGCAGGAGGACGATTTAATCAATATAGCTAACAATTACGGAAGAGAATTCGACCAGTTGACAAAGGAAGCTATAGCAGCCACAGAACAAACAGCTTCAATTCCGATGGTAACAAACGAAAGCTTGAATGCCGCAAAGGGATTAAGAGATTTTAAAACAACAGGAACAAAAGGCTTAATAGAGTGCAAAATTAAAGCAATAGCCTATCCGCTCCTTGGAGATCATGTTCTTCGTGAGGCAAACCACTATATAAGAATACTACAGCAATCAAAAAGCAACTTGAAATAAACCTGAGAAACCGGGTATTATATAAATAACCATCAAAAACAGAGTATAACTGCTCTGTTTTTTGATGGTTATTTAAAATTCGAACTGTAATTCAGTATTCTTTTACTAGAAGAGCTCTAATATAACCGCGGTCTGTAGAGGTGGACTCAATATAGAAACCTCTACCGTAATAAAATCTTATCAGATCACGATACTTGGATGCGGTATGAAGACTTACCCTTGTTACCTCCTGTGATTTGAGAATTTTATCTGCCAGATTCATCAGGGATTTACCTATACCGATATTATGATAATCTAGCCTTACCCCGAACCTGCTGATATAAGCGGTTTTGTCAGGCAGTATTTTTATCCTTATGGTTCCGACCGGATTTCCGTCTATCAGAGCAATGTAAACAGCTTTTTCAAGAATGTCGGCCTCGATATTTTCCAAGCTTTCGGTCAAAGCATCCATTGTTCCCGACAGACCTGCATCAAGCATATATTTCTTGAAAGCCTCCTGCATAATCTGTGCAATAGCAGGAGCATCCTCCAAGGTAGCTTTTCTTATAATAAATGAATAATTCATTACTACTTCCTCCGGACAATATAAAATAAGTCCTTATGTAAAACAAATAAAGTGCGTATTAGATAAATTACTTAGCCAAAAGTGTTGCAAGAACAGCCTTTTGGGCATGAAGTCTGTTCTCAGCTTCGTCAAAGATTACCGATTGAGGCCCGTCTATAATTTCTTCTGTTACCTCATAACCTCTGTAAGCAGGGAGACAGTGTAGGAAAATAGCATCCTCTTTAGCTTTGGAGAATAATTCTGAGTTAATCTGGTACGGCATAAATATCTTAAGCTTTTCTTCCTTCTGATCCTCCTGGCCCATGCTTATCCAAGTATCGGAATATATAACGTCGGCATTGGAAATTGCTTCAACAGGATCCTGAGTCATATGAACGTTTGAACCGGTGATTTTAGCTATTTCCTTTGCCTCATCAACGTAAACTTGTGTACATTCATAGCCCTTCGGAGAGGCTATCGCAACATCCATACCTGTTTTTGCACAACCATGAAGCAGGGAGTGGGCTACGTTGTTACCATCACCTATGTAGGCTAGTTTCAATCCTTCAAGTGTACCCTTGTGTTCGTATATAGTTAATAAATCAGCTAATATCTGACATGGGTGCATTTCATCAGTCAAACCGTTGATAACAGGTATCGTGCCGTATTTGGCAAGGTCTTCAACGTCGCTCTGCTTGAAAGTTCTTATCATAATTCCGTCAATGTATCTCGAAAGAACATTTGCAGTATCGTATATAGTTTCTCCTCTACCGAGCTGAATGTCGTTTGAACTTAAGAAAAGGGAATAACCTCCCAGTTGATACATACCTACTTCGAAGGAAACTCTGGTTCTGGTGGAGGATTTTGAAAAAATCATACCAAGAGTTTTACCCTTTAAAAGGTGATGCTGTACACCTTCTTTTGTCTGTCTTTTGAGCTTTTCAGCAAGTTTCAGCAAATCCTGAATTTCTTCAGAGCTTAGATCGTTTAAACTTAATAAATGATTCATAACTACCTCCATTAAATTAAATGTAAATGCATTATCGTTAAAACTTTTTCGTACTAATTTACATCAATGGTTTGCTTACAAGATATTTAGTGAATTAGTAATGATTCACCATAGACATTTTTACTGTCGTTCACATTCGTCATCCGTGACTCAGTGTTCACTAAAACCTACGTTCTGTAGATTTTACAGTAAAAGTATCTATGCTTTATCAACTAATTCAACTAAATATCTTTAACCAAGCTACCCATTGATGTAAATTGTACTTTCCTTTTTAACCGTGCTTCCCATTAACTATAGTTGTACTAGCGTACTATTACAGGTCTATATCTTTGTATTTATATAATTTTATTTGGCTTGGTCTGCAAGCGGCTCGCCACATCCTATGTCTCGACTGCATTAACCTTTATAAACGGAATACTCATCCAGTGAGTAAACCTCTGCCTTGTTGTCGGAGATTAGACGTTCAAGTATACTCAACACTGCATTTGTTGTGTCAAGAGAAGTAATACATGGAATGTTATATTCCATCGCAGTTCTTCTTAGAATGAAACCTTTTCTCGCAGGTATCTTACCTCTGGTGGGAGTGTTGATAACCAGGGTTATCTTATCTTCCTTAATATAATCCAGTACCTTACTTTCTTCAATTAATTCCACCGGTAATACTGCACCGCTTAGAACCTTATAAGTACCTGCTGTCGCAGATAACTTGAACCCAAGGTCCAGAAGCTTGTTTGCAATAGCAATGCTTTCTTCCTTGTCTCTGTCTGCAACAGAAAGCAGTACGTTTCCACCCGAAGGTATTTTCATGCCGGAAGCTGCGATAGCCTTGTAAAGTGCATTGTAATAATCCTTGTCAACGCCCATTACTTCACCGGTAGACTTCATCTCAGGGCCAAGGAAGGTATCAACCGTAGTAAGCTTCGCGAAAGAGAAAACAGGAGCCTTAACAGCATAGAATTCAGTCTCTTTTGCCAGACCGTTCTTATATCCCAGTTCAGAAAGAGTTTTTCCCATTATGAGCTTGGTAGCAACGCTAACCATAGGTATACCGGTGATTTTGCTCATTATTGGAACAGTTCTGCTGGCGCGGGGATTAACCTCAATAACATATACCTTTTCATCACTGTCCATTACAAATTGGATATTAAACAAACCAACCACTTGCATGGCTTTTGAAAGGCGAATAGTATAATCCTCGATTGTAGCCTTGACCTTCTGTGACAGGTTTCTTGGAGGATAGACCGCAATGCTGTCTCCTGAGTGAACACCTGCACGCTCAATGTGTTCCATAATACCCGGAATAAGGACTTCATTTCCGTCACAGATTCCGTCAACTTCCATTTCTCTTCCTGTAATATACTTGTCGATAAGTATGGGATGAGCGGTGGAAATGTCAGAAGCCATTGTTATATATTCCTGTAAAACTTTATCATTGTGAACTATCTCCATTGCACGTCCGCCGAGAACATAAGACGGTCTGACCAGAACAGGATAGCCTATATCGTTTGCAATCTGTCTTGCCTCTTCAAAGGAGAAGGCAGTGCGACCTTCAGGTATTGGAATCTCCAACGCCTCCAGCAGCTTAAGGAATTTGTCTCTGTCTTCCGCAACATCAATGCTTTGAACTGAGGTGCCCAGAATCTTGACTCCTTCAGCGTGGAGGGTTGCAGCAAGATTTATTGCTGTCTGGCCGCCAAACTGTACTATTACGCCCAAAGGATTTTCCTTTTCAATGATATCGAGTACGCATTCTTTAGTCAGCGGTTCAAAATAAAGTTTGTCTGAAGTATCAAAGTCGGTACTTACAGTTTCAGGATTGTTATTTATGATAATAGATTCAATGCCTAACTCTTTCAGTGTTTCTACAGAATGCACACTGCAGTAGTCAAATTCAATACCCTGGCCTATTCTGATTGGGCCTGAACCGATAACCAGAACCTTGTCGCCTTCGGTAACCTCAACATCGTCCTTTTCCTCATAAGTAGAGTAGTAGTAAGGGGTTACGGCCTCGAATTCACCTGCACAGGTATCAACAATTTTATATACAGGGTTGATAGGATATTTTTCTCTGAGTTCAAGGATTTGCTCCAAAGGCACATTACAAAGGTTTGCAATATAGGAATCGCCAAAACCGATTTTCTTAGCTCTGGAATAAAGATCATAATCCAACCAGGCAATTCCTGCATTAGTTATTTCTTCGCCCAGCTTAACAATTTTCTTCAGCTTTCTTATAAAGAAGTCATCAATTTTAGTTATTCTTACTATTTCACCTGCAGAAACACCTTTTTGAAGGGCTTTACATATAGCAAACATGCGCTGGTCACTTGGATTTTTAACGTATTCAACCAGCTCTTCACGGCTCATATTATCAAACAAACTCAGCCCCAGCTGGTAGTTGAACTTAATATCAAGAGAATCTATGGCTTTGAGCAGGGATTCCTCGAAGGTACGGCCGATGGCCATAACCTCGCCCGTGGCTTTCATCTGTGTGCCTAGACTTCTGTCTGCATTTGCAAATTTGTCAAAGGGCCAGCGGGGAACCTTGGTAACAACATAATCAAGTGAGGGCTCAAAGCAGGCACTTGTATTTTTGGTTACAGAGTTCTTTATTTCGTCGAGAGTCATACCAATGGCTATCTTTGCAGTAACACGGGCAATGGGATAACCTGTTGCCTTTGAGGCAAGAGCACTGGAACGGCTTACTCTTGGATTTACTTCTATTACAACATATTCATAGCTGTCAGGGTTCAATGCAAACTGAATATTACAGCCGCCCTTTATATCAAGAGCCCTTATTATTTTTATTGAAGCCGATCTCAGCATCTGATACTCAATATCGGAGAGCGTCTGACTGGGAGCAACGACAATACTGTCTCCTGTATGAACTCCGACCGGGTCAAAGTTTTCCATATTACAGATGATTATGCAGTTGTCGTTGCTGTCACGCATAACCTCGTACTCAATTTCCTTCCAGCCCGCAACACTCTGCTCAAGAAGTACCTGGCTGATCATGCTGAGCTTAAGGCCTTTGCCGCAGATATACTTGAACTCTTCCATGTTGGTTGCGATACCGCCGCCTGAGCCACCGAGAGTGTAGGCAGGTCTGATTATGATGGGGAAGCCTATCTCTTCTGCAAAGGCCACCGCATCCTGCATATTTGTAACAATCTTGCTGTGGGCTACTTTTTCATTGATCTCCTGCATGGTTTCTTTGAAAAGCTCTCTGTCCTCAGCTTTTTTGATAGAGGAAAGGGAGGTGCCCAAAAGCTGTATATTCATTTCATCAATAATACCGTCTTCTGCGAGCTGAACAGCCATGTTTAGACCTGTCTGGCCGCCAAGTGAGGCAAGTATACCGTCTGGTTTTTCCTTATAAATAATTTTCTTAACAAACTCAAGTGTTATAGGTTCTATATAAACTTTATCTGCAGATTGTGTGTCGGTCATTATTGTGGCGGGATTACTGTTTATAAGAACAACTTCAATACCTTCTTCTCTGAGAGACTTGCAGGCCTGTGTTCCTGAATAATCAAATTCTGCAGCCTGACCTATAATAATTGGACCTGAACCTATAACCAATACCTTTTTTATGTTTAAATTTTTTGGCATAAATAATCCTCCATATAAGAGTTAAATATATTTAAATGAGAAAAAGACACGTAGTGACTTTTTCCAGCGGCTTTTGAAAAAAGCCGCTTACATCAGCTTAACAAAATCGTCAAAAATGTAGGCTGAATCCTGCGGGCCCGGTGCTGCCTCCGGGTGGTACTGTACACTTATAAGGGGCAGGTGCTTATGCCTGAAACCTTCAATAGTATTGTCGTTAACATTTATATGAGTAATGATAATATCGTCATTCGAACTGCTGTCTATTGCGTAATTATGATTCTGCGAGGTTATATAGCATCTTCCGGTTATGTGATCCTTGACAGGGTGGTTTCCTCCGTGGTGACCGAATTTCAGTTTAGTTACGCTGCAGTCAAGTGAAAGTCCCAGCAGCTGGTGACCAAGGCAAATTCCAAGTATTGGCTTAACACCAAGGAGCTTCTGGATCGTTTTTTTAGCGGCAGTTAGATCTCTTGGATCTCCGGGGCCGTTTGACAACAGAATACCGTCTGGATTGCAGGCCATTATTTCTTCATATGAGCTGAAGGCAGGGAGTATATGAATATCGCAACCCCTCTGCTCCAGCGAACGAACAATATTGCTCTTAACTCCAAAGTCCAGCAAGGCAACACGTCTACCCGATCCCGGAATATGAATAGGAGTCTTGGAGGTAACCTCCATTACAAGGTTTCTTGGAATCGCCTTATAGGCCTGTAGATTCTTGCTCAGTATGTCAAGATTACCGCATTCGGTGGAAATTATCCCAAACATGCTTCCGTGCTTTCTGATATGTTGGGTTAGTGCTCTGGTATCAATACTTTTTATTCCTATAATATTATGCTTTGCAAAATATTGTTCAGGATCAATGGTATATCTCCAGTTGCTTGGGGTAGTGCTGAGCTCCTTAACTATAAACCCCTGAACGTGGGGTTTGTAGGATTCGTTATCCAGAGTGTTGAACCCATAGTTACCAATTAAGGGATAGGTCATAGTTACAATCTGGCCATTATAAGAGGGGTCGGTAGTAATCTCCTGGTATCCAGTCATACATGTATTGAATACTATTTCTCCAGCTGTTTCTCCGCTTTTTCCGAAGCCTTCTCCTGCGAAATAGGTACCGTCTTCCAATAATAAAACTGCTTTCATAGAACCTCCATCTCACTGCATAGCAGCGACATAAGTAATGATAAATGCATACTGCGTAATATTGTATAAAACTATGTTTAATAAGTTTAAATTACTTCGTCTATAGCTGTTTTCAAGGTTGATATAAAGTCATCTGCATCGTTTGTTGTTATGATTAGCGGCGGAAGTATTCTTAATATGTTATCACCTATGTTTGCTATAAGATATTTCTTTTCAAACATTTTGGCTTTTAGAATAGGAGCTACAGGCTGCTTCAACTCTATGGCAATCATTAAGCCGGAGGCCCTTATTTCTGATATTATAGGACAGGATGAAGAGGCGAGTACCTGAAGCTTTTCTTTAATATACTGGCCAAGTTTTTGGGCGTTCTCAGGAAGCTTTTCCTCCTTCATGATCTTCATAACGGCCAGACCTGCAGTACACGCCAGAGGGTTTCCTCCAAAGGTTGAGCCATGCTCGCCCGGGGCAAAGGCTTGCGCAACCTTATCTTTTGCACATACCGCACCTATTGGTATACCACCGCCGAGAGCTTTTGCAAGTGTAAAGATGTCGGGTTCAACCCCGTATTTTTGATAGCCGAAAAGAGTACCGGTTCTTCCTACACCTGTTTGCACCTCATCAAAAATCAGAAGAAGGTCTTTTTTTGTGCACAACTCCTTGACTTTTTTCAGGTATTCAGCATCACAGGGGTAGACGCCGCTTTCACCCTGTACAGGTTCCAGCATGATAGCACAGGTATTCTCTGTAACCGAAGCCTCAAGTGCCTGGAAGTCATTTAATGGAACCTTGTTGAAACCTGGCGTCAGAGGTTCGAAAGGCTTTGCATATTTTTCCTGACCTGTTGCACTGAGAGTGGTTATTGTTCTGCCGTGGAAAGATTTTTTCAAAGTAATTATTTCATATTTTTCTGGCTGACCCTGTTTTCTAAAATAAATCCTTGCAAGCTTTATGGCCCCTTCGTTAGCTTCAGCACCGCTATTTGAGAAAAATACCTTGTCTGCACAGGAGTTTTCGCAAAGGTCCTTAGCTAAAAGTGCTTGGGATTCTATGTAATAAAGGTTTGAGCAATGTATAAGTTTTGTAAGCTGTTCCGAAACCATGCTGACAAAAGTCGGATGGGAGTAACCTATTGAATTAACGGCAATACCGGAGAAGAAATCCGTATACTTTTCGCCGTCAGTGCTCCAAAGATTGATCCCCTGGCCCTTTTCAAAAGCAACAGGAATCCTTTTTCCAAATGTATTCATAAAATATTGACTATCGTACTCCTGAATTTCCTTTACAAACATGATTGACCTCCTTCTACGCGCATGGCACGTACATAAATAGTAATAACCAAATAAGTTATAAAAGAAGAAAATAAAAACAATGTATAATTAATAATTATACATTGTTTTGTATAAAAATGCAATAATATTCAATTTATAATTTGGAGATTAAAGGTATTTACTTCTAAGACTGTTATAGGAGAACTCCAGGTTGTACAGATAAGTATAAAGTCTATTGTTGTTTTCTTCTTCCATAAAGGTGAACATCATGCTATATTTATACAGCAAATCTTCTTTCGTACTTCGTAAAATCGTACCCCTTGCATAGACTGAAGAGTTATACTCGAGAAGTATATTAATTTCGCAAGTAGAATTCAAGGAAATTTCTTTGTCTATTAAGAATGCTGTTCCGCCCAGTGATAAATTTGTTACATTGCAGTAATAGGTATTTTCAGCGCTACAGATTGCAGCAGGTAAACAGACGTCAAGTCGTGGAAAGAATCGGTGGTTTACATTCTCAACTATTTTATTTATTTTGACTTTTATGTAAGGAGAACCGGACAACTCAATTTTAAGTATGGAACCGCTGATTATATATTCAAAATAATCATTATTATACTTAATATCCACATTTGTACCGATAAATAGGCAGGCTTTCATCAAATCTGCAGATAGAGGGAGATTAATTGTATCCCCGCCGCATTTTGAAACAATATTGAGGGACCAGGATGCTTGCTTGGAAATTCTAAAACTCACCAAAGACCCTGGGATTATTAGTTTTGATATACATATATTGTTCACAGATTCAGCCTCCCGGAACATATAACCTTAATAGTTACTGTTGTAAAAAAACAACAAATACCACTATATATTTATATCAATTATATAATAACAAGTGGTATTTAACAATGTATAAAAACAAAATATACCAAAAAATACAATAAACTGGTGTATTTATATACAAAGCAATTTTATATTATCCATAATTACTAATATAGAGGAGTACCTGAATATTATTAATATAAGGCTTCATTTTCATGATAGAACTTTCTATCCTTCATTATCATAGTTCCTATGCCTTTGTAGGTAAATATCTCCAGTAAGATGCAGTGTGGAATTCTTCCGTCGATTATATGGGTTCTTCCAACTCCCTTTTCCAACGCATCAACACATCCAAGAACCTTTGGTATCATACCACCTTCGATGACCTTTTTTTCGATAAGTTCGTGTACTTCATCAATTGTTAGGGCATAAATTATTTCGTCACTGTCCTTTGAAGGCTTAACTCCTTCCACATCAGTCAGAAGCATTAGTTTTTCAGCTTTTAGTGCTGCGGCTATTTCACCTGCCACTGTATCTGCATTTATATTGTAGCTTTCTCCGTTAGGTCCCACTCCAATTGGTGCAACTACAGGAATATATTCATCCTTTGAAATAAGATCCAGCACTTTTGAGTTGATTTTTGTAATGGAACCAACATAGCCTATGTCCTTGAGTTCACCATCTATTTCAGTTTTATACTGTTCACATTCTATGAGCTTTCCATCAATACCGCAAAGACCAATAGCCTTTGCTCCCTTGCCATTAAGAAGTGAAACTATTTCCTTGTTGGTTTTACCTACAAGAACCATCTGTGCAACCTCTATCGTCTGAGAATCAGTTACTCTTAGTCCGTTAACAAACTCACTCTTTACATCAAATTTCTGCAAAGCTTTGTTAATATCCGGCCCGCCGCCATGAACCAAAACAGGATTCATGCCTATGTATTTGAGCAAAGTTATGTCCTCAATTACAGAGTTCTTTAGTTCGTCGTTTATCATAGCATTTCCGCCGTATTTTATAACAACTGTTTTACCATATAATTTTTGTATATAGGGCAGAGCTTCTATTAATATTTCGGCTTTTTTTATCAAACTGTCATAATTCATAAATATTCCCCCGTTCCGCTGCCTGGCAGCGACATTAATTGTTATAGTGAAAATGTTTTATACTATTTATAGTCGTACATCTTATAGTCGTACATCTTATAGTCCTACATCCTCACTTAGACCTAACATGATATTCATGTTCTGGATTGCGGCTCCGGATGAGCCCTTACCCAGATTATCGAGTACCGATATAAGCATTATCTGATCAGAATTACCAGTCACATAGATTTCAAGATGATTTGTATCGTTTACTTTTGTTGCCCCGATAAAACTGTTTGGATATTCTTTTTCAGAACCTAATGGCATAACCTTTATAAATTTTTCACCGCCATAATGCTCAGTAAGAAATTCATGTATGTATTCCTTCGATAATTTCTTGGGCAGTAATTTAGGATAAATCGGAACACAGACAGACATACCTTTATAGTAGGGACATACCAGCGGCGAAAAAATAGGAGCATGCTCCAGCCCTGTGATGGCCGTCATTTCAGGAATATGTTTGTGAGTCAGACCCAATGCATATAGCTGAGGACTTTTGAAGTCAGTTCCTTCAGCAGCCTCAAATTGAGCAATTAGCTTTTTACCTCCGCCACTGTAGCCAGAAACAGCATGTGTGGTTATAGGATAATCCTTTTGAACTAAACCGCTTGATACTAACGGATATATCAGACTTATAAAGCCTGTGGCATAACAACCGGGTACGGACACTCTTGTAGAATTCTGAATTTTGGAACGGTGCTGTCTGCTAAGTTCAGGAAGGCCATAAGCCCAACTTGTGTTGGTTCTGTGTGCGGTACTGGCATCAATTACTTTTGTATCAGGATTCTCAACAAGAGAAACAGCTTCAATAGCAGCGATGTCTGGAAGACATAAAAAAACAATATCAGCACTATTGAGACATTTTTTTCTTTCATTGATATCTTTTCTTTTTTCAGCATCTATTTTTATTATGTCAAGATCACTTCTTAACGCAAGTCTCTCATTAATCTGAAGACCGGTTGTACCTTCACTCCCGTCTACGAAAACCCTATATTTCATTTTACCTCCCATCTACGCACGTGGTGCGTACACAAAATATACAATAAAAACCGTTGAGAGATTTATTCTGGCGTGAAATGTACAGTTAATATTCAGATATATTTTTCACGCTACTCCCATCTGACTGCTTTGCAGCAGGAAAATCAGTAATAAAAAGTTGATTTAATAATTATACAACCAAATGTATAAAAATTCAATATTTTATAGATTTAAAATTTATTTAGAACTTAGGCAGAAATTACTGTATATAAATACTACATTTATATAGGAACATTTAACACATTTTATGAAAGGTGCATAAAACCCGATAAAGACATCAAATAATGCAGTTTGTACTGTTGGGAAAGACATTATACAAAAGTACTAAAAGCAAAAAATTAATTTTGTTAAAAAGCAATATGGTTTGTACTAGGCATGCAGTGTATCATATTAGTATAGATTTAATTGATTTGAAATTTGAATTTAAACAAATAGCGAGTTTTTGGGGAGGTATAAAAATGGCTAGTTTAAAGCTAAAAAATATTTACAAAAGATATGCAGGTGGGGTTACTGCTGTTAACGATTTCAATCTTGACATTGAACACAATGAATTCCTTGTTTTGGTTGGACCTTCAGGTTGTGGTAAAACTACTACACTTAGAATGATTGCTGGTTTGGAAGAAATTTCAGAAGGTGAATTATACATCGGAGATAAACTGGTAAATGACGTTGCTCCAAAGGACAGAGATATAGCGATGGTTTTCCAGAACTATGCGTTGTATCCTCATATGACAGTTTATGATAACATGGCTTTTGGTTTGAAACTCAGAAAGACTCCAAAGGAGGAAATCAAAAAGCGTGTTAATGAAGCAGCTAAGATCCTCGATATCGAACATTTGCTTGATAGAAAGCCAAAGGCTTTATCAGGTGGTCAGAGACAGAGAGTTGCATTAGGTCGTGCTATAGTTCGTGAACCTAAAGTATTCTTAATGGACGAACCTCTCTCAAACTTGGATGCTAAACTCAGAGTTCAGATGAGAACTGAAATCGGAAGACTTCACAACAGACTTAATACTACATTTATATATGTAACACATGACCAGACAGAAGCTATGACAATGGGTACAAGAATCGTTGTTATGAAGGATGGTTATATCCAACAGGTTGATTCACCAACTTCACTCTATGACAGACCTTGCAACCAGTTTGTTGCTACATTTATCGGTAGCCCTCAAATGAATCTTATAAATGCTGTTCTTACTCAGCGCGGTAATGATTTACACCTCGTATTCGGTAAGAATGATGTTAAGATTCCTGAAGGAAAAGCTAAGAAATTGGAAGGAACTGATTACATCGGTAAGGAAGTTATGCTTGGTATCAGACCTGAAAATATCCATGATGAAGCTATGATGCTGGAATCAATGTCAGAAAGTATTGTTGAAGCTCATGTTGACCTGGTTGAAATGTTGGGTGCTGAAACCTTCCTTTACATGTTGATTGATGGAGCTACAGCAACTGTAACTGCAAGAGTTAACGCTAGATCAAAGACTAAGACTGGTGACGTTATAAAAGTTGCATTCGATGCAAACAAGATTCACCTCTTTGACAAGGAAACAGAACGTACAATTATCAACTAATATAAAACAATTAAAAAAGGAAAGCATAAGCTTTCCTTTTTTTTGTTGCCGAACATAATTTATTTAAAATAAATTTACAATAAGTAATGTAGTAAAAAAAAGTGTTATAGTGTATAATTTTAATATATTGTGAGTTTGTAGGAAGTAAATTCACATATTTTAAAGCAGGAGGTAGTTATGTCTGTTAAACTGTTTCAAACGCTATCAGACAAGTATAGCGAAATTATAAATAAAGAAGTTGGGGTAACTGACGACAGCGGAGTTATTATTGCCCATTCAAATTTTCAGTTGATAGGACAGCAAGATCCGAATGCAGCAGCTTTTCTTCAGGAAAAGAGCCTTCAGAATACTATTAGTGGAAGAATATATAACAAGGTTATTGTCAAGAACAAAGTTGAGTTTATTACTTTTATACAGACAACAGAAACTCAAGATGTAAAATATCTGGAATTATTTACTCTGAATTTGCTAAATCTAAAAAGCTATTACGATGAAAAGTACGACAAGAATACTTTTATTAAAAATATTATAGTAGAAAATATTCTGCCCGGTGATATTCTTGTAAGATCAAAGGAACTGCATATCGATTATAACGCAATGCGAGTAGCATTTCTTATTAATGCTACCAGTGAAAGGGATATACATGTTCATGAAGTGATCGAGAGTTTGTTCCCAAATAAAAGTAAAGACTTTGTCGTTGTTATAGATAATGATAATGTTGTTCTTGTAAAAGAAGTAAAAAGTAAGGATGATTACAAGGAAGTTTACAAAATTGCCCGTATTGTAGTTGATACCCTAAGTGCTGAACTTATGGTTAAAGCATCAATAGGTATTGGAACCATTACAGGTAATCTGAAGGATATTACCAAGTCATACAAGGAAGCGCAGATGTCCTTGATCATAGGTAATATTTTCGGAGGAGAAAACAATATATACGATTATAATAATTTGGGGATAGGAAGGCTGGTATATCATATCCCTACTTCTTTATGCCAATTATTCCTTGATGAAGTATTCAAGGATAATTCTGCTGATTCACTTGATAATGAGACAATGCTCACAATCCAAAAGTTTTTTGAAAATAACCTCAATGTCAGCGAGACTGCGAGACAGCTTTATATACACAGAAATACTCTTGTATACAGGCTTGAAAAAATTAAGAGGCTTACAGGCTTGGAGCTCACCAGCTTTGATGATGCAGTAATATTTAAGCTGGCTATATTAGTTAAAAAATATCTGGCAAATATTAATGAATAAATGAGGGGTAATCCGATTGGTTGAATTTATAGATGTAACAAAGAAGTATCCTAACGGTACTGTTGCTTTAAAAGGGATAAATCTAAAAATTAATAAGGGCGACTTTGCATTTATAGTTGGGACAAGCGGTTCCGGTAAATCAACCCTTTTAAAGCTTCTCATGAAGGAGGAGTCTGCAACTGAGGGTGAGGTAACCGTGAACGGCTATCACCTTTCAGACTTGCCTGCGAAGCAGATCCCATACCTCAGACGTGGCATGGGAATGGTATTTCAGGATTTCAGACTTCTTCCCAACAAAACCGTTTACGAAAATGTAGCCTTTGCTATGGAAATAACTGAATGTCTTCCTAGAGAAATCCGCAGACAGGTGCCTATGTCGCTTGCTTTAGTTGGCCTTAGCCGTAAAGCTAATGCATATCCTCACCAGTTGTCCGGTGGTGAGCAGCAGCGTGTTGCAATTGCCAGGGCTTTGGTTAACAATCCCGCTTTGCTTATAGCTGATGAGCCTACAGGAAATCTCGATCCCGAAAACTCCTGGGAGATTGTAAAACTACTTTCTGAGGTAAATCAGAGAGGTACTACTGTAATTGTTGCTACACATGAAAAAAGCATAGTTGATGCCATGAAAAAAAGAGTCATAGCTATCGATAAGGGGAAAATCATCAGGGATCAACAGAAAGGGCTATACGGGGATGAAGATTCGGAGTATAAGATATATTCTTAAAGAAAGTTTTATTAATGCATACAGAAACAGATTAATGTCTTTTGCATCAATAAGTATTATAAGTGCTGCTTTGATTTTATTCGGGGTGTTCTATATTATTCTGGTTAATTTGAACCATAACCTGGATAATTTGTATAAGGTGCCTCAAATGCAGGTATACTGCCTCCCGCAGTTGACGGATCAACAAGTGGAAGCAGTAAAAACAGAAATATCCAATAACAAATATATCGAGAAATTTGAGGAAGTTACAAAGAAAGAAGCTTTTGAACAACTAAAAAAGTACCTCGATAAGGAAAAACAGGATATGGGGGGATCCAATATCCTTGAGGGTTATGATGAGAGTATGATGTTTGTATCTTTCACAGTAAAGGTTAAGGACCCTCAGGATAGTCATAAGGTTGCCAAGGAACTTGAAGGACTGGCTGGAGTTGACAATGTAAAATACTCACAACAAACTATAGACTTGATATTGAAGGTATCAGGCTGGGTTAAGCTGGTAAGCTTCATTCTTATCGGATTGCTGCTGATTATATCGCTGTTTATAATTTCTAATACAATAAAACTAACTGTTTTTGCACGTCGTAAGGAAATAAATATTATGAAGTACATAGGTGCAACAGATTGGTTTATTAGATGGCCATTTGTATTTGAAGGAATATTGATGGGTTTTCTGGGTGCAATTATCGCTTTTATAATTGTAGCTTACTTGTATAGTTTTGCTGAACCAAGGATAACTGCTGAATTTGCCGGAGGCTTTGAAATGGTCCGGTTCAGTACTGTTTGGGGTACGCTTGTTTTGATTTATCTTGGTGTCAGCGCAGCGGTCGGGGCATCAGGTAGTGTTATCTCTATTAGAAAACACTTACATGTATAGTTTTTATACTGTAAATAAATTGATTTCTGATATATAATTTTTTTATTAAGTCAGATTTATTATTATATTATTTTAAGTTACTTATTTTGGAATAAATTAAAACATATGATAAGTTGTGGGGGGATAAGATGAAGAGACTATTAACGATAGTCATGGTGGCTGTCTACATATTTTCGTGCTTTATTATACCTGCCGATGCTGCATCAACCATTGACAAGATAAAGCAACAGCAACAGAGTGCAAGTAAAGAAATCAAGAAAATAGCTGATGAGAAAAAGGCTGCGGCTCAGCAGATAAAGGAGAATACAGAGCAAAAGCAGTTCTATGAATCACAGGCACAAAAGGTTCAACAAAATTTGTCGGATAAATCAAAAGAAATAAATAGTGTTCAGACAGATATTGAAAAGATAGTTAAGGAAATAGAAGATATAGAAACCAATTATGAGAAGAAAACCGAGCTTTTCAAGACAAGAATGAGGGTAATGTATCAGAACATGAATGAGACACCCTTTGAAATATTTGTTGAGTCAAACAGTTTTGGTGAATTCTTTACAAGAATGCAACTGCTTTCTCTTGTAAGAAAAAACGATGAAAAGCTTATGGAAGAGATTATGCTTAGTAAAGAAAATACTGAGCTTCAGAAGCAGACAAAGTATCTGGAACTTGATAAAAAGCAGGCAGAGTTAAAAAACCTCAATGCTAAGGTTTCAGATTATAAAACCTCCAGAGCTAAAGCAGAATCGGCAATACAGCAATCAAAAGACCAGCTTAAGCAGCTTGAAAAAAGAGAAGATGAAATGATTGCTTTATCCAAGAAGCTGGAAACGCAGTTAACACAACTTATGGATGCGAACAAAAAATATGCCGGAGGTGTAATGAAATGGCCTACGCCTGGTTATACGAGGGTATCATCTCCTTACGGAATGCGTATTCATCCGATATACAAAGTTAAAAAAATGCACACCGGTATTGATATTGATGCTCCATCAGGTGCAAAAATAATAGCTGCAAACAGTGGGAAGGTTATAATGGCCGGTTGGAACGGCGGGTATGGTAATTGCGTTATAATTGACCATGGAGGCGGATTAGCAACTCTCTATGCTCACCAGAGTAAAATTCTGGTGAAGGAGGGCGACACCGTTGAAAAAGGTGAAACAATAGGTAAGGTTGGAAGTACCGGATTGTCTACCGGACCTCACTTGCATTTTG
Organism: Bacillota bacterium; assembly: GCA_023460955.1. Lineage (GTDB taxonomy): Bacteria > Bacillota > Clostridia > Acetivibrionales > DSM-1351 > Ruminiclostridium. The sequence continues at coordinate 53,708 of JAEWOH010000034.1, read as the reverse complement.
AGGTACGTAAAAACGGTGCTACCCAAAATCCAAAGAACTATGTTTAATAGTAATTTTATTTATTAGTTATTAGTTATTAATTATAAGAATAAACCCGCATAATCAAATTGCGGGTTTATTTTTAAGTCCGCAATTTAATTATGCGGGTTTAATATTCTGGTTTTACGCATATCAATATATATAACGATTAGGATAGTTAATAATTATATCGCAATAACTTTTCATTTCATTTTTAAAGATTAGGGGTGTATTGAATTGAATAACGACAAAAAGCAACTTGCCGGAATAATAACAATGACAGCAATAATATGTTTTACAATCTCAGCATTATTTTTCGCAGGTGTCACCTACGTAAATGGAAAGTACTCACTTTCCTTCGAAAAAACTAATGTTACCAAGACCTCTGTACAGAAATTTAATGAGGCAAGAAGCATACTTCAAAATTCCTTCTACGAAAACATAGATACAAATAAGCTGTTGGAGGGCGCAATATCCGGTATGGCAGACTCTCTTAAGGACCCCTACACAGTGTATTATAACAAGGAACAGATGAAATCCTTTACCGCTTTGCAGAAGAATACCGAGGATGAATACGTTGGTGTGGGTTTGCCTATTATGCTTGATAAAAACGGCTTGATTACCGTTCTTGAACCTTTTGATAATTCCCCGGCAAAAGAGGCAGGAATACGCCAGGGCGATAAAATACTTAAAATTGACGGTAAAGATATTACCGGACTCAGGGATGATACTCTTGTGGCAAGTATGATAAAAGGCCAGGAAAATACAGAAACAGTTCTCACAATTCTTAGGCCTTCAGAAAGCTCAACGTTTGATGTACGGGTAGTAAGAAAAAAGATAAAGGCTGTCCTGAACATCAGAAGTGAAATGCTTCAAAACGATATAGCTTATATTAAAATAAAAATGTTTGATGAAAACATCAGTAAAAATTTCATAAGTCAGCTTAATAAACTTGTAGCCCAGGGAGCCAAGTCTGTTATTATTGACGTCAGAGATAATCCTGGAGGTCTCTATAATGAAGTGGTCTCACTTGCAGACAGAATATTGCCCAAAGGAACCATCGTTTATACTGAAGACAGGCAGGGAAAGAAGTCATATCAAAAATCAGATGCTACTGAATTAAATCTTCCAATAGTAGTACTAACTAATGGAAATAGTGCAAGTGCTTCGGAAATTCTTGCAGGAGCCATAAAAGACTATAAAAAGGGTGTGCTTGTCGGAACTAAAACCTTTGGAAAGGGACTGGTACAATCAACCTATGGCTTCAATGACGGAACAGGCTTAAAAGTTACAATAGCTAGATATTTCACACCATCTGGAGTTTGTATACATGGTGAAGGTATTAAGCCTGATATAGAGATTAATCTCCCAGACAAATATAAGGATACACCAGTATCTGCAATACCAAGAGAAGAGGACTTGCAGCTTCAGAAAGCAATACAGACCTTAACAAATAAACAATAAATAAATTAATTTTTTAACTTCCAATTTTCAAGTATAAAATCCGTAAAATATCCACATAATACCAGTAGGAGGTGCTTATAGTGGATGATAATGAGAAACTAAAACTTGAAATTGCACAGGAATTGGGTTTAATTGAAAAAGTCTTGAAACAAGGCTGGAAAAGCTTAAGTCCTAAGGAAACAGGAAGAATCGGCGGTCTGGTAAATAAAAGAAAAAAGGCTCAAATACAGGAAAGTCAGCAGATTTGATTTGCTGGCTTTTTTACATGTGGAAAGTGTTAATTTTTCTGATTATAATATACATATGTAGTATTATCTATAGAGTATCAAAAAGAGTATCCAATAGAAGTGATAACCTTATGATCTGAGATTATAAATTAAGGATGTGTTTAATATTTACAATAATTTTGCATATGTTTACGACAAATTGACTCTGGACATCGACTATAACCAATGGTGCGATTATGTAGAAAGTATAATTAAAAAAAATAATGTTAAGGCTTCAATGATGCTTGAATTGGGCTGTGGAACAGGTAGCTTTGGAATAGAAATGGCAAAGAGAGGCTATGAAATGATTTGCCTGGATTTGTCAAGTGAGATGCTGGATCGTGCCTCGGAAAAAGCTCAGGAACAAGGCGTTGATATACTCTTTTTAAACCAGAATATGAGCAGCTTTGAATTATACGGTACAGTTGACGTAATTGTTTGCCTGCTGGACAGTTTTAACTATCTGACAAACCCTATGCAGGCTAAAAAACTGTTTAAACTTGTACATAATTATTTAAATCCGGGTGGACTATTCATATTTGATGTAAATACACGATATAAGTTTGAAAACATTTTAGCTGATAATCTGTATTATGAAATCGGTGATGATATAACTTATATTTGGGAGAATGAGTATAACCCAAAAACAAAAAAAGCCAGGTTTGATCTAACATTTTTTGTTAGGCAGGGGCGTATGTTTGAACGATTTGATGAAACACATTTTGAGAGAGCATATACTGATGAGGAAATAATGGAGTATATTAATCAATCCAAATTAATACACATATCAACCTTCGACGGTTTAACGCTGATAAAGCCATCACCATGTAGCGAGCGAGTTTTTTATGTTTGTAAAAAAGCCTAATTTTTGGATTATATTTTGAGGAATAAATGTAATTCAAAGTGGCAAAATAATTCTACACGAACAACATAGACATATTGGTTAAACAAATGCTCAATTTAAAATGATTTGACAGGTTAAGCTATATATGTTAAACTTCTATATGTTGTTACAAATAAGCGACTAATGTCGCAGAAACAGTTTAGTTATATTTCAGGAGGAATTAGTCAATGGAAAAGGGAAGAGTTAAATGGTTTAATGCTGAAAAAGGTTTTGGATTCATTGAAAGAGATGGCGGAAATGACGTATTTGTTCATTTTTCAGCAATCACTATGGATGGATACAAGACTCTTGAGGAAGGCTCAGAAGTAGTATTTGAAGTTGTTGAAGGAGCTAAGGGTCCTCAGGCTGCAAATGTTCAGAGAGCATAATATTTGCTTTTAAATATATTCTCAAGTAGCCATTACCACCCCGATATATTATATATATCGGGGTTTTCAATATTTTAAGGAAATATGACAATTGGAGGAAATATGAAGGATTATATTATTCGTGCAACAGCCGCTGAAGGAACAATTCGTGCTTTTGCTGCCGTAACAACAGAACTTGTAAATAAAGCCTCAAAGGTACACGGCTTATCTCCTATTGCCACAGCAGCATTGGGTAGGACTTTAACAGCGGCTGGGATGATGTCCAGAATGCTTAAAGGTGAGAAGGACAAGTTGACTATACAGATCAAAGGTGACGGTCCTCTTGGAGGAGTTGTTGTCGCAGCCGATTCAAAGGCGAATGTAAGGGGATATGTTCATAATCCTGAGGTTGATTTGCCGTTAAATGAACGTGGAAAGTTGGATATCCGTACCGCGATGGGCTTTGGATATATTAATGTTATAAAGGATATGGGGCTTAAAGAGCCTTATATAGGTTTTGCTGAACTTGTTTCAGGTGAAATAGCAGATGACCTTACCTATTATTTCGCAACCTCTGAACAGGTTCCATCAACTGTTGCTTTAGGAGTGCTGGTAGATAAGGATGGAGTTAGCAGTGCAGGAGGGTTTATAATTCAATTGATGCCAGGAGCAGAGGAAGAGACTGTTGAGAAACTGGAGAAGAAACTTATTGGTTTTCCTTCAATTTCCCGACTTCTTGCTGAAGGAACGACTACTGAACAGATTCTTGACATGCTGTTGGAAGACATGAATCACAGAGTGATTGAAAAGGTACCCACCAGCTTTACCTGTAATTGTTCAAGGGAGAGAATGGAAAGGAATCTTATCAGTATCGGTAAGGAAGACTTGCAGGAGATCCTCGAGGATGGAAAAGGTGCAGAGCTCCAGTGCCACTTCTGTAATGAAAAGTATAATTTTACACATGTAGACATAGAGAATCTTATTAAAGAAAACACGTAAAAAAAGCTTGTAAAAAGTTGATAAAACTGCGATTTTTAAAGCATTATAGAGCATAACCACGTGTGTTAATAATAATTCTGAAAAAAGAGAAAAAAAGTTATTGACTTTATTCTATAACTTGTATATACTATCAATTGTCGCTCACGGAAATAACCTTGGGAGCTTAGCTCAGCTGGGAGAGCATCTGCCTTACAAGCAGAGGGTCATAGGTTCGAGCCCTATAGTTCCCACCATTTTCCGTGAAGACACAAATTGGCCCGGTAGTTCAGTTGGTTAGAATGCCAGCCTGTCACGCTGGAGGTCGACGGTTCGAGCCCGTTCCGGGTCGCCAATTTGCCCAGATAGCTCAGTCGGTAGAGCAGGGGACTGAAAATCCCCGTGTCGCTGGTTCGATTCCGGCTCTGGGCACCAAATAAATTGTAAGAACGAAGGTTTTTACAATTTAAGATGCGGGTTTAACTCAGCGGTAGAGTGTCACCTTGCCAAGGTGAAAGTCGAGAGTTCGAATCTCTTAACCCGCTCCACAAAATGAGACAGATTACTAATGTGGTCTGTCTCAATATTGACGGCGCCATAGCCAAGTGGTAAGGCAGAAGTCTGCAAAACTTTTATTCCCCAGTTCAAGTCTGGGTGGCGCCTCCAAAGCCAAACGATAAGTTTGATACAATGAAAAGTCCTTGATACAAGGGCTTTTTGTTGTTTTTGCCTATTTTTCTGAATGAAAATCCATAAGAAAACCGGATAGCGAATGGGATAGAATTACATTTTTGCACCCTAGGGGGTGCATTTTTAATTGCCTGGTGCATGGAACCATAGAATTAATTCAAGATGTTCCAAAGCTTAAGTAGTACTCGTTTGAAGGTAACTTTCTTCGGGTTGTACAAATTGACAAAATTGAAAAAAAAGATTATGATATAGACAACGTTGTTATCAAAGTTGTTATGCTGGAGGGGCACTTAATGCATGATGTAAATGAATTATTAGAGATAGCAATAAAGGAAACAGAAAGTTTAGTCCAAGGTGAAGTATTTCTTGTTAAAGACCTGTTTAAAGGATATGAGTGGAATCGGATTAGTCACAGTAATCGTTTATTACTAGGAACGTTATTTTTAAATCGTGTAAATAAGTCCAACGAATATATTTCACCTGTGGAAAAGACTTCTTCTGGGCAGCAGAGATATAAGAAATTATAGTGTAATATAAATTTTCGAAAGGTGTTGAAAGAGATATTTAATGAAAACATCGCCAAAAATGAACAATGATGCTACAGTATATATGCAAAATAATTGGTATTCATATTATGCCGGATATGCTGATAGCTTTATAAAAGAAGCAATAGATGAATACGAAAAGTCTTTTGATAACCCAACTTTGTTGGACCCTTGGAATGGTTCAGGTACTACAACTTTAGTTGCCAGTATGTTGAATCTTTCGTGCTATGGATTTGACATAAACCCAGCAATGATAGTTGTGTCAAAAGCTAAGTTATATGACGCTAGGACATTGGATTTTGAACATGTTCAGAAACAGTTTTTTACAATCAGTCCATCACAACTTTCTGAGGAAGAGTACAGTGAAGATCCTTTAAACACTTGGTTCTCGCTAGAAGCTTTGTCAGCTATTCGTCAGGTTGAGGAGAAAATTCAAAATACTACAAGTATTAGCCAAAAGGACAGAAAACTGCGCAGAATCAAAGATATCTGTAATATAGATGCAATTAGCAATAAAACTTGTTTCCTTTACTTGGCACTATTTACAACACTTAAGCAATTTGCAAAAGTGTTTGTTGGTTCCAACCCTACATGGATTAAGTCTAAAAATATAGAGAAACTGAACGTGAATATTTCAAATGTTGTATCTGTTTACTTAAGCACTATTAAGAATATGAAAAATGAGTATTCAGTGGGTGTGAATTCCCAAAATATTCATTTGGCTACCGGGGACTCGAGGAATATTCCTTTGAAAGATTCGAGCATTGATATGGTTATTACATCTCCACCTTACTGTACACGCATTGATTATGCTATATATACTAAAATTGAATTGTCTCTTTTGGGATACAGTAATCACGATATTCAAAATCTGCGTAGAGAAATGATAGGAACTCCTACAATAAGAAAGAACATTATTTACAATGATGACTCGCGAAATAGTCAGTTGTTGAAAATATCGGATTGTTGTTTTCAAGTAATGAATAATATATCAGCCCATTACAGTAAGGCGGCTAAAAGTTATTACTACAAAACCTATGCTCAATATTTTTCTGCAATGTATTTGTCGATGCAAGAAATTTTTAGAGTCCTAAGCAATAATGGAATAGCAGTAATAGTGGTACAAGATTCTTGGTTTAAGGATATTTATATTGACGTTCCTTGTATTATTTCTGAGTTTGGGAAAAGCTGTGGATTTTCTTTACTTAACAGAATTGACCACTTTGTAAAAAATAATATAAACTATATTAATTCAAAAAGCAGAAAATATAAGAATGTGAAACAAACTGTAGAATCAGTAATTGTTTTAAAGAAGGGGGACTTTTAATGGAAAAGAATTTAATTGAAGTTATTGATGAAAGAATTAGAGAGTTAAAAATCACCTCGTTAGACATTTCTTTCAATGAGTTAGCTGACATGTATAAGAATGATGAATTGATAATTAGCCCTAATTATCAGAGGACATTTAGGTGGGATATTTCAAAGCAATCACGATTTATTGAATCTTTACTTTTAGAGATGCCGATTCCACCTATTTATGCAATTGAAATTGAGGATGGGAGATATGAATTAATTGATGGATTGCAGCGAATATCTTCTTACTTAAATTATCGAGGGTTATTAAAAGAGCTTCCTGAGGAAAATGAAATTATTCCTGTGAATGCACCCGAAGATATTGATGACAGTGAAAATGTGTTCGATGATGATGATGAAACCACAAATAATGTCGAAAGAGGATTTGCATTAAAAGGATGCGATATTATCCCAGAACTAAATGGACAAAAATTTGATGACCTACCAGCAAGTTTAAAAATTAAGGCAAAGAGATCCTTTGTACGTATGGATGTGTTACGTAAAGGGATAAACCCTCAACTTAAATATCATATGTTTAAACGGTTAAACACGGGGGGAGAAAAATTATCTGCTCAAGAATTGCGCAATTGCTCAATTCGACTAATTGATAATAAATTCATAGACTTCATAAACGAGCTTGCCAAAAGTTCCAATTTTCTACAAACTCTTGCATATGTGAGTGTGAGCCAGAGGAAGAAAAAGTTTGCAGAAGAATTGGTGCTTCGCTTTTTTGCTATGAAAAACAGAATGACTTCCTTTTCACATAATGTTGATTCATTTTTAACGGAGTATATGGAAGAGGTTTCTGTCAGTGATGCATCTTCACATCCGATTTTTAACTATGAACAGGAGAAGATAGTTTTTGAGAATACTTTTAAAATATTAAATGAATCGTTAGGAAAAGATGCTTTTGCAGTGTATAAAAATAATTCTCCAAAATTATCTGGATTTAATGTATATCAATTTGAAGCTATTACTACAGGAATGCAATCAATATATAGTAAGCTTGTAGATGGAACCTATTCAATAGAATTATTTGCTCAAAAAATAAAAAACGCAAAGACTGACAAAGAATTTAAAAGTTATACTGTTGGTGGCGGGAAAAATTCATCAGGTGTATTAATGAGCAGATACCAATTTATTGTTAATGTATTGGGTGAGTAAATATGACATTTATATTATTATGTGAAAGATTAAGGGAAGAATTAGAATCTGAATATACTAATCGAATCAGTGAGTTAGTAGATTACGAAAATTTTTTGGTAACTCACTCGCAAGATGAGTCTTTCAATGAAAACTACAGAAAGATGCTAGTTATAATGCTCTACTCTTATTTTGAAGGATTTTGCAAGCATACATTACTTATTTATGTGGATTATTTAAATAGGACTAATGAATCGGTATCTAGGATAAAACATGGCTTAGCAGCAGTAACTATTGAAAAATACTTTTGTAATCTCTCAAACTCAAATTATAAACCGGTTGATTTGGGAGATAGAGCACTAAAAGAAGACGGGGTGCTGCAATTATATGGACGGAGAAAAGAGTTTGTCTCAGAATATATTGACATAATTACTCAGACTTTGAATATTCCTGATTCTGTTGTAGATACTGAATCTAACTTAAAATCTAATGTTTTAAAGAAGTTGCTTTTTAAACTCGAAATTGATTTTACAATTGTTGATAATTTTCAGACTGAAATAAATGAAGTTGTAAATAAGAGAAATGCTTTGGCTCATGGAGATCGAATTCGTGGGGTCACAGCAATAGAATATTCAAAGTATAGAGAAAAAGTCCTCAATTTAATGGACTTATTGAAGACTACTGTATATGACAACTTTTCCAATAAAAAATATCTAAAAGAGCAAGCATAAACCTCTAAGACATAAAGTCATATTCAGAGATGGGGGTGAACTAAATCAACCTGTTTAATATAATTCCTGAGGATTTCTTCAAGCCATTAACCAGCAAAAATAAAAGCACATATATACATTGTATGAGGCTTATTTATAATACCTATAAAACAGAGCTGTCCTTTGGTGTTGATAAAGAGGTTATTCTCACCGAGCTTGAAAACTATTTTGATAATGAATCAAACATAGAAATGATTTTTGATGAGGATGAAGAAATTGCAAAGGATTCGCGTTCCAAAGCAAATGGAATACTACGCAGGCTTAAAGACAGCGGCTGGATCGAATATGAGCTATCAAATGACTATAAGGTAAAGGTCAACTTATTTGATTACGCTGCTACAATGATAGAGTCATTTAATAAAATAGTCAAAAATGAGGAAATGGAGTACCAGAGTATGGTATCTCAAATTCATGCAACACTTTTAAGTCAGGAGGCTTATGCCAAGCCCTATGAGTACATTATAAAGAGGGTTGCTGAAAATACAGAAGAACTTATGACAGGCCTTAAAAAGCTAAATACCAATATTAAGAAATACATAGATGCAATAACTAATGAAAAAACTGCAGGCAAAATCGTTCAGGATTTTTTCGTTTATCACAAGGATATTGGCTCTAAAGCCTATCACAGAATAAAAACCAGTGATAATATTTCGCATTTCAGAATTTCTATTATTGAAAATTTATACAAGATTTTAAATGATAAAAACATTTTTGATAGGGCTGTAGCCGGATATATGGATGTTGAGCAGGAAGAAGACAGAGGACAAGCAGAAAATTCTTTAAGGGGTCGGATAATGGCTATAATTTCTGCCTTTAGAAACTACGATGAAATCATATCTGAAATAGACCTTAAGCATTCAAAATACATCAATAGTGCTATCGCCAGAGCTAAATTCCTGCTAATGAACACAAATAACGCAGAAGGTAAGATCTCAAGGATACTGGCATATCTTTCAGAAGAGTTTAATAGGGATGAGACCCTAAATCTTTACGATGAAGCTGATGATATGCTTCTTGAGGTTTTTAATATATTCCCCCAGAGCTTTATTGATAGTGATTCCTTATATGTGGTACCTATTTCTAAGAAAATGGCCATGCCTGAAGAATTAAACACATCAATAGGGCTGTCTGAAGAAGAGCGGGAACTTAGGAAAATGGAATTAAAAGAAAGAAACAGGACTAGATTTTCGCGTAAGAATGTCAACACTTATGTTGATGAACTACTGAAGGATAAAAAAGCTATTCTGGCTTCTGCCATTCCAATTGAGAGCAAGCGTGACTTGATCAAAATTATTTTTATTAGCCTTTATGGGAGAGATAAAAAATCCATATATAGAGTTACACAAACTAATGAACTGATATCGGTTAATGATTTTCGCTTTTGTGATTTTCTTATAGAAAGGTGCGAATAGTAAAGATGGAAATTTTCAAGGAAAGCCTTGTGCAAAAGGAAAAATTCAGGACAGCTGCCAACAAGCTTCTTAACAACTGCTTTATAATTAAGAAAAAAGAAGATACCCGGAATGATTACATCTTTATAGTTCAAAACAAAGACCTTTTTACAGAGTATTTTGACCTTCTGGGATATAAAGTCGACATAAATGACATACAGGGAGTTGTGGCTCTCACCAGTGTTTCCGGTGTAGGAAGATTAAGACTAAAGAAAATAGAAAGTGTTATTCTGTTAATATTAAGGCTTCTGTATATAGAAAAACGCAAGGAACTCAGCCTGAATGAAGATGCTGTTGTGTTATCTGAAGAAATACATCAGAAATACAATATGCTAAAGATTGACGCAAAATCAAACCTGGATAAAACATTGTTAAGAGATGCAATCAGATTATTTAAGAAATATAATATTGTAGCCAGCCTGGATACTGATGTTACCATGTCTGATGCCAGGATAAAAATTTTTCCATCAGTACTGTTTGCTGTACCAAATGATAACCTGACTACCATGTATGAATCCATCAATGAAAAACTCAACAGATACATGAATGGAGGCGAGCAGAATGATGATGAAGAAACTGTGCAGGATTAGGCTGATAAATTGGCACTATTTTGTGAATGAAACTATCAGTGTTAGTGGCTCGTTTCTTATAAGTGGTGAGAATACCGCCGGAAAGTCAACCGTATTGGATGCAATCCAGTTGGTGCTGACTACCAACAATAGAAAGTTTAATATTGCTGCAAATGAAAAAAGCAGCCGTGATTTGAAAGGCTATGTGAGATGTAAAACTGGTAATGAAGACAGTACATACTTGAGAAAAGGCAGTGTGATTACCTATGTTGCTCTGGAATTCTATGAAGAAAGATCATCAAAGTATTTTACCATTGGCGTCAAAATTGACTCTCCTGATGAAGAAAGCAAGCTGACTACCAGGTGGTTTTGCGAAGAATGCAAACTGGAGGAGCTGTCATTTTTGTCAGGAGGCAGGCCCTCTACCGCAGAAGAGTTCCGAAGGAATGATAAGAAAGTACTGCTTATTACACAGGTGTCAGATGCCAAGGCCAGGTTTGGACGCAGAATGGGAAACCTGGAGGATAGGTTTTTTGATATGATACCAAAGTCTTTAGCCTTTAAGCCGATGGACAATGTAAAGGACTTTATAAATAAGTTCATACTTTCAGAAAAAGCTATTGAGGTTGCTACCCTTAGAAATAATATCGCAGCCTTGAAAGAACTTGAAGACCTGATGGAGGTTACGAAGCAAAAAATATTCGAGCTTGAATCGATTCTTTTAAAAAACGATGACATTATTGCAAAAGAGCGTGAAATAAAGACCAATGAGATAATGATCAAGAAGGCAGAGATTGAGGCTAAAAAGCTGGAGCAGGAGCAGCTTGAGAAAAATAGCCTGATTTATGAGCAAAACATTAGGGCTGAGAAAGACAATGAGGAAGCATTAAAGAAAAGCCTTGAAAATGAACGGGATAGGCTGACCAATCTACAGGTTGCCTTGGGCCAAAATGAGGCAACGCAGCTGATTGTAAGCACAAAACATAGAATAGAAATGCTGGAAAAGGATAAAAAAATTGCAGAAGCAGCTGTTGGCAAGCTCACAGAGATACTTGACAATGTAGGAAAAACGCTGAGCCTGCTTTATAAATTTGAAGTGTCTGTAATATCAAAGGAAGAACTATCGATGTTAGCTTCTTCAGATTGTGATGCCGGTGAAAATGCCCAAATAGTATATAAGCTGAAAAAGGAATTTCATAAATTATTAGAAGACTATAACTCAGATGTTGTCAGAGGAAAGGATTTGATGGAACAATTTCAGTCACGCAAGGCTGGTTTGGAGAATGAAATAAGGAATTTAAAGAATAAAAAATTTACATTCCCGCCTAATACCATAAAACTTAAAACAGCTATTGAAAAGGAATTTCTAAGCCTTGGCATAAAAAGCGATGTAAGGGTTTTCTCAGATCTTTTGGAGATCACCGATGGGAGATGGCAAAATGCTGTTGAAGGATATTTAAACACGCAGAGGTTTTATATAATTGTTGAACCACAATATTACAAAATTGCTTTGGATGTCTACAATAGGGTTAAAAGAGAAGTACATACTGTGGGACTTGTTAATACGAGCAAACTTGATATCGACGCTTCGCCGGATATTAACTCCCTTGCTTATGTAATAAAGAGTGAAAACCGGTATGCAAAAGCATATGCGGTTTACTTTCTTAATCGCGTGATGCGCTGTGATAGTGTGCAGAACCTGAAAGACCATAAAGTAGCAATTACCTCAGACTGTATGCTATATCAAAACTATGCAGTTAGAAAAATACATGAAGAGGTTTACAACACTCCATTTATTGGAGCTTTTGCACTGGAGGTTCAGCTAAAAAACAAGGAGGCGGAACTGGCAATATTAAATAATGATATTAAGGTTGCCAAAGAAAGATTAACCGTCTGTTTGCAGCTTTTAGACAAGCTGAAAGCATGTAAAATAGAGGTTCTGGAAGAAAACCTGAATTCTCTGAAGGATTTAAAAAAGTATCAGGAATTAATAGCAAAGGAAAAAGTAGAACTGAAAAAAGCAGAGACCAATCCTGGCTACATTCAGATACAAATACAGATGGAAGAATGCGTAAAGGTGCTTAAAAATAAGGAAAGAGAGCATTTGTCGGCTAACAAAAGAGTAACCGAACTCGAGATAGCTTCAGATACATGCAAATCTGGTATCGGAAGACTATGTGAACAAATTACCGGCTTGGAGAAGAGCTTCGAAACTTATTGTGAAACTGATGCAGAAACTGCAATATTAGGATTGAACAAGTACAATGAGCAGGTGCGTACAAAGTCACCGGCAACAATTGTACAGAATTTTACACCAAGAAAAGTTGGACTTGAAAATGAAAGAACTAAATACTGCGAGGATCTTGTTAAGCTGCAGGTCAAATACTGCAGCAAATACGACTGTGATTTAGGCTCGGGCTATGAGCAGGTTTACGAGTACATCAAGGAGCACCATAAGCTCGTATCGTCAGATATTATCAAGTACGAAGAGGATTTGAAAAAAGCAAAGGAAAATTGCCAGCTTGAATTTAGAGAATCGTTTTTGGCCAGGCTCAAAGAAAATATTGAGAATGCGAGACTGGAATTCAAGAATTTGAATTCCGCTCTTAAGGATATATATTATGGTGATGACAGCTATAGGTTTGAGTTGACACATAATAAGAAAAAGGAAAGCATCTATCAGATGATTATGTCAAAAAATAATGAAGCTGGATTTAATTTATGGTCTAGAGCCTTTGATGATGAATATAAGGAAGAAATGGAAGACTTATTTGCCAAGTTAACTGCTTATGATGACAAGGGAGAGAAGGTGCTTGCAGAATATACAGATTTCCGATGCTATCTGGATTATGATATTATTGTCGAGAAGAAAGATGGGATAGTACAGCGGTTTTCGAAAATATATGGTGAAAAAAGCGGTGGCGAAACACAAACTCCATATTACGTGGCTATAGCAGCATCCTTTGTTCAGCTTTATAAGCTTGGTGATACAATCAGAATAATTATGCTTGACGAGGCTTTTGACAAGATGGACGATAACCGTATCAGTTCAATGATGGATTTTCTAAATAGTCAAAATTTCCAGATTATACTTGCTACACCACCTTCTAAAATTGAGATAATTGGTGAAAAGGTAGACACCATTTTAATGGCAATGAGGGAGGGTACTACAAGCATTATTGAGGAGTACGACCTATGAGGAACAGATTTGAGAGTCTGATCATTAATAAATTGCTGGACAAGTTTGAAAGAAGCAAAAGTTTTATAGGGGATAACAAGGTAAATCAAAGGTTCATAGTTAAAGTTTCTTCCTTATTCCCACAGTATGAGGACCATTCAAACTATGAAGCGTTTAACTCGATAAACGAGGCTATAGATATCTTAGCAAGAAAGCAATTTGTATTTGCAGAAGCAAATTCGGCAAAAGTTTTTAAAGATATTGTTTTAAATCTGAATAGCTTAGAACAAGCATATAAGTATGTTGGAAGGTCACCTAAAAAGGATACCCATTCGTCTGTTCTCCATTTGATGGAAAAATATAAATCCAGGAATGCTATCTTATTAAAGTATTGCATAGCTCAATGCGAAAGGATTGCATTAAATAAACCCGTACAATTCTTTAATAATGATTTGTCAGAGTTAGAGAATATTTTGATAGCGGTTGATGAATTACTGAAAGTCGATATTGAAACTTTTGTTCGAGATTTTTCCATAAGAGTTTTCAAAGATTCTAAGATATTTGAAGTGCTATCTTCTAAGGTAATAAACCTATTATATGAATATGGGAACTTCCCTGAAAAAGAACAGGTTCTAGGTAATTTAAATATTATTAAGAATCCTACATACGTAAATTTCAAGGGTTCCGGTAGTATCACTCTGAATGAACAAATTATTGATTTGACGAAGCTAAGTGGTGATATTGCAATTTCTTCTACTATACTACCAGATGTGAGAACAATCGATGTGAAGGGCAAGGCTGTAATAACCATCGAAAATTTAACAAGTTTTCACACTTTCAATGATAAAGATATGTTTGCAATTTATCTTGGCGGTTACCATAACAGCGTCAGGCGTGAATTCATTAAAAGGATTCACCATCAGAATCCTGATAAGATCTTTTATCACTTTGGAGATATGGACGCCGGTGGGTTTTATATATTTGAGCATTTGAAAGGTCAGACGGGAGTGGAATTTCGACCTTACAAAATGGATATTCCTACATTGAAAGAGTACTTTCAATATACTAAAAGACTTACAGAAAATGATCGTGAAAGGTTACTAAAACTTAGGGACAGCAACTTTAGTGAAGTGATTAACTTTATGCTTGAGAACAATTGCAAATTGGAACAAGAAGCTGTGAATACAAAGAATGTTTACAGATCATAAATATAAACAGCGTTTATCGGCTGGAACCAATATGCCGCGTCACTGGGTAGATTTCTGTAACCTGCGGGCATATTGAAGTCTCATGCCTTGCTCAATTTGTTGATGACCTCAAAAAGCTAAGTACAGAAACTAATATATGTTAAAAAAATCTCTATTCGATGTATATGCTAAATTTGACAACTATAAAAATCAGCTATCGTAACAAAATAACTATGAAAAACATTAATAGGTACCTTGAAACATTTTTGTGGTAAGAGTACGATAATTAATGTGATAGAAATAAATGACGATCGATTAAATTAGTTAAAGCTATGGAATATAATTGTCAAATTGTAATTGATTAAGTAATCACTGTATTTTATTACACAAAGACACCAGGTTAATTTAATCAACTTATAGGGAGGTTTCTTATGAAAGGTTGGAATCCGTTTGGAAAGTTAGATATGGAAATTGGAAGCTTTATGCAGGCTTCACCCTTCAATAAAGAGTATAAATGGGACAAGAAAGAAAACAATGACAAAAGCGTAAAAGAAAATAAAAAAGAAAATTAAATAAACCTGGCGCGTTTAGCCAGGTTTTCTACTATAACAAAGAAAAAATCAAACGTAGAAGCTATTGTTGCCTTTATTTCATGTAATGCAATTTTAACATATATCATAAGCCCCAATATGGTAAAATTAAAGAGAAAATTGCAGCATTATATAAAGTTACATGTATTGAAAGGACAACAGGGGTTAACAATGAAAGTTATCAAATTTATTATTTGTACAATACTGATTTTTTCAATGATATTCGGTTTTGTACCAGGTCTTAAAATAACGGCCGAAGCGGCAGATATGCAAAGGTTGTGGCTTCACGCTTTTTATCCTTCTCAAATCACGTTTGCAGATAATGTTAAAAAGTATATTGATGCTCTTGACTCTGTAAGTTTCGCATGGGGCAGGATTTACGGTGATTTGAATCAGGGTATCGTAACTGAATTGGGTAAAAATGGAAATACAATGTTCTACTATCCTTCAGATTATATTGATGTGCTGAAGTATGCTAAGAGTAAAAATAAAACGGTTCAGCTAAACATTTTCTCAGATAGTGTCAATGCTCAGAAAATTCTGCCATTTGAGGAACAACGGACTAAAGCAATAGAAACAATAACCGCACTGCTTAAAAGTGATGTCAGCAATGGAGATAACATATTTTTTGACGGAGTTGTTATAGACTTTGAAGGGCTGCAAAACAATGATATAAAAGGAAAAACAGTTCTAATCAACGGTAAGCCTATAAGCAGCTGGTTTGATCAATTTCTTAAAGAACTTAAGATTGAACTGAAAGCAATAGACAAGACCTTATATGTTGCAGTGAATCCGCTGCTTAACTATTCGGGATATAATTATAAAGAAATAGCCTCGGAAGCTGACAAAATGCTGATAATGGCACATGATTATGAGCCGGTTACGAAACTCAACAAAACCCAGGTCATGCAATATGCAGGCTATAATAGCCTAAGTCCTATAGATGGACTGGCACCCATAAAGAAAATCAGGCTTGTTATGGAAGATGTAAAAAAGTATATCGACAAGGCAAATCTATCCAAGGTTAGTCTTCAACTGAATTTTGATGCTGCTCAGTGGAGATATTCAGTTCTCTCGGCTGAGGCTTGGAATAAGGCCCCGGGCGGAATAATGAGTATTGAAGAAAGAAATACTCCTACTTATCAAATGCTGTATCAACGTATTCAGAATACTGACCGTAAGGCAGCTAATATGACTTACAGTTATAATAATGAACTTCAGAGTCCGGTACTTCAATATTATAATGTTTCAGACAAAGCCTATAATATTGCAATATACGAGAACAGCAGAAGTATCAAGGCAAAAATGGAGCTTGTCAAGGAGTATGGGCTTGGAGGCATTTCCTTATGGAGTCTTGGAAACGTACCTGATTATACAGACCAAAAATCAAAAAGCTATGGCCTCGATGTTTGGGACAGCATAATAAGCTCCCTTCCTGTAAAGCCAACGTCAGCTCCCGGAGTTAAAATAGCTTTTACAGATAAAGTTGTAGAAGCTGCCGTCAGAAAACAGCTTATGAAGCCAACAGGCGCATTATACAGTAGTGATATGGCAAAGGTATACAGACTGGCAGTTCCGGCAGGCGTAAAGTCACTTTCAGACTTAAAAAATCTTACTAATCTTGAATATTTGGACATTAGCAATGCTAAAATAACAAGCATTTCATATTTGAGTTATTTAAAAAACATAAGAGTACTCTACTTGCAGAGGAACAGCATTAGTGATATTACACCATTAAAGGGGCTTACAAAGCTTGAGGTTCTGTCCCTAAACGGAAACAGAATTTCACGAATTAATACTTTGACAGGATTGACCTCATTAACGGAGTTATATTTAAGAGATAACAGGATTACTGACTATACGCCTATAGCTGGAATGAAGAAGCTTAACATTCTCTACTTAAAAGGTAATAAATCAACTAATTATATCAAGTTAAACAACGTAAAAAAGGGACTTATAGAGAAAGATTTTTAGAATTTGGAATTATATCTGTATGGGGTATAAGGCTTGATTAAAAAAATTAATAAAAATAATGTACCTCTTCAAATCTGTATGCTATAATTCGTTATAGCATATTTTTGTTGTTAAACATTTTCCTAAGGTAAAATTAAACGGAGGTTAACATGAAGAAGTATTTGTCCGGAAGCTGGGCAGTTTTTAAAAACTATTTGTTTTCAATGATATTCTTTTATATATTCTTTATAGGCTTTTACAAATGGGCCAGTCTGTTCTCAATTGTTATTTTTATTGTTATGGCCTCTTTAGTTTATTTTGAGCTAACCCATCATGCAGGTGTTGACAAAAGACGATATGGGCTTGTGAAGCCGACAGATGGTATCATATATGGACTTATAGCCGTATCTCCAATGATTATACTTCAAATAATAATCTCCTCTATAAATTATCAATCAGACGTAGTTAATTTTGCTGTTTTAAAAGCTAATCTGATTAAAGGGTTTACAGCGCCTATGCTTTTTATATCCAAGTTGGGTGGATACCAGCTTCCGGGTTATGCAGCAGCGTGGGCAATATTGGTTATTTTAGCTTTCCTCGGTTATTATTCAGGTTATAAAGGCTTTGATTTAAGTGAATATTTTAGACGGCTTTTTGGTCTTCAGCCAAGGAAAAGACCTACTACAAACAAAAGAAGAAGGTTTTGGTAAATGTCAAAGAATCAAATCGTTGCAGAAAGCTACAATCTCGCAGTTGACATGGGTTTTAACCATTATCTTGAGGAACATGCCACAAGTGAGAATAGTGAAATAAGAATAGATGAAGAAAAGCTTCTGGCTGAGATTGAACAAAACTGGCTTAACTGCGGTCTGGACCAGCTGGAGGGTATAACACCTCTTGAATATATAAGTTCTATTTCAACACTTGAGGAACTCATAGAGTTGTTTGTTGATATAGCGTCCATCTCTGATGTGGGAATACCGGATATAGTGCTAGAAAAGCTTAAGAGCTATGGTAAAGATGCTGCTGACAAGCTCTTTGAATTTGTCAAGGAGTGCATGAGTGTTAAGGAACCCGGTAAGGTGCTTGCTGTTTCTCAGGCTGTATATGCTATAGGCTGTCTTAAGTCCGATGAGTATAAAGAAAAATTGATTGGCTTGCTTTTGGAAAGCTTCAAGGACGATTTTATTTCTGAAGCCGTGTGTGCGGCAATAGTTGAATACGATGCAGAAATCTTAGACGATGTGATAAAGGCTTTTCATGCCACGCAGATTCCTGAAGTTAAGGAGCATCTTCTTACTTGTGTAGGAGAGATAGCAAGGGGGAATCGGTCTGATGAAATTTTCTATTTTTTAAAAAATGCCTTCAGAGTGGTATCAAACCTCAAGCTGGCTGTTGAAATACTTGGAGATTATGGAGACGGAAGGGCTATACCTCTCCTGAGAGGTTATATTCTTAAAAATATTAAAGAAATGGACAAGACCACCTTTAATCATATGAGAGCTGTTATAAAGAAGCTGGGTGGGGAAATCGACGATCTTGTTTAATAATAACTAAGTCGGGTGCAGGACATATTCTTAGGAGTATGTCTTTTTATTTTTATTACATATCCTTTTTCTATGCATATAGTGGACAGTTATGAATATCCATAATAATAAGTATAATCTAATAGACAAGGATGGTAAAAATGATAGTAGTAATCAGTAAAAAGAATATATTGTTCGTTTGCCTTCTACTTTTATTTTCATTAACAGTTTTCAGCATCGGTTTTGCTGTGGATTATTCAAAACCGGTAACTGGAGATAAACAACAGCAATTACCCGGACAACAGTCTGAAAATCAGCAAAGTGGGGGACTTCAGCCTGGTGACCAGGGTCCTGCACAAAAAACTGTTATTCTGGATGCTGGTCACGGAGGAGAAGACCCCGGAGCAGTAAGTGATTACAGCGGTCTTAGAGAAAAGGATGTCAATTTGAATATAGTTATGCTTGTAAAAAATCTGCTTGAGAAAGACAATTACAAGGTAATATTGACAAGGGATTCTGATAGACTGAATTACGGAGAAGAGGCTAAAACTATACTTCAGAAAAGAAAAGAAGACCTTAGCAGCAGGAAGAAAATAATGGATGAGGCCGGAGCGGATATTGTTTTAAGCATACACCTGAATAAATTTCCACAAACCAAATACCATGGGGCCCAAACCTTCTTTCCTGCAAATTCTCCTGAAAGTCAGAAGCTTGCAAATGAAGTTCAGAATTCCATAAGATTGAATGTTGATAATGCTAACGACAGAGCAGCACTGGTTAAAAAGGAACAGATAATGATACTAAGAAATCTCAAAACCACAACGGTAGTTGTTGAGTGTGGCTTCCTTTCAAATGCAGATGAGGAAAAACTTCTTGGAACCGAAGAATATCAGAATAAGCTGGCATCAGCAATAAAAACCGGTATTGATAATTACTATAAATTAAAGGAAAAGGGAACAGATAAGGGAAAGTAAATTACTAGTAAACTGCTGAGCTTACTAGTAAACTGCTCAGCGAAGGCTTAATTACATATATTAAAAAGTGATAATAAAAAACAGGTAGCTGGAATACCTGTTTTTTTGCTATAATAGACTAGAATTTGTTTGATTATTACGGGGCCTGACGCGCCCTGATACATTATAAAGTCTGGAGAAATTATTGTGATAGTACTAAACTGTAATAATATAGGTTTTTCATACGGAACTGAGGTAATTATAAAAAATATTTCTTTTAACCTTCAGGAAAATGACAAGGCTGGTCTGGTAGGTGTTAATGGGGCCGGCAAGTCCACTCTGTTTAAAATTCTTACAGGTGAGCTGCATCAGGAAGAAGGAGAAGTATTCATTTCAAAGGAGCTTGTTTTAGGTTATCTGAAGCAAAATGCAGCTTTGAACACGGATAATACGCTTTGGGATGAACTACTTGATGTCTTCAGGAATCTTGTCTCTATGGAAGAGGGGATTAAGAGCCTTGAAAAAGACATAAGCATAACTACAAATCAGGAAAAGCTGAATTCCTTAATGAAGGAGTACAGCAGGCTTACTGAAAGATTCTCATATATGGGCGGTTTTGAATATAACAGCAGGATCAGGGGTGTGTTAAGAGGTCTTGGCTTCTCAGACAGCGAATTTGATTGCAAGATAAGTATACTAAGCGGTGGACAGAAAACACGTCTGGCATTGGCAAAGGTACTCTTGGAGGAACCCGATATTCTGCTGCTGGATGAGCCTACAAACCATCTGGATATTGCTGCGGTTGAATGGCTGGAGGATTACCTTAAGAATTATAAAAAATGCCTTCTAATCATATCCCATGACCGATACTTTTTAGATTCTGTAACAAATAAAACTATTGAAATAGAAAATAAAACAAGCACCTTCTACAATACAAACTATTCAGGCTTTGTTAAGCAGAAAGCCATCAACCGTGAAATACAGGAAAAGCATTATCAGCTGCAGCAAAAGGAAATAGCAAGACAGGAAGCAATTATTGAGCAGCAGAGGAGATTTAACAGAGAGAAAAACATTGTTACAGCTGAAAGCAGGCTGAAAGCCCTCGACAGAATGGTTAAAATTGATAAGCCTGAAGCCGCTCCCTCGAAGATGAGAATGAGATTTAATCAGGCCGTAACCAGCGGAAATGAGGTTCTTGAACTTGATTCTGTTTCTAAAGCTTACGGGGATAAAAAACTATTTGAAAATTTAAGCTTTAAGGTGAAAAGGGCAGAAAGAGTATTTTTGCTTGGTCCTAACGGTTGCGGCAAATCAACTCTGTTGAAGATTCTGGCAGGAAGGCTTGATGCGACCTCGGGTAAGTTTAGCTTTGGTGCAAAAGTGGACATGGGCTATTATGATCAGGAGATGGCTGACCTGAATAAAGATAACACTATACTTGATGAGGTATGGAGCGTAAATCAGAAGCTCATCCAGACAGAGGTAAGAAGCGCACTTGCCGCGTTTCTGTTTACCGGTGAGGATGTGTTTAAAAAGATATCTGTTCTAAGCGGAGGAGAGAAGAGTAGAGTGTCCATGCTTAAACTCATTTTCTCGGAAGCAAATTTCATTATTCTGGATGAGCCTACAAACCATCTTGATATTAATTCTAGAGAAATTCTTGAGGAAGCTTTGATGGATTATGAAGGGACAATGCTGATAGTTTCCCATGACAGATACTTTATTGACAAGCTGGCTACAAGGATAATAGATATCGGTGTAACTCCGCCGGTTGATTGTATGGGAAACTATACCTATTTTGTTTCCCACATTAGAAAAAACACTGCTCAAAATAACTCAAATGAGATAAATACCATATCCGAGGCAAAGCAAAGCAGAATAGCCACGAAAGAGGAACGCAGCAGGATAAGAAAACTTGAAAAGCAGCTTTCAGACGCTGAAAAAGAGATCTCAAATCTGGAAGGGCGGCTTGAGGAGCTGGAAAATGAAATGGTTGAAGCTGCCACCGATCATGTAAAGTTAATAGAGCTAACCGAAGAAAAGACGGTAAAAGAGCAGAAACTTGAAGAACTGTATGCTGTTTGGACCGAGGTTAGTGAGCAACTGGAAAACCAGCAGCTTCCTGCAGACAAAGAGTAAGTTTTTTCAAATACATTATATTGAAATATAGCGCTAAACTAACAAAACGCCGGCAGGTATTAATACCTGCCGGCGTTACTTTTAAGAAATCAATTCAATAGCAAGCCGGGAATTTTCTTCTGCCTTATCCACCAAAAGTCCCACAGATTTACTGAGTTCTTGCTTTACAGAGTCACTGTTTAACAATAACTGATCTACTTTTGATTTAAGAGCTTCAAAGGTAATATCTTTTACATGGCCAACGGCAGGCTGATTAATATAATCAAGAAAACCCTCAACCTTGGGCTGATAACTAATTCCCACAACTGGAACATTCATGTATGCCGCAAATATTAATGCGTGCAGACGCATTCCGACCATTATGCTCATTTTCTTTATAATCTCAAAGGTTTCCGGAACAGAATGGTTATTTGTAATTATATAACCATTTGTTCTCATTCTTGAAACTATATTTTCAATGGTAGCGATATCAACCTGGTATTCCATCGGTATAAAAACCGGTATCAGGTTATAATTGTTATAAATATAGTCTGCTGTCTCAGCAATTATCTTTTCATATTTTGCCTGCTGATGTTTGTCACAGCCGGGACACTTTCTGACAGAAAAACCTGCATAAGCAGCATTTAAGGGTATTCCTTCATTGATAAATATCTCATCAGGTCCTTTAGTGTTTACATTGAAACGAACGGCAAGTGCAGCATCGGCTGTAAGCATAATCTTAGGTTTAGTTATACCCATTCGCTCAAGCTCTTTGAACGATATTTTTTCTCTGACGGTTATAACATCAGCCATATTGAGAATCTTCTTTGAATACTGTGCATTTCTGTTTTTGTTTATTGGGCCAATGCCATTTGCATAAAACATAACCTTAAGACCAAGTTTTTTTGCCAGCCAAGCTGTTCCCAAATAGAATAAAATCGAACGAGAGCTGGTACTATCCTGAATTATGTTACCCCCACCATAAATGAAGAGCTTGGCTCTTTTCATAGAAGAATAAACAGCAAACATGTTCTTTCTGTTTATGGCACTTACATTATAACTTAGAGAGGTTTCCACAGGCTTTTTGGATAACACTAATATGGAGATATCTGACTTCTGCTGTCTGAGATTATCAACTATAGACCTTAGCATGGCATCATCGCCTATATTACTGAAGCCATAATAACCTGAAATTATAACATCATATTTCTTCTTAACAGTTTTACCTGAAAGAGACTTCCTTCCTGAAACATCACTAAGAATCGCCTCATAAATACCCATTTGAGTTTTACGCATTGCGTCCAATGAAAATTCTGAAAAGGCCTTTTCATACAACTTACTTCCGAAGGTTTCTCTTTTTATCTTGTCCGTAGCAAGGTCAAGTATTTGAGCAGTTAAAGTAGCATAGTCCCTGGCTTCAAAAAGATATCCGTTCACATTGGATTCAATTAAATCAGGAATACCTCCAACTCTGCTGCAAATAGTTGCTTTTGAATATCTTGCACCTTCCAGAAGATAATACGGGAAACCTTCACTTATTGAAGTCATCACATTGATATCTATAATACTGATTAAATCATTAGGATTATTCAACCAGCCGAGAAAGAACACATTTTTCTCTAGGCCTAGCTGGCTTGCTCTGGCTTTGAGTTCCTTGCTTTGTTCGCCTTCTCCTCCGATTAGAAATTTAACAGAGGGGTTCTTCTGAACAACATATTTAGCGGCTTCCAACAAGGTGCCGATATCCTTAACAGGGTCAAGCCTTGCAGCAGTACCCACTAGTATATCATCATCGCTTAAAGCAACTCTGTATTTTTCTGAGAACTCCTCTCGGGTGAATACCGAAGAGGGCTTTTTCATGTCCATACCGTTTAAAATAGTGTAAATTCTGTCGTTGCTGAAACCTCTCTCAACGAGCATCTTCCTGAAAGCACTTGTAACTACTATGTAATAGTCAAGTTTTCTGAGTACACGTGAATTAATAACCCCTATAGTCAACCTTTTATACAGGCTCTGTAAATAATCAAGTTTATAATCACTGTGAATTGTAGTAACAACTGGAATCTTACAGGCTTTTTTTATGGCATATGCAAAAATATTAGCCTTTGAACCATGTGAGTGTATAACATGGTATTGGTTTGCTTTTACAAGGGCAATAGCTTTTTTTATATCAGAAAATATATTAATTGATTTAATAACTTCAACTTTAATCCCAATTGCACGGGCTTCATCTGCAAAGGCTCCAGGTCTAAGACAAAGCAAGGTCACATCGATATTTGAAGAAAGCTGTTTTACAAGGCTCAGTACATGTACTTTAGCTCCGCCTACATCTCCTCCGCCGATAATGTGCAAAACTTTCATTATGTTCCTCCAAGTAACTATTTTCAGGTGCAGGTTACCGCTCCGGTGGAAAATAGTTTATTTTGTCATCTTTAGTTACTTACATGATTATTTTAACATGCATTTGTAAATTTGACACTAATTTAATTTAAACCGGTGTTATTCTATTATTAATATTTAACATATTTTAGCAATTAATACATTCAGCAATATTGACAATAAAATAACAAGGGTGATATAATACGAACACAAACAGAATAATGAGGTGAAAAATCCAATGGCTTCAAAGAAAATTTCTATGGCTGTAATAAAAAGACTTCCGAGATATCACAGGTATCTTAATTATTTATTAGAGCTTGGAATAAAAAGAGTATCCTCCAAAGAGCTAAGTACTAGAATGGGAATTACTGCTTCCCAAATAAGACAGGACTTAAACTGTTTTGGTGGTTTTGGACAGCAAGGTTATGGTTATAACGTGGAGTCCTTATATACTGAGATAGGAAATATCCTGGGAATTAATAGAACATTTAACTGCATTATTATAGGCGCAGGTAATATGGGTCAAGCTTTAGCTAATTATGGGAACTTTGAAAAAAGAGGCTTCAGGATAATAGGAGTATTTGATGTAAATCCCGAAATTGTAGGTAAGAAAATCAAGGATTTGGAAGTAAGAAACCTCAATGATATAGAAGCTTTTGTTTCAGATAGCAAGGTGGATATAGCAATGCTATGTGTTCCGTATAGAGAGACGGCAGCTCTTGCAGACAGGGTTGCAAAACTTGGAGTAAGGGGTTTATGGAATTTCTCTCCGATGGATCTGAAAATTCCTTATGATGTAATTGTTGAAAATGTTCACTTAAGTGATAGCTTGATGGTTTTAGGATATAAATTAAACGACAAGTTCTTTAAAGAAGAGCCATTGTCTTAAATAATACGACAGTCTTTAATATAATAGAGAAACAATGTAAAGCCGGTTGCTGACCGGCTTTTTTAGACCAACCACCTTTATTCTTTGTTATAGAGAACGAAGGAAAATCTATTTGTAAGGAAGCTCATTCCACAAAGTTGAGTTATCAAGTACGTTATTAATGATATTCAGGTAAGATGATTCACTGTGACACTTCTTTATTTTTTTTATTAGTTTACCATCTTTATCTATGTGAATTGACATGTATGACCAGAATTCTTTCATTTTATCACATAGATGCTTATTACCCGAGAGGTTGGCTTTATAATAATTGAAAATCTCATTATGAAACTTTTTGATAATACTCATTCTATCTTCGGAAGGAGTTACAGTACCTTTAATAGCCGCCGGCAGGAAGGGATCCCTGAGTGCTCCCCTGCCCAGCATGTAACTCTTAATAGCAGGGAAGCGACCTGTGACATTATGAAAGTCAGCCAGGGTGTATATGTCTCCGTTATAGGTAATACTATGCTTTCCGGCGGCTGAGAGAGCTTCAAAGGAAGAAAAATCAACTGTGCCGGTATACATCTGATTCCCTGTACGGGCATGTATAATAACACCTCCCAGAGGATATTCGTTCAGCACCTCCATTACCTTCAGCCCTTCTTCAGCGTTGTTAAGCCCCAGTCTCATTTTTACAGTTAGTACGTAAGCTTTGTCTTTACATACAATGTCAAGGAATTCCTTTATTATATCTGAATATGGCAGAAGTCCGGAACCTTTTTTCTTATTAGCTACCATGGGGAAGGGACAGCCTATGTTCCAGTTGATTTCGTCATACCCCAAATCGGTGATGGCGGAGGCAAACGCTTTAAAGTCTACTCCGTTATTCCCCAGAAGCTGAGGTATAACCTTTACTTTTGGACTGTTATTCTCAGGAAGAATATCCTTTAAAAGTGCTCTGCTAATTTTACTTTGCTCTGCAGTGGCAATAAAAGGCGAATAATATTCATCAATACCACCGAACATTTCAGCAAAGGCGTTTCTATAGGGTGCAATGGTCATACTTTGAATTGGTGCCAATAAAAGCTTCATAAGATACTCTCCAGAATAAAACTGTAATTAAGCCAAATTTAGAATACACATTACCATACACTTTACAATAATAAAATAAATATACCACAAAAAACAACCTCCTGTACATCGCTCAGAATGTCCTGGAGGTCGTTTTGCAGGCTATTTAGCATGCTATTATTTCTAAAAGAATTTTAAAAGAGGATCATGTAAACAGTCTATTAATAGAGCTTACATGCCACAAAATGTCCTGGTGATACTTCTTTTAACGCCGGTTCATCCTTTTCACAGCCGTCAATCTTCTTGAAACAGCGTGAGCAGAAGCGGCAGCCGTCTGGAAGATCAATGGGGCTTGGAACGTCACCGGAGAGAATTATACGCTGCTTTTTGTTTGTAGGATCAACCGAAGGAATAGCTGAAAGCAGTGCCTGTGTATACGGATGGAGAGGATTTGAATACAATTCCTTTTTGGGCGCTATCTCTACCAGCTTTCCAAGATACATGACTCCGACACGATCACTTATGTGCTTTACAACGTTCAAACCATGCGCAATAAACAGGTAGGTCAAACCGAATTCTTCCTTCAATTCGTCAAGCAGGTTTAAAACCTGGGCCTGAATTGACACGTCGAGAGCGGAAACAGGCTCATCACATACAATAAGCTTAGGCTGAACCGCAAGAGCACGTGCAATTCCGACACGCTGACGCTGTCCGCCTGAGAATTCGTGGGGATAGCGGTTCCTTTGGTGATTTGCCAAACCGACGCAGCTAAGAAGATAGGAAACCCTTGCTTCTATTTTTTCCTTTGGAAGGAGATTATTTATTTTAATAGGTTCTGCTATTATATCTCCGACTGTCATTCTTGGATTAAGGGACGCATAGGGATCCTGGAAAATTAATTGGATATCCTTGCTGTATTCTCTGCGTTTTGCCTCTGATAACTTTGTAAGGTCATTACCCTCAAATAATATCTGTCCTGATGTAGGAGCATACAAGTTAACCAACATTTTTCCGATGGTGGTTTTTCCGCAGCCGGACTCTCCGACCAGCCCAAAGGTCTCCCCCTTACTTATACTGAAGGAGACGTCATCGGTTGCTTTTAAGACAGAGGTAGGACGGCCGAAAAAGTCATGATCCAGGGTAAAGTACTTTTTTAGATTTTTTATTTCAACTAATGTTTCACTCATGCCTGTTTACCTCCTTTATTTTCATTCTCATAAAGGAAGCAGCGTACCTTGTGCCCATCCTTTTCAATCAATTGGGGCATCTCTTTGCGACAGCGGTCCATACATCTGTCGCAACGGTCAGAGAATGGGCAGCCGTCCGGCATATTTAAAGGATTTGGTACTATGCCCTTAATCATGTAGAGCGGCTCATCACTTTCATCTTCAATTCTGGGGATGGAGCGGAGTAGACCGAGAGTGTACGGGTGGAGCGGGTTCTCAAATAAAGAACGCACCTCAGCTTCCTCTACAATTTTTCCGCAGTACATTACAATAACATGGTCTGCAGCTTCAGATACAACACCTAAATCGTGCGTAATCAGCATAACAGCCATATTAAATTTCTCACGCATATGATAAAGCAGATCCAGAATCTGAGCTTGTATTGTCACATCCAATGCCGTTGTAGGCTCATCGGCTATCAAAAGCTCCGGATTCCCAATCAGAGCCATCGCTATCATTACTCTCTGCCTCATACCTCCGCTCATCTGATGGGGGTAATCATTAGCACGTTTTTCAGCTGAAGGTATTCCAACAATCTCAAGCATTTCAATTGTACGTTTCAGCGCTTCCTTTTTTGAGACCTTCATATGGGTCATAATGCTTTCCATGATCTGGTCCTTGATTCTGTAAACAGGATTCAATGAGGTCATAGGTTCCTGAAATATCATTGATATCTGGTCACCACGTACGGCCCTCATTTCTGCTTTGCTCATTTTCAACAAATCCTGTCCCTTGAAGAGAATTTCTCCTTCTGCAACACGTCCCGGATCCTGTAAGAGTCCCATAATTGAAAGGGAGGTAACGCTCTTCCCAGAACCTGATTCGCCGACAATAGCAAGTATTTTACCTTTATCGATAGAAAAACTGATGTCATCAACTGCGTTAACCACACCATTTTTTAATTTAAATTCTGTTTTTAAATTTTTAACCTCTAGTAACATGTTTGCACCACCTTATTTCTTTCTGGATTTAGGATCAAGAGCATCTCTAAGTCCATCACCCAAAAGATTAAAAGCCAATACTGTAATAGTTATTGCGATACCGGGGAAAATTAGCGTATACGGAGCCGTGAAAATAAAGCCTCTGGCACGACCAAGCATATCGCCCCATTCTGCAACCGGCGGCTGCACTCCAAGGCCTAAGAAGCCGAGCGCGGCAGTATCCAGAACAGCAGTTGAGATTCCCAGTGTTGCCCTTACTACAATAGAGGAAAGTACGTTAGGCAGAATATGTTTGAATATGATTCTGCTGTTCTTGTTTCCAATAACACGTGCAGCCTGCACATAATCATTTTCTTTGACTGAAAGGATGCTTCCGCGGACAATACGTGCATATTCCGGTATCGAAACAAGACCGATTGCAATAACCGCCTTGTCAATTCCTTTTCCCAGAGCTGCCATAAAAGCAATGGCCAGCAGGATTGAAGGAATGGCCAGCATCATATCCATAAAACGCATTATAATTATATCTGACTTACCACCGAAATAACCGGAAATGGAGCCGAGAACAACGCCTATTGAAAGTGATATAGCTACGGCACTTAAGCCAACTGTAAGAGATATTCTTGCACCTGAAATTATACGGCTGAAAATGTCACGGCCCAGTTGGTCTGTACCAAACCAATGCTGAGCGTTGGGCTGTATGAAACTTTTGGTCATGTCCGATTGATTCGGATCGTAGGGCATAATCAATGGAGCAAGAAGTGCAATGAGTATAAGAAAACCTATAATAAACAAGCCTACTAGGGCAGCATGATTCTGACGCAGGGCATCCCACATCTCTTTAAATTGTGATTCGGGTTTTTCAAGAGGAAGGGCTTCCTGTAATGAATTCTCTTCCAATGAATGTTTTGGATTTTTTAATTTCATAATGGTTAAGCCTCCTTCTTGGAAAATTTGATTCTTGGGTCAAGGAATGCATAAAAGATATCGACAACAAGGTTAATCAATACAAAAATGCATGCTATTAAGAGCACTATTCCTTGAACGACAGGAAAATCAGATTTTAGAATACACTCAACAGTGTAGTGACCAATACCTGGCCAGGAAAAAACAGTTTCAGTGAGTACAGCACCACCTAACAAAGACCCCAGTTGAAGACCGATAACTGTAGTAACAGGTATCATGGCATTACGGAGGGCATGATGGGTTATAACCCTGCCTGACTTGAGCCCCTTTGCCTTTGCAGTGCGGATATAGTCCTGGTTAAGGGTTTCCAGCATGCTTGAACGTGTCATTCTTGTGATGATTGCCATTGAATACATTCCGAGGGCAGCAGCAGGAAGGATTAAATGCTTGATGTAATCAACAAAGGCTTCCATGTCACCTGACATAAGAGTGTCTATTATATAAAACCCGGTGCCGCCGTAAGGCTGCAAAAGAGGATCAATTCTACTGCCTGAAGGCAATATGTGAAGAATTCCTGAGAATAGAATTATAAGAAGTATACCAAGCCAGAATATTGGCATTGATACGCCTATTAAAGCTAAAATCATACCGGAATGATCAAAAATAGAGTTCTTTTTAACGGAAGAGATAACACCAATAAGAATGCCGAAAATTGAAGCTAGAATTATTGCAGCGATTGCAAGTTCTATAGTAGCCGGAAAGCGGGACATTATTTCTTTCAGTACCGGGGTCTTGGTATAGTAGGAGGTACCGAAATCACCGGTGAGTGCACCTTTTATAAAATCAAAATACTGAACATATACAGGAGAATTCAAGCCATTTGCCTCACGCCATTTCTCTACTGTTTCGGCAGTGGCATGCTGTCCAAGTACAATCGGTGCAGGGTCGGGAGAAAATACGCGCATAATCAGAAATACTATGATGGAAACTCCGATAAGCACCGGAATAAGCATTAATATGCGTTTTATTATATATTTTAACATCTTTGACAACCTTTCCCTAATATCATTGCAAAATAATATATGCCAGAAGCGTGTTTTAACGCTTCTGGCAGCTTATATTGCATTGTTGTATTTTTACAAGTCAGTCTATTAATCTTTTGTTGCTTCAGAAAGGAATACAACACCGGTCATGTGGTAATTAAAGCCTTTAACATTTGCTCTGTAGCCAACAAGCGTTGGAGCATGTGAAATCGGCAGCCAAACAGCTTCCTGTGCAGCCATTTTTTCGAGATCTGTGTAAATCTTGTTACGTTCATCTCCGTTTGGAGTAATGAGACCTTTAGCGATGAGGTCCTTGTATGCAGCGTTATTATAACGGGCAGGGTTCATTCTTGGATCCTTGTCAGCCATAAGGTTCATAAAGTTGTCAGGGTCACCGTTGTCACCGGTCCAACCGTAGAAGCATACATCATAGTCCCCTGCATTAAGCTTATCCTTGTAAGTGGTCCAGTCAAAGGCATCAATTGTTGCTTCAACGCCTACATTTTTGAGATAACCTTGTATTGCCTCTGCAAGAGCCTGACCGTTAGCTGTGTTGTAAGGTCTTGGATTTGTATAGGTTATAATATGTAATTTGGTAACACCTGCAGCTGAAAGTGCTGCTTTAGCTGCAGCCTGGTCAAATTTAGCCTGCGCTATGCTGGAATCAAAACCGGGCATAAAGGACGGCATTACTGATGTAGCAGGCTCTGCATAACCCTGGTACAAGCTCTTAACAAGTTCAGGAACGTTAATTGCCTGTGAAATTGCTGTACGAACCTTTACATCGTTGAAGGGAGCTTTTGTTGTATTGTAGGCCATGTAGTTGATGTTCATACCTGGAACATTATTTATCTTGTTGCCTGAATCCTCAATTTGTTTTACAACTGTTGCATCTATACCGTCGATAATATCTGCTTCGCCGTTATTCAATGCGACCACTCTTGCTGAGTTATCAGTGATAAATTTGAATATAACGTTTGTAGTTGCTGCCTTTGTTCCCCAATAGTCATCATTTCTCTTTAAAACGACATTCTGACCCTTTGTCCAGCTGACAAATGAGTATGGGCCGGTTCCTACAGGATGCTCGTTGACATTGTTGTTGTTGTCCTGCAATGCCTTCGGGCTTACCATTGGTGCGCTGAGGCTCATCGCAAGATTGTTGAGGAATGGTGTGCTTGGAGCTGTCATATTGATTTTAACAGTGTTTTCATCAATTACCTCAACATCTTTAACAGAACCAAAGACAAAAGGTGCATAAATCATATCCTCAGTAACCTTTGGGGCCAACTGACGGTCAATATTAAACTTAACTGCTTCTGCGTTGAAATCTGTTCCATCCTGGAACTTTACACCCTTTTTAAGATGGAAGGTGTAGGATAATCCGTCTGGACTTACATCCCAGCTCTCTGCGAGACAGGGTTTAACCTCGGTAGTATCCTTGTTGTACTTCAGAAGTCCTTCATAAATGTTTACCATAATCTTTGCTGATTCACCGTCATCAACAAGTGCAGGGTCAAGTCCTCTTGGATCTGTTCCCTGAGCATAAATTATTGTGTCCTGTGCTCTGCTTTTGCTGCCGCTGGCGGATTTATCGCCTGAACCGCAGGCTGTCAGCGTGGTTATTGCCATTACTGCTGTTAAGACCAGAGCTAATGTCCTTTTGTTCCATTTCATGATTAAATCCCTCTTTTCTTTTTTTATCTACTTGGATTTTCATCTAACACTGTAGTGTGCTAAAGGTAATGAAAAACGCTTAACATCATGATGTTAAGCGTCATTGCATAAACAAGTTAATTTTACCATCCCTTTTGCAAGTTTTCAATAACTAAAAATCATTGCAAGTGACTGGATTTGAAAAAAACCTGTTAAAATTACTGAAAATAAGAAGTGGTGAGGGGGCATCTGAAATATTCAAACCTAAAAAATTGCATTTACATAATATACCTCTGTGACGGAGGGTACTACTCTTTCCTGTATACCCTATAGGATTCACCTGCCAAAATATTAAAAGCTTTATCGGTATGTAGCTGATCGGACAGGGTAATTCTGAGACAGCCCTGTTCAAATTCCCTGCTGTTTGATACATTTATGTTTTTGATATTAATTTCGTTGTTTCCAAGCAGAGTAGCAATACTGCCTATAATACCGGGCTCATCCTTAACATCCACAAGCAGTTCAAAGCTTGGCGGAAGTAGGCCCTTTGACCTTGCTGAGAAGCTGTCCCTGAATATTTTGGCTGATTCAAAGAATTCAAATATTTCTTTGTTATCAGCTGTTTTTATACTATCTATAATTCTGCTTATAATATCCGTGTAATTTTTCAGAAGGTTTATTATTACTTCTTTATTGCTGAGAACTATATTCTCCCACATGGAGGGATTTGAAGAGGCTATCCTGGTTATATCCTTGAACCCTCCCGCAGCCAAAAGCTTCACAAGACCCTCAGGGTTTTCCTTAGAGTTTGCCAGATTAACAAGGGCTGAGGCAATAATATGCGGAACATGGCTTATACAGCCGGTTACCAGATCATGCTGTTCCGGAGTGACAATGATGGGGAGGGCGCCAATATCAGTTAAGAGTCCCCTTAAAAGTTCAACAGGACCATCAGAAGCAGCTAAAGGCGTCAACACATAGTAGGCGTTTTCAAACAGATGAGAGAAAGAGCTGGAATAACCGGATTTTTCTGTTCCCGCCATAGGATGTCCACCTATAAAAACGGGCTGCAATTCCAGAGACTTAACAAAACGGCATATTTCTCCCTTAGTGCTGGCAACATCTGTTATTATACACCCGGGCTTAACCTTGTCTGACAACAATGATATATAATCTATGGCTTTCCTGACAGGAGTACATATGAATATAATATCCGAATTGTAGATTTGAGGACAGCATTCATTGAATCCCCGGTCAATGCTTCCTTCCTCTTCTGCAAGCCTAAGGGAAGGTTCATAATTGTCAACAGCATATATTCGAAATTCAGGATGTTTCAGCCTAAAGGCCTTGGACAGAGAACCTCCGATCAGACCAAGGCCAATAATTGATATACTCTTAACCATAGTAATTAAATTCTCTTTCAATAATTGGTGCAAGCTTGCTTATATCTTTGCATAGGCTGTCAAAATCTGAAGGATTTAGCTGCTGGGCAGCATCTGACATAGCTATCATCGGATTTGGATGAACTTCCACTATAAGACCGTCTGCACCGGCTGCTATAGCTGCCCTGGACAAAGGTGTTACGAATTTTGATTTTCCTGCCGCATGGCTGGGATCAACTATTACAGGGAGGTGGCTCATGTTCTTTACAACAGGCACTGCGCTTATATCCAAAGTGTTTCTGGTTGCTGTTTCAAAGGTTCTGATACCTCTTTCACATAGAACTACATCATAGTTTCCTTCACTCATTATATATTCAGCCGCATTGAGCCATTCATCTATAGTTGTTGCAGAGCCTCTTTTTAATAGCACAGGCTTCATGGATTTTCCTACTTCTCTTAATAACTGGAAATTCTGAACATTTCTAGCGCCGATCTGAAACATATCTACATATGGAAGGGACAATTCCACGGCTTTTTCGCTTGTTACTTCGGTTATTATCTGGAGGCCTGTTTCATCCTTGGCTGCTTTTAAAAGCTTCAAGCCTTCCTCTTCCAAGCCCTGAAAAGCATATGGAGAGGTTCTGGGTTTAAAGGCTCCTCCACGGAGGATTTGAGCACCTGACCTCTTTACTGCGCGGGCTGCTTCCATTATCTGTTCATAACTTTCAACTGCACATGGACCTGCAATGATACACAGCTCCTTGCCTCCGATTTTAACACCGTTTACATCAACAATGCTGGGTTCGGGCCTGAAGGTTTTTCCTGCCAGCTTAAAGGATTCTACAATAGGAACAAGTTTTTCTACACCGGGCATTAATTCAAGAGGAATATCCCGTAAAACACTTTTATCTCCGATTATCCCGATAATGGTACGTTCTGTACCTTGGGATATGTGAACTCCTAACCCCGAGTTCTTTAATACGTTGATTACGTCGTCGATCTGCATTTGATTCGACTTTGGGTTCATGACAATTATCATTTACAATCATCCTTTCTACCATTTTACATGAAAATATATTTTTATTTCTTACCGTATTACCTGATTGGACAGGCTGTTTTTACAGAGCACTGCCAACCTCTACAAATATTATTATATAGCACATATTTAAATTAATAAACCTTAATGTTATAGCAATAAACTTATCGGTAGTAAATCGGCCGTAAAAATAAACCTACAATAAAGTAAAAAACCCATGCATATACTAAAAAATGATAAATAAATTTGCCATATATGGGACAAAATGCATGTATAACAACTTGTGTTTATAGTATTTTAAAAATTTTACTTAAAAAAAAGGAAAATTCCATAATAAATCGAATAGATTATACAATGATTTTTGTTAAATCTGCTGAAAATTAAATAAACAAAATGGATATTGAGATACTGAGAAATTTGTAGTCAAGTTTGTTGTGTATACGGTCTTAATCTACTCTATTTATTCTTTTACACCTGCTTCCCGATTTCTGGGAGGGGGCGAGGCTGGCCTTGGACTTATTGGTTCCTGAGGGCGCAAGATCTATAGGATGGTGCTCCTGATGGATTGGAAATGCTTTGCTGTAACAGTTGGTTTCCAGGGATTGAAAGCAACCTCTTTATGGGGATACTTTAATTCCTTTAATACAGTGTGAAACGATTAAAATTAATAAGGGGGAATGATTATGAAGGACTATGCCGTACAGAAACTACGGAATATTTGCCTCTTGGCTCACGGTAACGGAGGTAAAACTACACTGGCTGAGGCTATGCTGTTTAATACAGGAGTATTGGACAGATTTGGCAAAGTGGCTGATGGTACAACCACAACGGACTACGATCCCGAAGAAGTAAAAAGAAAGATATCCATTAGTACAGCAATGGCTCCATGTGAATGGATGGACCATAAGATTAACGTTATCGATACTCCCGGTTATTTTGATTTTGTCGGAGAAGTGATGCAGGGTATACGCGTCGCTGAAGGAGCTGTAATAGTAGTTTCTGCAAAGAGCGGAGTTTCTGTAGGAACCGAGAAATCATGGGCATACGCAAAAGAACATAATGCGGCAAAGATGTTTTTTATAAACAAAATGGATGAAGAAAATGCAAACTTCAATGCTGCTTTGGATAAAATGATCAGTACCTTCGGAAGCGGAGTTATTCCTTTCCAGCTTCCTATCTATGAAAATGAAAAATTTGTTGGTTATGTGGACATAATCAATATGACAGCGAAAAAATTCCAGAAGGATAAGGTAGTTGATACTGATATTCCTTCCGATTTAACAGATAGAATTTCCAATATAAGAAATTCCTTAAATGAGCTTATAGCTGAAACAGATGAAGGATTAATGGAAAAGTTCTTTGGTGGAGAAGAGTACACTAAAGAGGAAATACAAAAAGGTATAAAAGCCGGAATTACTGATGGTTCCATAGCTCCGGTTTTCTGTGGTTCTGCTCTTCAAAATTTGGGAGTTCAGGATTTAATGAATGCCATATTGGAATATATGCCAGCCCCGGATAGTGTAAATACAAAAGGCGTAAAGGCCGGCTCCGATGATGTCGTTGAATTAAAGGCAAACCCTGCAGGCCCTATGGCAGCCCTGGTATTTAAAACAATTGCAGACCCGTTTGTGGGAAAGATATCAATGTTCAGGGTGTATTCAGGGACCCTTAAAGCTGACTCAACAGTATATAATTCGACCACCGAGAAGGTTGAAAAAATCGGCTCACTGTTCCTGATGAGAGGTAAAAAACAGATCCCCACCGATAAACTTGTTGCCGGCGATATAGGCGGTGTTGCAAAGCTTGCATCTACAAATACGAATGATACTATATGTGACCAGGCAAATAAGGTGGTATTGGGCAAGATAGTATTTCCCGATCCTGCACTATCGTTGGCGGTTGAGCCGAAAGCAAAAGGCGATGAAGAGAAAATCAGTTCAGGCCTTCATAAACTTCAGGACGAAGATCCAACCTTCAAGGTATCAACAAATGTGGAAACACATCAAACGCTTATTTCAGGTGTTGGAGAACAGCATCTTGACGTCATTGTAAGCAAGCTTAAAGCCAAGTTCGGTGTAGCAGTAAATCTTGTTGACCCGAAGGTGCCTTTTAGAGAAACTATAAAGAAAAAAGTTAAGGTTGAAGGAAAGCATAAGAAACAATCCGGCGGACACGGTCAGTATGGGCATGTGTGGATTGAATTTGAACATGGAGATAAAGAAGACCTTGTATTTGAGGAGAAAATTTTCGGAGGCTCGGTACCAAAATCCTATCATCCTGCTGTTGAAAAAGGACTTAGGGAGGCAATAGTAAAAGGTGTGCTTGCCGGATACCCTGTGGTAAATCTGAAGGCGACACTTGTCGACGGTTCCTATCACGATGTTGATTCCTCTGAAATGGCCTTTAAGATAGCAGCCAGACTTGCTTACAAGAAGGGGCTGCCAATGGCAGCGCCGGTACTGTTGGAACCGATTGCACATGTTGAAGTCTATGTGCCTGAAAGCTATATGGGAGACATCATCGGTGATCTGAACAAGAGACGCGGCCGTATACTTGGTATGAATCCGCAGGACAACGGCTTACAACAGGTTGAAGCCGAAGTACCTCAATCAGAAATGTTCAAGTATGCTACCGATTTAAGGTCAATGACTCACGGCCGCGGTTACTTTAAGCTCTGGTTTGACAGGTATGAAGAGGCACCTGCAATTGTTGCAAACAAGATAATTGAAGAAGCTAAAAAGAATATGGTTGATGAGGAAGAAGAGTAATATTAGCAGGTTCACTGACGATTGGTGTTGATACAAAGAAAACCATCCAATTCTGTTATGACCCCAAAAGTTAGTCAAGATTTATTAGACAACATGAGGATTGAATTCTGTATTGTACAGGGCTCAATCCTTTTGTTCTGCTTTTAATCGGTTAATTATTTAAAACGTTACAGATTTAAACGCAATAAAGGTAAAAATTGATTATATACTATTAAAGCTGTTATAATTGATTTCACAAGAAAACCTTTCCAAGCTATATTTTATGTTAATAAATATATTAAGTTTACACTAATTACTATTGATTAAGGGGACATACATATGTATAAAGCTGTATTTATAGATGATGAACCGCTGATACGTGAGGGCCTTAAGAAATATATAGATTGGAGCAAATATGGGTTTATAGTAGTTGGCGAGGCTGAAGACGGCATAAAAGGAGTTGAACTTTGTAAAAGGCTTGTGCCAGACCTTGTCATTACTGACATAAGGATGCCAGGCAAGGATGGCATAGAGCTTATTGGAGCGTTAAATAGTGAGCTGAAGGACACTAAATTCATAATTCTAAGCGGATTTGCTGAATTCGAATTAGCACAAAAAGCAATAAGGCTCGGCGCATGTGATTATATTTTAAAGCCTTTGAATAGAGAACAGTTTATTAATACCATTGTTAAGGTGAAGGAATTATTAGACAAGTACTGGGAGGAATTCAATAATAGTTGCAGAATTTCTTATGTAGTCAAAAAGAACGCCCATCTTTTAAAGAATGCAATTATTGCAAACATAATAGAAGGTAAAACAACAGATCTGATTCACCAAGTTGATTTTTTCGAACTAAAAGGTTCCTGTTTTCAAATATTATCGTTTGACTTTGACACAACCATTGATTGTGATCAGACTGATGAGTTGCAAAAGATCTTAAGTGCCGTCGGGACGTTTATTGATAGTAACAGTTTAAACTGGCATATTTGCCAGTATCATGATGAAAATCTTATTCTTTGCTGTATTGAAAAGCCAGAAACGAATCAGGTTATGAAAGAAGTTTACCAACTTATAGCGGAATTTAATGAAGTGCTGGGTTGGCAGCTTTTTGTTGGAATAGGCGAAATAGCTGACAACCTGGATTCAGTTGTGCAATCCTACAAAACGGCATCAGAAAATCTTAAAAGCCGATTCTACTCAAATTGCAATCAAGTGTTTGATAACCGGCCTGAGTATATTCAAGAGGATCTAAAAAGAAAATATCTTTATATTGAAAATGAAACAGCAATTTTTAGTGCATTAGAAAATGGAGATTGGCCCAAATTGGAGTCAGCTTATTTTACATTGATAGAGAGCATCAATATCTCAGGGTACCATTCACCTGAGGATGTTAAGGATTTTTATGGATGCCTGGTTTCAAAAATAGCAGTACGAACAAAGAATATAGAGGGTAATAGTATAGATATAGATCAGATTATGCGAGAGATTCATTCACAAAAATCCTACAGAAGTCTTATGGGATATGTTAAAGACTTACTTCATAAAATTTGTATTTCTTTTTACAAAGGAGATGAACTCGATTCATCTAAACTAATTAAAGAAATCAAAAGATATATTAATGATAATGTTTCCAACGATATTAATTTAAATACAACAGCTACTCGTTTTCATATGAACCCTTTTTATGTAAGTCATCTTTTTAAAAAGGAAACAAATATGAATTTTTTGGATTACTTGACATCACAGAGGATTGAGAAGGCTAAAGAACTTCTTGAAGATATAGATAGCAAAATATACGAAATTGCTATTAAGGTTGGCTATGATGATCAGAGATACTTTAGTCAGGTTTTTAAAAAGTATACAGGATACACACCCAAGGAATACAGAAATAAAAGGAGCTAAAAAATGCATATTTTCGATATTAGAAATTGGAGTATCAGAAATAAAATTATGATTGTATGTATCTGTTGTATAATAATCCCGATGTTTATTACTGCCAGCTTGTTTTATAACAAAGCTAATAGCGCAATTACAGACGAAGTTTCTAACTATATGCTTCAAACGTTAAATCAGGTAATGGAGAATTCAGAAAAAAGCATTAAGGATGCTGAAAAAATAAGTATGTCTCCATATTCAAATATGCAGGTGTTAGCTGTTATGGAGAGAAAGCTGAATATTGAAGATGGAACACAGCTTCTAAATGACAGGCAGATTATGACTAATTTTTTATCCGGAGTTTTAAACATAAAAGGGGATTTTTCAGGTGTATGTATTTTTACTGAAAATAATGAGAATTACAGTATTGCAAGTATGAATCCTGATTTTGAATTAAAAAAACAGGAGTGGTATAAGGATATGCAGCATAAAGATAAAGAGTGGGTGGTTTTAGGTCCACATTATCCTGAAGAAAGATATGTACATAGCGAACAGGTTATCTCCTTCATAAGGTCCATTCGTAAGTTTTCAGGAAGCAACAACGTTATCGGATATTTTTCTATTGATATTAATTACAATGCAATTAAAAACATCTGCGACAAAAACAAGTCTGGGGATAGTAGCCAATTATATGTTCTTGATGAGAAA
Source organism: Bacillota bacterium (assembly GCA_023460955.1). GTDB lineage: Bacteria > Bacillota > Clostridia > Acetivibrionales > DSM-1351 > Ruminiclostridium. Next base: position 13,870 of record JAEWOH010000034.1, on the reverse strand, counting down.
AATAACATAGTATACAGTTCGGATAATTCAATGATTGGAGAGAAAGTGGCTAATCCCTATATTGATAGTGGCAATAACAACCGTGTTTTTAAAGATTCTACTGGTGAAGAGAAGCTTATTTCCAGTGTTAAATCAAGTTATACAAATTGGAAATATGTTTACATAGTTCCCAAAAGTGAGCTTACGTCAAATACAAGTTCTATTATAAGCTTTACTATTGTAGTAGGTGTGGTTTGCGTTTTATTTGCGCTATTAGTCTCAATTTTGCTTTCTTTTGCCATCACAAAGCCCCTTAAGGAACTTACATCATTAATGAAAAATGTTGAAAATGGTGATTTGGATGTAAATTATAGTTATAAATTTAAAGATGAAATTGGGGTGTTAAGCAAAGGCTTCAACAATATGATTTCGAATATGAATGATTTAATCAAAAGAGTATTGGACTTCAGGTTAAAAACCAAAGAAGCCGAACTTGAGGTCCTTCAGAGCAAAATTAATCCTCACTTTTTATACAATACGCTTCAAAGCATACAAATGAAAGCTGTTATGGATAGCAATATGGATTTAGCAGATATGATTGAATTATTAGGAAATTATATGCGTTTCAGCATCAGCTCTATGAAAGAGATAATACCACTAGGCACAGAATTGGAGTATTTGAACAATTATATTAAATTACAGAAAATTCGATTTGGAGATAGGCTGAATTTTAATGTTGATGCTGATGAAACAGCACGCAAATGCAAAATCTTAAAGCTGATAATTCAGCCTCTTGTTGAAAATGCGATATATCATGGTCTGGAAAAGAAACAGGGTGAATGGTTGCTAAATGTTAAATGTGCAGTGGCTAATGAAAAGCTTGTTATAAGCATAACGGATAATGGTATTGGCTTAAGTGAAAAGGGCTTGGATAGCTTAAAGAAGTATATATTCACACCTGGGAAAAAAGAAGGAAGCATGGGATTGAAGAATGTTTATGAAAGATTATCTATTGTATTTGAAGACGAATTTGATATGAAGATAGATTCTATAGAAAGTATTGGAACAAGGATACAATTTTCCATTCCTGCTTTTTGGGGTGAAGAATTTAATATATATAAAATAAATAAAGACAAAAATTTAAACAAAATATAAAATCCACCTTATTTTTTTACAATACATTATACATTAGAATATAGTTGCAGGTAAGCAATGGGCCCAAAGTAAATTAGTAATTAAATTATTTGGAAAAATAACGGGAGGCTATTATGAAAAGATTTTTAGCTTTATTTACAGCAATATGCATTTCCGCTGCATTAATGGCGGGATGTGGTAATCAAGCAGCAAATAGCGGAAACAATTCCAGTGGAACATCTGCAGCAACTAATGAGCAATCAACAAACAAACAGGAAGAAAAGGTTACTATTAAAGCATTTTTTAACAGTCTTGACCATCAGACATATCTTAAAGCAGTAAATGAAGGCTTTATGAAAAAGTACCCTAATATTAATCTGGAATTTGATACACCTGGTTCAACAGCATATGAGACTGTACTAAAAACTAAGCTCGCAAGCGGGGATGCTCCTGATATGATGTCTGTGTGGCCGGGCGGACTTATGGCTGATTATGCGCAAGCAGGACATTTGCTTGATATAACAGGTCAGGAATATACAAATAGATTAACAGACCTTGTTAAGGGTGAATTTACATTTAAGGACAAACTGTACGGAGTAGGCTGGAATGCAACAGCAGAGGGGCTTTATTACAATAAGAAGATTTTTAGTGACTTAAGTATTGCACAACCAACTAATTGGGATGAGTTTCTTGCTGCATGTGAAAAAATTAAGCAAGCAGGAATTACACCAATCGCTTCAGGATTCAAGGATGATTGGACGGCTATCAGATATGTAAACTCGGCACATTCCACTATAGTACTTGGTAGAGAAGCAGATTTTGATAAAAAGCTGGTAAACGGAGAAATTAATTTTAACGATAAAAATGTTCTTGAAGTATACCAAAAATTCCAGACTTTATTGAATAAAGGCTATTTCGATAAGACTCCTCTTTCAACGGACTATAACCTTGCTAACTCAATGTTTGCCCAAGGAAAAGCTGCAATGGTAATTCAGGGAGGATGGGCACTTTCTGCCTTAAGAGATGCAATCAAAGACAATAAGGATGTTGATCTTGGCTTCATGCCTTTGCCTGTTAATAATAAGGGTGAAGAACTGCTAGGCTGCTGGCATGTTGAAGTTGGTATGGCAGGCAGTGCTACAACAAAATATCCTGATGCAGTTAATAAATACTTCGACTACTTTACTACTCCAGACGTTTATTCTACTTATATTACAGAGAAAAAAGTTTATCCTGTAACCAAAGATTCTAATGTCAAAATTGATGACGAAATGGACAAGTTTGTGAAAGACTATGTTGATGCAGGAAAAGTAACAACCTGGGCTCATGAAATATGGCCAAATTCAATGATAAATGATTGGAAAAAGAAGCTTCAGGAATTTGCAATAGGTAGAATGTCACCTGAAGATATGTGTGATTGGTTGTCTAAAACCTATTCTGAAACAGAGAATCCTTATAAATAATCAAAGAATATAAGTGACAAATATTGAGGTAGCAGGTATTAATTATCTGCTACCTTAATAAATAGGTGAGGAGATCAAAATGTTTAACAAAAAACGAACTATAACAGTATCAATTCTATTTTTTTTACCAGCTCTTATATTAATGCTTGTATTCTTCATTCTTCCTATATTATCAACATTTTATTACTCACTTTTTGATTGGAGTATACTTAGTGACAAAATGAAGTACATAGGCTTGAAAAATTATTTCAATGTTTTCGGAAGCAGTGAATTCAGAACAGCTCTTAAAAATACTATTATATATGCAGTTATTGTAGCCTTCTTTAATAATTTTCTCGGACTTATATTTGCACTTGCACTAGATACCAATATTAAAACAAAAACAATTCTTAGAACTGCTTTTTTTATTCCATCTTTAATAAGTGCTGTAGTAAGCGGATATGTCTGGTCTTTTATGTACCATCCTGAAATGGGAATATTTAATTATCTGCAGAACGTACTTCATATCGGTTTCCTGAATCAAGACTGGCTGGGGAATCCTAGTCTGGTAATATTCTCAATAGCACTTGTGGCTATATGGCAGTATTCCGGTTATTATATGATTATTTATCTCACGGGGCTTCAGGGAGTGCCAACGGATTTGTATGAGGCATGTAAGATTGATGGTGCTACCTGGTGGGCTCGCTTCACAAAAGTTACTTTTCCAATGATTGCACCATCAATTACTATAGGAATAGTAACTGCAACAATCGGAAGCCTAAAGGTTTTTGATCAGGTTTATGTAATGACAAAAGGCGGACCGGGTTATTCCTCTGAGACTTTGACATCACTGTTGGTTACTCAAACATTTTTCTCAAACAAGGCCGGCTACGGTGTAACAATATCTGTCATACTTTTTGTTCTGGTTATGATGGTTTCATTTGTACAGCTTAACATGTTAAAAAAGAGGGAAGACATATACTGATAAAATGAAAGATGGTGTATTATAACAATGAAAAAAGAAAAGATAGGAATTGTAATCCTTGAAATATTTTTAATAGTATTTGCTTTAATTTATTTATATCCTATATACCAGATGGTTTTCACCTCGTTAAAAGATTCAGGTGAAGTAATTAATAACCCTATCGGTCTTCCGCATAAAATTGCTCTGGATAATTATGTACAAGCATGGAATGGAATGGGTGTTCCAATGGCGTTTTTGAGCAGTCTTATAATAACCGTAGGAGGACTGGCTTTTGTTGTACTTTTTTCCTCGCTTGCATCTTATCCGTTAGCGAGAATAAATATAAAATTGAATAAAATTATGTATGTAGTATTTATAGCAGGTATTATGCTTCCATCCTACACAGGAATTGTTCCATTAGTAAAGCTATATAAGTTCCTACATTTGACAAACAGTTATCAGGGATTGATTATTTTTTACATTGCAACAATTTCTCCATATGCCATATTTCTTTATACAGGCTTTTTAAAATCAGTACCCAAAGAACTTGAAGAGGCAGCTATAATTGATGGTTGTAATGAATTTCAAACTTTTTATAAAGTAATTATGCCGCTGATGAAGACGACAACGGCTTCAATTGTCATAATATGCTCTCAGTGGATATGGAATGACTTCCTTATGCCTCTGGTATTAATATCTGATCCATGGAAAAAACCATTGTCTCCTACAATAAATTATTTCTTTGAAAAGTATAACGTTAACTGGAATTATGCCTTTGCAGGGTTTGTAATGACAGTATTCCCGATTGTTATACTGTTCCTGTTCCTGCAAAAGGATTATGTAAAGGGAATTGCAGCAGGTGCCGTAAAAGGTTAGCTACAGAGAACGGAGAATTATATGAAAAAAGTATCACTTATTGATATAACAGATTTATATCACCCTTACCAGGATCCGGGTGATAATCTTGATCTGGTTATGCCATATGCATTACCTGAAATTGATTTAAAAGCTGTAATACTTGATTGTACAGATAAGTACAGACAGCCGGTTGCCGAGCATCGGATAAAGGAATTCACTGATACAAATGGCCCAAGGGAAGCCGGATTTATTCCTGTTATGCAGCTGAATTATATTTTTAATAAGAATATACCATTTGCGGTCGGGCCTTTCACACCTATGGAAACACCAGAGGATAAAATGCTGGATGTTCCAAAGTTTCAACAGCAAGGAATTGAATTAATACTTAATGTTTTACGCAATAGCACACAGAAGGTAGTTATAACCGTTTTTTCCTCATTAAGGTCTTTGGCTGCGGCTTTTAATAGAGAACCTCAGCTTTTCTTTGAAAAAGTAGAGAGAATTCATATCTCAGCGGGAGCATCATCTGACGAATTTTTAGAATGGAATGTCGAATTGGATAAAAACGCATTTGTATGCCTGCTGCGCTCAAAGCTGCCAATTTGTATTTACCCTTGTGCTACAAATCATGGACCGTTTGATCTGGGTGGGTTTAATAGTTTTTGGAAACTGGAAAACCTTTTGTTCATAAAAAATATGGACATTAAAATAAAGCGATATCTTTGGTTTGCACTTAAGCGCATAAAAAGGGCGGACTTTCTCAGAGCAATGGACGACAATGTTGATGAATCTGAAATGGAAGAAGTGTATAGAAAAGATCATAATGTATGGGAAACGGCAGTCTGGCTTGGAATTTCAGCACGAAAACTTGTATGCAGAGAAGATGGTAGCTTTAAGATTATACCAGAAAGAGAAGTGCTTTCATCAGATAAGGTTTTTGTAAATGAACTACTGCCATGCAAAATTATTGTTAATGACGATGGTCTTTTCAGTTTTAGACTTACTGAAGAAAACACAAATTTTAGAATTTATTACAGGGATAACCCTGAAGAAAATGAAAAGGCTTTAAGAGAAGCATTCACCGAGCTGTACCAATCTTTTAGACTTTAGTGTAAATCCTGATTACTATTTGTGCTGGCAGTAGCCAGAGAATGGAGGCTGATTTGGGTAAAATCTGTGTGATCGGAAGTTTGAATATGGATTTGGTTATAAATACACCAAGAATTCCAGTAATAGGAGAAACCATAATAGGAAATGGATTTATGACAGTTCCAGGCGGAAAAGGCGCTAACCAGGCAGTAGCAGCAGCTAGGCTTGGCGGAGAAGTAACAATGGTTGGGAATGTAGGTGATGACTTATTTGGAGTATCATTAAAAGAAAATTTGAATATTAATAACGTTAATTCTCAGAATGTAAAAACACTTGAGAATGTACCTACTGGTGTTGCTATAGTAGTCATAAATGAAGGTAATAACTACATTATTTTAGATTCAGGGGCAAACTTTAAGATTTCTCCGGAAGATATATCAAACCTCGAAAATGTTATAAAAAATAGTGATATTTTGCTTCTGCAGATGGAAATACCACAGGATGCCATTGAAAGAGCTGTTGATATTGCACGCAAGTATGGTATCAAAGTACTGCTAAATCCGGCACCGGCAAGGGAACTATCAAATGATTTTCTTGAAAAAGTTGACATACTTACACCAAACGAAAGCGAATGCGAATATATTACGGGTTTGAAATTATCAACATTTGAAGATGCTTCAATTGCAATAAAATGCATTATGGGAAAGGGTGTTAAGCAGGTTGTTATTACTTTAGGCGGTAGAGGCGTTGTGTATAACAGTGGAGAGAAGATATTACATAAACCTGTACCTATGGTTGAGGTTGTTGATACAACTGCAGCTGGTGATTCATTTACCGGTGCTCTGGCTGTTGCTTTGACAAAGGGAATGTCCATCGATGACGCAATTGATTTTGCAAATGTTGTAGGTACCATAACCGTTACTAAAAAGGGAGCTCAGACATCTCTGCCTTTTCTTGAGGAATTGGAGAAATTCAGGCTGAAGTAGAAATATTAATAGAAGAAAATAGAAATAGGTCCAGATAAGATTTATAGCACGAAATCTGGAAAAATGACACTAAGATTTAGTGGGATATTTAAATTAAAGAGGAAGATTAAAGAGGAAGATTAAAGGGGAAGAAATATTATGAGTAAAACAAAAAAACTGTTTAGTACATTTATGGTTATTATTATTGTATTTTGCTCGTTGGTTTCATCACAATATTGTTTTATAAAAGAAGCATCAGCTGCAACGGTAGTGTCTAGAGTTGTTACATCTGATAGCGGTAAGGGCTACCTAGAGGTTGATGGAAAGCCATATTACTATTCCTGCCTTGAAAATTGGGGAAGACAACAGACTCTTGGAGATAAGACTGATCCTTATACCACAAGCCCATATTACTCTACTTATAAATTTTCAACACCTATGGCTGAGAGTTGGCTCGAGAATGTTTTTGAAAAAACAAAAGCAGCCAATTTTAACACAATGCAAATTTTCTTAAAATGGAATGAAATTGAACCGACGACAAAAGGAAGCTATGACTGGCATCTTATAGATAAATATATAGATTGGGCAAATAAATATGGAATTCGTTTAGACCTGGTATGGACTGGTTCCAATCATTGCGGAGGAGCCAGACTTACTGGAAATCCTAACGGTTGGATGACATGGATTCCAGAATATCTACAAGATCGTGATAAATATTTCGGAGCAAATCCAGGGGGAAATAAGGACATATTCCATGCGTTTATACCAGATGGAGGAACCCATTCTGCTGATGCCGAATATTTATATCAAAGCGAGAGAGAGGCTGTAAGAGCTTTGTTCAATCACCTTTCCACATATGACACTAATCATAGGGTTATTGTTTTTCAAGTTTTGAATGAACCCAATATGAGCACTACGTGGAATAGTAATAAATCAATACACTTGGATATTCTGAATAAGCTTGGAGCAGTTGTGAAAAATTCAAATTATGTTGTTGCCACAAGGGTAAATCTTTCAGGTCCATCACTTGATGCTGATATAAATAATTTATCAAATATAGATATGGTGGGTACTGATCCATATCAGAATACTATTAGTGCTATCAAATCCATTGTAACTGATACCGCTGGCTCAAAAATGCCACATATAGGGGAAAATGACGGAACATACGTAAATACCTCATCATTGGTGGTAGCGGCTGTTTCAAATGGTGGCTTTTATAACATTTTCCAGCTCAATGACCATTATCCCGATCAGGGTATATTCGACCCAAGTGTAACTTATAAAAATTGGGTTCTGGGAACTATTCCTGCAATGAGACACAGCGGAAATGATATGAAAAATCTTAATGCTTCTATCAATAAGATAGGTAGTCTTGTTGCAACTGCACCTAAGTCAAAAATGGCAGGCTTTAATCTGGACTGGGATACACCAAATCCTGACTGGGATTGGTGGCAGCCTGTAGGAAACTACAGAGTAAGTATGGATAGTTCGGCTAATGGTGATGTGGGTCTTGCTATAAATGATGGAAACAATATTTATGTTCTATCTGATACTCCTGGTTCTGTAACATTCAGAACTGAATTGCAGCCAGTAAGTGCAACTGTTGGATATTTGGACAGCAATGGAAATTGGGTATCCACAGGAACAAAGACAATTACTAAGAACGGATGGTATAGTGTTACAGTTAATTCTGGTGAATGCGTAAGATTTACAATGCCTTCAGTTAATGTTCCGATTGGAAAAACAATTTGGCTCAAAGCAAATGCAAATGGCAGTTATATCAGTGCGTGGATAAACGACACAAACAACCCGTTACAGGCCCGCGTAAGTTCGGTTCAGGATTGGGAAAAATTCACTGTTGTAGATGCCGGTAACGGATATATTGGACTTAAAGCATATGCAAACAGCAAGTATGTAGGAGCCTGGATCAGTGAAACAAACAGTCCTTTACAAGCAAGAGTCGATAATCTTGAGGACTGGCAGAAATTCAGATGGATTGATTTGGGCGGAGGTAATATTGCTTTACAAGCTTATGCTAATTCAAATTATGTAAGTGCCTGGACATCTGAAACTAATGCTCCTTTACAGGCAAGAGTAACAGATATTCAAGACTGGCAGATATTCCAATGGGGAATTGCAAATTAATTTCAAAATTACACAGGACACTGTTAGGTCATGCTTTTGTTTTCAGAAGCATGACCTTTTAATAACTCTTAAAGTTGTAGCAGCACTACAAGGTTACGAACAGAAATGCTGTGTCCAAGGTAATCATTTCATTAGGTCAAAAATCATATCCGCCGTATATAACTCTATTTAAGAGGAATTATAACTATATGTTTAGTCGACTGTTTTTATTTTCACATAAACAATATTATATACGTCGGAGGCATTTTTATGAGATATTACAAAGTAACAAAAGATCACCCTGAAGTAAAAACTGTAGTAAATATGGATAACCCGGCTGACGTCAACAAAGCCTATCCGGAATTCGTGCCCTCATACTGGGAGTGGAAATTACCTCAGGAACAGGTACAGATTGTTAACAGACTTAATGAAATAACCAAGCCGGGTAAACACTAATAACTTCTGAGAACTTCTTAAACAGCTAAAATTAACCGGAAAGTAAGCAGAAACTGAATAAATAAATAGAAAACCGAATAAATAAGAATAACAGGGTTTAAATGAAATATCACTGGCCTATTTCAATAAAAAAAGGATTGCAAACAATTTAAAATTAATATATACTTTATCTAAGGTCAAAGATAGTCAAAATCAGTTTATGGAGGTGAGGCCTTGGCAAGCTTAAGTGATATTATAGAAACCTTTATCAAACAAATGATAAGCGATACAAATGGCTCCATTGAAATTCAGAGGAATGAACTGGCCAATCAGTTTAATTGTGTACCCTCTCAGATAAATTATGTTATATCAACGCGGTTTACTACTGACAGAGGCTACTATGTGGAAAGCCGCAGGGGTGGCGGAGGGCACGTAAGGATTAAGAGAATTAATATTAACAGGCCCGGAAATTATTTAATGCATATCGTGTCATCAATGGGATCAAGTATTTCGCAGCAGTCAGCGGAAGTATTCATTAATAACTTTGTTGATTATGATGTAATAAGTGAAAGAGAAGGATATATAATGAAGGCTGCTATCAGTGACAAGGTTATAGGCGGAATTCCTATGCCAGATAGAGACAGCATACGAGCAATACTTCTAAAAAATATGATAATGAGTTTACTAGTTTAGAGTGTCGAGGTGATTTTATGCTTTGCCAGAATTGTCAGCAAAATGCTGCAAATGTTCATTTTACACAAATAATGAATAATACGAAGGTAGATATTTACCTTTGTGAACAATGTGCTAAAGAATTAAGTCATGGAGAGTTTGTCTCACCCTTTGGCTTCAGTGATTTGATAAGTGGTTTGTTTGGTTCTCAGATAAAGCAGGAAGCGCCCGAGACACTCAAATGCAAGAATTGCGGAATGGAATATGAGGAGTTTCTTAAAAGCTCTCGCGTAGGGTGTGCTCAGTGTTATCAGGCTTTTGCCTCAAAACTTGATCCTATCCTCAAGCGGCTTCATGGAAACGCGGAACATCATGGGAAAGTACCTGTTAGGGTCAGCAGTAATGTAAACATTCCAAGTGAAATAGACAAATTGAAGCAACAGTTGAATGAGTATATAAAAAAGGAAGCCTATGAAGAAGCCGCTAAAATACGGGATAGAATCAGAAAGCTGGAGGTGGGAGAATGAGCACAGCACCTTTAGAAAAAGGACCGGAATTTGATGTTGCTGTTTCCAGTAGAGTAAGATTTGCCAGAAACTTTTCAGATATTCCGTTTTCTGCTAAAATGACACAGAAGCACCAGGCTATGCTTGTAAAAAGGATGCAGGAGATTATATCCAATTACATGACTTATGGTAAGTTGATGTTCGCAGATATGACTACGATGCATCCTGTAGACAGAGTTTCCTTGATGGAAAGACATCTTATAAGTCCGGAATTGGCTGAGTCCAAAGGCAACAGCGGGGCATATATAAATGAAACTGAAAATGTCAGTATAATGATTAACGAAGAGGATCATATAAGAATTCAGGCAATTTTCTCCGGAATACTTTTGGAGAAAGCATATAAAGTGTGTGATGATATAGATTCAGTTATAGCTGAAAAGTCAGATTATGCATTCGATAGCAAGTATGGGTATCTTACCAGCTGCCCAACCAACATCGGTTCGGGTATGAGAGCTTCTGTTATGCTTCACCTCCCGGCTTTAGTGATGACAGGATATATGAAGTCAATACTGGAGAGCTGTAACAAGCTGGGTGTGGCAGTCCGAGGCATTTATGGAGAAAACAGTGATGCAGTGGGAGACATGTTTCAGATATCCAATCAGGTGACTTTAGGCCGGAAGGATGATGAAACGATAGCGGCAATCGACGCAATATGCAAACAGATAATAGACAGAGAAAAAGTACTTAGACTTCAGCTATATAAACAAAACATTTATAAATTTGAAGACAGGGTTTTCAGATCTTACGGTCTGATAAAGAATGCCAGGGTACTTTCTACGCAAGAGTGCTTTAAAATGTTATCAGATGTTAGACTTGGTGTAAGTATGGGAATAATAAAAGATATTGGAATACTAACACTAAATGAAATTCTTGTACTGTCGCAGCCGGCTACCCTTCAAAAAGTGGCAGGAAAGCAGCTGAACAGCGATGAGAGAGATATAAAGAGGGCAGAACTAATCAGAGAAAAGCTTAATAAGGAAGAAAATTAATATAAGAATTAAGTGAACATCAGAACATGATAATGGAGGTGTACTATGTATCAGCGTTTTACAGAAAAAGCAGAAAGGGCAATTGCATTTTCACAGCAGTCAGCTGTTGAATTGGGACATAATTATGTGGGGACAGAGCATATACTGTTGGGCCTTGTAAAAGAGGGGACAGGAGTAGCAGCAAGAGTTCTCCAGGGTCAGGGTATAACTGAAGAGAAAATTCTGAAAGAGATAGATGAACTAATTGGAAGAGGGGAAACCGCCGGGGAGACGCCTGTTGGATTCACACCGAGAACAAAAAGAGTATTGGAACTTGCCTTCAAGGAAGCGAGGAGAATGGGTCAGGGATATATAGGGACCGAACATCTTCTCCTTGGAATAATGAAGGAAGGCGAAAGCGTAGCAGTCAGAATAATGATGGATTTGGGTGTTGACCCGCAAAAACTGTTAAATGAGCTTGTTAAAATTCTGAATGAAGAAACTCCAGGGTCAAACGGTGCTCCAAAGGGTAGCAGCTCAAATGCCAGCACACCGACACTTAACCAATTCGGCAGAGACCTGACCGACATGGCCAGAGATGGAAAAATTGATCCTGTAATAGGAAGAGACAAGGAAATAGAGAGAGTTATTCAGATTCTGAGCAGAAGAACAAAAAACAACCCCTGCCTCATAGGTGAACCCGGTGTCGGTAAAACAGCCATAGCTGAAGGCCTTGCACAAAAGATCGTGGAGGGAAATATTCCTGAGATCCTAAGTGATAAGAGAGTTGTAACTCTTGATTTATCTTCAATGGTAGCCGGTGCCAAGTACAGAGGCGAATTCGAGGACAGATTGAAAAAAGCAATGGAGGAGATTCGCAAGGCCGGAAATGTCATCCTGTTTATTGATGAGCTGCATACCATTGTCGGTGCAGGCGCCGCAGAAGGTGCCATTGATGCCTCAAACATCCTTAAGCCTTCCTTGGCAAGGGGAGAAATACAGGTGATCGGCGCCACCACATTAAATGAATACAGAAAGCATATTGAGAAGGATGCAGCTCTTGAAAGAAGATTCCAGCCTATAACGGTTGGGGAACCTTCAAAGGAGGAGGCAGTAGAAATTCTCAAGGGAGTCAGAGACAAGTACGAAGCACATCATAGAGTAAAAATAACGGATGATGCATTGGAGGCAGCGGTTAAGCTTTCCGACAGATATATAACCGACAGGTTCCTTCCAGATAAGGCTATAGACCTTGTGGATGAAGCAGCCTCAAGAATCAGGCTGAAAACCTTTACGGCACCTCCTAATATCAAGGATATGGAGGAAAAGGTAGAACGGCTTAGCAAGGAAAAGGAAGATGCCATTCGTTGTCAGGAATTTGAAAAAGCTGCTAGAATAAGAGACGAAGAACAGAAACTAAAAAATGAACTTGATAAAATAAGAGACCAATGGCATCAGAAGAATCAGACAAAAACTGATACAGTTACAGCTGATGACATAGCTGAAATCGTTGCAAGCTGGACCGGAATACCTGTTAAAAAGCTTGCGGAGGAAGAATCCGAGCGCCTGCTCAAGATGGAGGATACACTCCATAACAGGGTAATAGGCCAGGATGAGGCAGTTAAGAGCATATCTAAAGCTATAAGAAGGGGAAGAGTGGGTTTAAAGGACCCGAAACGTCCGGTTGGTTCATTTATTTTCCTGGGGCCCACAGGCGTAGGTAAGACAGAGTTGAGTAAAGCTCTTGCCGAGGCGATGTTCGGAGATGAAAAGTCTCTTATCAGAGTGGATATGTCAGAATTTATGGAGAAACACAGCGTATCAAAGCTTGTAGGATCACCTCCGGGCTATGTAGGCTATGATGAGGGCGGACAGCTTACTGAAAAGATCAGGAGAAAACCATATTCGGTAGTTCTATTTGATGAAATTGAAAAGGCTCATCCCGATATCTTCAATATTCTGCTTCAGATACTTGAGGACGGAAGGCTTACAGATTCTCAAGGACGTGTCGTTGACTTCAGAAACACCATCATAATCATGACTTCAAACGTCGGCGCGAGAACAATTACCGAACCTAAACGACTTGGATTCTCGGTGGTTAAGGATGAAAGTGCAAAGAACTATGAAGACATGAAGAGCAATGTAATGGGTGAGTTGAAAAGAATGTTCAGACCGGAGTTCCTGAATAGAATTGATGATATAATAGTCTTCCATCCATTAAGTGAGGACAATATCAGAGAAATTGTAAAACTGATGACAGATGTTCTGGTTAAAAGACTTAAGTCTAATGAGATTGATCTTGAAATCAGTGAAGATGTACTTGCGCACCTTGCTAAAAAAGGCTACGACCCAACCTTCGGTGCAAGACCCTTAAGACGTGCTATTCAAAGCATGGTAGAGGATAAGTTGGCAGAGGAGATGCTGGAAGGCAAGGTGAAAGCCGGAGATAGCATATTAGTAAGTATGGACGGTGAAAACATTTCAGTTCATAAGAAGAACGCTAGTATGGTAAAAGCATAATCAACTATATAAGTAATATAAGAGGGGGCTGTCTCAAAAATAATGTTGTAAACAGCATTATTGAGAGGCAGCTCTCCTTTTTTCTTATTTTTAGAGTTAAAATGGCTATGATTATTAACTTTTATCGGGCATTCAGATTTTTCGGGCATGA
>JAEWOH010000033.1 GCA_023460955.1 Bacillota bacterium | reverse complement strand
CCCTCGGATTATCCGTAGTGGGCACCAAAGGATTAGGCGCTGTAACGAAGACAGGAATGACCACAGTCAAAGCCACTGCTAAAGTAGGCGTCCACAAGGTAAAAGCCGCAGCCGAAAAAATCCCGACGCTTGACCTGTATCCCTATGCACCCCAACACCAATTAGCCGGTGTGAACGCAGGTATTGTGCCTTATAATACAGTGAATAGCGTTGGCTTGAGAGATCAGTTGATTTCTATGGCGAAGGTGGAAAGTAAGGGAAGTGGTGCGTTTACTAAGGGTATTGTTAAACCTGTATCAAATATGAATGAGTTTTTTGATATGGAATTTGGAAAAATAATAAGTAATTCCTTATCAAAATCAAAAGTAAAGTATGATGGACAATCAATTTATAAGGTGGAAAAGAAAACTGATAACCAATATCTGAAAAAGGGTTATGGAGTTTATCTTGACGCATTACACAAAGACCATTTGGAAGTAATAGATAAGACAGGGAATGTGAAATACGTATTGAATTTAGATGGTACTTTAAATCCTGACAAGACTAAGAAAGCACTTGGACGAGTAGTTAAGGAGTGGAAATAAAAGTGGAGGAATTTATATGGATAAAAAGTTAGAAGGAATATTGGACATACTAGATAAACTTAATTCAAATATTAATATTGTAAATAAAGAAGATTTAGATGAACAGTACGAGAACCTTGAGGATTTTAGGGTGTTAACTAGAGATTTAGATATTATATTAAACAATTTTGATTCATTAGATATGAACAATGGTGATGAAATAGAGAAAATGTTATTTGAACTTCATAGAATTCTAACGACGTTTGAATGGCATTTCTCAGAAATCAGTGATTTAAACACAATAATTTTAAAAGTTTATAAAGACAAAATCAATAACGTCTAGTAATGAGAAGCCTTAAAGGATATGATTACGTCATTCAATATTTAAATCACATATTTAAAGCTCAAGTGACAGGCACCCACACAATTAAATGGATGGATTCAGTAGGCTAACTAGAGAACAACAGATAGAAATTCTAAATCTAAAAGATAATTTTATTGGTCTTGGAAAATCTTCTAATGCATCTAAGGGGGATCATAGTTGGGCTGATTGGAAAGGGCATTCTAAGATGGGAGAGGTTCCTGTTAATGTTAGAATGGAAATGCTAAAAAAAGAAGAACAAGCTAGAGAAGCTCTAAAAGTAGCCATAGAAGAGAGGTTGAAGTAATGAAGAAATTTGAAAAGATTATTACGGGTAAAACCATTATAGTGACTGCCGAAACAGAATTAGAACCTCAAGTAGAAAATTTGTTTGCTATATTAGAACAGGTAGATCCTAATAAATTAATTCATGGATTCTCTTTTCAAGTTGGTTGGTCCGTCTATTATTTACATGAGAGAGAAACCGGAAAATTTATAATGACTACTCCTGATTATTCTAGAAATCCATTTGAAGATACAACAGAAGATTTAACTTTAGCATTGTGGGTACAACTAGAACAAGGTCATTTTTTGAGAAAGATAAATGTCGATGGTTTAACAATAAAATTTAGTGATAAAATCATACTTTCTAAAGGTGTACTAGAACTCGAGAAAATATATTTACAAAGAAATGGAGACGTTGAAAAAGGGGATTCAGGTTGGTATATAGGTCCTGTAGAGGATAAAAATACTACAGAGTTGCATGCTCTATATGCTTATCAGCTTCTAAAAATTAAACCAGAAATCATTCAAGTTCTTGCTTTGCCAAACGACTATATAGTTGTTTTTGAAGGTAAAGAAATAAAAGCAGTATTAAACGAAAACGATGTAGATGTTTATAAAGGCTTTAAATAGGTTTTAATTACTGAAATCTTAAGTTACAAAGCTTAATCTCTACAGAAAGTCAAACATTGAATAAGGCACTTGAATGTCGAATATAGGCAATAAGTGCTTTTTGTTTTTTGGGGAGAAAAGTTACTTTGGACAACATAAAAAATGCTTTCGTAAAACTCATGATGGTTGTATCATCAAGGTGTTATGTTTTAAAAATTTTGGTATTAGGCACTCAAACAATTCTGAAAATAAGCTACAAATAAAGTCTTTAATCTCTACAAAGATTGAAGGCTTTTTAAATCCTAATTATTTTAATTGGATTCATTAGCATTTGAACGGGATGTGGTCAATGGAGATGCCAAGTCACGCGCCCAATGGATATCCTACGCATTAGGAACCGTCGTATTATCCGCAGTGGGCACCAAAGGATTAGGGGCTGTATCCAAAACAGTCAAAGCCACTTCTAAAGTAGGCGTCCACAAAGTAAAGGGTGCAGCCCAAAAAATCCCGACACTCAACCTGTATCCCTATGCGCCCCAACACCAATTAGCCGGTGTGAACGCAGGTATTGTGCCTTATAATACGGTGAATAGTGTTGGGTTGAGAGATCAGTTGATTTCTATGGCGAAGGTGGAGGCAAGAGGTAGCGGTAAGGGTATAGATAATCCTCTTTTACCTACAGAAGGTAAAGTAGGGACTTTTAAGGAACTTGCAAAACAAGGTACAGCGTTTGATAATATTACAC
>JAEWOH010000032.1 GCA_023460955.1 Bacillota bacterium | reverse complement strand
CACCAGAAAAGTTTATTCAAGCTGGAATAACATCATTAGGTGCGTCATTAAGTTATAACTTTTCAATAAATGGATTTAAAACAAATATAAATATAAACCCTGGCATATTCCAAACAATAAACATGGAAAAGGCGGAAGAATTAAGTAGTGGCAATACTCAAATAGTTTTTGATGTAGACATTTCAAAAGAAAATGTTGAAAACCCAAAAGAAATAGATTATAAGTTTATCAAGGATGCATTAGTATGCAATAAAACTATACTTACTATTTTAGAATAACATAGGTGGGATATTTATGACAGAAAATGCCAACATGATTCAACAGAATGAAATGTATAACTTTTTAATGGCATACGGAAGATACGAAAAAACGAAAGGTATTATAAATGATTTCCCAATAATACCCAATGATTTAGAATCCACAACACAGCCATTAGATGATGTTTTTTATAAATTAAAATATGATGTATCAAAAAGTACCAATCTGGATTATAATAGTACTAACAGTATGCCTCACAATACGGGAGGAAATGATATGGACAATAATGATATTCTGTCAAAGTATATGGATAAGGTGGACCAAGACAGACGAGATAGTGAAAGCCGAAATGAAAAACGAATAAGCGATCTTGAAGAAAGAATGGATAATCGTTTAAACAGAATTGAAGATAATATTAAATACTATACTGAAAGTGTTGCCATAAATATCTCAACTTTAGACTCAAAAATGGAAACAAAGATATCCTCTCTGGAAACAAAACTTGATAACAAGCTTACATTATTAGAAGGTAAAATTGATAATAATAATAAATTTATATTAGGGATTGCGATATCAACAATAATTGGCATAGCTGCAATAGTAGTCTCAGTATTAATATCTGCATAGTATTAAAAAAATTAAGCCACAAAGGCTTTATTTTTTTGTCCAAAAGTCGATCGCAATCTGCTTATATTACGAATGATTAGAATATCTGCCTTTTCCTTAACTCTATAATTAAGGCAATTACAATTAGGAGTACAAATAGAAATATTCCTACTATAATTACCCATCGAATTATTTTAAGCAATAATAAAATAGTCTTAACAAACAAATTCTGTGGTTTTCTGTATTCTCCGTTATAACCATAAAATCTTAATTCAAATAGTCTGTTGGAGAATACCCCTCTATTCCTCTTAGCATTTTTCTGCTGTTTAATTTCGGCTTTTCTCATTTGCTTTTTAAAGTTTTTTTGAGTAGTATTCATACATATATCTCCCGTAACAGTGGATACAAAAAAGCGGCAGCCGCAGCTCCGCTCTTTTGTCCTTCCGTAAAGGTAAAACCTTTCCGAACTTCAATTCCACAAACTAATTATATCACTACTTGTAATATTTTACAATATATAGTAGATTTATAGTATATTTTATACTTAGGAGGGTTTATATGGCAACATGTAATAAGTGTAATGTTCAAGTATATGATGGTGCAGTATTTTGTCCACAGTGCGGGTCAAAGGTCAATGAAACTGACAAAATATTCAGCAGAAATGGAGTAAGTGTCAACCTATCGGAATTAATTAGTAGACATGGTTCAGACAGAATTTCTGCAATTAAAGAATTGAGGCAACTAACTAATATCGACCTAAGCACAGCCAAAGGAGTTATAGACGAACTCTACCGGGGAAGTTCATTTGTACCTGCCCCTCAACACAAAAAATCCATATTTAAGCGTTGGTGGTTTTGGGTTGTTGTAGCGATAGTGTTTATTGCCGTATTAGCTAACTTGGGTGATGATAGAAATAAAACAATTACAAATAATTCTACCCCTACTAATAATAGCATAGCCACTTCATCTGTAGAACCAAAAGAAAGTAGCACTGCGCCCGCTTCAGTTACTAAGAAAGAAAAATTTGAAGTCATAGAACACGAAATGACACAAGACGAATATTACAGGCATATAGTTGGGAAGATTAAGAATAACTCTGGCAAAGAACTAAGTTATGTCCAGATTGAGATAACGCTTTATGATAAAGACGGAGTACAAGTTGGTAGCGCATTAGCTAATATGAATAATTTTGAGATTGATAGTACTTGGAAGTTTGATGCCATTGTGTTGGAGGACGAAGCAGTTAGTTATAAAATTAAAGATGTAACCGGATTTTAACCTAAGTAACCGAGCTTCTCAGGAACTTATCCAGAGAAGCTTTTTTGTGTAACGAATACCACGCGTTCTACGTGCGGTCATGACTATTTGCTTTTGTACAGCGCGACCGAAAATGATTGCTATTTATTCAGTCGGCAATGAGGGCTAACAGATACATAATCTTTCGACAGATTTAGACATACTCATTGTTTACTATCTCAATATTTAGTGGATACCAAGAATATAATATTTAGATCAATACAAAAATCGAATTACCTATGACGAATAATAGAGGTTGATATTCATAAGGGTAAGGTTTATACTTTTTATATCGAACATATGTTCGAAAATAGGAATTTCGCTAATTATAGTAAAATAATTTGTGGAGGATGTATCGTAAAATGAATGAGCCTGATGATGACTATTTGTTTAAGCAATTTGAATCAACCCTTTTTGCAGATGACAATTGCAACATAATAAATAACGAAATCGTAAAATTAGAAAAAAAGTTTATGGAGTCATTAGACGAAAAGCAAAAACAAATGTTTTTAAAATATGATGAACTAAAGAGTAATCAGGAAATTATACAGATTCAGATAGCTCTTAAAATGAATTTTAGATACTGACAATTTACTGATAAACTGATAAATTACTGATAATTATTTCATATTTTTTGTGGCAAATTAGTAGTTAAAAATTATGAAATAAGTCGTACAGCCCTTTATTTATATAGCTTTGTGAAATTTAATTTCAATATGATTAAGTCAAATTCAATGCTTGGGGTGCAAGAGGTCGCGTGTTCAAGTCACGTCATTCCGACCAGCTTATTAAAGCGGATTTCAGAATTTTCTGAGATTCGCTTTTTTCACGAAAGCCTGGCGTACAAATAAAATAAAACCGGCACCACTTATAAAATGATGCCAGTCTGAATAATTTTTAAATTAGTTATTTCTTATTTCAACTTTGGTTCCTTTATCTTATTAAAATACTTCCTGGTTTCTGCCGCAACCACTCCGCTGAGTGCTATCAGAGCTATCAGGTTGGGGAAAGCCATCAGACCGTTGAAAATATCCGATATGTTCCAAACTATCTCTATTGTCATGAACGGCCCTGCAAATACTGCAATAATATATAACCATCTGTAAACCTTAACGGATTTCATATTCCCGTTGGTCAGATATTCCATACAGCGTTCAGCGTAATAATTCCAACCAATAATTGTAGTAAATGCGAAGAATACAAGGCTTATCATAAGAATAAAGGAACCTACCGAAGGTGCAAAGCTGAAACCCTTCTGGAAAGCATCCTGTGTGACTGCAGCACCTTTGAGTCCTATATTCCAGGAACCGGATGTGATAATGCAAAGTCCGGTCATTGTACAAATAATTATAGTGTCTATAAATGTACCTGTCATCGATACCAGACCCTGACGGACAGGTTCATGCGTTTTAGCCGCCGCAGCTGCAATCGGCGCACTTCCCAGACCCGACTCATTAGAAAATATACCTCTGGCAATACCTTTCTGCATCGCGATAAGCATTGCTCCTAGTGCACCACCGCCTACAGCCCTTAGGCCGAAAGCCCCTTCAAAAACTTCTACCAGCGCGCCTGGAATTGCTTTAGCATTTGAAAAAACAACAATTAAAGTTGCGATAACATAGAAAATTGCCATAAAAGGAACAATTATTTCCGATACGCTGGCAATCCTTTTAAGTCCGCCTATAATAACCAGACCGGCACATAAAGTGACTACAATGGCTGTAATAACAACTGTCCAGGAGTAATCAGTTCCTAATAGAGAAACCGTCCATTGGTCATTTTTATCAAAATAGTTATGTACTGAATCAGAAATACCGTTGATCTGTACAAAAGTACCTATTCCCATTAACCCTGCTGCAGCACCGAAAAAGGCAAATGCCTTGGCTAGCCATTTCCAACGCTTACCCATACCGTTTTCTATATAATAAAATGGACCTCCAAGTACGTGACCATCATTATCAATAGTACGATATTTTATGGCTAAAAGACCTTCCGCATATTTTGTTGCCATACCGAAAAAAGCTGCAATCCACATCCAGAATAATGCACCTGGACCACCTGCGACAATCGCTGTGGCAACACCAACGATATTACCTGTTCCAATTGTTGCAGACAGGGCAGTACATAATGCTCCGAAGCTCGAAACTTCGCCTTTTCCGCCCTCTTCATTCTTTACCATATATTTCAGTGCCCTGGCGAGATGCCTTACTTGTAAAAGTCCTGTACGAACAGTAAATAAGATACCAACCAATAATACCAGGATTATGAGGGGAAGCCCCCATACTATTCCGTCAAACCAAGTGATGAAACTGTTGATTTGTTCAAACATAATTCTGACCAATCCCTTCTTGAATTTTTGAAAAACAAAAAAGCCAAAACAATTTTAACGTTTTGGCCCTCAAAAGAGAAAGACATCAAGCTTTTATAGCTCTGTCCTTTTGCCTGAGAGACCGGAAAACAACCAGGTTTTCCTTGCACCTTCGGCGCCCATCGAGTGGGACTCTCCAGAGAGCAGTTTACAATACAAAAATGAAATTTGTTATTGTTAAACTTGCATAAACTAATTTAACACATTATAAATAAATGAGCAAAAGAATTTTATTACCAAATGTATAAATCGGTAGAATAACCAAATAATCTGTCGAAATTTATGCAAATTGCATATAAATTGCATATAATAGGTATAAAAATATCTTGGAATTATCGGGACGGACTAATTGCTGTTTTAAATTTGAAAGAGTATAATATTTTTAATTGCAGGATTACTTGGTGATTAATAATGGTTTAATTAGAAGGGGAGACATATGCTTAATGCTTTAGCTGTAGGCTGCGGCGGATTTATAGGTGCGGTTTCCAGGTATTTGTTGTCAACAATGATAAATAGGGCGAGTACAGGTAATTTTCCGATTTCAACGCTCGTGATTAATTTTTTGGGCTCTTTTTTGATTGGTGTACTTGCACAATTATTTTCTGACTTATATCCAGACAATAAAAAAACACAGTTATTTTTATCAACCGGCATATTGGGCGGTTTCACGACTTTTTCCACCTTCAGTCTTGAAACGGTTAATTTATTCCAAAATGGTCACACTCTTTATGCTGTACTAAATGCAGTTTTAAGTATTTTCTTTTGCCTTTTGGGAACTGTCTTAGGTAAATTTCTTATCCATAAATTATATAACTAAACAATCATACTTACGGCTGTACTTAAGACCTTGCCTACAGAGTCATTAATCACAAGGTCTGCTTTTGAATCATAAGGTGTGGAACTCTTGTTAATTAACACAATTTTGTTACCTTTAAAGTAGTTAATAAGTCCGGCAGCCGGATACACAACAAGAGAGGTTCCTCCGATTATTAGAACATCTGCTTCTTCAATTGCCTTTACAGAGTCCCTTACAACATTATCATTAAGTGCTTCTTCGTACAATACAACGTCCGGTTTTACTATTCCACCGCAAACTGAGCAAGTTGGAATAGTTTCTGTTTGTAGAATATATTCTAAATTATAATACTTTCTACATTTGGTGCAAAAGTTGCGATGTACAGAACCATGAAGCTCATATACTTTTTTACTTCCTGCAAGCTGATGAAGACCGTCAATATTTTGAGTTACAACGGCTTTAAGCCTGCCATTTAGTTCGAGAGCTGCCAGCGCCTTATGTCCGGGGTTGGGTAGAGCTGCTGTTGAAATCATTTTTTCTTTATAATACTGAAAAAAATCAGCTGTATGGGAAATAAAGAAACTATGGGAGAGCATTACTTCAGGAGGATAATGGTAACCTTGTGCGGTTCGGTACAAGCCATTTTCAGAACGGAAATCTGCGATACCAGATTCTGTACTCATTCCGGCTCCACCAAAAAATACTATATTCTTTCCGTCATTAATAATTTCTGCAAGTTGTTTTTCGTTCACAATATCATCTCCAAAGTTATTTTTGCTGTTGTTAATAAGCTTCGAGCCTTCTCTGTTTTCTTAATTCACAACGTTTTTTTCCAGCTTCCCACTCAAGCTTCTCTTCATCGGTCTCAAGAGTTATTCCTGGAACTTCCACGGGGTGATCATATTCATCAAGAGCAACTAAAACTAGATATGCGCGGTTTATCATATAACGCATTCCATCTAGCTTTTCAACATATGTTGTTACACGAACCTCCATGGAAGTTTTACCAACATAGGTAATCTGACCTGTTAGGAAAATAGTGCTGTTTACATAGGCGGCCGCCTTAAACTGAAGGTTATCTATAGAGGCAGTTGTTACGTTACAACCCGAATGTCTTCTAGCCACAACAGCTGCGACCACATCAATCCATTCCATTAACCTTCCTCCGAAAAGACGATTAAAACCATTTATATGTTCAGGCATTAATATTTGAATTTGTTCAGTTCTCGAGTCTGAGACCTTTTTATATATTTTATTATCCATAAATCCTCCATAATATAAAAGCTTCAAATCTAACATTATTATTATAGCTTATTTTTTGAATTTATTGTTTTTTACTTCTAAAATTGTGGTATATTTATTTTAATCAAATTGATACATTCATTAAATTTGATTCAAATTAGTGAATTTTTGAGGAGGATTTTAGTGTGGCTAATTTAAAAGGTACAAAAACAGAGGCAAATCTGATGGCGGCATTTGCCGGCGAATCCCAGGCTCGCAACAAGTATACATATTATGCATCAAAGGCAAAAAAGGAAGGTTATGAGCAAATAGCAGCATTGTTTACTGAAACAGCAAACAATGAGAAAGAACATGCTAAAATATGGTTTAAACTTTTACATGACGGTATAGGTGATACTGCAACAAATCTGAAGGAAGCAGCAAGTGGTGAGCACTACGAATGGACCGATATGTATGCAACCTTTGCAAAAGAAGCAAAAGAAGAGGGCTTTGATAAAATTGCGTATTTGTTCGAAGCTGTGGCAAAAATTGAGAAAGAGCACGAAGAAAGATACCTGGCGCTGCTTAAAAATGTTGAGGGCAATGCAGTATTCATTAAGGGTGAAAAGGTTATATGGCAATGTGCAAACTGCGGCCATATACATGTTGGAGAGAAAGCTCTCGAAGTATGTCCTGTATGTGACCATCCAAAAGCATATTTCCAAATATTGGCCAAGAATTATTAATTTTTAAACTTAACAGTAGAATATATAATAACAAAAAAGTTCAAACGTTGTTTGAACTTTTTTGTATTGCTTATAATAATGCTGTATAATAATTAAAATTAAAAGAAAGACATAAATTAATATAGAATATCAAGTAATCCAATAAAAAGTTAGGTTAAAGGTATGGAGAAAAATTTGAAAACTACCAGATATATAATGACTATTGCATTGCCACTGCTTATATTTTTACTTATTACTGAAAAAGTGATTAATGGCGACATTCAGTGGTTTGATAATTTCGCCTATTCGATTGTTGCAAGAATTATATCAGAAAAATTGACTCCGGTAATGGTGTTTATTACGTTTCTGGCGTCCACAAAGTTCTTAATCGTAATATCGGTTCTGCTTATAATCGGTATTTTTATAAAAAGAAATTATTCTTTTTATTCTGCGTTAATAGTTTTAAATATCTCGCTTAGCTCATTAATAAATTTGGGACTGAAAAGTTTAATAAACCGTACAAGGCCTGACATATTAAAACTTGTAGAAGTAACCGGTCTTAGCTTTCCCAGCGGTCATTCGATGGCTTCCATGAGCTTTTATGGTCTGTTAATATACTTGTGCGGTAAATATTATAACGGAAAATATAAGAAAACCTTGATTGGATTATTATGCATCATTATTCTTTTGGTGGGGTTTAGCCGTGTATACCTAGGGGTGCATTACATAAGTGATGTACTTGGAGGGTTTTCTTTTGGACTGCTCTGGATAGGTGTAATAACAGTCATAATTGATAAGTACAAGGTAAAATATGTATAGATGACATATAAATAAAAAAAAATACTATGGAGAAAATAAGGTAAAATACTAATTTGAGGTGATACAATGAAGCGTATTTTGCCTTTTTTACTATGTATGAGCTTATTACTTAACGGTTTTCTGCTGCTGAAAAAAACAAATGTAGCTCAAGCTGTAATGGAAGTAAATAATGGGATACTTGCTCAGACAACTGCTGAGGAAGGAATACAGGTCGTCGCTAAACGTCCTTATATCAGAAGGGGAGAAGTGGGAGTACTTGCATTAAGATGTACTCCAAACAATAATTGCAGAATTATATGCAGCTATAAAATTCAAGGAAAATATTATACGACAACGAGAAATATTACTGCCGGAAAGGACGGAAGTGTTCTGTGTACCTGGAAGGTGGACAAGAACACCGATACCGGCACATATCAAATAGAAATTATAAGTGGAGGAAGCCGGGTGGTCACAAGTTACGTTGTTCAATAACGACTCAAGCCTTTATAAGAAACAAACAAATTTTTAAAAAACTTTATCCTTTAATTATAAGTAGAGGACTTACCTGATCAGATTTTTAATGGTAAGTTCTCTGTTTTCATTTGTCCAAAATTCACTATAAATTGGATAAGTAAAATATTGTATGTTAAAATGAAAGTGCTTGTAATACTATAGATCAATTTGCAAAAACATCATTTTTTAATATTAAGTTTATATCGGGGAGAACTAATGAAATACATAGATTTAACTCAGCCAATAAAGAAAAGTATGCCGGTTTATCCCGGGGATAGTGCTGTGAGTCTTGAACAGGATAAATTTTTTGAAAAAGACGGTTATAATAACCATAGGCTTGCTACAGGAATGCACATGGGCACACATATCGACGGAAGAATGCACATGTTAAATGTTTCTGAATATATAGGCAGCCTTCCTATCGAGCACTTTTGCGGTCTTGGATGTTTAATTCATACCCAGGATGAAAAAATCATCAGAATGAAATCCGCCTATAAAGATATAATTAGAGACAACGAAGTAGTATTATTTAAAACCGGAATGGATAGATATTATGGTGAGGATAAATACTATTCTGACCACCCGGTACTCGATATGTCGGTCTGTGAGTACCTGGCTGAAAGTAAGGTCAGACTTATAGGAATTGATGCTCCGTCACCCGACCACTACCCATTCACAATACATAAAGCACTTCTTCAAAGCAATATTCTGATTATAGAAAATATGACAAATCTTGATAAAATATCTTCAGATGACAAATTTGAGGTGTTTTCTTTTCCCTTAAGAATAAACGCTGATTCAAGTCCGGTTAGAGCAGTAGCCAGAATTATAAACAGCTATTAAATTATATAATGCTTTTAAGTATAAGAATCGTCAATTTTACAGAAGTTGTAGATATGATTTATAAAAATGTCATTGGCGGAGAGCGTATTATGAAAAAAAGTATAAAGACTATATCAATTCTTATATGTTCAATTATATTTATGAATGGCTGCAGCAGTAAGAACAGAAATCAATCAGTAACTACACCATCAGCAACTATTGCAACAAATTCTCAGGCGGCTTCTACAACCCAAGCCGAATTACCGAAACTTAGTGAATATTATCCTTTTGAAAAGAATGTTAAGTATATTTACGAAGGTTCTGGAAATGAATATGCTTCCTATAACCTCTATAATGATTATTTTAATGAAAACAAAATACAGCAGAGAACTAACAACGGAGGCACCGAAGCTGTAAGGGTTATTGAGCTTAATGCCGGAAAGCTTACAAGGACCTTTTTAAGGGGTGAAGTCTACTACAGAGAGAATTTTCTTGATAAATCGGAAGGGGAGCCTGAGATTTTGTTAATGGAACCGATAATTGTGGGAAATTCATGGAAGATAAAAGACTCACAAAAAAGAACTATAACTAATACGGCAGCCGAAGTAGAAACTCCGATGGGAAACTATAAGGCAATTGAAGTAACCACTGAAACACCAGATGGCAAAAATATAGATTATTACGCAAAAAACATAGGACTTGTAAAAACTATATTTATTACAGGTGATTTCAAAGTTATTTCTGTTCTAAAAAGTATTGAAAAGGAAGTACCATTAGTAAGCTCTGTAAAACTTTATTATCCTGTTAAAGACAATGATAAATTACACTATATATCTAAAGATATAGCTTTTTATACTAATGATATAACTAAACAAAAGCTTGCCCAAACTTATAAAGAAGTTGCTGAAAATATCCTTGGGAGACCTTTGACTACGAGCATAGCAGTTAACAGTCTATACCTTAACAATGATAGAAAAGTGTATGTTGATATGAATTCAGCATTTATTGAAGAGATAAATAAAAATAAGGCTTATGAGAGGGGAATTCTTCAAAGCATAGCAAATACGCTGGGCAACTACTACAATGCACAGGAGGTTGTATTAACTATTGAAGGAAAGCTCTATAAATCAGACAACATTACAATGAAAAAAGGTGAAGCAATAAAGGTAAATGACGAGGGCAGTATCAAGGATTAAGTTTATGGATGTAATTAATTTATAGTGAACAGAAATTTATAATATAGGGGTGGTCAAAATGGAATCAGGCTATACTATTCGTAAAGCAGTGCCGGATGATATGGATAAGCTTATCAAATTGCGAATTGATTATCTAACAACAGATATGGGAAGCTTAAAAGCTGAGGATGAAGCTGTAATTAAAAGTCAGCTGGTGAATTATATAATAAGAAATTTAAACCAAACCTTTATTGCTTATTTTGCTGAAGTTGATAAAAAAGTTGTTTCAACGGCATTTCTGGCAATATCAGAAAAGCCTGCCAATCCTCGCTTCATTACAGGCAAAACAGGCACACTGCTGAATGTGCTTACTTATCCCGAGTATCGCAGGAAAGGTCTGGCTTCAAAAGTTATCTTAAGCATAATTAAAGAGGCTAGGCAGTTGGGTGTTTCCTACATTGAACTGTCTGCCACTGAAGAAGGGAAACCAGTATATGAAAAATTAGGGTTTTCTGAGATAAAATCTAAATATACTGCCATGAGGTTACAGCTTACAGGCATAGTAAGTTAAGTTTATTTATTGGATGATAAAAGGTCCTAAAAGGTAGTCCAAAAAAAATTAAAAATACTGTTGACAATACCCTGATAAGCTCTTATAATATAAAAGTGTTCCGGACAGAAATCCCCGAAACACTTGATATATGCGCTATTAGCTCAGTTGGTAGAGCACCTGACTCTTAATCAGGGTGTCCCGGGTTCGAATCCCTGATGGCGCACCAAAAGACCTTTACTTTTGTAAAGGTCTTTTTTATGTACTTATAAAGCTTGAACAGCTTTATAAATTATAAACATAAATTAGCAGTCCTATTGTAGGCTTTTAATATATTAGTTAAAATATCTCTGTAGGGTTTATAAAGTTTTAATTATTATCAGACGAAAAACTAAAAATAAACCAATAAATATGAATATAAAGGTGAAAAAATGCCGAATTTTAAGCATAACGCTATACAGATGGACGAAATAATAAACAAGACAATTAAGGCTCTGGATTCGGGCAAAAAGGAAATTATTGAGATTGCAGAAAACTCTAGAAAAGAATGTACCCGACTTAAGACCGAGTTGGAAACCTTGAAGCAACAGGTTATAGACATTCTTAATGAGATAGAAAGTCTTGAGACTGAATTGAAAAAAAGTAAAAAAAGACTATTTGAAGTTAATAACAATTTTCAGAAATATAGTCAGGACGAGCTTGCCGCCGCATATCAAACAGCCGATGATCTTAGGGTAAAGCTCGCTGTTAAACGCGAACAGGAAAGTTTTCTTATTAGAAGAAGAAACGACCTGGAAATAAGGATAAAGGATTCTTTAAAAACTCTTGAAAAAGCTGATAGCCTTATCGGACATGTAGGGATAGCTCTGGAATATCTGAGCAGTGACATAAAGGGTGTAGGGGAGCAGCTTGATAACCTGCAGCAGAAACAATACCTTGGGTTAAGGATAATTGAAGCTCAGGAGGATGAACGGAAGAGGGTAGCTAGAGAAATTCACGACGGTCCTGCACAATCCATATCAAATGCAGTTATAAAGGCAGAAATATGTGAGAGGCTCTTGGATAAAAATATTTTAGAGGCAAAGAGTGAATTGCAAAACCTCAAAAAGGTTATGAGAGATAGTCTTCAGGAGGTCAGAAAAATTATCTATAACCTGAGACCTATGGCACTTGATGATTTAGGTCTATTGCCAACCCTAGAAAGATATGTTATTTCTTTTAAGGAGTCAACTGGTATTAATGTAACATTCAAATACAGAGGTATTGATGAGACAATAAAACCTGTGATTTCTTTAACTGTATTCAGAATAGTTCAGGAAGCACTAAACAATGTTCTTAAGCACTCAGAATCGAAAACAGCAAGCGTAATCCTGGAAAAAATTGATAATAAATTAAGTATAGTAATATATGATAACGGAATAGGCTTTAATTCAAAAACTGTAAATATGACGAATAAAGACTTGTCCGGAGGCTTTGGACTTTTTAGCATGAAAGAGAGAGTTGCCCTGCTTGAAGGAGAATTTAATTTAGTGTCAGAAGAACAACAAGGAACAAGAATTAATATACATATACCGCTCATTGACGAAGGGGAGGCTCTCTAAGTATGAATAAAATAAATGTATTGATAGCGGACGATCATGCAATGGTAAGACAGGGTTTGAAAACAATCCTTGAACTTGAAGATGATATATACGTTGTCGCACAGGCTGCTAACGGTAATGAAGCCGTAGAACTAGCTAAGAACTTAAAACCTGATATTATTTTAATGGACATAAACATGCCGGTATTAAATGGTCTTCAGGCGATAAAACTGTTAAAGGAAGGGGAGGAGCGCTTCAAGATTATAGTTCTTACTCTTCATCAGGACAGGGAGTATTTGTTCAAAACTCTCCAGATGGGCTGTGAAGGCTATGTTCTTAAGGATGCTGAGTCTTCTGTACTTATAGATGCCATAAGAAGTGTTTATGGAAATCAAACCTTCATACAGCCCAACATGACCAGTGAACTGGTTAAGGAATTCAACAGAGTTACATTATATGAGCATGACAGAACATTATCAAATAACCTTACCAGCAGGGAGATTGAAGTTTTAAAGCTAATTGCCGAAGGTATGATTAATAAAGAGATCGCAAAGAATCTTTACATAAGTGAAAAAACCGTTAAGAATCACATATCAAACATATTCAAGAAACTTGACGTTAACGATAGAACTCAAGCAGCTATATACGCCTTCAAACATAATATTAAGGCGTAACGATATAAACGATTTATTACTGTAAAGTGCAAAAATATATGTATTGACATTGGTACAATTTACATAGTATTATATTAATAATTTGAACAATTGCTATTAAATAGAATATAAAATTTGCTGTGAACGGGAATAGTAAACTTGAAGAAAATCTATCAGAGAGCTGTCAACTGGTGAAAGGCAGCGGTTTTGAAAAGTTGAAGCTCGCCCGGGAGCATTCCGGCTGAATAATTAGGTTGGAACGGTTTCACCGTTATATGATTAAAGAGATTTCGACAATCGACCCCGATTAGTCGGATTAATTTGAGTGGTACCGCGGAACATGCTTTTCGTCTCATATATCTGAGACGAGGAGCTTTTTTATTTTACTTATTTTATTTTTTTTAGACATTTATTATTTTTATGGAGGTGCTTTATGGAAAAATTAATGGAGATTACAGTGGGCGGAATGCTGGAAGAAATGGCTGAAAGATATCCTGATCATGAGTGCGTTTTATACTCTGACCGTCCATTTAGAAAAACATATTCAGAATTTAATTCTCTGTGCAACAGCGTTGCAAAAAGCTTTTTGAAAATGGGGATAAAAAAAGGAGACCACGTGGCAATGTGGGCTACCAATGTACCGGAATGGCTAATTACTCTGTTTGCCACTGCAAAAATCGGAGCTGTATTGGTAACAGTTAATACTAATTATAAAATATTTGAGCTTGATTATCTGCTTAAGCAGTCTGACAGCAATACGTTAGTGCTTATAGACGGCTTCAAGGATTCAAATTATATTGAAATTATTAACGAACTTTGTCCCGAATTAAAGGATTCAAAGCCCGGTGAGTTCAACAGTGATAAGCTTCCTTATCTTAAGAATATTATAAGCGTAAGCGAGAATAAACATCCGGGAATGTTCAGCTGGACAGAACTATTGGAAATGGGAAAGGATGTATCTGACGAAGAACTGTATTCCATAAGCAAGTCCTTAAACTGCCACGATGTTATAAACATGCAGTATACCTCGGGAACTACCGGTTTTCCTAAAGGAGTTATGCTGACACATTATAACATTGTGAATAATGGTAAATGTATCGGCGACTGCATGCATTTTACATATGAAGACAGACTATGTATTCCTGTGCCATTTTTCCATTGCTTTGGTCTGGTTCTGGCTGTAATGGCTTGTGTGACACATGGAACCACCATGATCCCCTTGGAGTATTATCAACCTCTTAAAGTAATGCAGACTATTGAAAAGGAAAAGTGTACAGCGGTTTACGGTGTACCGACAATGTTTATTGCAGTACTAGAACATCCTGATTTTAATAACTTCGATTACTCTTCACTGAGAACAGGCATAATGTCCGGATCACCATGTCCGGTTAAATATATGGAACTGGTTATCGAAAAGATGAACATGAAGGATATTACAATTCCATACGGACAAACTGAGGCATCACCTGTTTGTACTCAGACAAGGATAGGTGACAGTATTGAGCGTAGAGTTGCAACCGTAGGACGTTCCCTTCCATTTATCGAATGTAAAATTGTAGATCCTGAGACGGGAAAGGACCTTCCTGACGGAGTACCGGGAGAATTTGTCTGCAGAGGCTATAACGTAATGAAAGGCTACTATAAAATGCCTGAAGCAACTGCGCAAGCAATTGATTCGGATGGATGGCTTCATACAGGTGACCTTGCTGTAAGGGATGAACACGGCTACTATAAAATTACCGGAAGAATTAAAGATATGATTATCAGAGGCGGGGAAAACATTTATCCAAAGGAAATAGAAGAATTTATATATACCTTGCCTCAGGTTAAGGACGTTCAGGTTATTGGTGTACCGTCAAAAACCTACGGAGAAGAAATAATGGCTTGCATAATCCTGAAGGAAGGCTGTGACATGACCGAGGATGAAGTAAAAGAGGCTGTAAGGTCTCACATGGCAAGACACAAGACTCCGAAGTACGTCAGCTTTGTTGACAACTTCCCGATGACAGCCAGTGGAAAGATTCAAAAATACAAAATGAGAGAAAATGCCATCGTCCAGTTAGGCTTGCAGGATGAAGCGAATATAGAGACTGCTTGACGTTAAAAGTACTTATAATCTACAACTGATTTTCAAAGTGTGTTCCAGACCACCTTTACATCAAACTAATACACTATTATAATTTAATAATAAAATAGAAAATTGCCAGTTAACTAAACTGGCAATTTTCTTAATGGAGGGATATATGTCTTTTATAGATGATATAAAACAAAAAATATTGGTATTTGACGGATCAATGGGAAGAATGCTTTTTGAGAATGGTCTTGGAGTAGGCACCTGCCCTGAGGAGTGGAACCTCACACAACCTGACATTATTAAAGCGATTTATAAAGGTTATATAGATGCCGGTGCTGATGTTATACAAACAAACACCTTTCAATCCAATGGCATCAAACTAGAGGAATATGGACTTAAGAACAGTCTTTATGATATAAATTATCAATCAGCAAAGCTTGCAAAGGAAGCAGCAGGAGGGAAGTGCTATGTTGCTGCCTCCATTGGACCTCTGGGAAAACTTCTTGAGCCCTTTGGGGATTTAACCTTTGAAAAGGCCTATAATACGTTCAAGGAACAGGTTGAGGCTGTTGTAGCCGGGGGAGCAGACATTATAAGCTTTGAAACCTTTACAGATATAAGTGAGCTCAGGATCGCTCTTCTTGCAGCAAAAGAAAATTGCAGTCTTCCTGTTATCTGTTCTGTATCTTATGAACAGAATGGAAGAACACTTATGGGTACGGACCCGGAAGTTTGCGCCGTAATACTCCATTCCATGGGTGCAGATTTAATAGGAACAAACTGTTCCTTTGGTCCTGAATACATGTTGAAAATAGCTGAAAGCTATGGCAAAACCGGCCTGCCCTTTAGTGTAAAACCCAATGCAGGTTTACCTGAAATTATTGATGGGAAGCAGGTTTTCAAGGAAACTCCTGAGGGCTTTGTAAAACTCTTACCTGAATTTATTAAAAATGGAGCAAGGCTTTTGGGCGGCTGCTGCGGTACAACTCCGAATTATATAGCCCAGGTATCCAAGCTGGTTAAAGCTTCAAACGAGGAAAATAAAATACAACAAAAAAAGCTGAATTTGGACTATATTACTTCAGTTTCAACAAGGATAGCTTTTGAAAAAATAGGTTCAGCAGAAGTTGGCAGGATAGATGTGAAAACCGATAAAATGTTGGCGGATTCTTTGAAATCAGGAGATATAGGTGCTGTTACAGACGCAGCCATGGATTTACTAGACGAGGAATGTGAAATAATACTTATTGATGCTGATATAGAAAAGAGTGAAGATAAGCTGATGCTTGCAAATGTTGTAAGGGAAGCTCAGACATATCTGAAACAGCCATTTATTCTTAAATCCAACAGCATTGAAATGCTTGATGCTGCCCTGAGGGCTTATAAGGGAAGGGCCGGTATTATAACGCAGGCACCTGAAGCAGGTAATAAACTCCATAAATTCGGAGCTGTAGAGTGCGGAGGCTATCTTATCAATGAAAAATAGTTTTATAACATCACTTGCAGGTTATTTTTTTGAAAAAGGTTATTTTAATTTTATTGGTACGGAGACTGAAGCGTTGAATATCAGTAATGGTACCGTAAGCCTTATAAAGGAATTCAATGGAACCTCAGTGCTTCTGGAGATAATAGACGGAGACAGTTTAAGTATTGAGCAGGTAGATCAGTCTATGAGAACGGGCGCTGAATTTGTCAGCAATATAAATGGCAGCAATGCTGTGGTTTTTAAACTATTCCTGTTTGAAAATGGAGAAGACCCTGAAAAGCTTGAAATCATTTCACAAGGACAATTGGACCTTCCTGCTGAGAAGAAATTCCTTAAAACATTATCAATTGATATATCTAAAAAGACCATATCAAAGCACTTTAATGTACCGTCCTTTGATGCGAATATTGTACGTACCGTAAAAAGATTCTTTTCAAAAGGTTTTAACAAGAAATATATTACAGCTGAAGATATTAACAGGTTCATTGAACAACGCAGAAAGGACTATGAAATACAGATTCATGCTAATAAAACATGGCTGACATATATACTTATAGCCTCGAATATACTGGTCTGGCTTATTATCCGTCTACTATCCTTCAGGAGCGGACAGGACTATGGCAGCCTTCTTGAACCCTTTGGTGCCAAAGTTAATTCACTGATAATGCAGGGACAATATTGGAGGTTTATCACACCAATGTTTCTGCATGCAAATGAAGTTCATCTTGCAGTTAATTGTTATTCGTTATATATAGTAGGTTCACAGGTTGAGAGGCTCTTTGGCCGTAGAAGGTTCATTTTAATTTACTTTATAGCAGGAATACTTGGCAATATTGTAAGCTTCGGATTTTCAATCAGACCTGCTGTTGGTGCTTCGGGTGCTATTTTTGGTCTGATTGGCGCGATGCTCTTTTTTGCTATTAAGCGTCCATCCTTGCTAAAGAGCGGCTTTGGAGCAAACCTGATAACAACTATTGTAATTAACCTTGGCTACGGTTTTATGAACAGCCAGATCGATAACAGTGCTCACTTAGGTGGGCTGGCAGGCGGTTTTCTGACAACCGGTGCAGTTTATCAGACTAAGGAGAATACCTCTCGGGATAAATTGCTCAAAGTTATTTCTCTTATAATGGTTGTAGTTGTTTCCTTAGCCGGCTTGGTATATGGTTTTAGCAATTCAAATAACAGAATAGTTACAAAACTTGAAAAGCTTCAAACCTTAGATGCTAAAGGGGAATGGGCTCAGGCTGAAAAATTGGGAGAAGAGATTATGAACATGGATCCTTCTGATAAAAATATCAGAACCAACGTGCTCTTTAACCTTACTAAAGCTGAGGTAAACCAGAAGAAATATCAGGAAGGAGCAGGTCACGCTGAACAGTTAATACAAGTTAGTCCTACAGACGGACACTTTTTGCTTGGATACATTTACTTCTTTCAGGAACAATATGAAAATGCCCGTGATCATCTGGAAAAGGCCAAGGAACTGCAATCTCCTAATACAGAGGTCATAAATCAACTCCTTTCTGAAATTAATAAAGTGTTGAAATAGCTAAGGAAGTGGCACGGTTGCCACTTCCTTTTTTTCACTGCTTTAGCCTACCATACCTGCAAAGTATTTGTGAAAACTTAAGTCGTTTGTCAGCTCGGGATGAAAGGACGTTGCCAGAATATTGCCCTGACGGCAGGCGACGATGTGGTTTTGAAGCTTCAGAAGTACCTGAACCTGTGGAGCAACGTCCACCACATATGGTGCGCGTATGAATACAAGTGGAATTTTATCAGGTGAAACAGCAGGGAGGTCAACTGTGGTAGTAAAGCTATCCAACTGCCTTCCGTAGGCGTTTCTCATAACTTCAATATCCATTACCTCAAGATGCCGTCTTTCATCGTTTACTATCTTTTTTGCCAGAATAATCATGCCCGCGCAGGTGCCCCAGACCGGCATTCCGTTAATAATCCTGTTTCTGAGAGGCTCTGTCAGCTCAAAATCCGCCAGTAGCCTGCCGATTGCGGTACTCTCACCCCCGGGAATAATAAGTCCGTCTATATGCCCTATATCATTTTTATATTTAACTGTACAGGCTTCAACATTCTCAATTTTATTCAGCTTGTCAAGGTGCTCCTGTACAGCGCCCTGCAAGCCGAGAACTCCAATAATCTTTCTCATGCAGCTTCCCTCCTGTGACAGATTATTTATTTAAAATGAAAAACCTTGGGTTTTTCCAAATGACTTTTGCGTGTAAATCATGACAGGAAAAACCTCAGGGTTTTTCCAAAGAACTTTCGCGTATAAAATATGATTGAAAAACCTCAGGGTTTTTCCAAAGTACTTTTGCGTAGCAAAAGTACTTTTTACCATCCCCTCGAAGCCAGTAGGCTGTTTCCGGATAGCTCTCTTACATCTATAGAATCCATAGCTGTACCAAGTTCTTCCGAAACCTCGGCGATAATTGCAGGATCGTTAAAATAAGTAGTTGCCTTTACAATGGCGCGCGCTCTCTTCTCTGGATCGGAGGATTTGAAAATACCCGAACCAACAAATACTCCATCACAGCCCAACTGCATCATCAGAGCCGCGTCAGCAGGTGTAGCTATACCGCCGGCAGCAAAATTGATAACAGGAAGCTTACCGTTTTCGTGAACGTACTGTACCAGATCATAAGGAGCGCCAAACTCTTTTGCTATAGTCATCAATTCCTGCTTTGAGGCACTTTGAACCTTCCTGATTTCGGTGGTAACGGTGCGCATGTGCCTTACAGCTTCCACCACGTTGCCTGTGCCGGCCTCACCTTTGGTTCTTATCATGGAGGCGCCTTCGCCGATTCTTCTTAAGGCTTCCCCGAGGTTTTTGGCGCCGCATACAAAAGGAACCTTGAAGGCATGCTTGTCGATGTGGAAATCTTCGTCGGCCGGAGTAAGAACTTCACTTTCATCTATGTAATCAATAGAGAGTGCTTCCAGGACCTGTGCTTCAACAAAATGTCCTATTCTCACCTTAGCCATTACAGGAATGGAAACTGCACTCTGTATTTCCTTAATCATTTTTGGATCTGACATTCTGGCTACTCCGCCCATTTTTCTTATGTCTGATGGCACTCTTTCCAGAGCCATAACTGCAACGGCTCCGGCCTTCTGTGCAATTTCAGCTTCCTTTGCATTAACGACGTCCATGATTACTCCGCCCTTTAACATTTGTGCAAGATTTTTGTTCAATTCATATCTTTCAGTCATCCTTCAAAACTCCTTTACATTTATATTATTTTTGATATACTTTTTATAATGATTTTTGAATTGTATCGAAACAATTCAAAAGAAAACCATATAAATTTTGTTTATTTTTACACAGTGTTATGCATAAGTCAATATATTTAAAACAATTTGGGAGGAAAAATGAATATTGTAACGATACAATTAGAAAATGACAAGCAGCCAAAGTATCTTCAACTTTTTGAGCATATAAAGCAGCTTATAAATAGTGGTGAGTTAAGGCAGGGGGAAAAGCTGCCAACTGTCAGAAGTCTTTCAGAAAGTCTGAATATTAACAATGTAACTGTTGTTAACGCATATAAGCAGCTGGAAATCAACAAATATATTACGGCTAAAAAAGGCAGCGGTTATTATGTTTCCAATACAAAAATACAAAAGGGGGATACTCTTTCCTCCGGGGACTTAGGCATGACAATTGATGCAGATATAATAAATTTTGCAAGCGCAACCCCGCATCCTTCAATTTTTCCCACAGAGACTTTCAGAGAATGTATAAACGAGGTACTTGAAAGGGATAAGGGCTTTGCTTTTGGATATCAGGAAAGTAACGGCTTTAAGCCACTTAGAATGTCAATACTTCAATACTTGAATAAAAAATACCGCATTGAGGTACAGGCTGAGGATAAATTGCTGATTGTTTCAGGTGCTCAGCAGGGAATAGATCTAATTGCTAAAACAATGCTTAATCCGGGGGATTATGTTATAACAGAAAATCCCACCTATGACGGAGCAGTTACACTTTTTAAATCAAGGGGTGCCCGTGTTGTAGGAGTTAATTTAGAGGAGGACGGGATCGATCTGGTTGATCTGGAAAAGAAAATAAGAATCTGTAAACCCAGGCTTATCTATATCATGACTTATTGTCAAAATCCTACCACCGTAAGCTATAGCAAAGAGAAACTTATAAGTCTTCTTCAGCTTGCGAAAAAATATAACATTTATATAGTCGAAGATGATACCATGTCGGAGCTGAGCTTTAATAATAATGAGCTTGTTACGTTAAAGCAGCTGGATAATAAAAATGAGTATGTAATTTATTTAAAAAGTTTTTCAAAAATTCTTATGCCGGGCTTAAGACTTGGCTGCATGTGCCTTCCGGAGCTTTTGATAAAGGATTTCACCAAAATTAAGCATAGCAGTGAACTATCCTCCTCAGGTCTTATTCAGAGAGCTCTGGACTTATATTTCAGAACAGGAAAGTGGGAGGAGCACCTTCAGTATATGAAGGAAATTTACAGAGGTAAGTATGAGTTTATGCTCAATCAGCTAGAAAAGCTGGAAAAGTACGGTATAACCTTCAGGAAGCCAAACGGGGGACTTTATTTCTGGATTTGTCTGCCCAAAAACCTATCGGCAGAAGGGGTCTATTATCAATGCAGGAAAAACAGGCTTGTAATTATACCCTCAGGCGTATTTTACGAGCACGATAATAGAAACAAGGATAGGGGCTTAAGACTTAGTTTTGCATCCTGTAGTATGGAGGAAATTAAAGCTGGTATGGAAATTCTGGAAAAATGTTTACAGCAAGGGATTTAAAACATATTCTTCTTTACCAGTACCTTATGGGAGTGTAACGTTTCCTGAGTAAAAGATTGCGTCCGTAATACTTAGTAAATGTTTGATGAGTCAAACCATAATCAATCATTAAGGGAACATTATCGACCATTCCCCAGCTGGAAACCCTTACAATGTCTCCAAGGCTTATGCCGAATTGGTTAATGTCATCAATAAAATTATCCAGTCTTACAAGTGACTTTATGTTTCTGCAATTATAGTATCTTAGGACTGTATTGATATTTTTTATTTTAAATGCCTTAACCATTACCAATAAGCGATTATTCTCGGATATATAGACTACCTCGGCAAAGAAGCCTGACTTTCCGCTTTGAAATATATTATACTCATTTATATTTTGTTCTGTACCACGGATATCTTTAGCGACCTTTACAACATAACCGTTATTCATATCGAAAACGTATCTGCAGGAGCCAAAACCAAGCAGCTTGTATTCACCATTTCTTATTTTATTAATAATATCCTGATAGTTACAATTCATAAAAAGTCACACTTACCGCTATCTAGTGAATAATCTTATTACTAGGATATTCAAAATTATCAGGTTGTGTGTTTGATAGTTTTGATTGCTTTTTTATCTTGAATAAAATAAATGAAGCTTTCTATGTTGATTAAGAAACCGGTATATAATTTTATTGTATTAACCTTGACTTGGAAAAAATGTTGTTGTATCATTAAAAGAAATTTAATACTTAAATATGATGACTGGAAAGAGTAAAAAGTAATTGGCCTCGCAGAGAGTGAACGGCTGGTGGAAGTTCACAGGTTCAAGCTTTTGAAAATCATCCATGAGTTGCAGCCTGAATATATAAAAGAAATTGTTATTTATGTGGCGATTAATGCCGCAAATAGTAAATTCAAGGTAGGGTGTGCCGGTGAAGAGCCGTTAATAAATGAAGTGATTATTGTCACGTTTTGATTATATGTCCGAATTTTGTATGTGACAAAGTAAATTGGGTGGTACCGCGAAAACAACCTCGTCCCTTAAAGTTAATCTTAACTTTTTGGAATGGGGTTTTTTATTATTTCAGGTAGACTGCAATTTGTAATATAGACAATAACACAAAAACTAACTATTTATTACTAAAAAATGGAATAATTAAATTATGGAGGTATTTAGAATGTCAGAAGATTACGGAAAGACCCTTAATCTGCCACAAACAGATTTCCCCATGAGAGCAAACCTGCCTCAAAGAGAACCAGAATTCCTGCAAAAGTGGGAAGAGATGGACATTTACCATAAGCAGCTTGAAAAAGCTAAAGGAAAGCCAAGCTTTATTTTGCATGATGGTCCGCCTTATGCAAATGGAGGCATACATCTTGGTACTTCCTTAAACAAGATACTTAAGGATATAGTTGTAAAATACCACAGCATGGCCGGCTACTACACCCCTTTTGTACCTGGCTGGGACACTCACGGTCTTCCGATTGAACAGAGAGCCATAAAGGAACTGGGTCTGAAAAGGCACGAGGTTGGACCTGTTGTATTCAGAGAAGCCTGCGAAGGGTTTGCAATGAAGTATCTGGATATTCAGAGAAACGCATTTAAGCGCCTTGGAGTAAGAGCTGACTGGGAACACCCATATGTTACTCTTAAGCCGGAATTTGAAGCAAAGCAGGTAGAAGTTTTCGGTGAAATGTGTAAAAAAGGCCACATATACAAGGGCCTGAAGCCGGTATACTGGTGCCCCGACTGTGAAACTGCACTGGCTGAAGCTGAAATAGAATATGCCGATGACACAACCCTATCAATCTATGTAAAATTCCAGGTAAAAGATGATAAGGGCTTATTCAGTGATATTGCTCCTAAGGAAAAGATTAACTTTGTTATATGGACTACAACCACCTGGACCTTGCCGGCGAACCTGGCAGTATGTCTGAATGAAAACTTTGAATATTCAGTAGTTAAGGTTAATGACGAGTACTACGTACTTGCATCTGAACTGGTTGAAAATACCATGAAGTCAGCCGGAATTACCGAATATGAAGCAGTAGCAAAATTCCAGGGTAAGGACCTTGAAGGAATGGTTTGCAAGCATCCTTTCATTGACAGAGATTCATTGGTTATTGTTGGAGACCATGTAACTCTGGAAGCTGGTACAGGTTGCGTTCACACTGCTCCCGGACACGGTGCCGAGGACTTTATAGTTTGTCAGAAATATAAAATACCTACAGTTGTTCCTGTTGACAGTAAGGGTTATCTTACAAAGGATGCCGGACCTTTTGCCGGGCTGTATTATAAAAAATCCAATGCTGCAATCATAGAAAGACTTACACAGGACGGAAGACTTCTGGCATCGGAAAAAATTTCACACCAATACCCACATTGCTGGAGATGTAAGGAGCCAATCATATTCCGTGCTACAGAACAATGGTTTGCTTCAATAGACAGCTTCAGAGATGATGCGCTTGAAGCTATTAAAACCGTTAAATGGGTTCCGGAATGGGGACAGGAAAGAATCACAAACATGGTCAGAGACAGAGGAGACTGGTGTATCTCCAGACAGAGAATCTGGGGTGTTCCGATTCCGATCTTCTATTGTAAGGACTGCGGCAAGGAATTGATAACAGATGAAAGCATTAAGGCTGTTGCAGACCTGTTCAGAGATAAGGGTTCAAATGCATGGTATGCCCTTGACGCTTCAGAAATATTACCGAAGAATACAAAGTGTTCCTGTGGTCACGGTGAATTCACTAAAGAAACAGATATTATGGATGTTTGGTTTGATAGCGGTTCCAGCCACGCTGCAGTTCTGGAGACAAGAGACGAGCTCTCATCTCCTGCTGACCTTTACCTTGAAGGAAGCGACCAGCACCGCGGTTGGTTCCAGTCTTCTCTTTTGACATCAGTTGCCACCAGA
Organism: Bacillota bacterium; assembly: GCA_023460955.1. Classification (GTDB taxonomy): domain Bacteria; phylum Bacillota; class Clostridia; order Acetivibrionales; family DSM-1351; genus Ruminiclostridium. The sequence goes on along the minus strand of JAEWOH010000032.1, from coordinate 24,720 downwards.
GGGGGAGCACCTTACAAGAAGGTTCTGACCCACGGTTATGTTATAGATGAAGAAAAGAGAAAGATGTCAAAATCACTGGGTAACGGTATAGACCCCGCTGACGTAATAAAAGAGTATGGTGCGGATATACTGAGACTTTGGGTTGCTTCCTCAGACTATACAACTGATATTAAAATTTCAAAGGATTTATTGAAGCAGCTCTCTGAGGTTTACAGGAAAATCAGAAACACAGCAAGATATATTCTCGGAAATATCAACGGATTCAATCCTGAAACTGACAGTGTTGATTACAATGAAATGAACGAGCTTGACAAATGGGCTCTATATAAGATGACCAACCTTATAAAGAAGGTAAATGAAGCATACAGCACTTATGAATTCCATATGATGTTCCATGCAATACACAATTTCTGTGTTGTTGATATGAGTAACTTCTATCTGGATATTATAAAGGATAGACTCTATACTTCAAAGCCAGATTCAAAGGAAAGAAGAGCAGCGCAAACGGTTATGTATGAAATTCTGCAGTCACTTGTCAGAATGCTTACTCCGGTACTTGCCTTCACAACAGAGGAAATATGGCAGTTCATGCCTCACAGGGCCGAGGATGATACCGAAAGTGTTCAGCTTAACAGCTGGCCTGAAATAAATGAAAAATATATTGATACTGCACTTGCAGAAAAATGGGATAAAATACTCGCTTTGCGTTCAGACGTATCAAAGGCTCTGGAAGTAGCAAGAACAAATAAGACAATCGGACACTCCCTTAATGCTAAGGTTACGATTTATGCTGATGGAGCAGATTATGATTTCATTAAGAACATTGAGGAAGAACTGGTAACCATATTTATCGTATCAGGAGCCGAGCTCAAAAAGCTTCAGGAGGCACCTGCAGAGCTGGCAAGTGGAGAAGAAATGCCGGGTATAAAGGTAGCTGTAGAACAGGCTCCCGGCGAAAAATGCGATAGGTGCTGGATGTACAGTGAATTTGTAGGTCAGGATGAAAAGCATCCTACTCTTTGTAAGAGATGTTCAGAGGTTGTTGAATAATAGCTGTTTTCGGACTTCATGCAGTGTGTGTTAAACCTTTCATTGTCTTATCCTTTGGTAAGACAATGAAAGGTTATTTATAGCAACTGCGGTAGCGGCGGAATGGAGATATAGAATGATTAGGCACATGATTAATTTAAAAGAACGAAGCTATCCTATATGTATTACAACCAATTTTGAGGAACTGGGTAAAACTGTGCTTTCCTTAAGAACCGGAAAAAAACTGATTGTTGTTACAGACCAAAATGTTGACAGGTTTTACTCCGAGGAATGTATAAAGAGATTTGAGGAAAGCGGTTTTGAGGTTTACAAGCACGTACTTGTTGCCGGCGAAGAGCACAAAACTCTTGACGCCGTTAATGGAATATATAAAAAGCTGGTAGAGTACAAGCTTGACCGGAGCAGTACCTTGGTAGCATTGGGCGGAGGCGTCGTAGGCGATGTTTCCGGCTTCGCCGCAGCGACTTATATGAGGGGAATAAATTTTGTGCAGGTACCTACCACGCTATTATCTCAAGCTGATAGCAGCGTTGGAGGAAAAACAGGTGTTGACTTTGAAGGACATAAAAATGCTGTTGGAGCATTTTATCAGCCCAAGCTTGTTTTTATTAATGTAAACACAATTAAAACTCTTCCAAAACGTGAAGTATCAGCAGGTTTGGCAGAAGTAATAAAGCATGGACTAATAATGGATGAGGAATACTGTGAATACCTGAGTTATAATGCACATAAAATCTTTGCCTTCGACGAAAATGTTCTTCAGTATCTTGCAAAAAGAAATGTTTCCATCAAGGGACAGGTTGTGGAACAGGATGAGAAGGAAGATGATCTAAGAGCTGTGTTGAATTTAGGTCATACCATCGGTCATGCAATTGAAACTGCACAGAACTTTGAACTTCTACATGGTGAATGTGTTGCAATAGGCATTGTTGGAGCTTTTAAACTATCCTGCTATATGGACATACTTCCTGAAGCAATTGTGGAACAGGTCAGGTCAATGCTTGTAAAGCTGGGCTTACCGGTTTCACTTCCCGGAATGGACGTAGAAAGGGTATTTGAACAGATCTTCTTCGATAAAAAGGTGAAAGATAACAGGCTTAAGTTTGTGCTTCCAAGAAGGATCGGAGAAGTATTCCAGTGTACAATTGAAGATACTGCGTTACTTAAAAAAGCTATTTATGATCTGGCAAAATAAGCAATTTCGCAAAGAGCTTACTTGTAAAGTAGAGAGAACTTAATAAATAAGAAAATTAAAATCATTAATAATTTGGAAAATATTAAAAGAGTATTACCTGAAATAACCGTTGAAATTAACCAACGGTTATTTTTTTGTATAAATAAAGCTAAACTAAACAAACATAATGTTATCAGATGGCTTTTTAGAAAGTGAACACAGCGCTATTAAATTGAAAGGAGTTAGTCAAACAGATGGCAAACCATAATCAACTTATTGAATCCTTAAATAAGAAAATTGATGATATGTCACTAAAAATGGAAAAAATGAAATTTGTTGATTACGTGTATTTTCTGGAGCATCCCAGAAAAATGCTTTGGGCTAACTTTATCAACGGAGTGGCACGAGGGTTTGGAATAGCCATAGGTTTTACCCTATTGGGCGCTATAGCAATTTATATTTTAAATAGGATTGTTCAATATAATCTGCCGTATATAGGTGAATTTATAAGCGATATTGTTAAAATTGTTCAAAGCAGTATGAGAAACGTGAGGTAGGGAAGATTAAGATACACATGGACTAACCGTAACACAAATTTTTACACCGGACAACGGAGGTAAGCCTGATGGAAAAGTACAGATTGGATCAATTAAAGCATAAACTTGAAGAACAGGAAAAGCAGATGATTGAGACAATACGGACAATGCACAGAAACGGCGATGCGGACATGAGTGAACATTACCCGACAGAACTGTCCAATTATGACAACCATCCTGCAGATCACGGTACAGAATTATATACACTTGAATTGAATATGGCACTTAAGGTTCATGAACAAACAAAGCTTAATGATATTCAGAAGGCACTGAAAAAGCTCGAAGCTGGTACTTACGGGCGCTGCGATCACTGTCATAAGGAAATAGGTTTTGAAAGACTTGAAGCGAAACCTAGTGCCGGGTTATGCTATGACTGTGAAATGAAGCTTGAGGCAAAGGAAATCAACACAGCAGATCAGCAGTACGGAGAAATATTTGATTCTCCTTTTGGGAGAAAGTATCTTAATAAGCAGGAGGACGATGAATTCGAGGGAATTGACCAGCTTAATGACGTTATGAAATATGGTTCATCAGATTCGCCGCAGGATATGGGCGGTTATGCTGATTTTGAAGAGTACTACACAAATGAGCTTGATAATCAGGGTATAGTTGAAGAAGTTGATAAGATATCAAACCAGCAATACAAGGATCAATTGCCATAAAAAATATTGAAATACCATTTGTTAAAAAATATGTTTTTAATTGCTAATTAATCCGATACAAGTGCGTCTTAAATTAATGATTATTTTATATACTCATTAATTTAAGACGCACTTGTATTTTATAACTTATATTTGTATCATGGAAATAACATCTGCTATAATATTTCTAAAAATATTAATGGGGATATTATGAACAAATATAGTGATTATCTAATTGTCAGCGATTTGGACGGGACATTAATAAATTCAAAGCAGGTTATTTCACAGAAGAACCTGTCTGCCATAAATGAATTTACATCTGAAGGCGGACGCTTTGCAATAGCTACCGGCAGAACTATTCAAACTGTAAGGCCTTTTATTAAAGATTTAAAACTTAATGGCCCCTGCATCCTATATAACGGGGCAGCAATCTATGATTTTCATAATGAAAAACTGATGGCGGCTGAGTACCTTGAGAAGGAACTCCTGGTTGACTACATTAATTTTTCCATGACAAACTTTAATCAAGCGGTTGTTGAAATTTTTACTCCTGAGGGTATGTTCATAATCTCACCTGAAGAAAATATTGATGAATATGTGCTTCGTGAAAAGCAACAGTTTAGAAGAGCCGATTTAAACGAGGTACTGGGGCACGAATGGCTTAAACTGATGCTTTATGACAAGCATCATACTCTGATTGAGGCTCAGAAAGCTTTTCAAGGACTTACTCTCGAGAGTAACTTTGATAATGTTTTCTCTCATGAGTATTATTTCGAAATACTGAAAAAAGGTATTTCAAAAGGTTCTGCGTTACAGGTCATGAGACAAATGGAGCATTTTAAAGATAAAAAGATTATTGCTGTCGGAGATTATGATAATGATATAGAGATGGTTCGAAATGCCGATGTGGGTATAGCGGTAGAAAATGCCCGGGAAGGTGTGAAACAGGCTGCTGATCGGATAACAGTAAGTAATGATGCTGATGCTATATATGACATAGTCTATAACGTAATCCCAACCCTGTGATTTAAGAATAAATAAGTAATTAAGCTATATAAATATTTTTATATTGTATCCATTACAAACTGGTTACCAAAATATTGAATTTGGTTAAATTTAGTGCTAACATTAAATCTAGCAGCAATGCTGGAATAGCACAGTTGGCAGTGCAGCTGATTCGTAATCAGCAGGTCGCGGGTTCGATTCCCGCTTTCAGCTCCAAACAATAAGGTCTTAGAAACTAATAGTTTCTAAGGCCTAATTTCTTTCATCGCATATTGAGAAAAATTTTTAATTAAACGTATAAAAATCCTTTAGTTATGGTATACTGATAATTCATAAATACTGAAGGGATGAAAATAATGGCAGAATTTTGTAAATGTGGATCATTTATGGTAAATGGAAATTGTACCAATAAAAATTGTTCTAATAAACCGGTAACTTCTTCGGTTTCAAAAGTAAAAAAAGCAGCCAAGTCCAGAACTATTAAACCTGCTGCCCAGGAAAAACCCGCAACTAAAAATACCAAAGCACCAAGAGCTTCAAAAGTAGTAACCTATCATATTAGCGAGCTTCCGCTTAAAGAACAGCCAAAATAGAAATAAACAGACGTCCTGAGAAGGGGCGTTTTTTGTTGCTTTGATTTCTTGTCTTGATAGTTAATTGTAAGTTATAATAAAAGTGGATTGTTTTTAAGGCAATATATTATTTTTTGCGTCTTCCAACAACGCGGATAGGGGAATTATGAGTTATAAAGAGCGTTATCTCGAATTATATAATACACAGATACATCGTGAAGGCTCAGATAAACTACTGGAGTATCTTCTTTCAAAATCCTGTGACTTCTTTACCGCACCTGCCAGTACCAGATTTCACGGCGCATATGAGGGAGGTCTGGTAGAACACAGCTTGAATGTTTATGACTGCCTTCTGGATTATATTGAGAGGGAAAGAGTTAAAAATATTTACAAGCTACATTATGACCAGGAAACTATAGCAATAGCAGCGTTGCTCCATGACCTTTGCAAAATAAACTGTTATAAGGCCGGCACACGAAATGTAAAAGATGAAAATGGAATATGGCAGAGTGTTCCAACATATGAGTATGATGACCGACTACCTTATGGTCATGGTGAAAAATCAGTGTACATAATAACAGGGTTCATGAAACTGACAAGGGAAGAGGCATTTGCTATAAGATATCACATGGGATTTTCAGGCTGCGAAGAAAAAAGAAATGTGGGAGATGCATTTGAACAATTTCCGCTTGCATTCGCATTAAATACTGCCGATATGGAAGCCACCTATTTTTTAGAGGGAAAGAAAAAATAAACATTTCTATGCGGAAATATCATAAAAAACTATTATACAAATATAGAGTGTTATAAAATGTGACATATAAAATAAAGAACAGGAAGTACAGCTTTTGTGAAAATTTATGAATTGACTACCAATTTAAAACTCCGGCGAAAAAGATTTTCTCAGGATACCAAAGAGTTTCTAGTCAGACTATCTGAAAAAATACCTGATTCATCCGGAATAAGAAAAAGAATATATGAAAATTTGAAAACAATTTCTTTGGTGTTGTTCCTTTACCGGTTTCTAATATTCTACCCGGTTGCAATTATTTATTTGGAAGTAGTATTTAAAGTGGCGGTTTTCAAAAATCTGTTCAATTCAGGGCTCATATATATGGTATTCTATTCAATACCTGCCGGGCTTTTACTGTACATATTTTCAACCTTTACAAAACGGAAAATTAACAGAATAATATCAATTACTCTTACTGCAGCAATTACATTGATATACATAATACAGGTTGTGTACTATCATGTGTTTACAGCTTTTTTTGCTTTATTTTCCCTTAACGGTGCCGGACAAGTCATAGAATTCTGGAGAGAAATACTAACCGCAATGGGAAAAAACTCTATAGCTATACTATTTTTACTTTTACCCCTGATTTTTATAACTGTTTTTGGAAATAAGCTAATCCCTCCCGATAAAACAGCCTGGAGCTTTAAAGCTATAATCGCAGGCTCTGTAATTATCCTGCAATTACTAACAACAGCGGCAGTTTTTAATTCTGACAAGGGAGAATTAAGCCCCAAATTTCTTTATTCTGAAGCTGTGATACCTGATCTGTCGGTGGACAGATTCGGTCTTTTTACTACAACAAGACTGGACTTAAAACACCTGATTTTTGGTTTTAATGTGGATACGGAAATTACCGCGAATGATAACGAAAATTCTCAAGTAGATAATAGAATAGCACCTCCTGCAGAAAAAGATGCGTTAGCCACTGATACGACTTTTGGTTCCGTAAGTGGAAGTTCAGACAGTGGTAGCTCAAAAAGCAACAGCTCCAATAAGGAAATTATAAATAAACAGGATAATCCTGAACAAAATACAATTCAAGATACAAATGCCGAAAATGAGAGCACCGCTGTCGGTTTTAACATTATGAATATTGACTTTGACAAACTTATGGCTGCCGAAGCTGACCCAAAGATCGATGCCATGCATAAATACTTTATGAGTATCCAACCAACCAACAAAAATAAATATTCCGGTATGTACAAGGGTAAAAATCTCATATTAATAACAGCAGAGGGCTTTTCTCCGTACGCTGTTAATAGGGAATTGACTCCTACACTATATAAAATGTCACAGGAGGGCTTTCAATTCACTAATTTTTATACACCTATATGGGGAGTTAGTACTTCGGACGGGGAGTATGTTGCCTGCAACTCTCTTGTGCCAAAATCAGGTGTGTGGAGCTTTTATGTGTCAGGCAGAAACTATATGCCCTTCTGTTTGGGAAATCAACTTAAAAAATTGGGGTATGGCACTAAAGCTTATCATGATCATTCCTACACATATTATCACAGAGATGTTTCGCACCCCAATATGGGCTACGATTTTAAAGCGGTGGGGCACGGACTTGAACTGAATAAGACCTGGCCTGAATCAGATGTAGAAATGATTGAAAAAACTACACCGGAATACTTGGGAACCAACCCGTTTCACACCTATTATATGACTGTAAGCGGTCATCTGCAGTACACCTTTGGTGGGAATGCCATGGCCAGCAAAAATAAGGAGCTTGTTAGAAATCTGCCGTACTCCGAGCATGTGAAAGCCTATTTGGCCTGCCAGATTGAGCTTGACAGAGCTATGGGAAGACTGATTGCCGGTCTTGAAGAAGCCGGGATTGCTGAAAACACGTTGATTGCAATAAGTCCCGATCACTATCCCTATGGACTGACCATAGGAGAAATAAGTGAGCTGGCAGGACATAAAATTGAAGAAAATTTTGAACTGTATAAAGGGATCTTTATTTTATGGTCAAAGGGAATGACTCCGGTAAAAATAGATAAACCCTGTTCAAGTATGGATATTCTGCCTACTATATCAAATCTTATGGGGGTTGAGTATGATTCCAGACTGCTTATGGGCAGAGATATAATGTCCGATGCCCCGCCACTGGTAATATTCTCAAACTGGAGCTGGTTAACTGATAAAGCCAGATACAACTCAAAGCTAAGAAAACTCATTTTGGAGGACGGGCAGACAGAGGATACTGTAAATGCTGCGTATAAGGCTGATATAGCGAAACAGGTAAATAACAAATTTACCTATTCAACAAAAATACTTGATACAAATTACTATGCAAAAGTATTTTCAGAATAGATTGATTTTTAGAAATAAACCTGTTGTGAAACGTTGAGTGAACCAAATATATTTTCTTGACAAGACTGGCTCCCGAATGCTATATTGATTTACAAGTAGAGACGAGAAGAGATTAGATGAGACTAGACGAGATGAGATAGCGGTGAAGAAAGTCTTTCACCGGGCAGCAGCATAGAAGGCTGCCTGTAAATTCTGGTAAGTACATATCATATGTGATTAATATACTGTACCTGAATTAACGCTATAAAAATTATATAAAACAGAACTTCCAACCTCTACTAATAAATTTGTGGAGGTTTTTTATATGGAAACAGTAGAAAAGAGAGTAGTAGTAAAAGAAAAGAAAGCAGGCTTGTCAATATCGGATATCATTCTGGTTGGTGTACTGCTGGCTGTTGGAGCAGTTCTTAAGTTTTTTGTAGGTTCGTTGTTTTCAGCAGGCATGAAACCAAATTTTATTATTGCAATGTATTGTCTGGCAATACTGCTGATAAAGCCGAAATTTCTGGAAGCCATCGTAATAGGAATTATTGCAGGTGCTATTTGTCAGGTATTCCCCGGCACTCCTTATATTAACCTTTTGAGTGAGCCGGTTGGTGCGATAGTGATGGCAATTCTGGTATATTTACCGCTTCAAATCGGAAAACTGTCTCTCAGACCAATAATCGGAACATTTTTAAGCACCTTGGCCAGCGGTATGACATTTATCGGGGTTCTTTATGCTGCCTTCTATACCGGTGCAAATGTTAAGACCATGCCTTTGAGTGTATTCCTGGTTATCGTACTGGGTACAGCTGTTGTTAATTCAGTAATAGTTCAGGTTCTATATATACCTCTTAAGCTTGCTTTGGGGCGCGGAAAGGATGACCGGTAATCAGTTATTGGCCTGAAGCGCTGAAAACAGAAACGGAGACAACAATGATTCAATTTAAAAATTTCTCGTTTAAATACAAAAATGGAGAAAAGAATGCCTTAAACAATATTAATTTAAATATTGAGAAAGGCGAATTCGTAGGAATAATAGGAAACAGCGGCGCAGGCAAATCTACTTTTACTTATGCTATAAACGGTGTCATTCCTCATCATTTTGAAGGAGATTTCTATGGTGAAGTTATTGTTAAGGGCAAGGATACTGTAGAATCCTCTCCTTCAGAACTGGCTTTGAATGTAGGCAGTGTATTTCAGGATATTGATGGCCAGATGGTTTCGTCAGTCGTTGAGGATGAATTGTTATTCGGTCTTGAAAATTTTGGTGTATCCCATGATGAAATAGAGGGACGTATAAACGACATTCTTGAAATGGTGGGAATAGCAGATTTAAGGAATAGAAATATCAGTACACTGAGCGGAGGCCAGAAGCAAAAGGTTGCAATATGCGCTGTTGTTGCTCTTATGCCGGACATTCTTGTGCTGGACGAGCCAACCGCTGAATTGGACCCTCAGTCAAGTCAGCAGATTTTCAGCATGTTAAGGATGCTGAATGAAAAAATGGGTATAACCATAGTAGTTGTGGAACAGAAAATTATGCTGCTGAGTGAATTTTCAAAAAGGCTGCTTATATTCAATGAAGGTAACATTTATCTCGATGGTACACCTAAAGAGGTTCTGAAAGATACAACAAAACTTTTAGACATAGGTGTAAACTGTCCCAGAGTAGCTTCGCTTGGAAATACCCTTATTGCCAGGAATTTGTACGAAGGCCAGATACCTGTTAATCTGGACGATGCAGAAACAATGGTAAAGGAAGTTATTAAATAAAAGCTCGCAGTAAATGGAGGTTTATAATTGATAGAATTTAAAAATGTTTGCTTTGCCTATGATAAAAAGAATATTCTTGAAAATATAAATTTTAATATAAATGACGGTGAATTTATTGCTATAGTAGGGCGAAACGGAGCAGGTAAAACTACACTAATGAAACTGTTTAACGGTCTGTTGAAACCAACTTCGGGGACAGTAATAGTGGAAGGCTTGGACACTAAAATTTCAAAAACCAGTGAGCTCGCTCGCAAGGTGGGCTTTCTTTTTCAAAATCCCGACAGACAGATTTGCAGGAATACGGTAAAGGACGAAATTGAGTTTGGACTTAAGTGTATATTCAGTGATAAAAATGAGATTGAGAAGAGGTCAAAGGAAACAATAGATAGTTTTGAATTTAGTGCAGAAAAAGACCCGTTTTCTCTGAGCAGAGGAGAACGTCAAAAGGTTGCACTTGCATCAGTTCTGGCACTGTCTCCCAAGATATTGGTCCTGGACGAGCCCACAACGGGACTGGATTATAAAGAATGCATGCAGATAATGGAAGTAATCAAAGCACTTAATGACAAGGGTACAACAGTTATAATGGTATGTCACGACATGGAGCTGGTCACAGATTTTGCTCAACGTGTTATTGTAATAGGGGATGGCGGTGTTTTAGCCGATGATAAGTGCAACAAGGTTATGACTAATGATACTGTTTTAAGACGGACTTCATTAGCACCGCCACAAATTGCCCAATTGTCAATTAGACTTGGTAATGAGTTTAGTAATGTATTAACTGTTGAAGAAATGGCCGATAAAATTGAAAGATTAGCTATGGGGCGGAGGGTATTAGCGTGAAAAATACATCCGGTTGGTCATCTTGCTTTTACGCAGCGAAAAGCCACTATGTGTCTTTTCATTACTATTTGTGTACGCGCTTTGCGCGTAGATGGGAGATAATATGAAAGGTATGCTTGAATACTCACAAGGTGAAACCTTAATTCATAGATTAAACCCTTTGGCGAAAATGCTAATGGCATTTTTATTGTGTCTTAGCAGTTTTGTTAGCAGCTATCTCTTAATGGCTGCGGGTATAATAGTATTAAATTTAGTTGTTGCAGCTGCGGCAGGTATAGCAAGAAAAGCACTCTCCTTATTAAAAACCTTACTGAAGATAGGTATTATATTGTTTTTGCTTCAGATCTTTTTTATTCGTTCAGGTAATGTGATTCTCGAGCTGCCCTTGAACCTTATAATTACTGATACAGGTCTAAAATTCTCGGTTCTGCTGGTATTAAGGCTTGTTGGGGCAACTATGCCTCTGGTTTTAATGCTAACGGTAACAAAAATGAGTGATTTGACCAATGTTTTTGTACAAAAACTTCACATCCCGTATAAATATACCTTTGCATTTATAACGGCTCTAAGATTTATACCCATATTTGAAAATGAAATGAATGGCATAATTGAGGCTCAGACTGCCAGGGGTGTGGAATTTGACACTAAAAATCCTCTGAAAAAACTTAAGCTTGTACTTCCATTATGTGTGCCACTTCTGATATCTTCTGTTAAGAGAATAGAAGGAAGTGCTATTTCGGCCGAACTTAGAGGTTTTAATGTCAGACAAAAGAATAGTGGTTATAAAAAGTATCATCTTAACTATATGGATTATGCCGCTATGCTTATGTCAATATTAACTCTTGTTGTTAGTTCCTTTATTGCTTGAAGCTACCACGCTTTGTCAGGATTAAAGCCTTTTATCTGGACTATTTCCAGTAAAGGGCTTTTTGCTATATCCTCAGGAGTTACGATAATTCCTTTATTACTGTCAATATCATATCCAAAATTATAAAAGGCCTGCCAGATTAATTGTGAGCAGTTTTCGCTAGTTGGAATTCGTTTCTTATAGTACTTTGAAGCCAGTATATTATATTTTTTACCAATCAGGTTTTTTCCCGAGAATTGCGCAAGCTGATCAAGAACTCGGCTGTCTGCGTTTTTTAAACGTAATACCTTAAGTGTGGGGTAATATATCCATTTGTTTATATCCTGATTCATACTTATTGTTCCTGGCTCAAGTGATTCCAGAGTTATTCCGCGGGCAGCGTCAACAACAATTCCACAGTGGCCGTGTCTCCAGAACAGGGTTTGCGTAGATTTTGTAAGAAGGATATCTCCATTTTTTAATGGCGCCAGTAGATTGTTACCAATTTCGTCTTGAGACTTTAAGAGTAATGTTTCCTGACTTGTAAAGGGATTTAATTTTTCAGTATACATTCTGTTTCTGGTATAATAATTTTTTTGAAAGGATAATATTTTATCTTTGCCATTATCGTCGGTAAGAAGGTCGTCTACAGCAGGTCTGCCTAATCCTGTCTGTCTAAGCAGCAATGAATAATCTGATTCTGAGAGCTTTCTTTTAGACAAAAGCCCTGTAAGATTTATTTTAGATTCAGTTGGGTGATAGATGGAGTTATAATTGTTTTCAAAAATAAAAAGACAGTATAGATTAATCAGTATGGTTAAAAGACTTATTATTACTTTTGTTTTTATGCTGAGCTTTTTCAATAGGTAACACCACCAGTGACATGTAAAATTTTAGCAATACTAGTATTATCAAATTTCTGCAAATTAATTCGAATTTATTCAGACAAATAAAAATCAAGCTAGGTATAATAATTGTATGAAATTTGAAGCGTGTGGGCTTATGGAGGATTTTCAATGAAAAGAAACAATAGTTTTATAGGTGTTGTACTTATTTTCATAGGAGTAGTTTGTTTATTATTAAGATGGTTGTTCGGTATAAAAATATTTGAATTGAACTCAGTAGACTTCTGGGTATTCATTGTGCTTTTAGTAGGCTTATCTTTTGAACTTGCTTTTTTCCTTACAGGTTCAAAGCCGGGTTTACTAATCCCGGGAGGTATAATTACTACCATTGGCTTACTGTTTATGTTTGAAGTCGCTACAGATTGGAATTTTGCTGAGTATACCTGGCCTGTTTACATTCTTTCAGTAGCAGTGGGCTTATTTCAAATGTACATATTCTCCAAGAGGGAGAAGGGGCTGCTTATTTCGAGCCTTATTGTCGGTGGAGTTGCAGTATTCTTTATGGTTTGTATTATCTTGAGTGAAATGTCCTCAATTATCAGACCTGAAATATTTGTTCCTATCGCTCTGATTGGTGGAGGTATTGCTTTATTCTGCAGCGGAACATACAGAAAGTCACATTATTAATTTTATTTGCATAATTAATTAAAACGATTAGTGATAGGTAATACAGGTTGCAGCTGGTATTTTGCTATGGTATATTATAGTAAAGTATCAGCTGTTTTTTAAGTTTTACTATTCGTTTTTGCGGTAATCAGCAAGATGGGAGGATTTATGGAGTGGAGAAAGCTGAGAGAACAGCAGGAGGCTTCGCTAAGCCCATTTGCAGCAAGAAATGTAAACTCCTTCGGAAGATTGGTGCCTGAAGAAAAATGTCCAATCAGAACTGACTTTGAAAGGGATGGAAATAGAATTCTATATTCTATGGAATTCAGAAGACTGAGACATAAGACTCAGGTTTTTTTTAATGCAAAAAATGATCATATCTGTACGCGCATGGAGCATGTGCTTAACGTTGGCTCAATAGCAGTAACAATAGCCAGAACTTTGAACCTTAATCAGGATTTGACTTATGCCATAGCGTTGGGACACGACCTTGGGCACGCTCCTTTCGGCCACAGCGGTGAGAGTGTACTTAATAAATGTATGAAAAAAATAGACAGCGAATCATCTTTCCAACATGAGCTGCACAGCCTCAGAGTTGTCGAAAAGCTTGCTACCAGAATTTCAAAAGAAAAAATTAATGATAACTACGGACTTAATCTTACTTTTGAAGTTAAGGACGGTATAGTTTCACACTGTGGAGAAAAATATAATGAATATATACTAAAACGTGATCTTGGCAAAACTCCTGCTGAACTTATTAATATTAAAAAACGGGGTGCACTGCCCTATACATTAGAAGCTTGTATCGTAAGACTTGTAGATAAAATTGCTTACGTAGGCAGAGATATTGAAGATGCAGTAAGAGTCAGATTAATGGATATGCAGGATATACCCCGTGATATAAGAAACGAACTGGGACACAGCAATGGCGAAATCATAAACACACTTGTCTGTGATCTGGTAGAGAACAGTTATGAAAAGGATTGCATTCAGTTAAGCCCGGCAAAGGGTGAAGCTCTTGAAAAGCTTATAAATGAAAATGTAAGGTTGATTTACAAAGCTGACAAGATTACACGTTATGAAAAAATAGCGGAAAATACTCTTGAGGGTCTTTTCGACAGCCTGCTTGAAAGTCTCGTAGACACTGAAAAGCTTCAATTCAGTGAATTAAAAGTATATCGTATGTTTCATAATTTCATTGCCGATAAATGCTACAGTGAGAATGAAAGTGATGCACAGAAAGTGATAGATTTTATTGCGGGTATGACAGATTCTTTTGCCCAAAACTGTTTTGAAGAAATATATTGGATGTAAAAGGCCATTTGCATTTTATGCAAATGGCCTAGGAAGAAGTCACAAAGTGACTTCTTCTCCGATTAGTTAATTGCAACCCGGTAAAATTTCACTTTATTTTTGGGTTGGATATATCAAGGAGGTATACTATGGAACCGGAGAGTTTTCATTTTTTTGCGTTTCTCTCAAGAATGAAATACATCAACAGATGGGGCTTAATGCGAAATACATATACAGAGAACATTCAGGAACATAGTCTTCAGGTGGCAATTATTGCTCACGGACTGGCTGTTATCAGAAACACTTATTTTAATGGTGAAATTAACCCGGAACGGGTAGCCATTCTTGCAATGTTTCATGATTGCAATGAAATTATTACAGGCGATATGCCTACTCCGATAAAATATTACAATCCTCAAATAAGTAAGATATACAAGGATATTGAGGATATATCAAAAGAAAAAATAATTTCCATGCTGCCGGAAGAAATGGCTGACGAATACTATTCTCTCTTTTTCAAGAATCCTGATGATGTGGAATGCTGGAGACTTGTTAAGGCAGCCGACAGAATTTCTGCGTACATAAAATGCATTGAAGAAGTTAAAGCAGGAAATAATGAATTCAAGAAGGCCAGTGAAACAATATTGGCCACCATATCAGAGATTGAGCTGGAGGAGGTAAAATATTTTATGGATAAATTTGTTCCCAGCTTTCACCTCTCTCTTGACGAAATTGACTAGATAAGCTGAGCAATACGCGAATTAGTTTCAAAATAGTAGTTATTAATTATCGTATATTTATTATTTGACAAAAAAAGCATATATTATTAAAATTATTATGGCATTACCAAAATTTATCAATATATTTTACTATACAAAGGGGCATATATAATGAATTTCGAAGAAAATGTTGGCAAAATATGTATCATCAATGGTGAAGCCTTGCCGGCTGAAAAACTAAACTCCTACTGTGAGGATAAGTATACAGCCTTTTATGAAGTAATAAGGATTATTCAAGGAGTTCCTTTATTTTTTGACGATCACTTTAATAGGTTAAAGAATTCAATGGCTAAATTAAAGTATGAATTGAATACTTCTAAAAAAGAGATTAAAGAGCAGATTAAAGCCCTTTGCCATCAGAACAATTTTGCAGAATGTAATATAAAGGTTATAGTACTGCAGTATGAGCATGAACAAAACCTTTTATTGTTCATAAACAAGTTCTATTATCCATCGCAAACTGAATATGATAGCGGTGTAGCTTGCTGTACAATTAAGCTCAAAAGGAAGAATCCAAATGTTAAAATGATTCATGCCGGATACAAAGAAGAACTTCAGAGAACAGTTACTGAAAAGAAGGCATTTGAAGCCTTACTTGTAAATGATGAAGGCAAGATAACAGAAGGTGGAAAGTCTAACGTATTTTTTGTTAAAGGAAATAAAATTTATACTTCTCCTGAGGATTTTGTACTTATAGGTATAACAAGACAGTATGTGGCTGACGTTTGTAGAAAATTAGGATATGAAGTTATTGAAACACTGATAGGTTTGGATTCTCTAATAAGTTTTGATGCTGCCTTTATTACAGGAACCTCTTTAAAAGTTCTTCCTGTAAGCAATATTGATGATTTAAAACTTAATTCGGCACAAAACCCTGTTACCCAGCATGTAATGGCAAGCTATAACAGCCTTGTCAATGCATATATAAATGATAACTTGTAAAAGTTATCACAAAAATTAAAATGGAGGTTGGTTTATGAGACATCTTGAAAATGCTTTTAAATTCACTTTTAAGAATTTCCTGTTGACATTGCCTTTATTGATTTCGTTAGCAATACCGGCATTGATTACTGGAGTTGGTAGTCTTGGACTGCTGACAAACAGCGGCACATTAATCCAGAATTTTCAAAGAATGATTGAAGACATGCAGTACGGAGGAGGAACATTAAATTATTTTGATTTGTTCCAGGGAATAAATACAGGCGCATTTTTTGCAAGCTCAGCTTTATCCGGCATATTATCTTTTGTATTTATGCTGCTTGTAAGACCTGCTACCTATGGAATTATTAATCTTCATTATGAAACAGGAAATGCAAAGTTAAGTGATTTTACAAGATGTATGTCGAAATACATAGGCAGATATGTATTATATGGTCTGCTTTGGATAGCTATCGGTATAGGCCTGGGCGTAGCATTAATTATACTGATGGTAATTGCCGGTGTGATTATCGGAGCTGTTTCTGTGCCATTCGGAATCATACTTATGGTATTATTTGTTCTCGGTTTCATTGTTGGATTAATAACGCTGTCAACTTACATGGCATTATGGTTCCCTTCAGTATGCGTTGAGGACAGCAATATTACTACAGGTTTGAAGAATTCTTTCAGAACAGTTAAAGGAAATTTCTGGCCTATCCTTGGCATAACTATCCTTGTTAATCTCTGCGGCAACATTGCCGGGGCTATATTAGGAAGTATCATAGGCTTAATTCCTGTTGTTGGAAGTATTGTAACACCTGTCGTAACCGGTTTAGCTGAATTCATTCTTATAGTTTATTACTTTGACTTATATCGTGAAAAAACCGGCAGATATGCAATTCCACAACAGCCACAGCAGCCTCAACAGTTTAATGGATATCAGGACGGCGGGGAACAGTAAGAAATAGTATTAACAATGAGTTTAGGCTCAGTAAATATAGATCATTTCAGTGGTTTAAAACCCTGCTCCACCTACGAAGTGGAGCAGGGTTTTTTGATAAATATGGTATTTTAAGCAGGTAAATTTTTATTATAAAACTACTTGACAAACAAAAATGCTAGTGTTATTTTTAGTATATGTTAGCACTCAACGTTTAAGAGTGCTAACAAAGTAAAAGAATTAGGATGTTTGTTTCATTTAATGGCTAATATTTTATTTCAATGTTCAGGGAAAAGGAGGTTACCATAATGCTCGACGATAGAAAGTTAAAAATTCTGCAGGCAATAATTGATGATTATATAAATACTGCAGAGCCGGTCGGTTCCCGAACTATTGCCAAAAAGCATGAATTGGGCCTCAGTTCTGCAACCATAAGAAATGAGATGGCAGACCTTGAAGAGATGGGCTTTTTGGAGCAGCCGCATACATCGGCCCGAAGAGTACCTTCTGATAAAGGCTATAGACTATATGTGGATCAGCTTATGAAAATAAATGATCTGTCTGATAGTGAAATTGAAAAAATTAAAAATGCCATGGATATCAGAATCAATGAATTAAGCCAGATTATAAGAAATGCCTCAGTTGTAATGTCACAATTTACCAAGTATACTTCCATGGCAGTTACACCTCAAATAAAAAGAAGTGTGTTAAAAGCTGTTCAAGTGGTTCCTATCGAGACTGGAAAAGCGCTGGTGATTGTTGTCACAGACTCTAATATAGTACGTAACAATCTCATAAGAATTCCAGATAAAGTGACACCTGATTTTATAATCCAGGTTTCTAATATGTTGAATGATAAATTAAAAGGTTATACCCTGGAAATGCTTAAGCGTAATTTCCTTAACGGTGAGGCGGAACAGTTAACTTCTTTGCCGTATGATCTGATGAGGCCGATACTTGACGGTATAGAGGAACTTATAAAGCTCATAGATCAACCTGAGGTATATCTTGAAGGTACAACAAATATATTAAATTTTCCGGAATTTAAAGAGGTCCAGAAGGCAAAGGAATTCCTCAGTCTGCTGGATGAAAAAAAGTTGATGTCTGAGATATTAAATACAAACAGCAATAAAAATGAAATTGTAATTCAGATTGGAAATGAAAATCTTATTCATGGAATAAAGGATTGCAGCCTTGTTACAGCATCTTATAGTGTGGATGACTATGTTATAGGCGCAATTGGTATTATTGGACCGACAAGAATGGAGTATTCAAAGGTGGTTTCATCGTTGAATTATATAAGAAATAAAATTAATCAGGAGATATTAAAACTTCTGGGTGATGGATAGACATATAATAAGGAGGTAATTTTCGGGTAATGAAAAAAGACAAGAACTATAAAGATACCAATGA
Source organism: Bacillota bacterium (assembly GCA_023460955.1). GTDB lineage: Bacteria > Bacillota > Clostridia > Acetivibrionales > DSM-1351 > Ruminiclostridium. The sequence goes on along the minus strand of JAEWOH010000032.1, from coordinate 6,268 downwards.
AGAGGTAAATATTGCAGAGGAAAGCAAAGATAGCATTAATGCAGAGACTGTTGGTCAAGGTGACAATACTGAAAACGAAAACCATGACAAAAGTGAAATAGAAGAATTAAAGACGAAGCTGGATGAAAAGACTCGTCAATGCGAAGAATACATGAATGTAATTCAGCGTACAGCAGCCGAGTTTGATAATTATAAAAAACGTACTATAAAGGAAAAGGAAGCTTTAGGCCTTGATGCGTCAATTGATATTGTTAACGCATTCCTTCCAGTGGTGGACAATTTGGAAAGAGCCTTGAAAGCGGCTGAAGATATGGAAGGTAATCCTCTTAAAGACGGCGTAGAGCTTGTTATGAGACAGCTTAAGGACTGTATGGATAAAATAGGTGTTCAGCCAATAGATGCGGTGAACAATTCTTTTGATCCCGAACTTCATAATGCTGTAATGCATGTTTCCGATGAAGCCTACGGGGATAGCGTGGTTATCGAGGAATTCCAAAAGGGATATACTATGAAGGGTAAAGTAGTAAGACACAGCATGGTTAAGGTTGCAAATTAAATATAAAATAATTTTTAAACATATTATATAACGGTTTGTTTATATAAATATAAAACTTTAATTAATTCAGATTAAAATTTTTAAGGAGGCTTTATATTATGGCAAAAGTAATTGGTATAGATTTAGGTACCACAAATTCATGTGTAGCGGTTATGGAAGGCGGAGAGCCTGTAGTTATAGCTAATCCGGAAGGTAATAGAACAACCCCTTCAGTTCTTGCATTTTCAAAGACAGGGGAACGTATGGTAGGTCAGGTCGCAAAAAGACAGTCTATCACTAATCCTGAACGAACTATTATTTCAATAAAAAGAGACATGGGAACTGACAGAAAGGTTCCTATAGATGATAAAAAATATTCCCCTCAGGAGATATCAGCCATGATTCTTCAAAAGCTTAAGTCCGATGCTGAAGCTTATCTGGGAGAAACAATATCACAAGCTGTAATTACCGTACCTGCTTATTTCAGTGATGCACAGAGACAAGCGACAAAGGATGCAGGTAAAATTGCTGGTCTTGAAGTACTTAGAATAATAAACGAACCAACTGCGGCAGCATTGGCTTACGGTTTGGACAAAGAGCATGATCAGAAAATAATGGTTTATGACCTTGGTGGAGGAACTTTCGACGTATCAATTCTTGAAATTGGTGACGGAGTATTTGAGGTTTTAGCTACTAATGGTAATAACAAACTTGGCGGAGATGACTTTGACCAGAGAGTTATAGATTTCCTTGCAGATGAATTCAAGAGAGAGAACGGAATAGATTTAAGAGGCGACAAAATGGCAATGCAGAGATTAAAGGAAGCAGCTGAAAAAGCTAAAATAGAGCTTTCAGGTGTAACTACTTCAAATATTAACCTGCCATTTATAACTGCTGATGCATCCGGACCTAAGCACCTTGATGTTACTCTTACCAGAGCTAAATTCGATGAATTAACAGCTGACTTGGTTGAAAAGACCATGGGTCCAACCAGACAGGCAATGCAGGATGCAGGACTTACTCCTGATAAAATAGATAAAATACTATTAGTTGGTGGTTCTACAAGAATTCCTGCTGTTCAGGAAGCAGTTAAAAAGTACCTTGGTAAAGAACCTTTCAAGGGTATAAATCCTGATGAATGTGTTGCTGTTGGTGCGGCAATTCAGGCAGGTGTATTAACTGGAGATGTTACAGGTCTTCTACTCCTTGATGTTACTCCATTGTCACTGGGACTTGAAACTCTTGGTGGTGTATTTACAAAGTTAATTGAAAGAAATACAACAATTCCTACAAAGAAGAGCCAGATATTCTCTACTGCTGCTGATGGACAGACTAGCGTTGAAATACACGTCCTTCAGGGTGAAAGAGAAATGGCACAATATAATAAAACTCTTGGAAGATTCCAATTAACCGGAATACCATCAGCTCCAAGGGGAGTTCCACAGATTGAAGTAACCTTTGATATAGATGCCAACGGTATTGTTCACGTTTCAGCTAAGGATCTGGGCACAGGAAATGAACAGAAAATAACTATTACAGCTTCAACAAACCTCTCCGATGCTGATATTGACAAGGCTGTAAAGGAAGCTGAGAAGTTTGCAGCCGACGATAAAAAGAGAAAAGAAGAAATTGATGTAAGAAACAATGCTGATTCACTGGTTTACCAGTCTGAAAAATCTCTTAAGGATCTCGGTGATAAAGTTTCTGCAGATGATAAGTCAAAGATCGAAGCAGGAGTAAATAAGGTTAAAGATGCCTTAAAGGGTACTGATACAGAAGCTATAAAGAAAGCAACAGAAGAATTGCAACAGGCTTTCTATGACGTATCTTCCAAAGTATATCAGCAGGCAGGGGGAGCTCCGGGAGCTGATCCAAATGCTGCAGGTTTTGGAGGTCAGCAAGGTGCTCCAGGCGCTGGTAACGATGACAATGTTGTTGATGCAGACTATAAAGTAGTTGACGATGACAAATAAATGTATAATAATAAAGTGATGATTAATTAAGCCAATCATTACCTGGGGCTTTAAAGTGTATTTAAAGCCCCTTTCAATTAAATAAGCTACTTATTGGTTAAATTAAGTACAATTTAGTAGAACCGGATAAGTTTTTAATGCCAAAGCTGAGTATTCAGCTCTGGCTTATTTTGAGATAGGCAAGAAAGAGTAATCAAGCTCGTTTATTCTTGATAGTTAATATGTTTTCAACAGCTGAAGTAACAGCTTGAGACAGGAGTTGAATCGGATGTCAGAAAAAAGAGATTATTATGAGGTGTTAGGAGTTCAAAAGAACGCTAGCGATGCCGAACTAAAAAAAGCATATAGAAATCTTGCAAAGCAGTACCACCCGGATGTTAATCCCGGAAATAAGGAAGCCGAAGCGAAGTTTAAGGAAGCCAATGAAGCCTATGAGGTTTTAAGCAGTCCTGAAAAACGAAGCAGGTATGATCAATTCGGTCATGCCGGAACAGATCCAAACGGCTTCGGCGGAGGTGCAGGCGGCTTCGGAGATTTTGATTTTGGCGGAATCGGGGACATATTTGAAACCTTCTTCGGAGGGTCAGGCTTCGGGGGAGGCAGATCCCGTTCAAAAAGAGGACCGCAGAAGGGCGCCGATATCAAGTATGCAATGGAAATTACTTTTGAGGAAGCCGCTTTTGGAGTTGAACGTGAAATAAATGTCAGTAGAATGGAAGTGTGCTCGAAATGTACAGGTACAGGAGCTAAGCCTGGCACACATGCAAGCACCTGTCAGCATTGTAACGGAAGCGGTCAGGTTCAGATAAAACAGAATACACCGTTTGGACAGTTTGTAAATACTAAGACCTGTGACGTTTGTAAAGGTGAAGGTAAAATTATAACTGATCCTTGCCCGGCATGTAACGGTAAAGGTAAGCTCAGAAACAATGTAAAGCTTAAAATAAATGTACCTGCCGGAATTGACGACGGACAAACAATATCCCTTCGCGGGGAAGGGGATCCCGGCTCAAAGGGAGGCCCCAACGGTGATTTATTCCTAAATATCAGAGTAAAGCCTCACCCTCTGTACAAACGTCAGGGGACCGATGTTATCTGCGAGGTACCTATTACTTTTACACAGGCGGCTCTTGGTGCAGAATTGGAAGTTCCCACTCTGGATGGAAAAGTAAAGTATACTGTTCCCGAGGGTACACAAACAGGTTCTGTATTCAGATTAAAAGGGAAGGGAATTCCTTATCTGAGGGGCAATGGCAGAGGAGATCAATATGTTAAGGTTAATATTGAAGTACCGAAGAAACTCAATGAGAAGCAAAAGGCATTACTAAGGGAGTTTTCAGAGCTTGGAGGAGATGAGGTCCACGAGCAGAGAAAAGGCTTCTTCGACAAAATGAAGGATGCATTTAAGTAGCAGATAGTAGTTCAGTAGATAGTAGTTAGCAGATAGTAGTTCAGTAGATAGTAGTTAGTAGATAGTAGTTCAGTAGTTAGTAGATGGAAGATAAGTAGATAAGAAGACAGTTGTCAGGAGGAAATAACATAATGAAATGGTATGAAATACGGATAAACACCACCGATGAAGCCAGTGATGCAGTCTCCGAAATGCTGACATCCATGGGGGCAGGCGGAGTGGCAATTCAGGATCCGTTTGATATTCGCAAAGAAATAGAAAAACCAAACACTCTGGATTATGCTGATGAAGATTTCCTGGAAGCTTTGGGAGAAGATGTAATAATAAAGGCATATTTTCAGAACGGCTTGAGTATTAACGACCTCCTGAAACAAGTAAATGACGGTCTTAAAAATATTTCTCAGTTTCTCGATGTTGGAAAAGGACTTGAGGGTTATGGCGAAGTTGATGACGAAGACTGGTCAACAGCATGGAAAAAGTATTATAAGCCTTTCAAACTTACTGACAGAATTGTCATAAAGCCAACCTGGGAAGAGTATCTGCCTGAAGCAAATGACATTATTGTTGAAATGGATCCTGGTATGGCTTTTGGAACCGGTACTCATGAAACAACTCAAATGTGCTCAAACCTATTAGATAAATATATTAAAAGAGGCAATGAAGTTCTTGATATAGGCAGCGGAACCGGAATTCTCTCTATAATAGCATCAAAACTAGGAGCTGAAAAAGTTGAAGCTATTGATATAGACGAAGTAGCAGTAAAAGTAGCCAGGGAAAACATAGAAATAAACGGTGAATCTTCAAAAATAAAAGTTAATAAAGGAATATTATCGGATTTAAAGCCGGAAGAGCAGAAGTTTGACCTGATAGTGGCTAATATCATTGCCAATGTAATTATTGACTTGTCTTCACTTATACCTTATTATTTAAAAAAGGACTCCTTATTTATAACTTCAGGTATAATAAAGGAGAGACAACAAGATGTTATTGATGCATGTACAAAAAACGGAATGCCCTGCATTGATACACTTGAAATGGGTGAATGGGTGGCAATGGTGTTTAAATGTCCAGATACTTTGTAGATAGAAATCAGATTGAGGATAATAGAATAAAAATAATAGGTGAAGATTATCAGCATCTGAAAAAAGTTCTCAGAGCAGTAAAAGGCGATCAATTAACTATTTGCTGTAATGGGATGGATTATACTTCTGTTATATCTGAGATCGGCAATGATCACATTACTTCAGAAATTACCGGACAGGCAGAAAATAAAACTGAGCCGACGTTGAAGGTAACACTGTATCAGGGCTTACCAAAGGCAGATAAAATGGAGCTTATCATTCAAAAGTGTGTTGAACTTGGTGTTGCCGAAATTGTCCCTGTATTAACTGATAGGTGTGTTGTCAAGCTAAATACTGATAAAGATTCTTTAGCCAAGGTTACCAGGTGGCAAAAAATTGCTCTTGAAGCTGCAAAGCAGTGTAATAGGGGCTTAGTTCCCAAAGTTGGAAGCCCTGTGAAATTCTCCGAGGCTGTAAAACTTGTTTCAGGTAAGGATTTGTCTGTAATACCTTATGAAAAAGAGTATGCAACCGGTTTTAAAAGCTTAGCTTCAGCATGTTCAGGTATAAAGAGTGCTGCTGTTTTTATTGGTCCTGAGGGTGGATTTACTGAACAAGAAATAGAACTGGCAGGAAATATGGGGATTAGAAAGATAACTCTGGGTCCAAGGATTCTTCGTACTGAAACTGCCGGAATAGTTGCTCTATCACTAATGATGTATGAATTGGGAGATGTGTCTAATGGAAGAACTTAAATTTGTTGTGGTTGATGATGCTGTATTTATGAGAACGCTCATAAAAAGAATGATTGTAGAAAATACAAATTATGTTGTAGTTGGAGAAGGTTCCAACGGACATGAAGCAATTTCTCAGGCTCAGAAGTTTTTACCGGATATTATGACTTTAGATATAACAATGCCTGAAATGGATGGAATAATGGCTATTAAAGAAATTTTAGCTGTATCGCCCAATACCAAAATAATAATGGTGTCTGCAATGGGACAGCAATCAATGGTCATTGATGCTATAAAAATGGGGGCAAAGGATTTTATAGTAAAGCCCTTTGATAAAACCCGCGTTCAGCAGGCTATTGACAACGTGCTAAAAATGAAATAAAGATAAATACAACTAGAGAGAGTGGGGTAGCTATAGGTTGCTACCTCTTTTTTGTTGTGTGCGTCCAGCCAAGCTGGAGCACACTTGCCAGTGTAAGACTGGCACGGGTAATTACCAAGAAGCCCGTTAGCTAATCCCGGTGCATGTCAGTAATGATATGTGCTGAGCGGGA
>JAEWOH010000031.1 GCA_023460955.1 Bacillota bacterium | reverse complement strand
ACCAGGACAGTATCCGTGGCAATTGCATCGGAAGTGGCTGCAGGAAACTGGGATACGGCAGGGTTCTGGGTATGCGTCATTGTCATTTTGTCATTTATTGTGGTGACATTGATCAACTATATCTCGGGAAAAGGGATAAAAAATACGAACAGGTGGATGTAATATGGCATTGCAGGCAGAGATAAAAAAGACATTTCCGGGATTTAAGCTGGATGTGGCATTTGAGACCGGCGGAAGCTGTATGGGAATCCTGGGGGCATCCGGGTGCGGAAAAAGCATGACGCTGAAATGCATTGCAGGAATTGAAAAACCGGACAGCGGAAGGATTGTGTTAAACGGCAGGGTACTGTTTGATTCTGAAAAAAACATCAATTTGTCTGCCCAGGAGCGGAGGGTTGGTTACCTGTTCCAGAATTATGCATTGTTTCCCAATATGACAGTAGAGGAAAACTTATCTATTGTGATGGGAGGAAAAAAGAAAAACCGGCTTCCGGAAATAGGGGAGCAGTTAAAGCGGTTCTGCCTGGAAGGACTGGAAAAGCGTTATCCGTCTCAGCTTTCGGGCGGGCAGCAGCAGCGGGTGGCACTGGCAAGGATGCTGCTTTACCGTCCGGAGATCATCCTGCTGGATGAACCGTTTTCCGCACTGGATGGATTTTTGAAGGACAGTCTGCAGTTTGAGATGATGAAGGTGATAGGGGAATATTCCGGAGATGTGATTATGGTTTCCCATTCCCGGGATGAGATTTACAAGCTCTGTGCAGATGCCATGGTAATGGCAGAGGGAAAGCGGGTATTGACGGGAAAGACCAAAGATATCTTTTATAAGCCGCGGTATATGGAGGCGGCCAGACTGACCGGCTGCAAGAACATTTCGGCTATCCGTAAGACGGGAGATTATGAGCTGTACGCGATTGACTGGGAAATCAGTCTCCGTGCCAGGGAACGAATTGATGATAACATTCATTACATAGGCATCCGCGCCCACAATCTTGTACCGTTGCGGGATGAAGATAATCCGGGCGATGATGGTGTGAACACCATGCAGGTAAAACAGACCGGCTACGCAGAGACTCCTTTTACGAGACAGTTTCTTTTCTGCAACGGAAAAGGAAATCAGGGTACGGATATCTGGTGGCTGATGGATAAGCCTGTTTTTAAGGAAAAAGAAGAAGAAACAGTGCGGTTTCCGTATTATATTCATTTTCCGGAGGATGCAATACTTTTACTCATTTAAAAAATTATCACATGCAGGAGGGTAAAGACTATGAAAATCAGTGCAAGAAATCAGTTAAAAGGAAAAGTAGTCAGTATTGATACAGGAGCAGTCAATGCAATTGTAGGAATTGATATCGGGGGAGGCAATGTTGTGTCGGCAACCGTATCCCTGGCGGCAGTTCAGGATCTGGAACTGAGACCGGGGAAAGTGGCTTATGCAATCATCAAGGCTACTTCCGTCATGGTGGGCATTGACTGAATTACGTATGGAATGAAATGCCGGAGGGCTGTCCTTAGGGATGGCCCTCCGGCGCTTAAGTTTATCAAGGCAAACTTTTTTTAGACATGGTTCCATTTATGCCGCAATCGTCAGAAAACAATTTGATATTGTTAAAAAATAGTGGAAACAAGACTTTAATGAGAAATTTTTTTGTTTATTATGCAATATTGAAATCAAGGGGGAAAACCAATATAGTTAATACAACCTAAGTAGTCGACGAAACTTCAGGGAGACACACTGTTACGATGTGGTAGCACAGATATTTATCTGCTGGCTACCTTTTTTTTATTCTAAAGGAGGATGTGCTATGAGACAGGTTGCTATTTATGGAAAAGGCGGAATCGGAAAATCAACAACAACACAGAACTTAACGGCAGGACTTGCGGAGATGGGAAAACACATCATGATTGTAGGATGTGACCCGAAGGCGGACTCAACCAGACTGGTATTGGGCGGTCTGGCACAGAAAACGGTTCTTGACACCCTTCGCGATGAAGGGGATGATATTGAACTTGATTCGGTCATGAAGGAAGGCTACGGCGGAATCAAGGGCGTGGAGTCAGGCGGTCCGGAACCCGGTGTCGGCTGTGCAGGACGCGGCATCATCACTTCCATCAACTTACTTGAACAGCTGGGAGCTTATACCGATGACCTGGACTATGTGTTTTACGATGTTCTTGGCGACGTTGTGTGCGGCGGCTTCGCAATGCCGATTCGGGAAGGCAAGGCTCAGGAAATCTACATCGTATGCTCCGGTGAAATGATGGCCCTTTATGCAGCCAACAACATCTCCAAAGGTATTGCAAAATATGCGAAGACCGGCGGCGTCCGTATGGGCGGTCTGATCTGCAACTCCAGAAAGGTAGACAGGGAGGAGGATCTGGTTCAGGCAGTAGCTGCAAAGATAGGAACACAGATGATTCATTTCGTACCCCGTGATAATGCAGTGCAAAGAGCAGAGATCCGGAAACGTACCGTTATTGATTTCTCACCGGAGGAGCCTCAGGC
>JAEWOH010000030.1 GCA_023460955.1 Bacillota bacterium | reverse complement strand
TACAGCGCCCTTCTACTTGTTCAGAATGGGTGCTGCCAGTGATGCCTTTAAACATGTCGTAAGAGGCTCAATGGCAAGAGGAACGTGGAATAAATGCGGAAATTACCACTCGAAATACAATTTCTAGGTATATTTTTCACTTTTCAAAGTTCAATACTTTTTACTTCAGTTTTTCATAGATTAGTTAACACTATCTAAACTATTTTAGTATATTATACGAGAGGGTAAACCAAAATACTGATATTTTTTACCCTAAAACCTCTTTCAGGAACTTGCCTGTATAAGAGCCCTTTACTTTTGCTACCTGTTCAGGCGTTCCCTCAGCAACAACCATACCACCACCGCTGCCGCCTTCGGGACCCATATCTATAATGTAGTCCGCTGACTTGATTACATCCAGATGGTGTTCGATAACCAGCACGCTATGGCCGTTGTCTACAAGTCTCACCAGACAGTCTATGAGCTTCTGGATGTCAGATAGGTGAAGCCCCGTTGTAGGCTCATCCAGAATGTAAAGATTATGGGCTCCTCTCTTGATTTTAGACAGCTCGTAAGCAAGCTTTACTCTCTGAGCCTCACCGCCCGAAAGAGTTGTTGAGCTCTGGCCGAGGGTCATATAGCCCAAGCCCAGCTCGTTAATAATTTTCAGCTTATGCTTCAGGTATTTGTCCTCCTTAAAGAAGTCAAGGGCTTCTTCAGCAGTCATCTCCAGAACATCAGCAATGGTTTTGTTCTTATATTTGATTTCAAGACCCTCATCAGAGAAACGCCTTCCTTTGCACACAGGACAAATTGTTTCTATATCCGCCATGAACTGAAGGTTGGTAACAATTATTCCATCTCCGGCACAGTGCTCACACCTTGTTCCGTTAGCGTGGGTCAAACTAAAGTCTATTTCCTTGTACCCACGCTTTACAGCCTCCGGCTGACTGGCGAATAGCTCTCTTATTTTGTCATATATGCCTATATAGGTTGCGGGATTTGACTTGCTGTTTTTACCAATAGGTGTCTGATCTATATTAATAACATTATTAAGCAGTTCCGCTCCGAAAAGAAAGTCATGTTCACCGGAAACGATTCTTGCACCAGTTTTATTAACCTTCAGCTGTTTATAAAGTATCTCGTTTATCAATGAGCTTTTACCCGAGCCGGATACACCTGTTACGCAGATAAATACTCCCAGGGGAATATCTATGTCCACATTTTTCAGGTTATTCTCCCTTGCTCCCTGAATTGAAAGGAAAAGGTCCCCCAGGTTTCTTCTTTCCCGAGGTACGGGTATGGAAGCGGCACCTGATAAGTAGCGCCCTGTTATGGACTCCGGCTCGTTCATTATATCCTCAATGGTGCCAGAGGCAACAATATTACCTCCATGGACACCCGGACCGGGCCCTATCTCAATGATATGATCGGCGTTCCTTATGGTATCGACATCATGCTCCACCACAATTACCGTATTACCGATATCCCGGAGTTTTTTCATCGTATCAATAACTCGCTGGGAATCTCTGGGGTGCAGCCCGATACTGGGCTCATCCATTACATAAAGCATTCCCATAAGTTCACTGCTAATTTGTGTGGACATTTTGATTCTCTGCATTTCTCCGCCTGAAATACTGTCGCTTCTTCTTGACAGGTTAATGTAGTGCAGACCTATATCAATTAAGAGTTCCAGCCTCGAGCTGATCTCACGGATAATAGTATCAGCTACTTCGTGTATATCCTCGTCAAAGCTTAAGGTTTTCAGAAAGTCTGACAGCTCAGGCAGCTGCATCCTGCTCATCTCATCAATGTTCTTTCCTCCCACCGTAACCTGTAGCCTCTGCTTTTTAAGCCTTGCTCCATTACACTCCGGGCATACCCTTTCAATCATACATTCCTTGATAAAAGTAGGTTCAAAGGCTTCAGTGGTTGAAGTCTTTCTGATATAGTGCTTATACCAGCTTTCCAACTCATGCACAAAACCGGCAAAGGGTCTTGCCCTTCCGGTTATCCAGTTTTTCTTCTGGGAGAAAGGCGGCTGAAGCATTTCGACCGGCTCTCCCTTTGAGCCGTAAAATAACAGCTCGTGTATCTCCTTAGGCAGGTCCTTAAAGGGTGTATCCAGACTAAAATTGTATTTTTCAGAAAGACTGTACATTACAACCGATCTGTAGCTGTCCTTGCTGCTGGGACTGTAAACTGTGCTTCTCAAGGCTCCCTTGTTGATGCTTTTTTCAGGGGCAACTATTAGAAATCGGGGTTCCACCACGTAGGACATTCCGACTCCCAAGCAAGTGTGACAACCGCTGGCAGGGGTATTAAACGAAAAGTGAAAGGGCTGCATTTCACATAGTGTAAAATGATGCTCCGGGCAGCCGAAGTCAGTATAGAATTCCTGCCCCACCCCTCCAATGACCTCCGCTTTAATCATTATGTCTTCATCAAGCGCCAGCATTGCAGCCTCTATGGTTTTGGTCAGCTGAATGTAGGAATCATTTTTTAGAGTAAAACGGTCAATTATGAGTTCTATCTTATAATTCCTGGTTTCATCAAGCTCTCTTTTTTCAGCCAGGGAGAAGGGCTCTCCATCAACCAGAAGTTTTTTAAACCCCTTTTCCCTTAGCAAATGGAACGTGTAATCATAGTCCTCACCGTAAATTTTATAAACCGGTGCCCTCAACTCGATTACAGTTCCCACAGGAAGTGTTGATATATGTTCTGCTATCTGGGCAGCGGACAGCTGCTTTAAGGGGTGGCCGCATTCAGGGCAGCTGCCTGTTCCGGCGGTTGCAAACAAAAGCCTCAAGTAATCATTTATATCTGTTACTGTTCCCACTGTAGATCTGGGGTTGTTATTGCCCTTTTTCTGTTCAATGGCTATAACGGGCGACAAACCTCTCACATAGTCTACCTTAGCCTTTTTAAGCTGACTTATTCTGCTTTTAGCAAAATTGGAAATGGAGTCCAGAAACCTTCTTTGCCCTTCGCCGTATATTACGTCAAAGGCCAGCGAGGATTTACCAGAACCTGATACCCCTGTTATCACGGTCAGCTTGTCTCTGGGTATTTCTACCGATATATTTTTAAGGTTATTTTGTTTGGCTCCCGATATTTCTATATGTGTTCTAATTGACAAATCAAAGACTCCCTTCATATTACATATCATTAACTATTTACATTTCAAAACTACTTGTATTTCATCATCTTATGAGCTTTAGTACTCGGGTATCAGTATATACCCAAGTTCCTCCACCGCCAGCTTGCTTTTCGGAGTTATCCTTATTGTCTGGGATACCCTTTCAATAATCCCTTTACCAGCAAGGTAATCAAACATATTATGAACAAAGTGGATATCGGAATGAAAATGTTTTGCTATAAGAGTGCTTGTTTTAATTTCATTGTCGTTCATAAAATCAATTACAGGTTTTTTGAGTATATCAAGCTTGCTTTCAAGGTATCGGTCAATCTTCTCTATGGCAGCTTGAACCTCTGAAGGGCTGAAATGATGCGACATTGCGTCCTGATAGAAAGTCTTCATAAGCTCGGGATTTGCAGCCACAGCTTTCTGGATTGATTCCCTTGAAGCAGGTATCCCGGCCAGGCAGAGTTCCATATGGGCTATTATCTCAGCAGCCTTAAGGACATAAAATTGGGCATATAGAGGATCTTCTCTGGCTGTCAGCCATTTTTGGCACTTTTCATATATACCAACAAGCTCGCAGCCCATAAAAAATGCTGACAATGCAATATCATCGCTTCCAAGTACCTTCGACTCCTCAAAAAATTCCTTCAGGCTTTCGTCAGTTGTATAAACTATCTGTCCCTTTGCAAGATACGCTTGCATGAAAGAGCCTCCGATGTTTCTGTCAACAAATCTTCTAAACCCGCTTCTTGTGGAAATACCGACATTAATGAGAATACCATCCTCAATTATGGAGTAGCTGTCATTTTTCAGGTTTTGATCGCGGACCACCACAGTCATATCAATATCACTTTTCTCCCATATCAAATCGTAGGCCAGACTTCCGCTCACAATAACTGCAATGAGATTGGGGTCATCCTTTATTTTCGCTACAAAACTGTTAACAGCCGAATTGAACCTCTCCCTCAATTGAGTTTGTTTCATTTCATCCATACTTTTAACTTCCTTTCTTTAAAAAGTGATTGTTGTTAAAATTAGGTTATTGTATGATTATACATAAGCACCTTGGTAAAAACAGGACAAAAATTGCGAACTATATATGTGTAGCAAAGGGATTAGTATGGACAATTATTTGCTTGAGATAATTAAAGAAACCACCAGCTTCATTGAAAGCAACCTACTGGAATCGCTAACGCTTGATAATATTTCGGAAAATGTAAACATTTCTAAATTCCATTTGCTGAGAATCTGGAAGGGGGCAACTTCTACAGGTTTGATGGAATATGTACGCAGAAGGCGTATCGCACAATCTCTCAGCGATCTGATGCATGACAAAAACAGTATTGAATTTATTTCCTCGAAGTACTCCTTTGGAAGTGAACGAACATATAACAGAGTTTTCAAAGAGGAATTCAATACCACTCCGGCAAAATGGCGCAGAAAACCCTGCCCTCTTGAAATTCTGGATAGATTTAACGCAGATTTTATGAACTGTGCCGGTGAAGGGCTTGTCTTTCTTCGTTCAATAACTGTGCTTCCCGCCTTTTCAATTGCGGGACTCGAGTATAAGGTGGATATTGAAGAAAATTTGTTAAACCAGACAGCTAACAAATTAGGTGTGGATTTCTTTTACAACCACAGGCTGAGAGTTTTCAACCCCTACGAAAAGGATGTATATATCGGACTATCTACCCTTCCTGCTGCTAAAGAAAGCTTTACCCTTTATCAGCCCTCTGTTCAAATTGATAATACTAGCATTGTTCCACCCGACATGAGGGTGTGCAATATTGAACCCCACAAATATGGCGTATTTACATATATGGGCCCACATAGGCCCGAAGAAATTTCATCAAAAACCCTCTCGGCAATATGGGAATATGTTTTTACAACCTGGATGCCCAATGTTGAATTCAACCTCAAAAAGCAATTCCATTTTGAGCGGATAAACTATGCAAAGTGCAACAAGCAGTATAGTGAATGCGACCTCTACTATCCGATATCGTATTTGTAGTCTCATTAAATATATAGTACTCCCGTACAATTTTAATTCAATGGTTTCACACAAAGAGTTTCCAAAGTCAATTGCGTGTCATACAATTAAATTCTGGAGAATTATGTCTACTGCTGACACAAATTGACTTAGAAATAGTAAGGCTCATAACAAGTATTCATACCGTCGCAGCGATTCGACCATCCTGGTCTCAGCGTGCTGCTCAAAATTGCATCCTACAATTTTGCCGGTAACATACTTGTTTTTCACCTACAAATTTCAGAAAACTCTTTTATCGTGCTACCCATTGAATTAAAGTTGTACTCGCTTACTATATGTTAATGAGGCTTACTTATCAAACTTCATAGAGTAGCTTCACAGCTATCACTAACAATACTTTTAAACAGAGTTCGTACTGTTCCACTCAATAGTCCTTTTCAGCCCTTCACTCATGGGCTTGAAGCTATCGAGTCCGAACTCCGAACATATTCTTCCTATATCCAGTTCAACATGCTGCGGAGACACTTTGACCTTTTCAGCCGACACCTTTTCGGAGTTCTCCACTGAAAGCTTGCTGCCTGTTATTGTACAAATTTCTTCCGCAAGCCTTCTTATGGTGATGCTTTCCTTTCCGCCAACATTGTAGACCAGCTCAGTGCCGTACAGCATTATGTTGAGCAGCATTAACGCACAATCCGCTATATAGCAGAAGGTTCTCACCTTACTGCCGCTGTCCAGCATAACTATCTCTTTTTTGGTCAGGGCCTGCCTTATAAACTGCGCCAGCACGCGCTCGTCATTAGCAGTAACTCCCGGGCCGTAAGTCATCGATATCCGGGCAATTTTAGCATCCACATTTTCGAGGTTTTTGTAGGCAAAGCACAGGGTTTCCCCCATTCTTTTTGCCTCTGAATATATTGCCCGGATGTTTACCGATGAACACAGCCCGGGAAAATTCTCGGGAGTCGGTATATTTGCTGCATCAGGCTCTCCGTAGATTTCGGAGGAGCTCATGAAAAGAAATCCCGCATTGTCGGCCTTTGCTTTCTGCAGCAGCTTTTCAGTCACTGAGGTGTTAAGGTGCATGGTATCCAGATAGTTGCGCAGGAATTTTCCCGGCTGGGCATAAGTGGCCCCATGAATTATATAGTCAGCTTTACCAAGCGCATCAAGCGAAGCAGGTGCGTTTAAATCCCTTGAGCTGAAAGTGTAGCGTGACTGAAATATCTCACTTAAAGCTTTATTGGGAGAGCTTCTGCTAACGGCTTCAATATTTATCCGGGTTCCCCTCTCAAGGTTTGACAAGTGCAGCATATATACAAGATAGGTACCTATAAGGCCGTTAGCTCCTGTAATCAACACAGTCTTCCCATCAAGAGGTGATAAATCAAGCCTGTTTATATACTCCCTGCAATCCTGTTCTATATATTTGTCCAAAGCTTATGCCCTCCTGCTATTTCATCAATTTCCTAACTGCGTTGCAAATAGTGTCTGCATCGGGATAATACGCCTTTTCCAGCACATCGCTTGTAGGTGTGGGAGTATCGGGGCAGCAAACCCTGACAACGGGTTTTTTAAGGTGCTCAAGCCCCTTTTCAGCCACAATGGCTGCTATTTCTGAGGCTGCCCCTCCTGTCCTGGCTCCGGTATCTGCAACTATCAGCTTTCCTGTTTTAGCCAGAGATTCCAGAAGGATATCTTCATCAATGGGCTTTATAGTTCTCAAATCAATAACTTCAACCGATATATTTTCAAACGCCAGCTTCTGAGCGGCCTTCAAGGCCTCTATGACCATATAGGATATAGCCACAACAGTTACATCACTGCCCTTTTTCCTTATTACGCCCTTTCCGAAGGGAATGGAATACAGTGTATCGGGTACCTTGCCCATTGTTTTGTAAAGCCACCTGTGCTCCACAAACAGCACCGGATTATTATCAATGATGCTTGAAACCATTAAGCCCTTTGCATCATAAGGTGTTGCCGGTACAGCTATCTTCAAGCCCGGAACATTCATCAGCATTCCTTGAATACACTGTGAATGCTGGGCTCCCGAGCCCCAGCCTCTGGCGCTGATAGTGCGCACCACCATGGGCACGCTTACTTTTCCGCCCGTCATATAGCTCCATTTTGAAGCATGATTAACCAATTGGTCAAAGGAGAGCAGTAAAAAGTCCATCCGGGCGTGCACCAAAACCGGTCTCAAGCCTGCCATTGCAGCGCCGGCAGCAATACCCGTGAGCGAGTTTTCGGCTATTGGAGTGTCAAAGACCCTATGGCTGCCATACTTTTCATTTAGCCCCTTTGTGGTGCCGAAAACTCCTGCTACATCATCTATTCCTTCTCCCATCAGAAATACCCGGGAGTCTCTTTCCATAGACTGATCCAGAGCTTCGTATAATGCATCCTTATATGAAATAGTCCTTCCGGACTGTGAGTCATCATCAATGATAAATTTATCCTGTTTTTCAACTTCAACTGTGGTCCAAGGCATTTTTAACCTCCTGTTTAATAAAACACAAACTCTTATCAGCAAATGTTGCCTCTATATGTCTGCCCCTATATTTCTACTGCCCCGCATATACAAAATCTGCCAATTCACCAGGTTCCGGCTTTGGTGACTTTTGAGCAAACTCGAAGGCCTCCCCCACTAAGGTATCTATTTCACTATTGACAGTTTTTTCAGTAACCTCATCCAGAAGGCCAATATCATATAGATAACCTGTGTACCATCTTATAGGACACTTTGAAAGCCAGTAGTCATACTCATCCTGAGAGCGCTGCCCCTCTCCGACGTCAGTAACCGTTCCAATATGCCCCTTCCATCTGTAGGTTATGCACTCAAGCAAGGTGGGGCCCTCCCCTTTCCTTGCCCGTTCAATTGCAGCTGATGCATAATCCGACACCTTGATAACATCGTTTCCGTCAAGCTGATATCCCGGGATACCGTAACTTTCAGCCCACCTGTAGATGTTATCCTTTGTATGTCTCGCTGATTGGTGAGAGTTTATGGCATAGGCATTATTTTCACAGACATATATTACCGGCAGCTGCTTCAACGCAGCAAAATTAAGGCTCTCATGGAAGGTTCCTTCATCAACGGCTCCATCACCAAAAAATACAGCCGTTACCTTCCCGTCGCTTGAAATTTTGGAGGCCAGAGCGGTTCCGGTTCCAAGCGGCAGGTTTCCTCCCACAATAGCTGTTGACCCAAAAATTCCAACCTCGGGGGCCATCAGATGCATGGAACCTCCCCTTCCGGAAGAGCAGCCGGTCTTTCTGAGATAAAGCTCAGCTATCATTTTCTTAACATCGCCGCCTTTGGCGATATATTGGGCATGGCTTCTGTGGGTACCGAAAACATAATCGTCCCTGTTAAGGTTAGCACATACTCCGGCAGAAACAGCCTCCTGTCCGATTGACAAATGTATGGGAGTCTTCATTTCATCATTTTTGTATTCGCCGGCGATTTTTAACTCAACTTTTCTTATTGTTAGCATTGTTCTATATAATTCAAGTAACTTGACTCTGTCAGGCATTAAAAGTTCCCCCTACAAAATTTTAAATAACGATTATGTCTACCAAGACAAATGTAGTCCTTATATTGCATAGACCCTATCTCTTAACTCAATATAAAAGCTTCAGCCTGTTTCTATCCCAGTCCTTCAGCTCGCTTATTGCCAGCGATACATTTGAATAGCCGTTGCCTATGAAATAATCACATTTGGCAGCTAACCAGGTGTCTTTGATAATCTCCAAACCCTTCCTGGCCTTATCCTCATACTCCTGAAAGTGAGAGCCGGGTCCTTCTGTCAGAACCCTTTTGCACTCTGTACTTATAACGCTGCCCGGATACATCTCTTTGTATTGCTCTAAAATATCCTTGCAATCAGTCATTAAAAACACGTGGGCCTTTGGGTATAAAGCCAGTACCTTGTTGATTTCATCCGGATATCTCTTATTAAGTTCATTGAGGTACTCTACTTCAACTACCTTATCACTTCCGCGGATATGGACGGCTATTAGTTTCTCTCCCTGCATATGGGTAAAATAAAAATCTTCTATTTCATCTGAAACAAGTGGCTGTAAACGGATATGCTTTTTAAGCATTTCCCTGTATAGGTACTTTGATATGAAACCGTATTCGGGATGTTTTTCAATCCAATACATTAACTTTTCATGTTCTATGAAATAATTTTGAACAACTACATTCGCTTGTGATTTGACAGTTTCCTCATACGAAATTTCAACTTCAACAGGCGTGCTTTCCTCCCGAAGATTTCTATAGTTCCATACCTTGGGGAAAAATGTATAGTCGGGTTTCTCAAGGTCCTCTATTGAATAAGTCGATACAGGCAGAAAAAACTGACTGAAAGCATCGCTATATTCATCAATACTGTACAAACAGTTCTTTCCCCAGTAAACCACCGGTATTCTGTGTGTAATTTCAGCGAGATACAGCTGTGTGAGTAAGTGATGCATATCATACCAAAAACCGTTCCCTGTAGACTTGATTAATAGAAATTTATCAATCACCATTTAAACCTCCGTGCTATAAAATATCCTCATGCCCTGTTTGTTTCAATAGCTCCACAAGTCCTTTTACATCCTGGGCTCTTTCTCGAGGGCAAACAATTATTGAGTCCTTTGTGCTGACAATAATAAGATTGTCTACTCCTATTGTTGTAACAAGGGTCTCATCACTGATAATAATGGAATTCGTGGTATCAACACCAACATATTTGCCCTTTATGACATTTCCATCGTCATCAGCCTTAAAGGTCTTTGACAGTGCATCAATACTTCCTATGTCATCCCAATCAAACAACCCTTTTATTACATAAATACAATCTGTTTTTTCAAGTACACCATTATCAAAGGATACGTTTTGTACTTTATTATATGCTTCATTAATATATCTGTTACTTCTGAAGCCCTTTGTTCGCATTGCTGCCGTGCCTATTCTTTGATCATGCTCCGGTAAAAACTTTTTAATGCTTTCAACTATTGCATCAAGACTCCCTACTAGAATTCCTCCGTTCCAGAGAAATTCGCCCGATTCAAAGAATTTTCTGGCGGTTTCCATATCCGGCTTTTCAATAAATTTCTGAACGATAAGGAGTCTTTCATCATCTCCTTTTTCCTTGTCTACCTGGATATATCCGTACCCGGTAGCAGGATAAGTTGGCGTTATTCCTACAACCACAAGGGCCTGAGTTTCTTCTGCTGCTTCATAAGCTAACTCGATTGCTTCGGAATAACTCTTTCGGTCATTAATATAACCATCTGCCGGCACAAAACAAACTATCCCTTCCCCATATTTCTTTTTTAGGGTAATTGCTGCATATTCGATACAGGCTGCAGTATTCTTCCTTTCAGGTTCAAGTATTATATTCTCTGTGGGAATCAAACCTTTTACGGTTGTATAAGTTATTTTTTTCAGACTTTTATCGGTTATTATAAAGCAATGATCAGCAGGGACAGTATCCTTCATCCTTTGAATCGTTTGAACCAGCATACAGCTGCCATCCCCTATGTTAACAAACTGCTTGGGCATTGACTTTCTGGAAATAGGCCAAAGTCTGGTGCCTGTTCCTCCTGCCATTATTACTACGAATCTTTCCATTAACATCCTTCTCCAAATTTAATATAGTTTTTAGTCTATTTTATGTAACTCAGTATATTGAGGTTCATAAAAAGTCTCGATTTATGTAAACTAATTCTATGAAATTGAAATTTATCTTGAGAATGTGCCCGTTAAGGTATGTTAACGTTATTGTTGTGATTTGTTTAAATGCTTGATAGAATATTCCTATAAATTACAGAAAGTATTCTCCAGGAGATATGCCTTTTATATGATTGAGCTCGTTGACAAGGTTTTTATTTTTATAGCGTGCAGTGTGCTGTACATAATTGATTCGGACTACGGTATAAGCGTTACTCCATTTATACTTTGCCTGACGTTTTCGTCCCTGAACAGTTATTTTGATAATCGGAGAATCAAAATGTTGTTTACAGCAGGGTATGCCCTGCTATGCCAATTTGCCCCCGAGTTTCTGGTGTTTATGCCGCTTGTCCTCTATGATGTGTTTGCTGTAAATTATCAATTTATTGCCCTTTTGTCCATAATTCCCTACGTTACTCATTTTGCTTCATTGTCTAAACCCTTATGGGGGCTGTTACCTATACTGGCCGGGCTTTCCTATTTACTGAAATTCAGGACAGATAAAAATAAGTATTTAATTAGTCAATACAAACTCTTAAGAGATACTTCAAAAGAACGTTCAATCCTTTTGGAAAAGAAAAACAGCGAGTTGATGGAAAAGCAGGACTACGAAATCAATATGGCTACTCTTAATGAAAGAAACAGAATAGCCAGGGAAATTCATGATAATGTGGGGCACCTGCTATCAAGATGCCTACTCCAGCTTGGCGCTTTAATGGCAATCAATAAGGAAGAGCAGCTTAAGGAAAATCTATCCTCCATAAAGTCTACATTAACGCAGGCAATGGACAGTATAAGAAGAAGCGTACACGATCTTCATGATGAATCTATTGATTTGCAGTCTCAAATTTCCACACTTGTAAGAAATTTTACTTTTTGCCCTGTTTCTCTTGACTATGATATTTCAGGGGCAATGGACAAAAAGCTTAAGTACTGCTTTATAACAATTGTAAAAGAAGCTTTGTCCAATGTAATAAAGCACTCCGATGCTACTGAGGTTAAGATTATTCTTAGAGAGCATCCCGCTCTGTATCAGCTGGTTATTCAGGATAATGGAAGAGTTAAGTCTTTTGATATTGATAACGGAATTGGCCTGAATAATATTTCCGATAGGATAAGAACCTTTAATGGTAACACCCATATTAATATAGAAAACGGCTTTAAAATCTTTATCTCAGTGCCCAAGTCAAATTAGCTGGTAATAAACTTATTATTAATTAAGGACGATAAAATTCTGTACGTGAAATGGAGTTTCATAATGAATATATTGGTGGTTGATGATGATAAACTTGTTTGCGTTTCACTTAAAACAATATTGGAAGCCGACCCTGAAATAAAGGTTGTTGGCCTTGGAAATAACGGTATACAGGCTATAGAACTGTACCGCCGTCTGAATCCCGACATATTGCTTATGGATATCAGAATGGACACAATGACCGGACTTGATGCCGGAGAAACAATTTTAAAGCAGTATCCCCATGCAAGAATTCTATACCTGACGACCTTTTCCGATGATGCATATATTATTCAGGCTCTGAAGATAGGGGCAAAGGGTTATTTGCTTAAACAGAACTTTGAAAGTATCGTACCCGCTCTCAAGGCAGTACATATGGGACAGAGCGTTTTTGGTGATGAAATTATTACAAAGCTCCCAAGCCTTATGCAAGGCAGCAGTACCTCTTCCTTTACAAGCTACGAGCTTACCGACAAGGAAATTGAACTGCTGGTGCATATAGCAGAGGGCCTGAATAACAAGGAAATATCTGAAGCCATGTTCCTTAGTGAAGGTACAGTAAGAAACTATATCAGCATTTTACTTGAGAAGCTTCATTTGAGAGACAGAACCCAACTTGCAGTTTTTTACTATAAAAACAAGTGATTTTATAACCTTGTGAGGACATAATCCATTTGGTTGCAGCCAATAGAATCAGCAACAGAACTGCATTTTGCCCTTAATAAGTAAAATATGTTTTTATCCTTAATATCACTTAAGGTTTCATAATTTGCCTGACCTTTGCTTATAATTAGATCTGACTCTTGGAATTCTCGGTAAAATTCCAAGGAGCACTTTTCCAGAAGAATCCCCTGTGAGGCATGGCCGTTGTCAATAACTCTTACCAGATCCGCAACTCCCGAACTTATTGCGTCCTGCATTGTTGCGTCATTAACGATGGGGCCCCCCTTTACTACATAGGTGATCTTGTTCAGCGGTAGATTTTCCAGCAGAAATTTATCAAAGATTATTTCTCCGGCATTGTCACCTATATACATAATTTTATCTGCTTTTTCGGCAGCCTCTCTTAAGGCCTTTGTCCCAACTCCGAAAATACCGTGTTTGATACTGTCCTCTACTGATTTAATAATATCTGACAACTCCAGCTCCAGTCCGACTGAGAAATCAATAATATTACCTGCTATAGCCAGTCTGCAAGCCATATCAAAACGGTCCTCGGCCTTCTCAAGCCAATTCTCCTCTTTTATTCTCTCGCAGATTTCCTTTGCGAAAACATTATACCTTTCCTTCAATTGTTCATAAGGATCATTAATACCTGTTATGTTTTTTGCATGCCGGTGCATTCTATAAGCTATTTCAGGTGCTGACTCACTAAAAGCAGTATTTGCAAGCTCCTGTAAAGACATTTTAATTATCTGTTCCTGCTGCTCTGAATTGTTAGTCACTTCTTCGGCAATTTCTACTGCTTGCCTTGCAAGACAATATATACATTGATGCGATACTTTCATATAATTTTGACCCCTTGGGAGTTATTTTATTTATAAACACCTTGATTATTCATCATTATACCATCCATGTTCCTAAAAAGACAGAAACATAAAAACCCGAATAAACTAATCCCTCCATTGGAATACTAATCAAAAAAGGGAATTTGCCATGTCTGTCAAATATATTTTTTTAACTATATTAAACTCAGCAGTAACGATTTTCGGACAGGTTTTGTGGAAAATGGCTGTTATGAGAACTGGAGGGTTCTCTTACAAGCTGCTGGTAAGCCCGTTTGTATTATCGGGAATAATTGCCTATGGCTTGTCAACCGTACTGTGGCTTTATATTTTATCAAAGATCCCTTTTTCTGTAGCCTATGCCCTAACCAGCACAACTTACGCCTTCAGCCTGTTTGCCGGGTACTATATATTCCATGAAGCCATAACACCTTTAAAACTATTAGGGACAGTCCTTATTCTGGCAGGAGTAATATTTTTTGCGAAAGCTTAAAGTAATATTTTTTGAATGAACTTACAGTAATATTTTTGCGAAAGCTTAGAGTTGAAAAATTTATTTAGATATGATACTCTTTACTAGTTAAGCTAAGATTTTTAGCTGAAAATCTGGAAGAAAATTCTATATGGACAGGTTATGAAGCGGAATAGTAAAAGAAATGAACCTCCCAGAGAGCTGTGCAACGCATTTGCGACGGTGAAAGCATAGCAGGCTGCATCCTTTGAACTCGCCGTGGAGCTGCTGCTAAAAACAGCCGTTCACCTACGTTACAGGTATTAAGTGAGCTATGAGTTCACGTTTTATTGGTGGTTTTTTGATTATATATCAGAACAACACCTTCCAAATGTGAATTAAAAAGCTAACAAGAGTGGTACCGCGGAATAACCCGTCTCTTTTAACAGAGACGGGTTTTATTTATTTTATTATGTCTTTATAGGCATAATCTTAATTTGGTTTAAACAAGTCAATAATTATTATAAAGGAGTTGATTTAATGCCATACTCAGCAGAGATAGATAGAAAGTGGCAGAAGAAATGGGCAGATACCGAAATTTACAAATTTAATCCCGAAAATATCGACAAAAAGCTTTACTGTCTTGAAATGTTTTCCTACCCATCAGGTGCAAATCTGCACGTCGGACATTGGTATAACTACGGACTTACCGATTCCTGGGCTAGAATGAAGAGAATGCAGGGTTATGAAGTATTTCATCCAATGGGCTTTGATGCTTTTGGTTTGCCTGCAGAAAACTATGCTATCAAAACAGGTATACATCCACAGGATTCTACCCTGAAAAATATTGAAACCATGGAAGGGCAGCTCAAGGAAATGGGAGCAACCTTCGATTGGAATTACGAAGTCAAGACCTGTATGCCTGACTACTATAAATGGACACAGTGGCTGTTCCTGCAGCTCTACAAATCAGGGCTGGCTTATAGGAAAAAAGCCCCTGTAAATTGGTGTCCAAAGTGTAATACTGTGCTTGCCAACGAGCAGGTCGTTGATGGCGCCTGTGAAAGATGCGACACCGAAGTAACAAAACGCGACCTGACACAGTGGTTCTTTAAAATTACTAATTATGCTCAGGAATTGCTGGATAAGCTGGATACCATAGACTGGCCAGAGAAGACCAAGAAAATTCAGACAAACTGGATTGGTCGTTCCGAGGGTGCCGAGATATCCTTTAAAGTGGAGGGCCAGGATGTAGAATTTAAGGTGTTCACCACCAGAGCGGATACACTTTACGGTGTAACCTATGTTGTGCTGGCGCCGGAAAATCCGATCGTTGACCAGATCACTACTGCCGACAACAGAGCAGCAGTAGAAAATTATATCAGGGAAACAAAGAAGCAGACCGAAATAGAGAGACTTTCAACTGTTAAGGAAAAGACAGGTGTCTTCACCGGCGCCTACGCAATACACCCGATAACAGGTGAACAGGTACCCGTATGGATAGCTGATTATGTGCTTGCAAGCTACGGTACAGGTTGTGTTATGGCCGTGCCTTCACACGATGAACGTGACTATGACTTCGCTAAAAAATACAACCTGCCAATCAAGAGAGTTATCAAGAGCGCTGATGGTTCAGTTGACGATTTGCCTTATTGTGAATATGGAGTTCTTGTAAACAGCGCGGAATTTGACGGCATGTCTTCCAGCGACGGAAAGCTTGCAATAGTAAAGAAGCTGGAAGCAGACGGAAAGGGCAGCCTAAAAATTAATTACAGACTTAGAGACTGGCTGGTTTCCAGACAGAGATACTGGGGTTCTCCAATTCCGGTGGTTTACTGCGAACACTGCGGAGAGGTTGCCGTACCTGAAGAAAATCTTCCTGTATTGCTGCCATATAACGTAGAGTTTGCTCCTGATGGAGAGTCACCGCTCAAGAAAAGTGCAGATTTCATGAACACAACCTGTCCCAAGTGCGGTGGTCCTGCACAGAGAGATCCTGATACACTGGATACCTTTGTTTGTTCCTCCTTCTATTACTTGAGATATGCTGACCCAAAGAATAGCGAAAAATGCTTTGATACCGATTGGCTGAACAAGCTGCTGCCGGTTGACAAATATGTGGGAGGAGCAGAACATGCAGCGATGCACCTGCTCTATGCAAGATTTATAACAAAGGCCCTGCGTGACCTTGGCCACCTGAATTTTGACGAACCCTTCCTCTCTCTGGTGCATCAGGGTACAATACTCGGTCCTGACGGAAACAGAATGAGTAAATCAAAGGGAAATACAATTTCACCTGATGATTACGTTAGAAAGTATGGTTCAGATATATTCAGAATGTACCTGGGCTTCGGCTTCAACTATGTTGACGGAGGTCCTTGGAGTGACGACGGAATAAAAGCCATATCCCGTTTTACTTCAAGAATAGAACGTCTTATGGAAAGTCTTGCCGAGCAAAAAGCAAAACCTGCAAGAACCGACCTGGACAAGGACGACAAGGAATTAAACTTTGTACGCCATACTGCAATTAAGGGTGCGACACAGGACGCAGACCGCTTCCAGTTCAACACTGCAATTTCCCGTTGTATGGAATTGGTTAATGCCCTTTATAAATATGATGCGGAAGTAAAAACAAAGAATATCAAGCTGTTTGAAGAAACTATCGCAGATTTGATAAAACTTATAGCACCGTTTGCACCGCATTTTGCAGAAGAAATGTGGGAACAGCTGGGCTATGGTTATTCTATATTCAACCAGAAGTGGCCTGAATTTGACGAAAAAGCCTTGGTTAAAGACACAATAGAAGTTGCTGTTCAGATAAACGGTACTGTCAGAGGTAAGATAGAAATTTCAGCAACAGCGGAAAACAGCGAAGCTGAAGCCGTAGCTCTGGCTGATGAAAAAATCAGGCAGTTCCTTGAAGGCAAGCAGGTTATGAAAGTAATTGTTGTTAAAGGAAGACTTGTTAATATTGTTGCTAAATAGTTTATAGATATTTTAAAAGCTGAGGCGCTAGTCTCAGCTTTTTTTGTTTGCCATTTTTTTTGCAGGTTCATTTATTTTTTGTGGGTTCATTTATTTTTTGCAGGTTCATTTATTTTTTGTAGTTGATTTAGTATTTTGTAGTTCATTTTTTATCTGTATGAACTTAGAGTAAAATCTTATGGATTTCGCTTAGACCCTTACAATAGTTTTGATAATTATAAAGGTTCTCTTTCCTGACTAATATTGCTTTAATTCCGGCATTTATTGCCCCTTCCACATCTGCGGTATAATTGTCACCGATCATTGTTACGTCACTTATATCTTCAAGTTTCTCAAGTACTTTCTTATAAATTTCTATATTGGGTTTTTCATATCCTAAATGGGCCGAGGAATATATCTGACTGAAATATTTATCTATCCCCAAGTCTCTCACCAAACCTGTTAATTCCGGAACATGATTTGAAACTATAATATTTTCATAACCCATACTTATTACTTTTTCCAGACAAGGTATTGTATCCTCATAAAGGTACCATTGTGATATATCCAGATACTTAGTCTTAATTTGCGCTGCAATGTCCTTTGCTGAAGTGTTATCAAGCCCCATTTTCTGTATTATGTTCGTGAAGTGTAACGTCATAAAATCCCACCATTGGGCTCCATTAAAAAACTCAGCATGAGAAATTTCCGGGCTATGCCAAGGAAACCCCTTGCTAAGGTATGGACGAATATCCTCAAGGCTGATATCTTTATAGCTGTTTTCTTGCAGCAAGCTATGTATTGTTTGGCTCCACATTCCATCCCTGTAAGCCAACGTATTGTCAAAATCCCATAGGAGATATTTCTTTGACATTTAGATCCCCCTTTTCTTTATGAAGGTTCCTTAATAACCCTAATTATAACTTATTCTGAGACTTTTTGGGTTAACCGATTTTTGTTGAGTAATTAAATTATAAAATATGTATCTTACGCTAAATTCTGTATGATATAATATATAATTATAATATGCATGTACAATATAAGAGGTGCTTATATGGATATTAATCTTGACTTATATAAAGTCTTTTATCATGTCGTTCAAACCGGTAGTATATCAAAAGCCTCCGAGGCACTGTACATTTCTCAACCGGCTGTAAGTCAATCTGTTAAACAGCTGGAATCAAAACTTGGAGGACAGCTTTTCTACAGAACTCCTAAGGGAATTACACTCACTCCCGAAGGACAAGTACTATATAAATACATTGAACAGGGTTATAACATGATCATGATGGCTGAAAGCAAATTTGCTGAAACCATTAACCTTGAGGCAGGTGTTATAAGGATCGGGGCAAGTGACATGACCTTAAAATACTTCCTGCTTCCCCATCTTGAAGAATTTCATAAACAATACCCAAAAGTACGCATTAAAGTAACCAACGGTACCACACCTGAGACATTGGAATCTTTAAAGAGGGGATTAATTGACCTTGGTGTTGCAAGTCTGCCGTTTACCGATGATCGCTCAATCGATGTAATAGAAGCGATGGAGATTCAAGATTGTTTCGTTTCAAATTACAGATTTGGAGCATTAAGTCAAAAAGCTATTTCAATTGTAGAGCTTTCTGAATACCCGATTATTATGCTCGAGAAAAATACAAGTACACGCAGATATATCGATAATTATCTCGCAAGTCACTCTATATCTATTATCCCAGAAATAGAACTTGCCACAAGTGACCTGCTTGTCCAATTTGCCAGAAGAGGTCTTGGTATTTCCTGTGTAGTAAGAAATTTTGCAGAAGAGGATATCAATAATGGCAGCTTGTTTGAACTTAATCTGAAGGAAAAAATCGCACCAAGACAAATTGGTATAATAAAACTTCATAGTGTTCCACTGACTGCTGCTGCAGGCCGCTTCCTGGACCTACTTCAGCATTGATAATTCAAACTTATATTCTTTATAAATAATTTGTATTATCCAATTACCGCTATAAGTTTTAAAATTACATTGCAAGATCTCATTTATAGGAGGAAAAACAGTGGATAATTTTAAAGTATTTAGCGGGAGCTCTGGAAGGATATTTGCAGAAAAAATATGCAAATATATGGATATTACGCTTGGTGAATCAACTGTGAGGAATTTTTCAGACGGTAATACTTTTGTCAGAATAGAAGAACCCGTCCGCGGCAAAGATGTCTATTTAATTCAATCTATTGGGCTAAATCCAAACAATGAATTTGTAGAATTACTTTTTTGGTTGGATGCCTTTAAACGAGCAAGTGCCAATTCAGTTACGGCAATTGTCCCCTATTTCGGCTATGCAAAGGGTGATAAAAAGGATGAACCCAGAGTATCAATACGTGCAAGAGTGTGTGCTGAGTGTATTGAACTTTCCGGAGCGGACAGGATAGTTACAATGGATCTTCATAGTCCTCAGGTACAAGGATTTTTTAGAAAGCCGGTAGACAACCTCTCCGGAATGCCTCTGCTTAGCGAATATATTAAAATGCTTAAGCTCGATGATTATGTAATCGTTTCTCCTGACGCAGGATTTGCCAAGCAGGCAAGGGCGTTCGCCAATTATTTGAATGTGACTGTTGTAATTGGAGATAAAAGAAGAACCGACCATACCGAAAATCCCGAAATTCTTGAATTGATTGGGGATGTCCGAGGCAAGGACGCAGTAATAGTAGATGATTTCGTTATTAGCGGCGGTACCTTAATAAATCTCGCTGATATGTTAAAGCAACAAGGCGCAAACAGAATTTTTGCTTGTGTTTCCCACATTCTATTAAACACAGAAGGTATAGAAAAAATAAATAAAAGCTGTTTAGAAATGATAATATCCACCGACACAGTTTTTTGTCCTGCTCTTATCAAAAGTGAAAAAATTCAATGTATCTCAGCAGCACCTCTGTTTGCTGAAAGTATTCTTAGAATACAAAATTGTCAATCCATAAGTTCTTTGTTTAGTGCCTTACCTCCAAAGCTTTTTGAAGCCAGTCTTTCAATTTAAAGCTTACCAGATAAAATAATTCATTTAATTTGCATTTTATGGTAATATCTATGTATAATTTGTAAAAATGGAGGGCCATTATGGAAATAACCTTCTATAGAAAAATCGCCTATAAAGTGGCCGATGCAGTTTTGAGCAGTCAGGAATACTCTGAGGCTGAAGCTAAAAGAATAAGGTATGGTCTGGTTTGTATATTCTCTGATCTGTATAAATTCCTTTTCATGCTATTAATCTTCTTTTTATTCTCATCAACGATGGAGTATCTGGAAGCTTTCGTAGCAGTATTGATTCTGAGGCCTGTTTTAGGCGGCTATCACGCTAAGAGTGAAGTAACATGTATTTTTGTATCCCTTGCAACCATGTTGGTCAGTGTTTTTGTGGGTAAATTAAATATCGTTCCTGAATATATTGAGCTTGGATTAATTGCTGCCCTGCCTGTAATAGGCATATTTATTGCACCTGTGAGAACAAAAAAAGTACAGGAAAATAAGCGTAACTATAAAATCCTTGCAGTAATACTAACTCCTTCTTTAATCCTACTTGATTATTTTTTCCTTCCCAATCAAGCTACACTTGTATCTATAATTATAGTATACCTTTTGTCAATTTATCAGTTAATGAAAAATATATATAATGGAATATAAGGAATTTTATAAAATTTTATTTTTTTATTGACTTTTTTGTAAAAAAGAGGGATTATTTATATATAATAATTGAAGAAAGGAGTGATTCTATTGAAAAAAAGATTATTGAAGTCAATCGGGTTATGTTCCTTACTTATCACAGGTTTAGTAGCTGGAGCTACAAAAATGGCTTGGTATTTTGAACCCAAAGATTAATGGCTAGTAACAAATTATAAAATGTTACTAAAACCCGTAAATATATATACGAATGTATAAGTATTTACGGGTTTTCACTTTTAGCAAAAAGGAGGGTTACCAAAAGGTGTATACTGCTTTTGAAATCTTTTTTACCTTTTTAGAAGGATTAATCGTCATTTGTTTGTTTTCTTTTTTATCTAGTTTTGATAAGGTAAAAACGAATAATACTCTCAAATTCATCCTCTTCACATTTTTTTATACAACATATACTTACTGGATTACTTTATTTATTCCTTCCGGATTCCATACCTTACTTATATTATGCCTAACATTGGTAACCCTCAATTATCTCTTTAAAGGTAAGCTTTATATAAGCTTAATAAAAATTATTATAATATTCACCTTTATATCAATTGTTGAAATGTTAATATCTGTGTTTGGTGTAATAATTACTTCCGTCCCCTTAAACTCGCTGTTAAGCAATAATTTATATATTTTAATCTGTAGTATTATAACAAAATTTATTGAACTTATTTGTGTGGTAATTTTATATAAAATACCTATAAATATATCTTGGCTAAATGATGGTAATCCCTATAAGTCACGATATAAAGATATCCTTATTTTCATCTCAGCATTTATGATCCTTCTAGTATATATCAACATATATCTCTCAAACAATCCTCAAAACGCTTATCTTTTTAATATATTCTCATTACTTATCTATATTGTTCTAATACTCGCAATGCTTTCAGCCTTCCACGAAGGCTCCAAGCTGGAGCTGCTCCAGTATGCCCACGAATTACAAAAAGAAAATGTCCAGCAGCTTATCGAGTTCAATGAAATGGTTGCTAAGGAACGTCACGAGTATAAAAACCATCTGAACACTATATTGGGCCTGTGTACCCTGAATAAAGAGGATTCCACCGAAAGAATAAAACAGTATATAAGCAAATATGCCAACTCAAGCTCAACAAAAAATATCTTAATTGATTCCGGAATAGATTTTGTGGATGCAGTAATAAATGTAAAGTACAATAATGGACTAAAAAGAGGTATCGATTTAAGAGTCAAATTCGATGAGCCCTTAACATCTGCAGATATTAAGGAAGATGTAGCAGTAACCATCATATCAAACATTATAGAAAATGCCTTTGAAGCAATGTATACTTTCGATACACAGAATAAGTTTGTTCTATTGCACACTTATTTTAGCGAAGGTAGTTATTTTATTTCCATTTCCAATAACGGACCGGTTATTTCGGAAGCAGATCAGGTAAAGATTTTTAATGCCGGGTATTCCACAAAGGACAATCCCTCAAAAACCAGAGGCTTCGGGTTGAGTATTGTCAAAAGCGAGATTATGCGTTGCAACGGCAGCATTTCTTTAAAAAGCAGTCAGGAAGAAACCGAATTCCTTATATCCTTTAAAACCAAGTCATCAGCTTCCTTACAAACTTCTCTATGGTAATTAATCTGGCTTTTTTTAGCGATGGTAAATATAATCATTTTTGGTTATAATAAAAGGATAGCTTAAAAAATGATTATGGAGTAAGTGAATGTTTCAAATATCCAAGGACAGCCTATATTATCTTTCTACGCCATTAAAGTTTAAAAAAGGCATGGAATACTATAAAGCAAACCGGGTAAAAGCAGTATCCTTTAATGAAGAGCTGATGCTCTTTGATGCAACAGTTGTGGGAACCCGGCCATATAATGTTCAGATCCAATTCAGCAGGGAAGGACACCTTAAAAATTATTCCTGTTCCTGCCCCGATAACACTAAAAGTGAAAGCTGCTGCAAGCATATTACAGCGGTTCTGCTTCTTATCAGGTCAAAGGATGAACAGGGCTTTTTCAATTCAGCCTCTCAGAAAAAAGCAGCCAAAGAAATATTTGAATTCTTCAGCAGCAAATCTGCAAGCATGAAAACTCCGGTTAAAGTTGAGTATACTCTTGAGCTTCTTAAAACAAAGCCTTCAAATATAAAGAGAGGTCCGTCTGCAGTTCTGACTATGAAAATAGGTCTTGAAAGACTTTATATCTTAAGAAATGTGGGTGAACTCCTGGATAGCATAAAAAATGAGAAAGAGCTTGTTTACGGCAAAGGCTTTTCCTTTGATCCAGCTGTACACAGTTTCAGCAAAGGTGATGAAGCAATAATTTCATATATGTCCGAAATGTGGCAGAATGAAAACCTTATAGATTACTTAACCGGGGATATTAAGAAGCAGAGTATTTTTAAGGACAAGGAAATATTTCTGTCAGATGCCGCTCTCAAAAGGTTACTTAAACTTTTATCCGCTATCCCTTTTAATGTAATAGCCGAGGGACAAACCTTTGAAAACATATCAATTTGTAGTAACGACCTACCCGTAGATTTTATGTTAACAAAAAACGCCAGCTCTGTTGATCTTGTAATTGATACAAAGTACCCAATATATACCGTTACTTCTGATTGCGAGTTTTTCTTATATAAAGACAAAATATATTCAGTCTCAAATCACCAGAAGGAGTATCTGAAACCCTTTGTTCAATACATGCAAAAGGAAAACAGCAGCAGAATCAGCTTCACTGATAACGATAAGGAGCGCTTGTTTACTGAGATACTGCCTTATATGGAAAAAGCCGGACAGGTATTTATTGATGATGAGCTTCAGGCTCTGGTGGAAAAACCTGAATTTGAGCCGGAAATATATTTAGACAGGTTTGAAGATATAATTACTGCAGATATACGGTTTAAGTATGGTGACAGAGTAATTAATCCTTTCTCTTCCGAAAGAGGTACCCCCTCCGGCAATAAAATCCTTATAAGAAACCCCGAGGGAGAAGGAAACATATTGGATATTCTCGCAGAAACAGCCTGTAAGGTAAGCGGAAATAAAATATACCTTGACGAAGAGGAACAAATCTTTGACTTTGTTAATTATGTTATTCCAAGGCTTCAGGAACATGCGCAGGTGTTTTATTCAGAAAGCTTCAAGGCCATGAGTTTCAGAAAACAGCCCTCCTTTTCTGGTTTCCTGAGATTGAACTCCATCAGCGGCTTTCTGGAATTCAACTTTAATATTGAGGGCGTAGAAAGAAATGAGCTGTCCGGTATTTTTGAAAGTATCCGTCAAAAGAAAAGATATTTCAGGCTTAAGGATGGGGCCTTCCTTCCTCTTGAATCCGAAGGGCTTGTCAATATGGCTGAAATTTTGGAGCAGCTGGATCTCACTTCTTCAGATATAGAAGGTGAGTTTGTTCAATTGCCCAAATACAGGGCTCTCTACATAGACAATATCCTTAAAGAGAGCGGAATGAAATTCTTTGAACGTAATACTGCACTTAAGGACTTAATCCATGATATCCAGGACCCTGCTGAAACCGAGTATAAGATTCCGAAAACCATTCAAGGTTCCTTGAGGGATTACCAAAAACTCGGCTTCAAGTGGATGAAAACCCTCTCCCATTATGGCTTAGGCGGTATTCTTGCAGATGATATGGGTCTTGGAAAAACACTGCAGGTAATTACTTTACTGCAGTATGACAAACAGGAACACGGAAATAGTCCTTCACTTGTGGTAGTTCCAACCTCATTGATTTATAACTGGTGCTCGGAACTTCATAAATTCGCCCCGGAATTAACAGTAACAGCTGTAGTTGGTAATAAGACTGAACGTCAGGAATTAATAAAACAGGGTGTTGAAACTGACCTTATTGTTACCTCTTATGCCTTAATACGAAGAGATATTGATGACTATAAGGACTATAAGTTCAGGTATTGTATCCTGGATGAAGCACAGCACATTAAAAATCCTGTTTCACTGGCGGCGAAAGCTGTTAAACAGATATCCTCAGAGCATAGGTTAGCCCTGACTGGTACACCTATGGAAAATAACCTTACGGAATTGTGGTCGGTATTTGACTTTATTCTTCCAGGCTATTTAAGGGCTCATTCCAAGTTTGTTGAAAAATATGAGAGCCCTATAGCCAAGGGTGATACCTCTTCCCTTGCAAGCTTGAGCAGACAAATCCGTCCATTTATTCTTAGAAGGCTGAAACAGGACGTTCTTAAGGAGCTGCCTGAAAAAATCGAGCATGTAATAGAAGCTGAACTTACCCAAGAGCAGAAAAGGCTTTACTTGGCCTATCTTGAGGAGGCTAAAGGAGAGCTTTTCAGCGAGATTAAGGAAAAGGGCTTTGAGCGCAGCCAGATTAAAATTTTGTCTGTCCTTACCAGGCTTCGTCAGCTCTGCTGTCACCCCTCGCTGTTCGTGGAAGACTATGAGGGTGACAGCGGTAAACTTCAGCTGTTGAAGGAAGTCGTAGAGGATTCCATAACAGCCGGCCATAGGATTCTGCTTTTCTCACAGTTTACTTCTATGCTTGCGATAATAAGGGAATGGCTTGAGGAGGCCGGCATCAACTATCTCTATTTGGACGGTTCCACACCTGCGGATGAAAGAATGAAGCTTGTCCGCAGCTTTAACAGCGGTGACGGAAGTATTTTTCTGCTCTCACTAAAGTCTGGCGGAACAGGGCTTAACCTAACAGGTGCAGATACCGTTATACATTACGATCCCTGGTGGAATCCGGCAGTGGAGGATCAGGCTACAGACCGCGCTTACAGAATCGGTCAGACAAAAACGGTTCATGTTATGAAGCTGGTCACCCACGGAACAATAGAGGAAAAAATTCTGAGCCTTAAAGAAAGAAAAAAACAGCTGGTAGACGCTGTTATTCAGTCAGGAGAAACCCTTCTGACCAAAATGACACAGCAGGAGCTGGTTGAATTGTTTGAGCTGTAATTGCCCGCAAGGTTCACTCCTGCAAAGCTATATTAATTTGTTAATGGAATACAGAAAAGCAGCTGCAGGGTTTTTGGGTGAAGAATATTAACCCATACCAAACCGGACAGCTGCTTATTATATCTAGCTTTACTGTTTTTTGTATGAAAACCTTATTTCAAATTCTCCGGATTCAGGCCCTTTAGTTCTTCAAGTACAAAGAGCCCATCCTTTCTGATCAACTTATCATCAAACCAAATCTCTCCGCCGCCGTACTCAGGTCTTTGAATAAATACCAGATCCCAGTGGATGGAGGATTTATTACCGTTTGGTGCTTCATCATAGCAGCTGCCCGGAGTGAAATGCAGGCTTCCCTTAATTTTTTCATCAAAGAGAGTATCCTTCATAGGCGTTTCAATATAAGGATTCACTCCTATTGCAAACTCACCTACATATCTTGCGGCTTCATCAGTATCAAAGATTTCATTTATACGTTCAGTATCATTTGCAGTTGCGTTAATTATCTTACCATCCTTGAATTCCAAACGTATATTTTCAAAGGTAACACCTTGATAAACTGCCGGACAATTATAGCTGATTACACCGTTTACCGAGTCTTTAACCGGTGCTGTGAATACCTCTCCATCAGGAATATTCATTTTACCGTCACATTTGATTGCAGGTATTCCCTTTATAGAGAAGGTCAAGTCGGTACCTTTTCCTGTAATTCTTACTTTGTCTGTAGACTCCATCAGCTTAACCAGCGGATCCATAGCAACTGACATTTTCTTGTAATCCAGATTACATACGTTGAAATAGAAGTCTTCAAAGTATTCGGTGGGAGTATTTGCCAATTGGGCCATAGAGTGGCTTGGGTATCTCATTACGCACCACTTTGTATGGTTAACTCGTTGCTCGGAATGAACAGGCTTTGAGAATAGGGACATGTATATTTTCATTTTATCAGAGGATACCGAGCCCTTTTCACTGACATTATCCCCGGATCTTACACCGATATAGGCATCCATATCCTTCATTCTGGCCAGCTCATACCGGGCCATATCCTTCATTTGCTCTTCTGTGCACTGCTCAAGCAGAACTCTGTCGAGTTCGGGATTTTTTATTGTAAGGTAGGGTATTGCTCCTACCTTATACGCTTCCCTGATTAAAGCCCTTGAAAGCGGCACTTCGTTTCCTATACTTTCAATAAGAATCTTTTCCCCTGCCTTCAATTCGCAGGAATAGTTTATAAGATTCTCAGCAAGCTTTTCTATACGTGGATCCTTCATATTTATCTCCTCCATTTAATTAATAATTTATACTGTGTAGATAATCCATGTCTTTTTTGAAGCGATGCAGTCATTATTGCAGCGATACAAGTCATTATTGTGAGCGTTGAAGTCATTATTGTAACATATCAGCCATTATTTCAGAAGTTCTTCCAGTTCATCCAACGTCTTTTCAAATACATTCAAAGCGTCCTGGACAGGCTGAGGTGTCGACAAGTCCACTCCTGCAATCTTAAGCAGCTCCAAGGGGTAGTTTGAGCCGCCGCTCTTTAAGAACTGCAAATATTTATCAACTGCAAGCTTTCCTTCTGAAAGGATTTTTTCAGCAATAGCAGTAGCTGCTGAGAAGCCTGTTGCATACTTGTAAACGTAAAAGCTGCTATAGAAATGGGGTATTCTGGACCATTCCATTGCTATATCCTCATCAACCGTCACAGTCTCACCAAAATATTTCTTGTTAAGACCATAATAAATGTCACTGAGTTCCTGTGCGTTAAGCGCCTCGCCCTGCTCAACCTTCTCGTGTATCATTTTTTCAAACTCGGCGAACATCACCTGTCTGAACACAGTCCCTCGGAATTCCTCCAGATAGTGATTAAGCAAATAAGCCTTTTCCTGCTTGCTTGTAGCTCTGGGCAGCAAATACCTCATAAGCAGAGACTCATTAACGGTAGATGCCACCTCTGCAACAAATATCTTGTATTCGGAATACACATAAGGCTGGGTCATATTTGTATAATAGGAATGCAGCGCGTGGCCCATTTCATGTGCAAGGGTAAATACATCATTTATCTTGTCCTGATAGTTAAGCAGAACATAAGGGTGTGTTTTGAACGAACCCCAAGCGTAAGCACCGCTGGTCTTTCCTTCGTTTTCATACACATCAATCCAGGAAGAATTCATTCCCTTCTGTAAAAAGCCTACATACTCCTCTCCCAAAGGCTTTAACGCATCAGCAACCAGCGTTTTTGCCTCTTCGTAAGGTATTTTCTTATCGAATTCCTCAACCATTGGTACATATAAATCGTACATGTGGAGTTCATCCAGCTTAAGAACCTTCTTGCGGAGCTTCAGATATCTGTCCAGCAACGGCAGGTTTTTATTCACTGTATCAATAAGATTGGTATATACATCCACGGTAATGTTGTCATTATCAAGAGAGGCTACAAGTGCAGACGGATATTTCCGAACCAGCGAATAGAATCTGTTTTTCTTTACATTGCCGGTCAGTGTAGACGCCAAAGTATTTTTCATTTTCTTATATGAACTGTACACAGCCTCAAAAGCATCTTTTCTTACTCTTCTGTCCTTACTCTCCAGAAAAGCCACATATCTTCCCTTTGTAACCTCGACCTCTTCCCCCTCCTCATTCTTTATGTAGGGGAATTTAATGTCTGCGTTGTTGAACATAGTGAATACGTCACCGGCTGTATCTGAGAATTCTGAGGACATAGCCAGTATCTGTTCTTCTTTTTCAGATAAAATGTGTTCCTTCTGTCGCAAATTCTCTTTAATCATGAAAAGATAAACTGATAATTCCTTATCAGAATTTGCATAGGAAAGTAAGGTTTCCTCCGGAATACTGAGCATTTCCGGAACAATAAAGGATATAGCTGAATATACCTCTGTTGCAAGAGAGGATGCTCTTTCTGTCAATGCCTGATAAGTGGCGTCTCCGTTATTTTCATCCCTCTTCATTCTGGCATAGACAAAAACCTTGTCGTTAAGCGATAATAATTCATCACTCTTCTTAAAGCACTCCAACAGCTTTTGCGCACTTTCCGCCAATTTGCCCTGAAAGCCTTTAATTTGTTCTGCCAATTCCTTAACCTGCTTGAAATCTTTTTCCCATAAGGAAATATCACTATATATATCCTCCAGCTTCCACTTGAACTTGGAGTCTATATCCTGTCTCTTTGGTAATGCATTGTTTGCAGCCATTCTTCTACCTCCGTCATTAATTCAATTTTACTTATAATTAGCAAGTATTTTCATTATCTAATATCTAGTGTTTCATTTATTTTAAAAAAATTGCACTATATAATTACTCGTATAATAAATTATAGAACAAGGTTGAAATAATTTCCACGGATTTCCTCGAAAACAACTCTTTTTGTCTCTAGAATGTTACAATTCGAACATATTTATGATAAAGTATATACGTAAAAGAAGGATATCTTATTATTATTGTAATAACTTTTAATTAATATTTCATAAAAAATTTAACTCCAGGAGGTAAAAATGGGACTCTTCAATTTTATTAAATCTCAGCTGATAGAAGTTATTGAATGGACTGATAACAGTTCTAATACGATGGTTTACCGCTTTCCGGTA
This sequence comes from Bacillota bacterium, assembly GCA_023460955.1. Lineage (GTDB taxonomy): Bacteria > Bacillota > Clostridia > Acetivibrionales > DSM-1351 > Ruminiclostridium. The sequence goes on along the minus strand of JAEWOH010000030.1, from coordinate 18,539 downwards.
GAAAATAAGGAAATAAAAATGGGTGCCCAGCTTACAGTCAGGGAATCACAGATGGCAGTTTTTGTTGATGAAGGACAACTTACTGATATTTTCACGCCCGGAAGATATTCTCTTGATACACAAAACCTTCCGCTGCTCACCAAACTGAAGTCTTGGAAATACGGCTTTAATTCCCCCTTCAAATCAGAAGTTTATTTTGTTAATACAAAACAATTCACAAATTGTAAATGGGGAACAACTAACCCGGTAATGATGCGAGACGCAGAGTTTGGAATGCTACGCATGAGAATGTTCGGGACCTATTCCTTCAAGGTGGAGGATCCTGCCGTTTTTTTAAGAGAAGTCTTCGGTACTTCAAGTCTGTTTACTGTTGAGGGAATAACTGGGCAGCTCAAAAGCAAAATAGTTTCCGGAATCTCCGATTTGCTGGCAGAAGCAGCAGTTCCTGCCCTGGATCTGGCTTCAAAATATGATGAAATAGCTGCAATGACTAAAAAGAAACTGGATAAAGCCTTTAAGGAACTTGGTCTTACCCTGTCTTCACTTGTTATAGAAAACATATCCCTGCCTGAAGAGGTTGAAAAGGTGCTTGATAAGCGTACTTCCATGGGTATTATCGGTAACAGCCTTAACCAATATACCAAATATCAGGCTGCTGAATCCATAAGAGATGCTGCCCAGAATCCCGGCGGAGCTGCCGGTGCAGGAGTAGGTTTGGGTGCAGGTATTGGAATAGGCAATATGTTTGCCGAGGCATTCTCGGCGGGGCAGCAAAAAAGTTCTGAAACAAAGGCTGACTTAGAGGATAACCAGGCACCTGCCAAAATAAAGTGTTCCTCCTGCGGTGCGCAGCTGGCTTCACAGGCCAAGTTCTGCATTGAGTGCGGAACAAAGGTAGCACCTGCTGTTATAAAGTGCGCAGGCTGCGGCATTGAGCTCCCGACAGGAAGCAAGTTCTGTCCCGAATGCGGTCAGAAGCAGCAGTAATTGAACAAAACCAAAGTTTCGCTCGGAAGCAGTATGCCATGAAACTCTATATAGGTATAATGTTTCCGGGCTTTTATAAATACTTTCAGTATTAATTAAATTACAAGAATTTAAAATGAGGTCTGTTTATGAGCGAAGTAAAAGCAGAAAAGCCCGATTCAAAATTAAACCATGAGGGTGTTCCACAAACTGAGGCCATCTCATATAAATGTCCCTCCTGCGGTGGGGTCATGGTGTTTGACCCTCAGGCTCAATGCCTGAAATGTGAATACTGCAAGCAGGTTATTAATATGGAAGATAGCCGCCAGCACCCCACTGCCTACGGCTTTGATACTGATAACGAGCTGGAACCTCAGGTCTGGGGAGAAAAAAGCCATGCTGTCAAGTGTAAAAACTGTGGGGCAGAGACTGTCTTTGATGCTTTTGTAGTCTCTGACAGGTGCCCCTTCTGCGGCAACAGCAATATTCAGGAGGATGTGATAGCAACAGGCATCATGCCGGAAAGCATGATACCCTTTAAAATTACGTCTGAAGCTGCCATCGGCCTGTACAAAAAGTGGTTAAGGGGAAAATGGCTTGCCCCCTCCAAGCTCAGAAAGAGCGTAAACAGCCAACAGGTTCAGTTAACAGGGATGTATGTCCCCTGCTGGTCCTTTGATGCCGATACCAGTTCTTTTTATACTGCTATGGCTGGAGAGTATTATTACGTTACTGTTTACAGAACTGAAACCCGTAACGGAAAAACAGAGCAGGTGGCCCATCAGGAAAGACGTACACGTTGGTATCCCGTATCAGGCCAGTATGTAGAGGCCTTCAGAAATTATGTGGTAGACTCCTCGGTACATATCGATGATAATATGTATTCGAGTATTCAGCCTTATAATATGGAGGAGCTTACTCCTTACAAGTCTGAGTATTTGTCGGGTTTTAAGGCCGAGAGGTACTCGGTAGATCTTAAAAGCGGCTGGGAAACAGCAAAAGAAAGACTTTCTCATCTTATTGAACGAGGTATTATCGAACAAATTCATGCGGATGAAGTCAGCCAGTTAAGGTTTAAAACTGCTTACAGCAGTAAAAAATATAAGCATATACTTTTGCCGCTTTGGTTTTCATCCTTTAAATATAAGGATAAACTTTACGGCTATATGATTAACGGCCAAACCGGAAAGGTGGACGGAAAGTCACCGCTATCCCCATGGAAAGTAACTCTTCTTGTATTGGGAATTCTGGCTCTTGCCGGGTTGGGCTACTACTTTATAAATATGTACACCGGAAAATAAGAAGAAACTTGGTCAGAAGATACTGCGCTATGGTAGAAGTATTTGAGGGCAAAGTATCTTCTGGGACTTCTTTTGAGATGGAATTTTAAGAAATTTCTGGTTTCTGAAATTGAATGAAGAATTTCTGAAATTTCTGAAATTCTTCATTCAATGAATTAAAGACGTTGACTTTTCCGTTAATCATGATATAATTGTTAGACGGTTGGAAAGTTTAATTTACGCGCCCGTAGCTCAGTAGGATAGAGCGTCGGTTTCCTAAACCGCAGGTCGCACGTTCGAATCGTGTCGGGCGTACCACAGTAAGCCGCTTGGCTGTTGAGATACAGCGAGGCGGTATTTTTTTAGGAAAGTGACGGGGCACATACTTTTTTTAATTAAGCAAATTAGGCTTTGAATTTTAACATACAAAAGCTCCCCAAGATTACACACGAGGAACTGCTTAAAATAAATATATTACTTTATACTAGTTTTTTCTTTTGTAACGGTTTTTTTCCTTGTAGGGCTTACCATAAACGATCTGATACCCCATTGACATATAAATAAATCAATGTTTCAGTTTTATAGTCTATCTGTACTACAAATTTACTTCACAACATAACCCCAAAGCTAGTCACGGAATTAACATAAGAAGACACTTGCAACAAATCCTTATTACGTGATACTTCCACTCTTCTCTTTCCCAAGCCGGTCCTATAAATTCTTCAGTAGAAGGTGCTATTAGTCCTTGTTTAACATAATCCTCAACCGGTATCATGGCACATATTTCATCTTCCGTTAGAAAGTAAATTCTCTTGTGTTTTATGTTATGTCATGGAAATACAATGCTTAAGCTTTGGCTTTTTGTAAATTTTATATAATATGTTTTAAAAGGAGGTATTTTCACATATTGTGTAGAATTTCCTTATAAAGTAAAAATTATTTATAAGGAGTTTTATATGGCTAAAACTAAGATAAAAGATATATACATAGGGAAACCGGATGCAAGAGATGAAATTGAATTTGACGGCAATGAAGACTTTTTTCAAAGTTTTGTTATGCCGCCTAATTTCGATATTGATGGCTTAATTAGCGGAGATAAATGTTTCATAAATGGATATAAAGGTACCGGTAAAACAGCGTTATTATATTACTTAGATAATGAGGTAAAGAATAATGATTTAAGCACATGTACTTCATTTGTTTTTTTCAAGGAGCAGTACAGCGATTTAAAGAGAAAAGAGCTAGATAGAATATCAAAAAGGATTATTTCTTCATTAAGCATTGATAAGAATGTATTAGTTAATGAACAAGATTTTGAATACATTTGGAGATGGATTTTTTTTAAAAAAATAATTGATGATAACAACGAATATAACGGAGGGATTTTTGAACAAAATGATAATTGGGATAAATTTAGCACTATGATTTCGCATATACTAAAAAACACGGACAACAATAAACGTATATTATTCCCAGCAAAATTGAAAATGTCTGTCCCATATGTTGATCCATCAACCAAAATAACCATAACTCCGGAACTAATTTTAGATTTTGATAAAAAAAATAATGAATCTGAATATAATACATTTATAACACTTATTGATCAAGCCACTCAACTATTTCTAAATTTAACAAAAACTGATATCCCATATTACATTTTTATTGATGAATTAGAAGCTTATTATGCTGATAAGGATCTTTTTGTCCGTGATTTAAAGATAATTAGAGATTTAGTCTTTACTACCAAATTTTTTAACGGTTTATTTAAGAGATTAGGAGGTGGTAAAACAAAAATTATTTGTTCTTTAAGAACCGAAATAATTAATAGTATAAATAGATTTATATCACCGAAAGAATTAAACAAAGTAACGTCAGGATTTGAATGTCCACTTATTTGGGACTATAATAATACAAATTCTTATGCACATCCGATTATTCAAATTTTATTAAAACGAATTAATGTTTCTGAGAAAAAAAATAATGTCACGATTGATTCAATGGAGCAAGTTTATAAAAAGTGGTTTCCTGAACGTATTGACTCTGTAGAACCAGCAAATTATATTCTCAATAATAGTTGGAGTAAGCCAAGAGATATTGTGAGATTTCTTGGAGCAACCAAAAGTTGTTTACATAGTGAAAGTGTAACTTTTACTCAAGCTGTATTCGAAAGTAGCTTTCAGAAGTATTCTCTCGAAAGTTTAAATGAAATAAAAGAGGAATTAAGGGCATTATATACGTCAGAGGAGATAGATGATATATTTAAGTGCTTAACGGGTTACAGAGTTTTATTTACCAAAAGTGAACTTCAATACCATTCCTCACAGATATCACCTACTAGTATACTATCCAAAAATCCCGAATCAGTTTTACAAGATTTGTATCGGCTCGGAGTAGTTGGTAATTATTCCAAACTAACAAAGACTCATAGATATCAGCATAAAGGAAATGATGGAATAATTTATTCTGATGACTGGTTAATCTCAATGCATAGGGCACTACAAAAAGCACTTTCTTTAAACAGAAAAATAGATAGATCCGCAATTTATGAAAAAACTATGTATCCCCAAAAAGGTGATATTGTTAATGTTACAATTGAAAAAATTATTACTAAGACGGTTTTTGCTTCATTTATAATAGGAAGTAAAAGTTATAAAGGACGGGCTTTTATTAATGAACTATCGAACGAATATATACATGATATATTCACATTTGCCAATGTAGGTGATCAACTTAAAGCTAAACTCTTATACTATGACGCCTCTTTTAAAAAGTGGGCACTCTCTTTCAAGAATTTAGAGTGATTTAAAAATAACCTGTACCTTTGTGGGCTCTGGAGGACAGGACATCACATTACTGCCGATTATAAGTATAAAAAAATCAGCACTGAAGAATATTTTCTATAAAAGGGCAGGAACGCCACGGTATTCCGACATCCGTTTCTGTCTAATTTTTTATAACTATTTCCATGTATAGACAAACATTCTCAAGTATTTAAATTTGCTCCTTGCATATTGATATTATCAGATGTTAAATTTGTTAATTTCAAAGGAGTAATATGCCTACATGCTATGAATGCAATTCAAAGGCAGGTAAACACCATATATTATTTAAGGGAAGTAAGTCAATCCTAGTTTACCTGCCCATCAATGAAATGGGTTTATGTAAGAAATGCCATAAAGAAGCGCATCTGAACAAGTCTGTAGACAGGAAGTACAAATGCCTCCTACAGACAAAACTGCAGAATTTACTTCCAGATAAATATTACAGTCTAGAAGATCTGAAAGCTATATTAGCTTTAAATGTTTTACAGACTAAAATACTGGCAGCCCGTGTACCAAAAAACGAGAAGGGTTATAACCCGAGGGATGTCATCAGGTACCTAATGTGCGGAAAACTTTACTGCTAAATATAATGACTGACAGAGTACATTAGTTTTTTACTGCGTCCGCTTTTACCTTCGATACTTTTTATTTACCTCCTGTAGCTTTTATTTGGGAAAATCATGTCCTGGCCATACTTTTACCCACGGATTCTTTTTTATAAAGTCGTTAATTTTGTCAAAGGTCTCCTGTGCAAGTTTAGTATCTGCGGAAGATGTACCCGGCCCTGCGCCGGTTTCCAAACTCTTATTCAAGATACATGCATCTCCCGCTATTAAAATCGGATTTTTCTCAGTATTAACTAAATATGATACATGCCCTTTAGTGTGTCCCGGTGTAGATATTGCTAATAATGATTTATCACCAAAAATATCTATCGTCGTACCAATAGGATGTATAAATGCTTTTTCTGAATTAAAGTCCAGCAGATTTATGATATCATCCCTTTTAAAATGATCGATTTCCAATAAAAACTTATATGACACCGACTCTTCCCCCATACCGGCAACGTATATCAGGTTATCAGGCAAGCCTTTCAGCCCTGCAGTGTGATCGGGATGTAAGTGCGTAAAAAATACTCCTTTAATAGACTGTTTTACCTCTGCTAATTGCTCCTCAATGGCATTTTCACTTTTAAGTGTGGTTTTAGGTACAAATTTGGGTACTAATATCCCCTTTACAGAGCCATACAGATTGTTAACAAAGGAAGCATCGCACCCGGTGTCAATCAAAAAATTGCCATACTTTTCGTGATGGACTAAATATGCAAAAATCGGAACTTCAACGGCTTTGTCCTCAAGACCTATACACGTTGGATACTCAATATTTAAAGCGTTTGAAAGAGGTATTTTCAAATCCCCGGTGTGTATCTGTTTAACCTCAATCATCGATGCTTTATCCTTTTCTTTTTCATCTAGAGATTTAACTATCGTATCTTCACGTCGATGATTATACTCAGCAGCGTTAAATAGCAGTTCACCTTTAAACGTTCTTGTTTTATACTGCACCCTGTTAAAATATAGTAAGGAAATCACAGCAAAAATCAAAATAACTATAAGTATCAGTAGCTTCAATCTACTCATGACAGCCCCCAATTCAACGTATATCTATTTTTTTAAACGGCTTACAACCTCGGATAACAAAGAATCTATCATTTCATACTGTTCATTATTTTTAACCAGTCTGTTTATGTGTTCAGATAGCTTATAATATAATTCCTCATCACCCTGAACTATTTTCCGGCCCTTTTCGGTAAGCTTTACATGGAAAACCCTTTTATCCTTTTCAGACTGATTTTTTTCTATTAATCCAAGTTTGATAAATTTTCTTATCAGTACCGAAACAGCTGGTTTTGTTATCTCCAACTCAGCTGCTATTTGCGAAAAGTTCGGGCAATTCAAGTTGTGAATAGTAACCAGATAGTAATAGTCGTTATAGCAGAAGCTATTTAATTCATCTGAAGAGAGGTTTTTATTTAAATTTTTTATTGATTCCCTGCAGACATAATTTGAAATATAAGCAAAGCTATCATGAATCATAGCATCCTCCAGATAAATTTTATTTAGTTAAAAATATTTAATTAAATTTCTTTAACTATTTTATCCATATTTATCCACTATGTCAATAAGCCTTTTTAACAGAAGCCATTGTACCCTCATAATAAAAACTAACCCCGATATCGAATATCGGGGTTCTCTGTCTTTAGTGGTTTTCTTTCTTAATTATTTCCTTACTTTATTTATCCTTTTCTTTTACCGGTAACCATATCTCGTACTTATAGTCCTCTGACCCCTTATTTTCACCATTTGGGAAGCATTCAATATCTACAGTCTCTGCATAGCTGTAATTTGATGTGGGAAGCCATTCTGTAAAAATTCGTTTCCATGCGGTGGCCATCGTCTTGTGAACAGGTCCGTCTATCTCGAAAATTGCCCAGGTGGCTTTGGGTACAATGTAACTCTCCATACCGGCAGGCGGCTCCTTGTCTGTTATACAGGCAATTGTGTAATCAACCTTTTCATCAGCTGAAGCCTGTATGAATCCATGTACGCCTCCAGGTATACCTGATGATAGATTATTTAGCACTTCAACTGTTCCGTTAGAATAGAGTTCATTCCAAAATACAGGCACTACGCTTTCATCATTTTCCGGCCCTTTATAATGTCTTTTTACACCTACAATTCTAAATGCTTCTTTTTGTTCAATCCTGTAATTCATCTCAACATCTCCTTTAATCGATATAAGGAAAGCAATCCGAGGAAAGGCTTTAACGGTTACTCCTTCACTCCGCGCCAGTGAGGGCAGTATTCCGTGAACACTCTGAAACGCTCTAGAAAAGGAATCCGGAGAATCATATCCGTACTTCAAGGCTAGGTCAATAACTTTAATGCCGCTATTTTTCAGTTCAAAAGCAGCCTTGGTCATTCTTCTGCGCCTGATGTATTCCGATAAAGGCATGTCTGCAATAAAGGAAAACACCCTTTGAAAATATGCTACCGAACAACAGGCTAAGCTTGCTGCCTTTTTCAAATCAATATCCCCGTCCAGATTCTTCTCAATGTAATCAAGAGCCTGATTTAATCTGTTTAAATAGTCCATTCTCAGACCTCCTTCCTAAGTAGGATTATAGAAGAAACCTTCTCAATTCTCCCGACATTTACAATCTTTTTATGTAGGTTTGCAAACACTACTCCTGAAGTTTCTTAACAGCATCTTCATAAGTTGCAGCTTTGTATACACTGAAGTATTTCATAAATTCCAGCGTCCACATATCCATTTCAGCTTCAATATCATTTACTTCGTTCATAATGAAAACAACCTTTTCACAGGTGGTTCTTGACATTTCAGGCAGCAGAACTGAAAAGCCCCATTCCACATCAGCTTTATCATCTTCAAAGCCATTCCTTGCGTCTACTATGAGCTGGCTGCCTGAATACTTTCTGAGCAGTTCCAGACAAAACAACGTTGGTTTTCTATAGTCTTCAAGGCTGCAAAATTTCTTCCACCTGAGTAAAACCGCTTTATCCTGTGGAATAAACTTTACATTGCAGTATTCCGAATCAAATTCATTTTCTGAAATCATGGTACCCTCCTTCAACGCGAACTCGTCTATTAAACAAATTTGTATTATGTAATTATATAAATTTATGTAATGATATTCAATATTTTACTATTTTCTTAAAGTACATATCTTAATTAATGTATATCAGTCCCATTATATTGAAAACCCAAGAGCAGCTTAGTAACAGTTAGTTCCTTTTATACATATAATTATGTATACCAATATTTTTTCTTGGCTTTTATATTAAGGAGTGATAATAATGGGGACTATCTCTTTTCCTGATTCTGATCAGCCCACCAGACTAAAGGAAATATCCGCAAGAAACAGCGCTGACATAATTTATGATAAAATTCACCTAATTAAGCAAAAGAGCAATAATCAGGAGACCATTAACGTGCTTGAAGAAATAGTAAATGATTTGATCTCGGACAAAAATGAATTAATCCAGATAACCAAAAGTTATGAGGAAGAATTCCTGACTAGGGATATATCAGATAATGATATTGAGTATATTACTAGAGAATTGCTGCCTATAGTCACCACTTTTCTCCCCTTCACAGGCGGGGACAGTGAGTTTGTATCGTCTATCAAAAAGCTCGTATCCTCCGAGACCCTTAAGATACTAAAACTTCTTGGCTTTAATTACAAGGAGGCAATAGGCCAACCTCTGACAAATTTAGTATCACAATTAATACAAATGCAGACCAATAAACTTACGATGACAAAACCAAATAAGAAATAGTACTTATCCACATTTAAAACCCCATTATATAGATATATCCACAACTTTATCAACAAAATATAGTTGTTTTGTGGATAAATCCATATGGTTTTAACCTATAATCCACAAATATTTAACATTATATACACTTATCCTGTAGAAAACTTTTGTTTATAAAACTAAAATATTATCTACAAGAATTCCCCATAAAACCAGAGGTTTTCAACAACTTTACTAACATAAATAACAATTCTGTGGATAAATCCAAGCTTTTTTAACAGAATATCCACAGAATTGTTTGTTTATGCACAGTTTTATGTGGGTAATTAGTCCTATACTATATTCACCTAAAATGTAATTTCATTCCTAATCAATCGAAATGTCTGGTTTAGAATAATTAGAATACCTTAACATAAAACCTTCTGCTTCTTGGTCCGTCAAATTCACAAAAGTATATTCCTTGCCATGTCCCCAGAATTAGTTTGCCATTCTCCACAATAATATACTGGCTGCTGCCCACGGCGCTGGCCTTTAAGTGAGCTGCGCTGTTTCCCTCCATGTGCTTGAATTCCCCTCTGTCAGGATAAGCCTTGTCCAGCCCCAGCAGCATGTCCCTTACCACATCAGGATCAGCATTTTCATTAATAGTTATTCCGGCAGTGGTATGGGGGCAGAATACTAAAGCTGCACCATCCTTAATTCCGCTTTTAGTAACGGCTTCAGCAACTCTCGCAGTTATGTTGTAGAAGTTCTGCCTATCAGTTTTTAATCCGAATTCATAAGTCATTATAGTCTCACCTCAACACTTTTTGATATTTCAACAAAATCCTTTCCAACATTACAATCATAGGCTAGCACATTAACACCTTTTTCGCCTGCCGCCTTTATAGCAGCTGCAAACTCTTTATGTGTTCCGGCATTCGGTGTAAAGTAATCCACATCCCTGAGTTGTATTACAAAAACAATATAAGCTTTATAGCCTTCACTAACACATTCCATCAATTCCTGAATATGTTTTACTCCTCTTTCTGTAGGCGCGTCCGGAAATAATACTACGTTATTATCCTCCAGAGTAACACCTTTGATTTCTATAAATATCTTTTCATTTATTGTTTCAATATAAAAATCAAATCTTGAGGTTTTAAACTTTGCTTCGGGCTTAAGGAGTGTTATATCTTTAAATAGATTTCCCTTGCTAATCCATTCTGCAAACACTTTATTTGGAGCCTGACTGTCTATATTAACGAATCTGTCCCCTTTCAAAATACCTATCAGGTCATATCTGGTTTTTCTTGAAGTATTGTCAAACTCCTGTACAAAAATAGTTACTCCGGGTATAAGTAGCTCTTTGCATCTTCCGGTATTCTTCACATGGCATATTTCTTTTCTGCCATCAATCTCTATATTCGCTATAAATCTATTGGGTCTGTCAATAAATCTTGCCTGTCTAATATTTTTGTAAATCACTTTAGTCTCCGTCTCTGGTTCAATTGTGGCTATTGCCGATTTAATTATAACAGGAATTTTTATTTTCATGTTTTATTTTCAATATTTTGGGGTATAAAATATAACAGGTTTGGATAAAAGTATATATTGAATACTATTTTTCAAAAGCTTTTAATATTGATGCTTTTGTATAAAATAAGCGAAAAATAACGAGGGGAGATTTAATTATGAAGAATGAGGTGTCTTTCTTCCGCTGCAAGCATTGCGGAAACATTGTTGCTCTTATTAAAAAAGGGGGCGGCACACTTGTCTGCTGCGGTGAGCCCATGGATAAGCTTGAAGCCAATACAACTGAGGCTGCTGTTGAAAAGCATATTCCCGTAGCAGTAAGAAGCAATGGAAGTATTAACGTTGAGGTAGGATCAGTTGCACATCCAATGATAGACGTTCATTATATTGAATGGGTAGCCGTTGTTGGAGATGAAGGTGTTGAAATTATTAACCTCTTCCCAGGTGATGATCCCAAGGCAATTCTCAGTGATAAGAAAAACGCTGAAGTTTATGCTTACTGCAACATCCATGGCTTATGGAAAGGTGACGTTAAATAGACATCACTTAAATAATCTCACGTAATTAAAACGTCCCTGTGTTTACCTCTCGCTTGGTAACAGGGACGTTTTTATTTAGCAATATTATATCTTATGCTTAATTTAGTACCCGCTTCCGGGTGCCTTCTCCTTATTGGCTATAGCCACTGAAGCGCTGGCACCTATCCTGCTTGCACCTGCATCTACCATTGCCTTTGCTGTTTCATAGTCTCTGATACCGCCTGAGGCCTTAACTCCAAGATTTGGCTTTACTATTTCTCTCATGAGTCTTATATCCTCAACAGTAGCTCCACCTGTACTAAACCCAGTAGAGGTTTTAACAAAATCAGCTCCTGCTTCCTTGCAAATGCGGCAGCAGACCTTTTTTTCCTCATCAGTAAGCAAACAAGTTTCCAGAATTACCTTAACCAATGCCTTTCCTTTTGCTGCCTGCACTACAGCCTCTATATCCTTTTTAACATAGTCAAGATCCCCTGACTTAACAGCACCCACATTAATTACCATATCTACTTCACGAGCACCATTCTGAATCGCTTCAGAAGCTTCGTAAGCTTTTACTGCAGTAGTAGTTGCTCCAAGAGGAAAGCCTATCACTGTGCATACTTTTATTTTACTGTCCTTTAAAAGCTGACTGCAAAGGCTAACATAGCTAGGATTAACACATACCGACGCGAATCCGAATTCAATTGCTTCACTGCAGAGTTTTTCAATTTGAGCCTTGGTAGTTTCAGGCTTAAGAGCTGTATGATCTATCATACTTGCAATATTCATATAAAATCTCCATTTCCGTACGGGCTCTTCTTTCTCCCGGTTTTATTTATCCGCTTCTATTATTATCACCAATAATTAAGATATTTTCAAGGCAGATGTGGACAAAAAAATAGGTTAGCCGTTAGCGACTAACCATGTAAAGGGGGTCAAAATGTATTTTGTGAGGTCAATATTATATTGGCCAAAATTTGAAATATTTATACAAGTAATTATCAAGTTTTTTTAAATCAATAATTTTACTGCCAGGTGTAAATAATAAATGTGTCAAGGTAATAAAAAGTAATAATACATTACGAACAGTAAGTAAAAACTTACCCTAAATAATTACTTAATAAGAAGAGGTGCCAATATGGAACTACAAAATAACATAATAAATTTTGAGAGCCTGAATGATAAAAATACTCTTGAAGTTGTGAGAAACCGGCTAAAACCGGGAGAGACTCTAATCCTCGATATTGGAAATAACTACTACCACCAGGCTGATCAGGTATATGATATTCTTTCTAAAAATGGCTATTATGTGAGAAAGACAGTTGTAAACGGCAGGAGTCAGCTACTTGTTGCCTACGAAGATAACAAACACCAAATGTATTGAAGCAAAAAAACCGGCATTCTGAGAAAATTCTCATAATGCCGGTTTAATATATACACATTGAGGATACTTATAATTAATTTTATTCCAAACCTTCTATCAATGTTACTTATTAAGCTCAGAAATACCCTGAGGTACAAAAACCTCTAACACCTTGTTCTTAAATTCTATAGCTGCCGGGAACAGTTCAGACCTTTCACCGTCAACAGTCAGGGCAATAGGTGATTTACTTGTAAGTTCACATTTCCTTGCTTTCAGAATAATAACATTTTTATCATTAACTGATTCCTTACTCAGAACCTTGAAGAAAATACTTGCCAGATTAATATTCGAACATTTCTTGACAAGTATGATATCCATATACCCATCGGTAAAATCTGCATCGTTGAGCAAGTTTGGAAAGCCAGCGGCCTGTTTCCCGTTAACTATCAGAAAAAGTATAAACTTTCCTTCAATTATATGCTCATCAGCTGTTACCTTTAAATCAAAGCTTTTAATATTTGTAACTTCCGACAAGCCCTTCAGGTAGTATGCAAAAGGCCCAAAATTCTTCTTGAGCTCACTGTTAGTGCTAAAGGATACATCTACGAAGTTGCCTCCTGCAAATGTACTCAGAAAGTAATGGGAGTTGTTTATATGTCCTACATCACAGAATATAGTTTTACCTTGCAAAATAATGTTAAGGCTCTCGTGCAAAGAGTTAATTCCGAGACACTTTGCAAAGTCATTGCAGGTTCCGGATGGAATAACTCCTATTGGCATTTTAATGTCATTTTCAAGAAGGATATTTGCTACAAAATTTATAGTTCCGTCACCACCTGAGGCTATTACAAAATCATATATTCCCGACTTCAAAGCCCCGATCAGATAATCATTATTAGCATCTATAAGCCTGTAGGGTTGTACTAAAATCCCTTTCTTCTGAAAAGTACCCAGTATGTAATCTAATTCATTAGGGACTTTATGTCCTCCTGAAATCGGATTGTACACAAATAATGCGTTTTTCACAGTTTTACCTCCTGTAGAAGTATTACTATTTAATAATAAATGAAATTTGAATTAAAATCAATCAGGTAGAAAACAAGCGGTTTTATGTAATGGGGAGGCAAGTCAGACCCGGGTCTGCCGCCAGCCCCTAAAAATGACGCTAAACTAACCTTACCGGTTGACACTTCTTTCAGCCATCTCAATTGCTTTCTTTACCATACTTCCGCAATCTCTTGAAGATACTGATCCCCAGCCCTCAGCTGAAACTTTGTTGTAGACACCAAGTTCCTTGGCAATCTCCTCTTTAAGGGCTTCTGACATGATACTCTTATGTCTACTCATAGTTAGTGCCTCCTTTTTTAAGCATTTTATCTGCGTATCGGATCTCATCAAGGACACCCTCTAAATCCAATACGCTTTTATGCTCCGATTTATTTTAGCGTACATTTGTATTGTTTCTTTTTAATAAAAAATTATATAGGTAATTGTTTTCACACTATCCACAATATGCACATGCTTATTTTGATAAAATTTTTAAATAGATACAATATATGTGTATGCTAAGGTTTTAATGCAACAATATTTAGTATCACCAAATCTACCTATAAAAAATATTTCTAAATCAACTAAATTATACACAAATTTAATGTCTTATGTGGATAACATTAGTTTTTCCAACATCCTTGTATGCCCTGATATTAAAGAGTTCCAGATAAGGCTGCAACGTCAAATGTGAATAACTTAAAAAAGCTGTGGATAATAAATAATTTATCCACAGCCTGTTACTTTTAAAAAATTTGATTTATTCGATATTCATGCTTATATCTACCGAGTTGGCAGAATGAGTGAGCTTACCAACCGAAATAATATCTACACCGGTCTTTGCCACCTCATATATTGTTTCTTCGCTAATATTACCAGAAGCTTCAACCAGTGCTCTTTTATTTATTAAGCCCACAGCCTCTGTCATTTTTTCATTTGACATGTTATCGAGCATAATTATGTCAGCTTTACAGTCAAGAGCTTCCTGAACCTCTTCAAGAGATTCTACTTCAACTTCTATTTTTACAGTATGAGGTATGCTGGCCCTTACCCGGTTTATAGCATTGGTTATTCCTCCGGCAGCAGCAATGTGATTGTCCTTGATCAGAACCCCGTCTGACAGTGAAAACCTATGATTTGAACCCCCTCCTGCACTTACGGCATACTTCTCAAGTAGTCTAAGGCCGGGAGTAGTTTTCCTTGTATCGGCAATCTTGACAGGTAGGTCCTTTACTATCATTGCGTATCTGTTACTAATTGTAGCAATTGCTGATAGACGCTGTAAAAAATTCAGAGCAGTTCTCTCGCCTTTAAGAAGAGCCCTTGTAGGTCCGCTTACCTTTGCGATTATGTCGCCTTTTTTAACACTGTCTCCATCCTTGATTAAAGCCGTAAACTTTACTCTGCTGTCAAGGACTTCAAATACATGCTGTGCTACGGCTAACCCTACTATAACGGCGTCCTGCTTTGCAAGTAATTCAGCATTTGAAACATCCTCATCACTGACTATATTATCAGTCGTAATATCGCCTAATGGCATGTCCTCACTTAATGCACGCATAACTATATCGTGCAGATAGAAATTATCCAGCTTCATAGCTTCCTCCAATGTTTAATATATTTACAATGATATAATTTAATTAGTAATAATAATGTTTATTTCTATTGTTTTATTAAAGCTCTAATGATGCCATTAATTCAGAACCTTAACAATATTTCTTTTCCAGTTAACATCATCAGTCTTGTCATAGTCGGACCTGAAATGAGCTCCACGGCTTTCCTTTCTTTCAAGAGCAGCTTCAATAACAAGTGTTGAAACGGTGAGCATATTCGCTACTTCAAGTTTAATTAAGCTAAACCCCGGTATATCGGTAAATCTGGAATATATCCTTTTAATGATATCTTTTGCAATCTCAAGACTCTGTTTGTTTCGAATGATTCCAACATGTTTGGTCATGGTATTCTGAATTTCTTCCTTCATACCAATAAGAGCATTATCATTCTCCTTATTAAGATTAAAGTCCAAACTGACTCCTGTCGCTTCCTTATCTATCTTAAGTTCATCTACCTCTATTTTTTTAGCTATTTTTCTGCCGAAAACCAAACCCTCAAGTAATGAATTACTTGCAAGTCTATTTGCTCCGTGTATACCTGTACATGCAACTTCTCCGCAAGCATACAAACCCGATATATTCGTCTCTCCGTCAACATTTGTCCTAATTCCTCCCATACAGTAATGTTCCGCGGGAGCAACAGGTATGAACTCCTTGGATATGTCTATCCCGTAGTCCAGGCATGTCTTAAATATGTTAGGAAATCTATTCTCAAGATATTCCCTGCTTTTAAAAGTTATATCCAGGTATACATTTTTTGTGCCGGAAAGAGACATCTCCTCAAATATTGCCCTGGAAACAACATCTCTTGGTGCCAGCTCTTTTAGCTCATGGTATTTATGCATAAATCTCTCACCACTCGCATTTCTTAGCATAGCACCCTCACCCCGGACAGCCTCCGAAATTAAAAAGCTTTTATCCTTAGGATGATAAAGCACTGTTGGGTGGAACTGTACAAACTCCATATCCATAGCTTCGGCACCTGCCCTGAGACACATTCCTATCCCGTCCCCTGTAGCTACTTCCGGATTAGTAGTATGGGAATAAATCTGGCCGAAACCGCCCGTAGCAACAACTGTATGCCTTGCGTTAAAGAATTTCATCTTCTCCGAAATCTCATCATATACCAGAACACCTTTGCATTCACCATTTCTTACAATAAGATCAACCGCAAAATGTCTTTCAAATATTGATATATTATTTCTTTTCTGTGCCTCCTCGATAAGTTTATCGCACACTTCCTTCCCTGTTGTGTCTCCGGAGTGGATAATTCTATTAACACTGTGGGCTCCTTCGCGAGTCAGTGATAGTTGCTGTCCGCTTTTATCGAAATTAACACCGAGGCTGCATAAATTTTTAATATTTTCGGCAGCTTCTTCAACAAGAACCCAAACGCTTTCGTCTTTGCAAAGGCCTGCACCCGCAAAAAGTGTATCCTTAAAATGTAATTGAGGGGAATCATTCTGTTCATCCAGCGAGACTGCTATTCCTCCTTGAGCAAGGACTGAATTACTTATATCGAGTGTTTCCTTTGTAATGATACCTATGTGGTAGCTCTCAGGAATCTCTAGAGCAGTATAAACACCGGCAATCCCACTCCCAATTACAATTACATCTTTATCTATAACTTCTATATTTAATCTTCCGTCATCTTCCATAATACTCCTCCAAAAGACCCATGCACATTCAAACAACCCATGCACACCTACTTGGCAACCTCTAACATTTTGTTTAGAGAATGGGCTGCGCGTTCAATTATATCTTTATCAAGATTTATTTCGTATCTTTTCAATGCCAATGCATCATGAACACTCTGAAGTGAGGTCTTTTTCATATTAGGGCATATAAGCCCTGTGGACATCATATAAAAAGTCTTATTCGGGCTGTCTTTTTTCAGCTGATAGAGTACCCCCATCTCAGTTCCTATTATAAACTTATCATGCTCAAAGGTTTTAGCATAATCAATGATTTGCTTTGTACTTCCTACAAAATCAGCAAGCTGCTGAATTTCAGGCTGACATTCAGGGTGAACCAATAATATAGCGTCAGGGTGCAATCTCTTTGATTCGAGCACCTCACTTGTCCTGATTTTATGATGTGTAATACAATACCCTTCCCATAAAATTATGTTCTTTTCCGGGCACATATTAGCTACATAACTTCCGAGGTTTTTGTCAGGAACAAATAAGATATCCTTTTTATCTATAGATCTAATTACCGACAAGGCATTTGAGGAAGTACAGCAAACGTCACACTCTGCTTTAACCTCCGCACTTGAATTTATGTAGCAAACTACTGCCGCACCGGGATATTTCTTTTTAGCTTCCCTTAATGCTTCTGCAGTAACCATGTCTGCCATTGGGCAACCGGCATTGATTTCTGGAAGTAGTACAGTTTTCTCAGGAGAAAGTATTTTTGCACTTTCTGCCATGAAATGGACGCCACAAAATACTATTGTATCGGCATCACTAGAAGCGCAATACTGGCTTAATGCAAAAGAGTCCCCTACGATATCTGCAATCTCCTGTACATCATCCACCTGATAACTGTGCGCAACAATTACTGCGTTCTGCTCCTTCTTCATTCTGTTTATGTTACTAATCATTGTTTGTTTATCCATTAACACTACCTCATACTCTGTTTATATTTAACAACATTATACAAAATGGCTGTTCACAAGTTAAAATACTGCATTCATTTTAATACTTATATTTTGCTTTGTAAATGCTTTTATTCTAAAAGTGCCTATTTATGCTAATTAGATTTAATATATCTAATAACTATACAAAAATTTTAAAACTTTCCGATATCAATTTTGAATTCTTGGCCAAGCCTAAATTGCGAGAATAGGAAATTAGATTATAATCTGAGTCAATCGCTGAAACCGTTTTGCCCCATAGGTGCTCCCTAAATGCCAAAGGCTAAAGTCTTTATGGTAAATATTTGTATGAAATGAAACAAGCCTTCATGCTATTAACATGAAGGCTTGATATAAATCTGGCAGAGACTTACTTTCCCGGGCCGTTTCCAGCCAAGTATTATCAGCACTGAAATGCTTAACTGCCGTGTTCG
>JAEWOH010000029.1 GCA_023460955.1 Bacillota bacterium | reverse complement strand
AGGCACTGGCAAAAGCCGCCCTCACATACCGCTTTGGTGAAGACCACCAGCCGGTGACTGAATCGCAGATCCTCTCCCCTCGCCGCTGGCAGGATGAGAGCAATGACCTGTGGACCACGTACCAGCGTATTCAGGAGAACCTGATTAAGGGCGGGCTCAGTGGCCGTAATGCCAAAGGAGGACGGTCACATACCCGTGCCGTTCGCGGTATCGACGGGGACGTGAAACTTAACCGGGCACTGTGGGTGATGGCGGAAGCCCTGCTCACGCAACTGCAGTGACCGTTTAATGTTGCTGCTTTGTTAATATCGGACACCACCTGTCCGCATCGCACCGTGCTGACGGTCCTCACTCACCGAGGGAAGGCCTGTAACCCCCGCTGCCTCTGGCTTTTGCAGAAATGAAAAATAGTTTCTGTGGTGTCCATACCCTGTCCGACCCCCTCTTTAAAGTAATCACATCATTTTCAGTCAGTTAACTTTCACGGAGAACGTCTCATGACACAGGCAGAACGCCGCCATGACCGGCTGGCTGTCAGGCTGTCACTGATAATCAGCCGTCTGGTGGCAGGGGAAACGCTGAGTGTGCGTAAGCTTGCCGCTGAGTTTGGTGTGTCGGTGCGCACGCTGCGGCGTGATTTTCGTGAGCGGCTGATGTATCTGGACCTGGAGTATCAGTCCGGATATTGCCGCTTACGCACTGCGGGCAGTGAGACGCAGATGGTGCCCGACGTGCTTATCTTTGCCCACCGCAGCGGGATGGCCGGTCTTTTCCCTGGCTTTGACCGTCGTCTGGTAAACGCACTGCTGATGTGCGATGAGTCTCCCTGCGTAATCGCACCCGCCAGTCCGGCTCCTTCGCCATCAGGCGCATTGTCTTTCTGGCGACTGATTCAGGCTATTACCGGGCGCAGGCGGGTGACGCTAATTGCCTAGGGGCAGCGCTGTGAGCGGCTGGCTCCCTGTCGGTTACTCATCCACCAGCAGGCCTGGTATCTGGTGGCAGAGCACGACGGACATATCGCCGTATTCACCCTGGATGAAATCCATCTGGTTCAGCCCTTGCAAGAGACTTTTCGCCGCAACGACAGTCTGTGCAGTCTGGTTGAAGACCCGGTGTTTATTCAGGCCTTACCCCATTTTCGCTTTATCCAGCAGTCACTGCTTGCGTTTATTCCGGCCGACAGCCCACCGGAATAGTGCAGGTCTATCTCAACTCATCCGCAGGGAGAGCCTATGCCATTCATTGCCATTATTGCCATTGTTGTCATCGTCATCATTCTGAACAAAACCGGGGTGTCCGACAGCCTCACGGCCCTGACCCTTGCGACGGTTGCTGCACTCTTGACGGGCGGAGGTGCAGCAGGGGCCGCCAGTGTCGCGCTGACACCGTTCGTCGGCGTGCCGGTGGGTATTTTCGTGGGCATTTATGTCTTTGCCAAAGTGGTTCGTCTCATTTCAGGAAAAAAATAATGAAACGTAAAACACTGCCTCTGCTGGCGCTGGTTGCCACCACGCTGTTGCTAAGCGCCTGCGATGACAGAAGTGATGGCCTGAAGGCCATCAGCAAATTTAAGGATCTCACCCCACCGCGTTTCAGTGATGTGGTTAGCCACCAGGATGATGTCAGCGAAGAATGGTCACAGGTTGACTACGTATCCGGTCCCACCTTGCAGGTTTTACGTACCCGCCAGTCGCCCGATGGCTGCGAGGGTGGCAGTTACTACTACCTCGTGGATATGCAGGAAAAAACCGTCCAGCCACTGATGAATGCGCTGTGTATTGCCGATAACATCAAACTGGAATACCAGGAGGTGACGGACCCGTATACCAAAGAAAGATACTTTGAGTACGCCCATGACGGCAAACTGATGGGGCGACTGCTGATACCCTCAAACCCTGAGAACCAGGAATAAAACAACGACAAAGGAGACAGGAATGACAATACGTTCACTAAGTCGATTTATGCTGGCGGGTGTACTGCTCGCGAGCTTTAATGCCTCTGCGATCCCGGGGTTCTGGCAGCAGGGTTACGGTCAGGGCAATACGGAATACAGTGTGACCGAAGCCAGCGGGAAGACGTTTACCATCAACTGCACAGGGAACCCGGACCAGAATGGTTTTTATCAGCATTCAGTCTTTCTTACCCTTGCCGATGACAAGATGGTCAGTTCGCACGATGACGGCACCACTATCACCGTAGTGATGGATCACCAGCAGTACATTATTCCGTCCAGCCTGGGCTGGCGTAACGGCGATAACGCCTGGTTTGACTTCATCAGCAATATCTCTTAGGCCGGGCAGTTTGACGTTTACGTCAATGACCACAAAGCAGGGACCTTCACTGCGGACCGGAAGAACACTGAGAAAGTTCTGTCCACTCTCGGAGACTGCAGCAACGACTGATAGTAGTATCTTCCCCAGCAAATCCACCCCGACAGCTAGCAGGCTGCCGGGGTTTTCTTTTATCAGGAGCCCGAAAATGACCCAATCCGTGTTGCTGCCACCGGGGCCTTTCACCCGGAGACAAGCGCAAGCGGTCACTACCACGTACAGCAATATCACACTCGAAGACGACCAGGGCAGTCACTTCCGTCTGGTGGTTCGTGATACTGAAGGCCGGATGGTCTGGCGGGCATGGAACTTTGAGCCGGATGCCGGTGAAGGTCTTAACCGCTATATCCGCACCTCAGGCATCCGTACAGACACGGCCACCCGCTGATCGCGAAGCATTTACCCGCATTCACCTCCCCGAACACACTTTATATCCCCATACGCCAGCCATCGCCGCTGGCGTTTTTATTGACGGAGACATACCC
>JAEWOH010000028.1 GCA_023460955.1 Bacillota bacterium | reverse complement strand
CTATTGTACTACTTTACTATTCGTAGTCGATAATCCCCTTAGTAAATACTTTATACTATTATACTCGGTATTTCTATTGTGGCATGGCAATGGGATTTGACCTGCTGGCGGCAGAAGCCGCCCTTTCGTTGCAATGCGAGTTGAAGGACTTGCAGGTGATAGCCGTTGTGCCGTTCCGTGGTCAGTCTGATAGGTGGGGCAAGGAAGAGCAAGCCAAATATGATGCCATCCTACGCATCGTGGATGACGTGGTCGTATTGAGCGAGCGATACTATAATGGCTGCCTTCTGAGGCGCAACGACTACATGGTCAACCGCAGTTCACGGCTCATTGCCTACTTCAATGGCAATCCCAAGGGCGGCACATTCTACACCGTCAGAGAAGCCAAGCAGCAGGGCTTGGACATAGTGAATCTTCATAATAGTGTATAACCCATAAAACAGAAAATGCTTATGGACGATATTGTTGCAATCATCGTTTGCTGCTTCGTGTTCGGAGCTTTGGGCAATGTGCTCAGAGCTTTGTTCGGCGGAGAGAGACGAAATGACTTTCGCCGTGACCGCTAAGCGTTTCTAATCCAAGATACGCTGACAGCCACACGTCTGCACCTTACCCCAAAAAGATGCAGCGGATATTCATGTCCGTAGGCAAGGATATTCAGATTCCTCACCTTAACATTTTGATAAAAACTAAAGATACTGCTGCCTATATTTCAAGACAGCAGTATAAACCTTACTCTGCAGGTGCCCATTTGCAACGCACAGGAGAGACGATTGCACCCTCTGCCTTCAACTGTTTCATTGCAGAATCAACCTCTTTGCGGTCGAGACCGCTGAGTTCTGCGATTTTACCTGCGTTGAGAGGCTGACCAGCCTCCTTCATTGTTGCCAATACTTTTTCTTTTGCGTCCATTGTTTTGATGATTTGATTATGAAATTGTTATGCTGTCTCCTTCATGCTCGATACACCAAAAGGGAACTTCCTTCTCTTTGCAGAAAGGTTCCATGCGCCATACACTCTCAAATCCACTCATGACAAAGTGCATCGGGACAAACATTCCAACCTTGAAACGTTCAATAAACTGCCTTCCTCCCAGCGTATAGCCGTTACCGATGCGTCCGTCCACAGGAAACATCACGAGGTCAAAGGAATCAGTTATCTTTCGAATGTCTTTAAGTTCACCAAGGAATCGCTTTTCCTCCGCCACAGGATTGATATATTGACCGAACTCTTCGCTGAAGACCTCTCCTTCAGGTGTGTTGTCGGCGAGGAAGCGTGCGTACCAGTTGCATAGGTCTCCTGCGTGAAAGATAGTTTTTCCTTCAGTTTCTACTATCCAGCTTACACCGCTATCGTTACTGCCTGTTGCTGTCACTTTCAGATACTCATCTTCCCAGACTGTTCCTTTTACCATCCAAACATCTGCATCCTCTTTCTGAGCTCTTCTTCGTTTGAGTATGTCCTTTGACAGAATGTATGTGACATTGGGAATGCGATTCTTCCACTTGAAGATTTCTTTTGTGAAGTGGTCTTCATGGAAGTGACTTGAAAACACGTACACAGGTTTACATGTATTCATGTACACACTCATGACACCAGCAGGATCCATCCAGTAGTCAAATACCAGGATGCATTGAGACGTTTCAAGCAAGAAGCCGCTATGGAAGATGTATCTGAGTATCATCCCTTCAAAGCCTTACCGTCTGAGAATGCGTGACCAACTGTCTTGCCAAGCTCAATGTAGCCGTGATGTATGGGATCGAACACGATGAGTTCCATCTTCTCCATATCTGGCTTGCCATTCTCGGCAAGATACTTTTCATCTACGAGAATGTTTACTATCTCTGCCACGATATAATAACCCTCTGGTGACTCATCGATTTTCTCTTTGATGCGACATTCCAATGTCATGGGGAAGTCTGTAAAGACGGGAGCGTTGATATTCTCTGCCTTCTCGACGTTCCAACCTGTCTTCGCCATCTTATCCGCATCGTTCTTGGCAGATACGATGCCTACGAAATCTGCTGCCACCATGGTCTGCTTTGTAGCAAATGCCACGGTGAAGTCGGGGCAGTTGTTCAGGTTCTCCGTAGTGGCATGTGCGCCCATGGCAATCATAATCTCCTTTGCGTCCCATTGACCGCCCCAAGCAGCGTTCATTGCATTGGGCTTGCCGTTCTTGTCGTATGTGCCGATAATCAGTACCGGCTGTGGAAGCATCCACGATTTTTGTCCAAATGATTTCATTCTTACTTCTTTTTATTGTGTTATCAATTCATTCAACTTATCTTCTCGTATTACTTTCGGTTGTGCCTTGCCTGCCAGAACGAGGATCTTCTTCCCATTCCTGTATATGTGCAGCTGCCTGCTTCGCACCACAGCCGTCAAGGTCTCATCATCCTGCATGGCTTGCCATATAGGATAATACACACCTTCTGGTTCAAACAACTTCTTCTGAAGGTGTGAGCACATGTTGGTTGTATCTATTGTCATATCGTTACGTCATATCATTAACATGATTCTGCCAGCTTCTTTTGTGAACATTTCAGGGAAACGGCAGATTGTTGCATACACCTGCTTGCTTGTCACAGGCTGACCGTCCTTTCTCAGGTGCAGCCCATGACGATTGATGGCATCGGCAATCTGGTCAGTTGTCATGCCGC
>JAEWOH010000027.1 GCA_023460955.1 Bacillota bacterium | reverse complement strand
GGCCTTATTATCGGCTCACCAACCTACTGCGGTTTAATGTCGTGGAAACTTAAGGAATTTTTTGATAAAAGCCAGCCTGTAGCCTGGGGCAAGGTGGACGGACGTATTGGTGCTGCTTTTTCATCCTCCGGTGGTTTGGGAGGCGGAAATGAGATGACCGTTTTCAGCATTTTGAATGCTCTGATGAATTACGGGTTTATTGTATTCGGACTTCCCGAGTATGCCGGGAGGGGAGTTACCGCTCATTATGGAGCTGTATCGGTAGGCAGTCCCAAGGAGTTGGAGCGAAAGGCCTGCAGGATGCTGGGGTATAAAATGGCCGAATATGTAAACAGAATGTATACAAGGAACTAATCGGCAATATAAGGGAAGCCGCCGCAGCTTTCACGGAATATGAAATAGGTTTCCTCAAAAACATTGTGAGAATGCTGTATGTATCCGTTAATCATGTCAAGAATTAGCTGCAGGCATCTCTTAACCATATTTTGTACCGGTAGATCAATAACAGTCATACTGGGTTTTAGAATTTGATTTGTGACCACATCCGAATAGCCTATGATTTCTATATCTTCAGGAATTCGCACCCCATTGCTTTGTAAAGTAGAATAGATATACTGACCATAATTGGACACAAGCAGAAAAAGTGCCGTTGGAAGAGACTCGGACTCCAAAAGTCTTTTAGTACTGAGAAATGCGCCTTCAGCACTTAGTGCTTCCTGAAGGTTATGCTCCGGCAACACTGTAATACCGTGCCGTTGGCAGCCATCAAGGAAGCCGGCCTTTCTCATGTTGAAATTACGGGATAACAGGTTAGCACCGATCAGCCCAACATTTTTGTGACCTCTGGCAGCGAGTAACCCGGAAACACGTTCACCTGTGCTATAATGGTCAATGCATACTGAGCAATATTTGTCATTTTGCCTGTTAAACAATACGATAGGCATTGATGACTTTATCTTATAAAGGTATTCAACATCTCTGTCTGAGGCTCCGACAATAATAACTCCATTAAACAGTTGATTTTTGAATACTTCTTCCATCTTATCTATTTCAGAATATATGTAAGGCTTAAAAACAACCTCAACATTCAGTTTGTCTACTAAAATACTATTCTGAATTCCATCAAAAAAATTAACAAGCAGTTCTGAAGAATAAAGAGAGGGCCAAAGAATTCCAATAATAACAGCTGAAAGCCCTTCCGACTGTTTCCTTAAACGTCTTGCATGTATATTAGGAGTATAGCCTAATGACTTGGCTTCTTCCCAAATCAAGTTTTGCGTTTTTTTAGATATCCTCATTTCGTTGCCGCGCCCATTTAATACTATAGAAACTGTGCCCGGCGAAAGATTTGTTTTCTGAGCAATAAGTTTTATGTTTGCATTAGCCATATATAACACTCCCGGGAGTAATAATATTTTTTATTTGGCAGTAAAAGATTCTCACTTTATACATGCTTGACCATACCAACATATTACCATAGGGCATAAGTTAAAGTAAATTCAATATAATTAAACTGTTGCTCAACCTTCCCAGCCAGAAAGGCTGGGCTGGACACTAAAAAATACATTTAAGCGAATAACAAATACTCTTATCCTCCGTTTTTTGCTGAAATTAATTCTTAAACAAATCAGGTAATATGTCGTAAATGTACTGATTTACCCAATTCCAGGCATGTGTGCCGCCATCACTTACGATGAAATAGAAATTACCTTTTGAGGTATCCGCTGAATATATAAAGCTGTCTTTCAACTGCTTCATTGCTTCAACCTGTGGATTCAAATTAGGATAAGCTATATCCAGACTGCCTGTAGCAGCAAATATATAATAATCCTTTGGAGTATAACCGGCGTCCTTGGCAACTTTAGCAAGATATGCTGCTGTTTCCTTTGCTTTGTCACTTCCGCCTTTTTCGCCTAATATCCAACAATCACCACTTAATGGCATATAATATTTAAAGTAGTCAAGACAATTGATGTATGTATACCAGGTAGTTACAGATCCCATGGAGAATCCTCCGAAGGCTCTGTGAGCTCTGGAAGCCTTTAAGTCACTTAAGCTTGAAGAGGCTGCATAAGTATGATATTTTGTTTCAACTAAAGGAACTACCTTACTAATCAATTCTTCAGGGAAGTAAACTGTGTCATTCTTTCCGCCGTAGAACGTAGGAGTAACAACTATAAGAGGTTCGATATCACCCTTAGCGATCATATTATCTAAGATCTTCTTCATTTCCTTGTTTTGGCCGGGACCTCCAAAGATAAGATTTTCATTTTCTCCGCCGCCATGCATCAGATACAAGACATTGTACTTCTTGCTGGTATCTTTTGGGTCATAACCATAAGGAAGATAAACATTAAGTTTCTTGTTATCGGTACCGCCCTGTAAATTTGCTGCGGTGTACTCCAGGGTTTCAATTGTACCCTGTTGTGCTGCATCTGCTCTATATTCGTCGGGAACAGCCTTGAATTCTTTTACGTTTGCAGCTTCATCAGTAAGTATGAGCTTGCTGTTTACTGCCTTTAAGGCTGCATACTGTTCATCAATAAGCTTCTGAGTAGCTTTTTTATCAGCAAGAACTTTTTCAGCTGCTTTTATTGCAGAAGTTACTATTTCAGGATTCTTAAAACGAGTTAAATCAAGCTTTTGTGCGCTTTTTATCATATTCATCAAATCGTAGGGGTTCAATCCGCTTACTGCGCTGGCTGACTTTCCGGCTAATAATATTTCGCCGAACTTTCCAGTGTCATTCCAGGCGCTGCCTGTTGAATCAAAAGTATTAATGGTACCGACTCTGTCAGTTCCCTTTGCATCATTGATCTGTAATTCAATTCCTAATACCTTGTTGTTAACCGGTTTTGATTTCAATGCAATTCTTGCTTCAATAAGATATCCGCCGTCAGTTTTCTTTGTGCTGGTATAAAAACGCTCTGCACTTCCGGTATCTACTGACTGAGAATTTTCATAGTTTACTCTGTAATGAAGATCGTCTACGCCGTATTCCTGTGTCTTATTGTTGTCCTCATCCAGAAATGCTTCAAAAGAATCCTGCATATATGGAGTTCCGGACTGAACGGATAAATCCTTATCTTTTACTTCAGCAAGGACATACAAAGCATAGTCATCCCATAAGGCTTTGAAAGTAGCAGAAGTTTGGACATTAGCGGAGATATATTTAGGATTAACCACTTGAGCTTTTTTCCATACTTCATCTATTTTGCCATCTATTTGAGGTGTTCCGAAATAAGCAACTATTCTACCGTTAGAATCAAATCCATTCTTGTCTACGGCTACTTTAGCAGGTTCCGGGGATGGTTTCTTTTTTATACTGACTTTTGCAGTTAGAATATCAGTTTTTTTGTTCTTTGTGATTTTACAGGTGATTGTTGCAGAACCAACTGCTACTGCTTTAACAAGTCCGGTTTGAGATACAGTAGCTATTGTCGGGTTGCTGCTGCTCCACTTGTATGTAGCTCCTGCCTGCTTATTGTTGATAACGAAAGTATAGGAATCTCCTACAAACAAATCTTTCGCACTTGTCTGACTAAATGCAGGCTTGCCATTGAGAGAAGCTGCAGAAACGTTTAATGACAGACCTGGTGTGCTGGTTAATACCATTGCTATAACAGCAAATATAACTATTAAACGTTTCAGTAACATCCTTTTTTCTTTCATAAAATACCATCTCCTTTAAAATTTATGATATTTCTTTCGGTTGCCTGGAAATAAGAGCTAAAGCTGAACGCTTAAACGTATTTATTTTTCAATGTACAGTCAGCCTGTAAGGCTTGGAAAAGCTGGAAACTCTATATTTTTAGATAACTTTTATATTCGATTTTGATGTTAGCAATGTTGCTATTACGTTTTAGCTACAAAAAAAGTTTATATGATTACCATATAGATGTCAATATATAGCAGAAAAAGATGTTATAGTAAGGTTAACGCCAAGGTGAATAATGAATTATAAGGAAATTGGCTATTAAAATAAGCATTTAGTTATGAATTGATTTAAATAATTAACGAAAAAAGGTAACAAAGTTTGATAAAACGAAGAAGCAATTACCTGAAAGTTGATTTTTATAGCCATTTCCCGGGAGTACAGCCTGTGTTTTGTTTAAACTGCCTGCAAAAATGCTCAATATTATTGTAGCCGCATAATGCTGCTACTTCGGAAATTGTATGATTGTTATGGAGCAGGTATTCCTTTGCAAGCCGGATGCGACTGTTAATAACATCGTTCATACAGCTTACTCCGAAAGTGTTTTTATAAATAGTCTGAAGATAACCGGAACTTATATGCAAAAAATCAGCCATATCAGGGACATTCCAGTTATTGCCTGGGTTGTTGTAGATTTCTGTACGAAGCTTTAACAGATTATAATATTGAGGTGTTATGCCTGTATGAAAGCAGGATTCTAAAAGTTTATTGAATAAGGTTCTTAACAGATAATCTATTGAGGATTCCTTGTAATCCTTGCTGAAGGAGTTTTCAGTAACAAGCAGCTGAAAAAGCTTATGGCAATATTCCGGATCATCCAACGAAAAAGGGATTCCATGAGGTAGCATTGTCTCGGTCACATAAGATTCAGTGGACTCAAAGCGTATCCAATTATTGATGTATTTTTGACCGCATGCACGGTAGTATATTTTTTGGTGAGGACGATATAATACTGCACTGTGAGCCGGGTATTCCTTAATTTCATTATTCACCATAAAAAAAGCAGGCGTCTTTGTAATTATCAATAACCAGCAATCGTGACCATCGGGTATATCAAAAACAAAGTTTTCCTGGTGAGTCGCGTCATATTCGGCGTAATGAATATGGGTCATAATATCAGCTCCAATCTGAGAATATATCAAATATCTCTTAGTATATATCATTGCGGTAATCAGTTCAAATACTCTAAAATGATATAAGAGTAAATATAATGGTTTATGCTGTATAACACAGAACGTAATTGATGTTTTATAATATATCAAATATCAATTATTAAATACTTTATTAAACAAACATTGGGCATTCTTTAAATGGGATGCTGTCAAAGGAGAGTTGAATTATGAAAAAACAGGGATTCAATCCATACCTTCCTTCTTGGGAGTATATTCCTGACGGAGAACCTTACGTTTTTAACAACAGAGTGTATGTTTATGGCTCTCATGACCGCTTTAACGGACATGCGTATTGTTTGAACGATTATGTGTGCTGGTCGGCTCCTGTTGATGATATGGGAAACTGGCAGTATGAAGGAGTTATTTACAAAAAAACAGACGATCCCCTTAATCCTGATGGGAGAATGTGTCTGTATGCTCCGGATGTAACTGTGGGGCCGGATGGAAGATATTATCTTTACTATGTTCTTGACAAGGTTTCTGTAGTTTCTGTTGCAGTTTGTGACACGCCGGCAGGTAAGTATGAATTTTATGGGTATGTGCATTATTCTGATGGGACGAGACTTGGTGAAAGAGCGGGAGATGAACCTCAATTTGATCCGGGTGTACTCACAGAAGGAGAAACAACATATTTGTATACCGGTTTTTGCGGAGTCGGCGACAGATCAAGAAAGGGTGCAATGGCTACCATACTTGGAGCCGACATGCTTACTATTCTTGAAGGACCTGTAACTGTTTCACCCAGCGAGCCTTACAGCAAAGGCAGCGGCTTTGAAGGTCATGAGTTTTTTGAGGCTCCTTCGATCAGAAAAAGAGGAGATACCTACTACTTTGTTTATTCCTCCATCGTGATGCATGAACTATGCTATGCAACCAGCAAGCATCCAATCAACGGTTTCGAGTATAAGGGAGTTATAGTTAGCAATAACGATCTTCATATAGACACATATAAACCTGCTGAAAAGCCCATGTTTTACGGCGGTAATAATCACGGAAGTATTATTCAGATTAAAGACAAGTGGTACATTTTCTATCATAGACATACAAATGGGACTAATTTCAGCAGACAGGGCTGTGTGGAAGAAATCAGTTTTTTAAGTGACGGTACTATTCCCCAGGTTGAGATGACCTCCTGCGGACCGAACGGAGGACCTCTTTTGGGACGTGGTGAGTATCCGTCATATCTGGCTTGCAACCTTTTCTACAAGGATGAATCTATTTACACAGACTGTACAGGAGCGTGGATGGATCACCAATTCCCCAAGATAACTCAGGATGGCAGAGACGGTGATGAAGAAACCGGCTATATAGCAAACATGAAAGCAACAGCCACTGCAGGGTTCAAGTATTTTGATTGTAAAGACATTAAGAAAGTAACAATTAAAGTTCGGGGTTATTGTAAGGGCGATTTTGAGGTTAAAACCTCCTGGAGTGGAGAAGTTCTCGGAAGAATTACTGTTGATTTTACAAATGTATGGACTGATTATTCAGCAGATATATCTATTCCCGACGGCATACAGGCTCTGTATTTTACTTATACCGGTAATGGAAGTGCCAGCCTTGCTTCATTTACATTGGAATAAGTTATATAAAACTAGTTATTTTTATATAAAATTACAATAACATAGCTACAGGAGCAGGATATTTGCTTAAACCACAAAGTCCTGCTCCTTTTTATCTGTAAACCTCTAAATGGTTAAATCTTCTTTTTAATGCTTGCTTACGCGTTTATTCAAGTAGTATAATTAAGCTGAGTTCATTATTCTTTTTTTTTCGACAAAATCTACTTTGGAATAGGTAGATATCTAATTATTGCCTGCGGACAAATATTGTAACAAAAGGGGTGTTCCATTCATGGTTAATAAATTTTCATTAAGAAGTATCATCAGCTTCATACAATTATTGCTAGTTGTAGTACCTTTCACAGTTGTTCTTGTTCTATTTTTTAACTCCTCAGCGTCAGTCCAGCTAATAAAAACACTATTAGTTTTATCGCTGGTCTTATCGGTGATAGCCTTAGTTTTACAAAACTTTATATTTGGTTTATTTTCAAAAAGGTTGAAAAATATTATAAGTAAGCTTCGGGATATTGAAAAGGGTAATTTAACCACAAATTTTCAGACTAATGGAACTAAAGAACTGGCCTCAATTTCCGAAGTGGCTGCAAAAATTGTTACCGGGCTTAATGAAGTCCTTTCTGAGGTCAATTCTTCTTATGACGATGTAAGGCACATGATTAATACTGTAATGGGTACCTTCAAGGAGTGGGAAATGAATTCCAAAGACGTAGCAGCGGCTACAGGAGCGGTTGCCGATGGCGCAATCAGACAAGCTGAAGATTCAGAAGACTGTTATGAAATGTCCATGGAAATGGTTAAGCAGATCGAAACTGTTTCAAAGTCAACTGAGCTGATGTCTGCTAAGGCCGAAATTGTCAAAAGCATGACTGAATCAGGAAAGGGTAGTATATCAGAACTTCTGGAAAAGAGCAGACTTTCTGAAACAAATGTGGCGGAGATAAACAAGAGTATTGAAGGCTTGAGTACAATGACTCAGGATATTTCCAAAATCACAGAAATTATCACTGCGATAGCAAATCAGACCAATCTGTTATCTTTGAATGCAAGCATTGAGGCAGCAAGGGCGGGAGAAGCAGGAAAGGGTTTTTCTGTTGTTGCAGGTGAGATTAAGAAGTTAGCAGAAAAGAGTCTGTCGTCTGCTAAGGGAATTGTTAATACAATAGCCAACGTTCAGGATCAGGTAAACAGCACCACTGAGAAAATTAATTACATAACACAAACAATAATGTACCAGATTGGTGCAGTACATACAACAAACGAGGCTTTTAACGGAATCTCCGAAGCTTCCCAAGAACTTTTCTCCCAGTTAAATACAGTGATTAAGGGTATTGCCCAGCTGGACAGCTTTAAAACAAAATTAGCTGAGTCAATTGAAAATATTTCTGTCGTAGCTGCCGAAACGGCTGCCTCTTCAGAAAAGATAACCTCTCTTATGTATTCACAAAACAATTCAGCTGACGTTATGGTTGAAATGTCAGCAGATTTAAATCACATAGTAGACGGTTTGGGCAGCAAATTGAACAAATACTCCTTCAGTAAAAAAGAGAAAATCAAAAAGAACCTGGCGGTAATTACTGTACTTGATATACCATTCTTTGAAGACACCTTCAAAGGTGCAGAAGAGATAGGAAAAAAGCTGGGAGTCAATATAATCAAAATGGCTCCTAAGGAATGGGGCTCGGCTATTCAGGCAAGTTTAATAGATGAAGCCGTACATAAGGGTGTTGATGGTATAGCTCTGGGTCCTATAGATTCAATTGAAGTAAGGGAGGCAGTTAAAAAGGCTATTGATAAAGGTATCAAAGTGGTAACCTTTGATAACAAGCTTCCTGACAGCGGTATAAGTGAATACATCGGTACAGATAACTATTCTGCTGGTCTACACATAGGAGAAGCTACAATAAAATGCCTTAACGGAAAAGGCAAAGTAATTCTTTCTTCGGTAGTTGATTATAATGATAACATGGTTTTAAGAATTAAGGGCTTTAAAAAGGCTATAGAGAAATATCCCGGAATTCAAATCGTAGGTTTTGAGACAAATAATGAAAATTCAATAAGAGCAGATTGTTTGAAAAAGCTTATAGCTGAAAATAAAGATGCAGACTGTATTGTGTATGTTGATTACCAGGGCGGATCGGTCTTGGAAAAAATAACAAAGGATATTGATTTAAAAGCGAAAATCGTTGGTTTTGATAAAAATGATGAAGCAGTCAGAATGATTAAATCAGGGAAAATGCATTCTGTTATTATTCAAAGGCCAAGATTATGGGGCGAATTGGCAGTCAAGCGACTTAATGATCTCTGCCAGGGTAAGAAAGTGCCCGAATTCGAAGATGCAGGAACCTTTGAATTAAATAAAAGAAACATTTCCACTGTAAGCTAAGTTTATACTTTTTATTTAAATATGAGATAAATATTGGTATAATGATACTGCTTTAAATATTATTATTAAGTATTTTTGAGGAGAAGATTTATATGAGTAAAAATGTAACGCCCAACGAGCCGTTGGTAACTCACATCTATACAGCAGACCCGTCTGCCCATGTTTTTGAAGGTAAAATCTATATTTACCCTTCTCATGATTTGGATGAGGATATCGAGTCAAACGATAACGGTGACCAGTATGCTATGGAAGATTATCATATTCTTTCACTGGACAATTTTAACTCGCCTTGTGTTGATAACGGAGAGGCTCTGCATTTAAGAGATATTCCATGGGCATCAAAACAACTATGGGCACCGGATGCAGCCTTTAAAAACGGTACTTATTACTTGTTTTTCCCAGCAAGAGACAAGGATGATATCTTTAGACTGGGAGTTGCTACAAGCAAGACTCCTGCCGGACCTTTTAAGGCTGAAAAAGAGCCAATTCCAGGCAGCTTCAGCATAGACCCTGCAGTCCTCGTTGACGATGACAATAGAGCATATGTCTATTTCGGAGGCCTTTGGGGAGGTCAATTGGAAAAATGGACAACCGGCACTTTCAACCCGAATGCGGAAGGTCCGGCACCAACAGAACCTGCCATTGGTCCAAGAGTTGCTGAATTAAGTGATGATATGCTTACCTTTAGGGAAGCTCCACAGGAAATTTCAATTGTGGATGAAAACGGCAATCCAATTCTTGCTGGTGATGAAGACAGAAGATATTTTGAAGGACCTTGGATGCACAAATATAACGGACAATACTATCTCTCATATTCTACAGGAACAACACACTGTATAGTTTATGCGACCAGTAATAATCCAAAAGGTCCGTTTGTATTCAGAGGAAAAATACTTACTCCTGTCGTAGGCTGGACTACTCATCACTCAATTGTGGAATTTGAAGGAAAATGGTATCTGTTCTATCATGACAGTTCCTTGTCAGGAGGGGTAGACAACAAGAGAAGTGTAAAATACACTGAACTTAAATACAATGAGGATGGAACTATACAGACTATAAACTATAAGTAGGTTTAAAACGTTTAATAGGTAATATAAATTAATTAAATGAAGCTTTTTAAAGGCCTGAATTCGGTATTATTTCTGAGTTCAGGCTTTTACTTTTCTTTAGTCAGATAGTTCTTTTTTTATGAGTTAAAACGTTTTTTTATTAATTACATAAAGCTATGATTTACTACGGTAAATTACGAAAAAAATGTTGAATTTGAATACACAATAGTTTATATTAGTATTTAAATGCAGAAAATGGTTCTAATACATAGATTAGCTACACGCACTGAATGTAATTTAACATTATAATTTTTGCATTCTTTTCATTTTATGAAAGTAAAGGAGATATTCTCAAATGCAGATTCAGAAGCTTAACTATACTGACAGGATATATCTGGATGAAGAAAAGTGTGTAGGGTGTAATCAATGTATTGGTCACTGTCCCGTTTTTAGTGTAAATATTGCATATTACCAAGGCGGCATAAATAGGGTTAAGGTTGACTCCGAAAAATGTATTCACTGCGGGGAATGTATAAGAGTATGTGAACATAATGCCAGAATATTTAAAGATGATACACAACGTTTTTTTGATGACTTGAAAAAAGGTATAAAAATATCTGTTATAGCAGCTCCGGCTATTGTGGTTAATATTCCAAACTATAAAAAACTTTTTACTTATTTAAAAAAATTGGGAGTACATTTGATTTTCGATGTTTCTTTAGGTGCAGATATTACAGTTTGGGCTTATTTGCGAGCAATTAAAGAAAAGGGAATGAGAAATGTTATTGCACAACCTTGTCCGCCAATTGTGAGTTTTATTGAAAAATATGAACCCGAGCTTATAGATGCCCTTGCTCCTGTCCATAGCCCAATGATGTGTACAGCAATATACATGCAGGATTATTTAAATATAACGGATAAATTGGCTTTTCTGTCACCATGTATTGCTAAAGGTGATGAGATATCTGATGGTAGAACAAAAAATAAAGTGGAATATAATGTGACCTTTAAGAATTTATTGGATTATTTTGAAGCAAGCAGTATCACGTATGAAGAATATCCGGAAACTGAATTTGATGCAGATTTGCAGGCAGGTCTTGGGGTGTTGTTCAGCAGACCTGGGGGCTTACGTGAAAATGTTGAATGCTTTGTTGAAAATGCATGGATCCGTCAAATAGAGGGACCTGACGAAGTCTATGAGTATTTATTGGAATATAAACAAACCAAGAAATCCAAAAAAGGCCTTCCTCTCCTACTGGATATTTTAAATTGCAGTCACGGCTGTAACGTTGGAACAGGAACTGTTCATAATACTTTGAAAAGAAAAACCAGTTTGGATGATATAGACCATATTTTTAATGAGAAAAAGGTAACAGGCAAGAAAAGAAGGGAAGGAATTCTTCGCAAAAAGTATTATGAGGTTTTACACAAATATTTTGACAAGCATTTGGACTGGCATAAGTTTGAATGTCATTATAAGAGCTATAATTTACAGCTGGAATATCCTATACCTGACCAAGCTTCGCTTGAAGAAATATACTCTTCTATGAATAAAACCGACATCAGTCACAGAAAAGTTAATTGTGCTGCCTGTGGCTATCATTCCTGCGAGAAAATGGCTACTGCAATTCACTATAAGCTGAATATAGCACAGAACTGTATTGACTATAACCGGACAAGTGTTGAGAAGGAAAAAGATCTTATTGAGGCACAGCAGGATCAGATGAAATTAATGAATAATTTACAGGAGTTGACCTCAAAACGTCTAAAGCAGGCAGAGAGTATTCAAAATCATGCGAAGGTTGTATTGCAGTCCATAAGTCATGTATCATCAGGTAATGAAGAGAATGCAGATGCAATACAAAATATCGAAGATAAAATGAATGAAATATTAATATCCACTCAATCCCTTCAAAGTGATATCGATATTATGGAACATAAGCTTACTGTTTTTGGACGGGCCAGTGAGGAAATTGTGGGCATTGCAAATCAAACCAACCTTTTAGCCCTGAATGCGGCAATTGAGGCTGCCCGTGCAGGTGAAGACGGAAGAGGCTTTTCAGTAGTAGCCGATGAGGTTAAAAAGCTTGCAGACTTGACAAAGGTTACTGCAAACAATACTAAATCTGACCAGCAGGAGATGTTAGAAAGTGTAAAAAATATCTCCGGTCTGTTTAATTCGGTGTATGAACGCTTATCTGCAATGAATACCGAAATTAGCTCTATTTCTGCAGCAATTCAAGAGATAACGGCAAACAGTGTTGAAATAAGTGAAGCTGCAGGCAAATTGATAACGGAGGCTGCAGACTAAAGAGTTGCTTGAGGACTTTAATGTTGACCATAAAGTTGTAATTATTACTTTTTTATATATTTTTTATATTTTATAGTATGTTTCTTACATTTTCTCGATCCATAAATAATGGTACAATATCCCTCGTAGTTCATAAATTACAAACGAGGTATTTATATGGAAAAAATCGAAATTTTAAATGAACAAACTGCTCGGAGCGAAGTCGACAATAAAAAAAGCAGGAATTTTGTTTTAACTGGTGCCGATGGACTCCGAGCAATAGCATGTCTTAGTGTAATATTTCATCATTTTTTTCAGAAGCTTACTATTAATCTCCAGATACGTCCTGTTCAGGAAGTTCAGGGTTTTTTTCTGCTTGGGAATTCCGGTGTAAGCGTATTTTTTGTACTTAGTGGTTTCCTTCTTTCATATCCATTCTGGAAACAATATCTGGGTGAAGGTAGATTCCCCAACATAAAGGATTATGCAGCAAGAAGAGCAGCAAGAATTGTTCCGGGTTACTATCTATCATTCGCTGTTTGCACACTTGTGGTACTGTTGCTAAATGTCCCCAGTGAATATACGTGGATAAGACTTATAACAGGACTAACCTTTACGGCCGGTTTTCACTACATAACCTTCTTCCCGAATGAAGTTAACAGTCCCTTTTGGTCCATAAGCTTTGAAGTTTTCTGCTACTTTCTGATGCCATTATT
Source organism: Bacillota bacterium (assembly GCA_023460955.1). Lineage (GTDB taxonomy): Bacteria > Bacillota > Clostridia > Acetivibrionales > DSM-1351 > Ruminiclostridium. Next base: position 56,310 of record JAEWOH010000027.1, on the reverse strand, counting down.
CATGTTTGGATTATTTAAGTTAACGGGCAAAAGGAGATCCTTCCTTAAGGCGCTGCTTTATTGGATTGGAGTGTTCGGACTTATTATAGGAATAAATCAACTGATACATATATTCCTGACTCCTGATAACATAAGACGGGGATGGGATTTCGGCAGCTTGGGCGGAGCCAAGTACTGGATGCCTAATTACAACCCGGTGGGCTTTTTCGGACATTTTGCAATAGGTATTGTGGCAGCAGGTATAACCACCAAACTTTTCATGCACTCTGAAAAAATAAAGCGATTTAAGAAACTTCAGGGTTTTGATATGATTGGGCTTTTATGTCTACTTGGTTCTATAGTACTTTTAATCTTTATGAGGGGAAAGCCGGATTTTGCTTTCAGTCTGCAAAATCAGCCTTATTACTTTCCAGCATATGCTCTACTTATGGGAGGAATTCTGGCAGTTACACCCCATTCCAATTGGTTCGGAAAGCTGCTTGATAACAGGTTCTTCAGATACACTGCAAAGGTGTCCTTTGGCTTATATATCTGGCACTATTTTATAATGTATTTGGTCTCGGCTTATCTTGTAAAACCAATGCAGGTATACATGGGAATAACCGATATCAGGGTCTGGGGAACTGTATGTGCCGGAATTCTGATAGTTTCATATATTATAGCAACGCTGTCCTTTAAGTTCATTGAAAAGCCTGTACTAGACAGGGTACATAAAATGAAAAGGCAATAACTTTTTTACTGATTAATTTCACCCATATCGAGATGATTTGTTGACAGGCTGCTTCCGCTTCCTTTATTAAAAGGGCTGGCAGCCTGTTTTAAGTATTCCGTTGAAAAACGATTATTAGGAATTAGATTTTATTTAACGTTGTAAAAAACAGTTGACAAATCGGGACTATCGTAGTAGTCTGTTTTATATAAACTATTACTATAGTCTAGCTTGAAAGCTTAAGTGTGAATGGAGGAAAAAACTATGGTTTCAATTAAAAGAAGATTAGGGCTTTTATTATTCCTTGTAGCAATTTTTACAGTCTTATCATTTGTAACATCGACTTGTTTTGCGGCAGGAACCTCTTCGGCGGCAGTAACCTTAGGTAACCCGGCGGATAACGCTCCGGCAGCTCAGACATTACCTTCGAGAACTATTTCGGTCTCCGGCTCTGCTGATGTAATGGTAATACCGGATGAGGCGGTATTCTCACTGGCAGTTGAGACAACAAACATGGATGTTTCAAAAGCCAAAGCCGAAAATGATTCCAGTATCAAAAAAATAAAAGCCATTACAAATGAATTGAAAATTGATTCTAAGTATGTGGCAACTGATTTTATCAATGTGTTTCCCAAATATAGTTATACTAATAATGGAGATAGCGTTCTAAAGGGCTATACCGTTCATAGGGGCCTTGTAATTACATTAAAGGATTTATCCAAATTTGAAGAGCTTTTAACAAGATTATTAGATGCAGGTGCAAACTATATTCAGAATGTACAGTTTAAGACCTCTGAACTGAGAAAGTACAAGGATGAGGCAAGAGCGCAGGCTGTTAAGGCGGCAAAAGAAAAGGCTGCCGCAATGGCAAAGGAATTAGGACAAACAATAGGGAAAGCCAATATGATTCAAGAAGTACAGGAGGATATCTATTCCTATTATCCTCCATGGAGTTCCAGCTATTCGGGAACTAACTTTATCGGTAACTCATTATCAAACAGTATCTCAAATGCTCAGGGCGCAGGGGGCCAGAACATAAATTACGAGGATTTTTCGCCCGGACAAATCAAGGTCAGCGCAAGGGTAGCGGTTACATTTGAACTAAATTAATTTATTTATGAATTAATTTAGTTTATACTCGTACATCTAATTAATTATTTTAAAAAAGCCTTGTCTGTACAGGTAAAGTATAGATAAGGCTTTTTGTATATAGGAGATCAGAGCAATTATACTTAAGAAAATAAGGCTGTGATTACAGAGCTATACGCGGCATTTTATGAGAAGTACCTTTAATATTCAAACATCCTTTTATAGTTAAAATCTTTAATAGTGGAAGCAGGTGCTCCCTTTGTTGTCGGTACGAATTTAGCGCTGCGGGGGTTGGAGGTAATAACTCTTTTAACAAGAGTATTGCTCATCTTTGAATCTCCTTTAAAAACGAGAGATCTTATTTCAGAGGTCACAACAATGGACTTAATATTTTTCTTATATGTGTTTGGTATTGTTATTGATATATTACTACCCTGTCCGTTTGTAACATCATATTTGGAGTCCTTGTTACCTGAATAATAATGCAGCGTCGAGCCATCAGTCTTATATATCTTTATGTCGAGAAAAACCTTGAATTCTTTGGGAAGATAGGGATATGTCCCATAAACGCGTAAGCAATTATTGTTTTCGTGCTGCGGATAGAATACCATCCATATCCTGTTCATGAAATCTTGGGAGGCTGAAACAGACATTCTGCCGTATTTATCAATATCAGTTTTTTCATCGAATTCTACATCATCATAATAGGTTTTGACATCTATTTTACTGTAAAGCTTACTGTGCTCCAGAGAACAAAAGTAAACATTAACATCATCAAAAAAGGAATTATCAATCCATATACAACGCTTTGACTTTTTATCATAAATAAATTTCTCAGGCAGATATGTAGCTCTTTCTGTCTTCTGTTTAATGTGTGAAATTACCAAATTAACTGTTCGCTTATCACACTTTTGTATAAGTATCTTCTCTAAATCACTTATCTGCTTTGGAAAATCCTGTACTAGAAAATTTAAGGCAAACCACACCTCTACACGTTTATCAGAAGGGGGGTAAATTACAGCTACATTTGCGTCTTTTGGAACAATAAAGCCTGCGATTTTTTCTGTTTCCTGTTTAGTGCCGTTGCTGCTTCCTTTGGAAGTTGTGTCATCCTTTTTTTCGACAATATACCAGGTGTTAATGTCTTCTTCATATTCTGTATCAAAATTCAAGGCCTTGCATATCAATTCCAGAGGAATGAAAATATTCCCGTCTTTTATAATCGGGTTCTTGGTAAAAGGATATTGTTTACCGTTTAAATCATATGTATCTTTACCAATAGCAATAGTGAGTTTTTTCTCTTTTAATGTCACAATTACAGTATTTGTACTGCTTTCTATCTGGACATCTGCACCGACGGTTCGCTTGATTTCGGTGGCTGGTATTTGAACTGCCCCGTTTCCATCAACAAAGGGTTTGACATCTCCATAGATTACCTTGTCACCGGAAAAGACTATTCTTAGGGGCAATTCTACGGCAAAAACAGAGGCCGATAAGGATAATGCTAAAAGCGCTATTATAATAACAAAAACCGATAACTTTTTCATATTTGATTACACTCCTTCAGAGATATTACATTTCTTAACAATTTTACCGTAACTTACTTACAAGGTCAACATGAAAGGCGCTACATTCATATACTTACTGGTCCCGGCTTTCCTGCTGATAAAAGCATACTATACAGGATAGCACTTCCCGGTTTATTGCTTTTTAGATAAAAACAAAATATATTATAAATATACTTTTGCCGATAAAAAGATAGGATATAGATAAATAATGGGAAGGAGATGGGATATTAGCACTTGTGATTTGCTAATCCCCAAAAATGATATGCAAGAAATTAATGAAGTGCCTTATACGGCAATTAGAATTACTGATGGTTTTTGGAGTATAGAGGAGGGAGGTGTCCGGAGTTTTCTTATTGAGGGAATAGGGAAAGCTATGCTTGTAGATACCGGCTATGGGACTGGGGATATCAAAGCTTTTGCCGAGACGCTGACTTCACTTCCGATATTCCTGATAAATACTCATACAGACCGGGATCATATAGGCTGCAACGACAGCTTCAAACAAGTTATTATGCACCCTTCCGAAGTCAAATATTATCAGTTAAAAAAGACGGAGGTACATACAGGTATTGAGCATGTTGAAGACGGAGAAGTAATTGATATGGGCAACCGTGAATTTGAGATAATTCACATACCTGGACATACTCCCGGAAGCATTGCATTACTGGATAGGAGAAATAAAATACTGATAAGCGGAGATAGTATTCAAACCAATGCAATTTACATGTTTGGGGAGGGCCGAGATTTCAATACCTATATATCCAGTCTGAAGAAGCTGGAAGAAATAAAAGATAGCTTTGAAACCATCCATCCTTCACACGGAGAGTTGTTTGTAAAGCCTAATATAATTCGGGACTTAATCGAAGGGGCACAAAGAGTATTAAAGGGTGAAGTGGAGGCCCGGATTCCACCTATGTCTTTACCCTGTGAGTTGTATGAAGTTGGTAAAGCTAAATTTTTGTATAGAGAAGAGTCAATGAGTAACAAATAACAATTTAGTCTTTTGTTAAAGCTACAATGTTTAAGGAAAACGAAAACGAAAATTAGAAAAAGATGCTAGTTGTACTTTCTTGAGCCAGGTAAAAAACAGTGCTATAATTTTTGTGGTACACATTAAAATAATCGGAGAATTCATATGAAACACGCTGTGCTTATTGGAATTGCTGGTGGTACTGGCTCTGGCAAGACTACTCTTGCAAGGAGACTGAAAAAAACTTTCGGAGACGATGTAGTTCTGTTATGTCAGGACTATTACTATAAACCCTTTAATAATTTGACTTTTGAAGAAAGGAAGCAGGTTAATTTTGATCACCCAGTCGCCTTTGATTCAAGGCTGCTTATCAAACACTTGAAACAGCTTAAAAACTTCGAACCAATAGATAGACCAACCTATTCTTTTGTGGAATATACAAGGCTCAATGAGACAGTCAGGGAGGAACCGAGAAGGGTTATAATTCTGGAAGGAATTTTAATATTTGAAAATCCAGAACTGGCAGAATTGATGGACATAAAGGTTTTCGTTGATACTGATGCCGATATACGCCTCACAAGAAGGCTAATGCGTGATATACATGAGAGGGGCAGGAATCTTGACTCGGTTATCAGCCAGTACCTTAACACTGTAAAACCTATGCATGAGGCTTTTATTGAGCCAAGTAAGAAAAATGCCGATGTTATAATTCCCGAGGGCGGTATGAACAATGTTGCCTTTTCCATGCTGGAAGACAGAATTAAAAGCATTATTTACAATTGGGAAGATTAGCCTGAAAATAAGGCTGGGCATCAAATAATACTTTCATTATATATTCTTTTTTCTCAAGCTTCTGTATTCTTTTGGAGTCGCACCACTATATTGCTTAAATACCCTGTTAAAATTTCTTATACTTTCAAAACCGCATTCCAAGGCTATATTAGAAATAGTAGAGTCAGTTCCTGCCAAAAGGTTCTGAGCCATATTTATTCTCAACTTATTTACATAATCGTTAAACTGTTCGCCGATTTTACTGTTGAAAAGTCTGGATATATGAAATTTACTAAAACCCAGATCCTTAGCTATACTTTCAAGAGTTATATTTTCGCAGAAGTGGCTCCCTGTATACCTAAGCAGCTTTTGAATAGTTGTATCATGCAGCTGCCTGCCATCAGTAAAAATAAAATTATTATCCAATTTGCCAAAGATGGCATATAATAGCCCCTTTATTACGAACTCATTTCTGCAATTAAGACCTTCTTCCACTATCATGTTTAGCAGGTCATCGACATCCTTTGCAAAAGACCCTTTAATAAAGAATGGATCAGCCAGGGTCTTACCTAGATGGTCACTAAAATAACCTCTGATAATTTCCGGAGAGAAAATCAGGATCATCAGCTTGGAGTAATTACTGCTGCTATAACTGTGAATGTCATTGGGAAAACAAACCGCAATATCTCCTTTTTCCATATCCCTTTTACTATTATTTACCGAAACGGTAACCTGCCCGTCTAAAATATGTATAAACTCGATATGTGAGTGAAGATGAGGGGGAAAGGAAAAGTTTTCTTCAAAAAGTATACTAAAGCCGTAAGGTTCTTTCGTACTTATAGTCTCATAATAAGGGTACATGGTTTGTCTCCGTTTTAAATCAGGTATGAATTATAGAATTAGATTTTTATACAGAATTATATTAGAACTCTGTTAGCTGTCCAAATTAAATATACCATCACACTGCAATCTATGTCTATATTCTGTTAATATATTGCGAGATAGTTCATGAAATAAAAGATAATATTAATTGTATAAATCATTTAAATATAACTCCTGCTCAAGACAGGAGACCAGTTATAATTATTTTATTCAACAAGGAGGCATGTTTTATGAAGTGTAATAAGGAGTACAGATTAGGATTCACAGAGAAAGCCAAAGCTATTCTGGATAGTCTGACACTGGAAGAAAAGGTATCATTAATGAGTGGGAAAATGAGCCTGCAGCAGGAAATGGATAACATCACAAAGGATCCGGATAACTTGCATTATAATTACTTTCCATATCCGGCAGGCGGGAATGAACGTGTTGACCTTCCTCCCATGCTGTTTGTTGACGGGCCTAGAGGTGTTGTCTGCGGTAATGGAAAAACCACTTGCTTCCCCGTTTCCATGTTAAGAGGTGCAAGCTTTGATACAGAACTGGAAGAAAAAATAGGCCATGCTATCGGAAAAGAAATCAGAGCCTTCGGAGGGAACCTTTTCGGAGGTGTTTGTATTAACCTTCCATATAACCCGGGTTGGGGAAGAAGCCAGGAAACTTACGGAGAAGAATCCTTTCACCTTGGACAAATGGGCTCTGCACTTGTAAGAGGTGTTCAGGGAGAGGATGTTATTGCCTGTGTTAAGCATTACGCCTTCAACCAAATGGAGAATTCGCGCTTCAAGGTAAGTGTTGAATGTGATAAGAGAACAGAAAGAGAAGTCTATCTCGCTCATTTTAAAGACTGTATTGACGCTGGAGCTGCAAGTGTTATGAGCTCTTACAATTTATATAAAGGAACTCATTGCGGACACCACAATTATTTACTAAATGAGGTGCTAAAAGATGAATGGGATTTTGACGGCTTTGTAATGAGTGATTTCTACTGGGGTGTCAAGGATACTGTTGAAGCTGCCAACGGCGGGCAGGATATTGAGATGGCTCATACTCTTTATTTTGGAGATAAACTTCTTCAGGCCGTAAAGGATGGATTGGTGCCGGAAGAGAAAATTAATGATGCCGCTTTTCGCATAATACGTACTCTGCTGGCATTTACAAGTCAATACGACAAAGAGGGAGATACTTCCGTGTTAGCATGTAAAGAGCACATATCCCTTGCGCTGGAAAGTGCAAGAAAAGGTATAACTCTCATAAAGAACAAAAACAATGTACTGCCACTTAATAAAGCTCAAGTTAAAAAGCTCCTTGTCCTTGGAACTCTGGGTGAACTGGAACCTATTGGTGACCATGGTTCCAGCTGGGTACGTCCTCCATATGTAATTTCTCCGATTCAGGGGCTCAAGCTTGTTTCTCCTGAAACTCAGGTGATTTATGATCGTGGTGACGATCTGGAAAAGGCAAAGCAGCTTGCAAAAGAAGCAGATGCAGTTGTCTTTGTAGTGGGATATGATTATAACGATGAAGGTGAATTTGTTTCAGAGGATGAGGCAGCAGGCTACACCGGTACAATGGGGGGAGACCGCAGATTTTCACTTGGACTTCATCAGAATGAAATAGATCTTATAAAGGCAGTAGGCCCTGTTAACAGTAATTCCACAGCTGTACTAATCGGCGGAAATATGATTATGATAACAGAGTGGATGGATTGTGTAAGTTCAATAATTATGGCATACTATCCCGGAATGGAAGGCGGAAAAGCATTGGCAGAGATACTTTTCGGAGATGTTAACCCAAGTGGAAAGCTTCCTTTTGTTCTTCCATACAAAGAAAGCGACTTGCCAATGGTAGAGTGGGACACAACCTCACAGCATTATGACTACTATCATGGATATGCAAAGCTTGACAAAGAAGGTGTTAAACCCCTGTTGCCATATGGCTTCGGTCTGTCCTACACTTCCTTTGTAATTTCAGACGCCGCCTTCAATGCAGACCAAAACAGTATATCAGTTTCCTGCATAATAAAGAACACAGGTAAGTTGGAAGGAACAGAAGTACTTCAATTATATGTAGGCTTTGGAAATTCGAAAATAGACAGACCTGTCAAAGTTCTCAGGGGCTTCAGCAGAGTAAACCTGCAACCGGGTGAAGAAAAGGTTGTGACTATTTCCTGCCCTGTTGAGAAACTTTGCTACTTTGATGAAAGAACAAATAAGATGGAACTGGAACACATGGAATACGAGGTTTATATAGGAACCAGCTCCAATAGCCAGGACTTGATAATGGGAACTGTTAAGCTTTAAAATTGGCAAAAAAAAACTCTTTCCCGGTGAAATAGTATAATTAAGCCGGGAAGGAGTTTTTTTGATTCAACAGAAAAATTCCGACTAGGCAGGTGTTGTCTGTAATGCTTGAAATTAAGGTTACATAATGTTGTATTTGGTGCGTTTGTTTAATATAATTATTACTGGTTGTTAAGTACCAGTAATATTGAAAATTAATGAATTAGAAATAGGAGATAATGTAATGAAAGAGAAAACAAGAAGAATTATTATGACCGTGTTCGGAGTTCTAATAGCAGGTTTCAGCGTAGGAATGTTCAATTTTTCGGTTTTCGGTATGGATCCCTTCCAGGTATTTGCGCACGGTGCCTCCAGACATATACCCTTAGGCTATGGAAACTTTTATTCGATTTTGAATTTACTTATGTTAATCGTTATATTTTTTGTAGATCGCAGGAAGATAGGACTTGGAACATTTATTAACATTTTTTTGCTGGGTTATGTTATCCAGTTTTCATCATGGTTATTTGATGTATGGATTCCAAACCCGAACTTACTAATAAAAGTAGTATTTTTGCTTATTGGAATAGTTATCATAAGTTTCGGCTCTTCTCTATATTTTACGGGAGATTTGGGCGTTTCAACCTACGATGCGGTAGCACTGATTTTATCTGAAAAGAAAGTGGCACGCTTCCAGTATTGCAGAATAGGCACTGACTTTATTTGCACATTAATAGGCTTTTTACTTGGAGCTACCGTAGGAATAGGGACTGTTATAACTGCATTTTTCATGGGCCCCATAATAGCTTTCTTCAACCGAAAGGTAGCTATACCACTAAGGTATGGGCGAGCTGCAGACAAACAATAGAAGTAGTGTCAAGCTTAAAGGTTGCTTTAGCGTAGGCGAGCCAGTCTGGAAAATACTTATTTACACGTGGAATAAACAAATTTTTGATAATTCACTAATATTTTCTAAAATTATGGTGATACTAAACATTGGTAAATACCATAACATTTAGGAGGTTTTATTATGAAAAACAGAAAATTAATAATCGCAGCTGTATCATTACTTACCATTGCGCTCTTTGCCGGATGTGCCAAGAAAGAGACGCCTACAACTCCGACAAACACAGCAACCCAGACTTCAACACCTACAACAGCAGCTATTACATCAGCCGCAGGATCCACTGCAGCCGCAACAACTCCTGCAACAGGCACACCTACTGCTGACGCCATCAGTTCAGCTTCTATCGTAAATAATCCTGAAGCTTTCCAAAAGGCTATTAGCAGTAACGGCACATGGATTATTGCTCTAACAAAGGATCTTACAATAGATAAGGACATTACTCTTGACGGAGAGTATAAAAACGGAAAGAAGGATAAAGACGGTAAGGATATTATCCAAAGAAAGGTTGCCCTATATTCCCAGGATGCAGACAGAAAAATAACTGCAAGGTACACTTTAACTGCTCCCAAGTTTACCATTAATAGCCCTGAAGCAAGCATTCAGCATGGAACCTTTAAGGGTGATCTTTATGTTAATGTTAAAAACTTCAAGTTAGTTGATGCAACAGTACAGGGTAATGTTTACTTTACAAGTGATGAAATAAAGAAATCCTTTAATATGGATGATAAGAGTAAAGTTACAGGAAAGCAGGAAGTTAAAAAGCCTTAAAAATCTTTCTTTAAAAGTTTGATGGCGTAGGCTGGATTAAGCAAAAAACTTTATAAAAATGACAAAATTGGTACTCAATCAAAAGATGGGTACCAATTTCTTTAATAATATATATTAAAGGGCAGTTAATTACAAAATAATCCAGAAAATAAAATTATTTGAATTTTTTTATTTAAAATAGTAATATATTGGTATAAATAATAGAATATTCCTTTTCTCGGTATTGACTTTAATGTATTGACTTACTTGTTCCACCAGAATTGGTAGAAAGGTTAAATGCTAATCAAAATCGAAACATGAGAGGGGTATACAAATGATAACACTTCAGCCTGTAGATGAAATTCTTGCATCCTGGAGAAGATGTTTAAATATTGGAGTCGATAATACTTCAGGTATTGCCGGAGACACTATTAATAAGGAGGCACTGCAAGCCGTGCAGGAGGAGAATAGTGTCTTAGTTTCAGTTTTCAATAATCTTGGAAGTGATTTCGAGGAGTTGTCTCTAAAAAATAATTTAGTATTATTGTTAGTTAACAATTACGGAATAATTTTAAAAAAAAAATGTTGCAGGAACCTTGCCAGGAGACTTGAAAAAAAAGGAATAAAAGAAGGAATAAGCTTCTCCGAGAAAACGATAGGTACAAACGCAGTTTCTCTTTCAATGAAACTAAAACAGGCTGTATATACAATTCCTCAGCACCATTACAGTGAGTTGCTTAAGGAAATGTTTCTATATGCCATTCCTTTGAACTATAACTGTGAGGACTTTGGCTTTTTAGTCTTATGCAGATTATATCAAGAAATAGAAATCGATCTTAAAATTCTGGGAGATCTGGCAGCCTATAAACTGGTAAACGATCTTAAGACTGAAAAACAGAAATCACTTCTATCTGATTCAAAGAACTATATCCTGACACAAAAACAGCTTCAAATACTTAAAATGATGGCCAAGGGCTTGCCTGATAAGATAATCGCCTTCAATCAGGGAATCAGTATAAACACAGTTAAATATCATAAAAAGTTTATATTCAAAAAGCTCAATGTGGAATGTACTGCTCAGGCGTTAATAAAATGTATAAAACTCAATCTTTTATGTCTTGAAGAGATTGATTGCTGATTAAAAGTGATACCACCTATATGGGTAGTATCACTTTTGTTTTATTAAATACTATACCAATGTATAGTGGCGTTAACTGCTATTATTGTTAAAATATGTATTATAAAACATAAGTTAACAAATATTTACAACAGTTAACAAATTTAAACAAGTTATTAGATTATCAAAACAAAATAATAATGAGGGAAGGGTGTCAAAAATGCCACTGATTGAAGTTAATAACCTGGTAAAAGACTATAAACTTAATGTTCGTAAAAAAGGCTTGATGGGATCAATTCAGAGTCTGCTTGTTCCTGAATATAAAATGAAACGTGCAGTTGACAATATCAGCTTTTCCATAGACAAAGGTGAAACTGTTGGCTTTATAGGGCCTAATGGGGCAGGCAAATCCACAACAGTTAAGATGCTGACAGGAATCCTGGTACCAACTTCCGGTACTATTTCAATAGGAGGCTTATCTCCTCATAATGACAGAAAGAAAAACGCAATGAGGCTTGGTGTTGTGTTCGGACAGAGAAGCCAGTTGTGGTGGGATTTGCCTGTGATCGACACCTTCGAACTGCTCAAGTACATATATAAAATCCCGGAAAAAACATACAAGAATAATTTAAGTTTATTTAATGAACTACTTGAAATCAATCAATTTATGACACAGCCTGTCAGACAGCTAAGCCTGGGTCAGAAAATGAGGGCTGATATAGCTGCGGCGATGCTCCACGACCCTGAAATTATTTTTTTTGATGAACCCACAATCGGACTTGATGTAATTGCCAAGGAAAAAGTAAGAGAATTTATAAGATTTATTAATAAGGAAAAAGGGACCACAATGCTATTTACTACCCACGATATGCAGGACATTGAAAAGACCTGCCAAAGAATGATTATTATCGATCAGGGTACGACAATATATGACGGTACGGTAGATCATATTAAGGACAGCTTTGGCACCAGCCGTACACTCGTTGTTGAGTTTTCCGAAACTATAGAGAATATTGATATTAAGGGTGTTGAGGTGGTAGAGGAGAAGGAAAGGAAAAAATGGCTCAGGTTCCAGAAGGATGAGGTTCAGATATCAAATCTGATATATGAGCTGACACAAAAGTATGGAATTGTGGATTTGACAGTCCAGGAGCCTGAAATTGAAGGAATAATCAGAGAAATCTATCAGGGAGGAATAAAATTAGATGAGAGCTTATGTAGAGTTTGCTAAAAAAGCCTTCCAGAACAGCATTGCTTACAGAGCCGACTACCTTGCCGGTGTGATAAATGCTATAGTAATGATTTTTGTAAATATATCAATATGGAAAGCAATATATGAGGACGAACAGTCAGTGGACGGTGTTCAGTTCAAAATGCTGATAACTTATGTTGTATTGTCCTTCCTAATGCAGTGCATATATGCCATGGATGAATACCATATTGAATATAAGGTCCGGTCGGGTTCTATAGGTTTGGATTTATTAAAGCCAATAAGCTTCGGAGGATATGTGTTTTCTTATAATGTGGGGATACTGGTATTCAGGGTGCTTATGCAGCTTGTACCCGCTATGGTTGTATCCATAGTCCTTTTCAAAATGTATCCGCCCTTCTCACTATCCATGGCTGTTTATTTTCTGATCAGCACTATATTGGGTTATCTTGTTTTGTATAACCTGAATTTTATAGTATGGGTAAGTTCCTTTTGGTTCTATTGGACCTTTAGTCTAGTGACCATAAAGGATGCTGCAGTTATGATCTTATCGGGAGCATTACTTCCGCTGTGGTTTATGCCCCAAGCCCTTGTAGATTTTATAAATCTGACACCCTTTGCATCCATATACTATGTACCAATATCCATATATCTTGGACAGATACCCATGGATGAGATAATGATGGTAATGGTTAAACAGCTTTTGTGGGCCTTAGGCTTGTTTCTGGTCGGTCGGCTTTTATGGAAAACAGCTCTTAAAAAACTTGTGGTACAGGGAGGGTGACAGATGGGAAACAAATCAGTCTTTAATTTACATGAACTTTTTATTTTGTTATTACAATATGCAAAACTAAGTCTGAAGTCAATATTAGAATATAAATTTGACAGGTTTTTTATAACAATAGCTATTTTTTGCAGGGAAATGATAAGCGTCGTGGTTATGTTTCTTATTCTTGTACGGTTTGTTCATATAAAAGGGTGGGATTATAATGAGATGTTTTTCTTATACAGCTTCCTGTTTATATCCTACAGCATATTCGTGTTGTTTTTCGCAGGGATGAGAGATTTTTCAGGCATGATCTATTCCGGGGAATTTGACAGGTTTTTGACCAGACCTCTCGGATTAATGTATCAGATAGTTGCTTCAAGAATAGATTTGAGTGCGGGTCTGGGGCATGGAATAGTAGGAGTTATACTATTTACAAAAACCGCCTTCTCTGTGGGAATCATTTGGAACGCGAAAAGCATTATTTATTATATTATTGTACTGCTAAGCGGAGCAATCATCCAGGCCTCAATTTTCCTTTTAGCATCTTGTTTCAGTTTTTGGACCATAAAAACCGATAACCTTCGGAATATGATTTTTTTCAATGCACGAAGGTTTTCGGGTTACCCCATAAGCTTTTATCCCGTAATTATTCAAAAGTTGCTTATGTTTATTGTACCTTTTGCTTTCGTCAATTACTTCCCATCACAGTTCTTTCTTAATAAAGCTGAAATGCATTCATTCTGGACAGGATATATGTACCTGCCTCCCTTTGTTGCAGTATTAATGTATGTAATTGTGTATATGTTCTGGAAGCAGGGAGTCAAACGTTATTCCAGCACCGGAACATCAATGTAAATGTCTATAGGGCAGGAGGAGCATCAATGAAAAGCTATAAAAATCTTATTGTACTTGGTTTGCTGATATTAGGGGCGGCAGTATTTTTGATAATTAAGTATGTGAACTTTGATTCTGTACTTGTTAGTACCGGATATTACGATGAAAGAATAACTGTTCTCAGCACAGCTGATATACATGGGCATATTGTATTTGATGAGGAAACCGGAGGGTATTACACCCTCGATGAGGTCAATGTAATGATGGGTATGCCTTTGATGAAGCATATAATCGATGGTGTCAGAGCAGATAATAAAAATACACTTCTCCTTGATTCCGGAGATATGTTCCATGGAACAAACGAAGCCAATATTCAAAAAGGCAAAGGCGTGGTTGAGGTTGCCAATCTTATGGGCTATGATGCTATGACACCGGGAAATCATGACTTTAACTTCGGGTTTGACAGATTGGTAGAGATCAGTAAACAACTGAATTTTCCAATGCTTTCGGCAAATATATACAAAGATGGCGAATTAGCCTTTGATGAATACAAAATTATAAACGTGGGGGATAAAAAAATCGGATTGTTCGGCCTTACAGAAATGGGAGCTCTTATAAATACAAATTCGAGAGAAACTGAAGGTGTCAGACTGGAGGATCCGGCTAAATGTGCTCAACGAGTAATAGAAAAACTAAAGAATAAGGTGGATGTAGTAATTCTCATATCCCATCTGGGAGACGATTCAGACAGGGAGCTTGTCAAAAAAGTTGATGGAATAGACCTGATACTGTGCGGGCATCACCATTTTCTATACGAAAAAGCCGACAAGGTGAACAATACATACCTTGTTGAGGCAGGTGGTTACAGCAGCCATGTGGGACAGGCAGATATCTATTTCAAGGATGGGAAAATATCGAAATTGGTTTGGTCCACTAAGAATACAAGAGATAAAACAAAGGCAGATCCTATTTCGCTTAAAGTTGCCGAGAAGTATCACACCATAGCCTTTGAAGCTGCTAAAGAAGTTGTGGCAAAAACAAAAGAAAAGTTGGATGGTTTCAGATCCAATGTAAGAACAAAAGAAACAACTCTTGGCAATCTGCTTACAGATGCCATGAGGGAAACCGGAAAGGCAGAAATAGCCTTGATGAATGGAGGCGGTATCAGAGAAAGCATACCTGCCGGAAATATTAATTTATATTCCATAGGTAAATCGCTTCCATTTATAAATTCGCTTGTGACAATCGAAGTAAAGGGTGATGACATATACACTGCTGTTGAAAGGGGTATCAGGCTTTACCCCGACGGTGGTTCGAACGGAGGCTTTTTACATGTATCAGGAATTAAATATGTTTTTGATGCATCTAAAACAGCCGGAGAAAGGATAGTTAGTATTAAAACTCTTGACGGTAAGGAACTTGACAGGAACAAATCCTACAAGGTGGCAACTAATGATTACCTTTATAACGGAGGAGACGGTTATGAAGAGCTGAAAAAAGCCAAGCTTCTCAGTAAGGGTGAACTGTTAAAGGATGTTCTGGCCAAGTACCTGAAGGCCAAAGGGGAAGTTGATGTAAAGCTTGAAGGCAGAATACAGGTTATCAATGAGAGATATAAATAAATTTTATTATAAAAGGAGTGTTATATATGCAAAGACATGAAATTGAACAGAAGGTTAGTGAAGTGGTGAGCAGGCTGGCGCAGTTTAACAATGACAATATTGAGGTGGACAGTGATTTGAGAGACAACTATGGTGTGGATTCAATTGTTTTGGTGGAACTCCTTGTGGAGATAGAGGATGTGTTCGGGATAACCTTTGACAGCAGTTTCCTGACCTACGAAGCCTTTTCAACTGTCAGTTCCATTTCGGACTATATATATGGTAAATTGAATTCCGATTTAGTCGGTATAAATTAAAGGTGAAGTATGAATAAAAATCTCACTAAAGATGTACCCAGATACTTCCAACCATATGTAAACGATTGCTTTCACAATGCTTATGGAGCTGTGCTTCAGTATATGGGCCTCAATCCTACAATTATTCTTGCTGATTATTTATCCTTTATGTACGACAGAGAGACTGGAAACATAGGAGTAAATTACTTTTACGGACCAAATACATCAGTTGAATTTAAGGAAGAAAATCTCAATACCTCTCTTGAATTTGCATACCTTCCTGCTACAGCGGTATACAGTCAGGCAGCTGAAAATTTCCCGGAAATAAAGTACACGGACAGAGTAAATATCAACATGTACATATCTGATAACCCGGAAGAGGCTTATTCAAGACTAAAGTTTCTGATAGATAACGGAAAACCTGTAGTGGCTGCAGTTGATTTGTACCATATGAGGTATCACAGGGCGTACATGAAAGAACATGGCCTACATTGTACAGTCATTACCGGTTATAACGAAAAGGAAGGCTGCTATGAGCTTTTTGACAAGTACCTTTCATCCAGCAGTAATTTTGACGGCAGATTGCCTATATCTGAGGTGAATGAGGGCAGAGCATCAGAAAATCCAATAACCTGGTCCAACGGCAGACTGAAAAGACCTGTCAGACATCTCTGGATGGAGATTTACGCACATAAGGATTTCAGCATAGCTGAGGAAAAGCTTATGAATGTTATCAAGGAAAGCTGCGGCAGAATGACAGGGAAAAAGCAGGTTCTTGGATATGAATGCGGGGTAAAGGCTTTGGAGTGTTTTATAAACGATCTGATTGTGAAAAAGGAGGAAGGGCTTAGGGCAGGAGATCTGGAATGGTTCAGGTATTACCTCAACATTAATTTTAGAAATCTGGCAAGAAACAGGACTCGGTTTCAGGTGTTTTTAAAGGAGATAGAAGGAAGGTTTCCTGAAAACCTTGTACTGAAATTATGTAACTACCTTGAAGATGCCTCAAAACACTGGGACATTTCAGCAAACATTTCACTAAAACTAGGGATAAAAGGGACACTTGACTTGATAGATGACATGGTAAAGCATCTCCTAGTGATTCAAAATCTGGAAAGCAATTTAGTGAATAAGCTGGAAGAGTATCTTCTAATCAACAGATTATAAAACCTCTATGAGCTTGACTTTATTTAAATGACAAAATAAGGGAGTGATAAAAATGGTAAACAGTGAGTACTCACCCTGGAGCCTTTTTGTTGAAAGCTGTGAAAAGTACTTAAATAATACGTTACTGATATACAACAACAATAATTTTACTTATCGTGATATATATCTTAAGGTTGTAGATTTAAGCAATCTGCTGGAACAGTGGGACTTCAGAATCGGCGGGGTTTATCTTCCCAACTGCACTGAGTTTATAACAGGAATGTTGGCGTTGAACCGGCTTAATAAGGTATTTGTTTCATTATCCTACCAGTTCAGAGGAAATACATTATCAGAACTGATAAATTATACGGATGTTGAATTGTTAATTACAGATGAAAAGGGCTTTAGCGCAATAAGCGATGCAATAGATAACTTAAATATCAGAGTGGTTTTAGTTTTAAAGGATGATGGTTCCTTTACCACTCATCAATATAAAAACAAAAGTATTAGGGAATTGCCTGAGATCCCGGAAGATACCTTCGGTATATGTTTTACATCCGGCTCTACTTCACGACCGAAAGGAATAGTATTGTCAAACTCGGCTATTACCGGTAACGCGTTAGCAGTTGCCGAACATCTTGGCTTCACATCTGAAGAGCGAACTATTATTCCAAGATCCCTGGCTCAGGCAAGCCCTATTTCAGGAGACGTTTTAATGGCGATAAGCCGTGGAGGAGGAATAATACTTCTTAATAACGTTTTCCATCCTGCAATATTCCTTAAGGCTATTCAGGAGCACAGAGCAACCAATTTCTATATAGTCAGGACCATGTTACTGCAGACTCTTGAATATTCACAGTTTAAAAACTATGACCTGAGTTCACTAAAAAGAGTTCTGATCGGAGGAATGGTGAATCCGCTTACAATATACCAGCGGGCTGCTCAGGCTTTTCCCTCAGTGAAACTGTACAATGCTTACGGAACTTCAGAGGCCTCTGCAAGAGTAACCTTCGGCGAACATGAGGACGTTGTGACGCTGCCCTGTGTCATAGGAAAGCCTATGAGAGGCTGTGAAATAAAAATTTATAAAGAGGACGGGACAGAAGCTGCCGTCGGAGAGACCGGAGAAGTTTACATTCTGAGTGATTATATGATGTACGGTTATTACAAGGCAGCCCAGATTTCTGAAGAAGCTCTGACTGAAAAAGGTCTGAGAGTAAGGGACATAGGTTACAAGGATGAAGAGGGCCGGTTCTTTGTATTGAGCAGAAACGATGACATGATAATGCAGGGCGGCAGCAGAGCCTATCCAATTGATATTGAGGAAGTACTGTTGGAAAACCCCGAAGTAAAGGAAGCTGCTGTAATAGGTGTCGATGATGAGAGATTGGGACAAAAAATTGTAGCAATGGTAGTTTTAAAGGAAAACAGCAGAGCTGAGGTCAAGGATATTTACAAATGGTGCGTTACCGAGCTTGAAGACAAAAAGGTTCCGAAGGAAATACATATTATTGATGAAATACCCAGGAATGCTATCGGAAAAATCAGTAAAGGTGACATAAGAGCACTTTACAGTAGCTTAATAACAAAACGGGAGGCTAAGTTATGAACAGGAACGAGATTTCAAAAGAACGCCAGCTGGTACTTATGACAGCAGTAGACATGGATGAAGCACAAGGAGTAAAACTGAAAGAAATACTTCAAGGCAATATTGAGTGGGCCGAAGTTATATACCAAATGCTCACACATCGAACCTTGAATATGTTCAGGTATAATCTTAAAAAATTTAATCTCTTTGATCCTCTTG
The DNA here is from genome assembly GCA_023460955.1 of Bacillota bacterium. Lineage (GTDB taxonomy): Bacteria > Bacillota > Clostridia > Acetivibrionales > DSM-1351 > Ruminiclostridium. The sequence continues at coordinate 37,608 of JAEWOH010000027.1, read as the reverse complement.
AAAAAGAGTTGAGAAGGCTTATGGACACCCAATGGACTGTAATGGGTGAAAGAAACAGCTGCTATCTTGAAAAGCTGGGTGAAATATTAAAGGGCTTTAAAGAAAATAATCTTGTGGTTCCTGTTCTGAAGGGAAACCTTCTGGCCAGTATAGTTTATCCAACCATAGAAGCAAGAGTATTCAATGACCTTGATATGCTTATGCAGCTTGAGGATGTGTCTCAGGTGGTAAAGGTTCTGGAAAGTCTGGGCTACATTCAGGGTAACTATGATGAAGAAAATGATGTGATAGTGGAAGTATCCAGAAAACAGAAAGTTCTTCACCAGATGGCAACCCATGAAATTCATCAGTTCCTGAAGCTTAGCGATAATAAGTTTGCAAAGCTAATTGAAGTGGATGTAAACCATGATATTCTCTGGAAGGGCAATTGTCCCTACAAGGTACCGACACAGGACCTTATCAAGCGTGCCATCCCGGTTGAAATCAATAACACCAAGGGTTACATGCTGGATTACATAGATAATATAATTCAGTTAAGCTGCCATCTTTTTAAGGAGGCTTGTCTGATGATATGGATTCACAGCCTTCAGGATATGAAGATGTACAAGTTTGTTGATTTATATATGTACATCAAGAAATTCAACGAAAAGATAGACTGGAACTTACTTGTCAGCAGAGTAAAGGAATATAAGCTTGAAAAAGTACTCTATTATAACTTCCATTATATAGAGCTAATGTTTGGAGAAATTGTTCCCGAATTCGTAAAAAACAGCTTCAAACCAGACAGCTTGGATTATCTTGATCAGTACGCCATTGAAAATGAAGAACCCTGTACCTGGGAGTTTGACTTTTTCACAAGGTTATTTGATACTAGCAGACTCCTTAGTATAGATAAAAGCAAGGCCAAAGGCATGAATAGATTTCTTGATGCAAAATTAGGATAAGAAATGTTTTTAATATCCGGTTTAAGGAGCTGACACAATGGGTGGAAGAACAGTAACAATACTGGGATCGGGCTTTGGATTGGGGCTTTATATTCCCTGCCTCCTCGCAGAAAGGCGTTTTAGTGAGAAAGGCGTTAGAGCCGAGGTGCTTATTTTTGAGAATCTTATTTCCCGGGATAACAGGGAAAGTATTATTAAAAGCAGCAAAGCCTCCCACAAAAACTTTTCTTATGCAAAAATATCAGGAAAAATGTCAGTGGATATGAGTAAAAGTATTGAGCCCGATTTAGTAAGGGCTTTACTGGATAGCTGGGTGCAGGATAATAGACAGGACTTCATCATCCTTTCGGGGCATTGGGTGTATGTACTGGACGAGTACCGTTCAAGGATTGCACCGAACACTCTGAACGCTGAAATACTATACATAGACTGTGAGCTGCCCCCTTCCTGGAAAAACTTAAGGCACCATAAACCGGAATATAACCGAAACTACCATGAAAAGTGGATGTTTGATTATCAGAACAGTAAAATTCAGTATCAGCTGCCTGTCTCAAGTACTTCTCCTATTCCCTTCGATAAAAGACCTGAAAGATTTCTTTTACACGGAGGTGGTTGGGGCATTGGTACGTATATGGATAAAATACCGGAACTGCATAAAAGGGGTCTTAAACTCGATATTGTGGTACATGATATGGAGGAAGCCTCCAATAGAGTTGACGGAGACAGGTATTTTATGATTGACCCTTCATGGCGTGCGTGGAATAAAAGAGAAAAGAGCTGCTTCGGCTTTCCGCCCTTTGGAGAAATCAAATATCCCGAAAAGCCGATTTTTGAAATTAAAGACAACTACCATAACCTCTTTGCTGTAACTCAGAATGCCAGGGCAATCATCGGGAAGACCGGTGCCGGGACCCTGATTGATTCCCTGGCTTCTGGAACCCCCATAATTATGTTGGAACCGGTGGGAGAACATGAAGAAAAGAATCTCCTGCTGTGGGAGCGGCTTGGTTTTGGTATAACTTATAACCAATGGGAGACGGATAATTTTTCTATGGATTTATTAAGACAGCTGCACATAAATCTTTTGGAGGGAAGAGAAACAGCTGCCGACTACATTGATGGTTATATGCACAGAAATAATTTACTCAAGTAAGAGTTTTTGGTGTAATGCTATAACATTTTATTATTTTGAAAATGAGGTGCTATATGAAAGCTTCTGTAATTATTCCTACATACAACCGCAGTAAAATTCTTGAGTTGACTCTTAATTCACTGGTGGGACAGGATATTGGAATTGACAATTATGAAGTCATTGTAATTGATGACGGTTCCAGAGATGATACCCGCCAGGTTGTCGAAAGCTTTAGCCAAAAGATGAACATTGTTTATTACTTTCAGGAAGATAAAGGCTTCCGTGTTGCTCTTGCCCGAAATGAAGGAATCAGGCGAGCAAAGGGAGAGGTGCTTATTTTTCTGGATTCAGGTATGGTTGTGGGGAAATGGTTTGTAAGTTCCCATTACTCTGCTCATGTGGGGGACTATGATAATATTTCTTCCTCCCCGGTAAGAAAAGCAGTAATAGGGTATGTTTTTGGTTACGATCCTGAGTATTACACTCCGGACAGCATTCCGCCCATTGTTAATTTCAATGACCCGGACACCACTCTCAAAGAACTTGAGAAAGCAAAAGAATACCCGGATAACAGAAATGATGTGTATGTGGTAGTCAGTGATGATATTAAAAGATTGCCTGCTCCTTGGGCCCTTTTCTGGACCACTAACGTATCGGTGGAAAAGTCTATAATGTTTGAAGCCGGATGCTTTGATGAGGAATATGTGACCTGGGGTGTAGAAGATGTGGATTGTGCTTACAGATTGTTTAAGGCAGGTGCGGTGTTTGAACTTTCCCGACAAGCCTCAGGAATCCATTATCCTCATGGGCGTGAGAACTATATAAATCAAATCAGCAATAATTGCAACAAACGACGTTTTTATCAAAAGAATCCCAACACAGATGTTGAATTATTCATTGTCAGCGGTTCTCTGAGGTTTAACCAGGATTATGAAGACTATATGTTACTCAAAAGTCAACTTTCCAATCTCCCGAAATATTCCGAGCTGCTCACTCCGCAAGGTGCCGAAATACTTTCAAAAGAAGTATCGGGAGCTCGAAACATAGTTTTCGGCTGCCAGGAAGGCTATCTTGTTAAAGTATGCAAAAGTGCAGCCGGTATCGAAAAGGATCCTGTTATGGCACAAGCAGCACGGGAAAATAATCCTGAAGCCGAAATTCATGAATTCGTCGGCTGCCGTACCTTTATTCCGGCAAAAACGTTCGATATCAGCATAATTGCGGGCAGCGGAAGGGGATTAACTCAGTTGCTGCTGAGAGGCATGGTCAGAGAAGCCGAAAGAGTTTCAAAAAAGGTATATTGGCTCAGGACACCCTTCGATATTGAAGTGTCAAGCTTCAGATACAGAAAGATAGCAGACCTTGGAAATGGAATATCTCTAGATGAGATAAGCCGATGAAAAATAATAAAAAGTGTGGGATTACACAATATGAGGCTTTTATGAAAGAAAACTTTCAAAACATTGTCACTAAGGGGTTATTTATAACATTTGAGGGAATCAGCGGCAGCGGGAAAAGTGAGAACGTTGAAAGTCTGCGGAGCTATTTGGCTGGTAAAGGCTACAGAGTAAGTGTGGTTGAGTGGAATTCAAATGTGCTGATCCGTAAAATCATATATAAAATCAACTCAATAAACTTGCTCAATTCAGAACTGTACAGCCTCTTTCAATGGTTCAGCTTTATTCTTGATTACTTTTTCAAAATCCGTCCGGGACTTAAGAAAAATGATATTTTGATAGCTGACAGATACATTTATACCGGACTAACAAGAGATAGCGCAAACGGAGCTTCCGGACGGCTGGGAAGAGCAATATATAAAAGGATTATAAAACCTCACCTGGTGTTTTACCAGGATGTTAACCCAAGAGAATGTTATAAGAGGATACTTAAAAGGGGCAAGACGTTATTTCATACTAACAAGGTCATTAAAGAAAGCAGCATTATAAAAAATAAAGATTTGTTTTATTTAATGAAATTAAGAAAGGAATATATACTTTTGCTCAATAATCATGGTATCAAACAGGATGCTGACATAATGTGGATCAGAGATAATCCTGAAATTGTAATAAAGCGTGCAGAAGAATATATTTCCGGGAAAAGGGGGCCCCAGGAATATGTTAAAACATTCAATTAAAGACGTTCCACGATATTTTGTTCCTCATACCTCGGACTGCTTTCAAAACGCTTATGGGGCTGTTGTGTCACATTTAGGCTTAAATCCGGACCTGATTCTTGCAGATTATCTTTCGTTTATGTTTGAAGCTGAAACAGGTTACATAGGTATGAACTTTCTGCACAAATCCTCACCCTCCTTTGAATTCACCGAAGAGGAATTAAACACCTCTCTCGGATATGCCTATTTACCTGCGGTGTCCTGCTTCAGCAATAATAGGGAAGTTGAGGCGAAAGAAATTCCTGACGATAAAATCGGAATATGTAATTATTTTGAGGATAATCAGGAAACAGCCCATAAAAGATTAAAACAATTGATTGATAGTGAAATTCCGGTGGTGGTTGTGGTGGATCTGTATTATATGAGCTACCACAGGGCATATGGAAAAGAACATGGAGCCCATGCGGTTGTAGTAACGGGCTATAACGAGGAAGAGGGCTATGTTGAGCTGTTTGATAAATACAGTTTATCCGGCAGTGATTTTGATGGAAGAATTCCGCTAAATGAGTTTATGTTGGGAAGAGCCTCAGAGAACCCTGTCGGCTCAGGCTCCAAACCCATAAGAAATATGTGGATGGAAATCAATAAAAAACCTCAATTCTTTTATAATGACCAACGTTGGAGGTCCATACTGGAAGAAAGCTGCAGAAGAATGCTTGGTGAAAAAGACATCCTTGGCTGCAAATGCGGGCTTAACGTTATTGAGAGTTTTAGAAAGGAGCTCCTGTACAAAAAAAAGGAACTCCCCGGGGAGGAAGTCTTACTGATGTACAGGTACTACTATAATTCTGCTTTCAAAATAATTGCCAGAAGCAGAGCCAGATTTGGAATTTTTTTAACGCAATTAAAGGAGAAACTACCTGAAAGGCTTATAGATGAAGCTGTTATAAATCTTAATGAGTCTTCAAAAAAATGGGAGGTCATATCTAATGTGTCTCTTAGATTGTCTATGACAAAAAATATCAACGCAATAGAAAATCTGTGTAGTCAGTTGGAACATATAAGAGAAAGTGAAAGCCGGGCAGTTGAAACGCTGATTCGCTGTTCCACTGTACCAGAATTGGGGGCTGTTGGATTAATATGAACGGAATGAAGCTTATTTGTCTGCCTTATGCCGGGGGTTCTGCAGCCATATATACCAGATGGAATAATCTTCTGGACAGCTCTATTAAACTATATCCTTTTGAGCTGGCAGGAAGAGGAGGGAGGCACAATATCCCTTACTATGATAGCTTTAAAGAAGCAGTAGATGATATTGTCCGCTTGATAGAAGAACAATGCAGCCAAAGCGAATACGCCGTTTGGGGTCACAGCATGGGAAGTATTCTGGCCTATGAATTGATTTGCCGGCTTCAGGAGAAAGGTATAAAGCTACCGGTACATGTATTTTTTTCTGGAAGATATCCTCCAAATGTTAAAAAGGAGGATAGAATGCTACATATCCTCCCCGAGGACGAATTCGAAAGGGAAGCTTTAAAGCTTGGAGGAATCCCGGAGAAGCTTACTAGAATAAAGGGACTTCTGAGAGCTTCGCTTCAAACCCTGAGGGCAGACTATAAACTGCTTGAAACCTATAGTCCCAGTGATTTAAAACACAAATTTGACTTTAATATATCAGTTCTTGCAGGTAATGATGATGAACTGGCCAGTCCCGTCGATATGGAGAAGTGGAAGGCTTATTGCGGAAAAGAATGTAACTTTTATTATTTTGACGGGGGCCATTTTTATCTATACGAGCATGCTGAAAATATAACCAGGATAATTAACGATACACTTTGTAAAAAGGAGGGAGCTTATGGACGATAAAACCCTGCAGTTACTTGCCGAAGAATACGGCACACCACTTTATGCTTATGATACTGCCAGAATTATTTCTCAGTATGAAACACTTAAAAACAGTCTCCCGGATACTTTCGGAGTTTTTTATTCCATGAAGGCAAATCCGCTTCTGGGCATATGCCAGCTTTTTAAAACTTTGGGGAGCAGTATCGAGGTAGCATCCTCTGGAGAATTGCATACAGCTCTGTCAGCAGGTTTCAGGCCCGAAGACATAATATTCACCAGTCCCGGAAAAACCCGTGAGGAGTTGGAGTTTGCCATATCATCCGGCATTTATAGTATAAATATTGAGTCTGTAGATGAAGCTGTCATAATAAATGAAGTTGCAATTCAACAGGGTAAAACTGCAAATATATCCATCAGGATAAATCCGGATTTCGATATTGCAGGCTCAAGTATAAAAATGACAGGTGTACCTACACAGTTTGGAATTGATCAGCTAAAGGTTGAGGAGGCACTCAAAATTATAGAAAAACTGCCAAACATCAACGTGATAGGAATACATATCTATACTGGAACGCAGGCTCTTAACGCAAATAACATAGTTCTCAGCATGGAGCAGATCATCAGGCTGGCACTTGAGGTAATACAAAAGTGCAATATTGAGCTTCAGTTTTTAAATCTTGGAGGTGGTTTTGGAGTCCCGTATTTTAAAGACGATACTCCACTGGACATTAACGCCTTCAAGAAGGATTTTTCTGTGATGTGGGAGGAATACAGAGAGAAACTTTCCGGGACGAGGATATTTGTTGAAAGCGGAAGATTTCTTATGGCTGAAGCCGGAACCTACCTGACAAAAATTCTTTATAAGAAGGAATGCAAGGGTAAGAAATATCTCGTTTGCGACGGCGGCTCCAATCAACATGCGTCTTCCGCTTTCCTGGGAAGATACATTCGTAATAACTTCCCCATGCACATACTAAACAAGAGAGAAAATGAGGAACAGGTGAATGTAGTTGGACCCCTTTGCACACCTACCGACCTCATAGGACAGAATGTTTTGCTTCCGATGGCAGAACCTGGGGACATACTTGCCATTGATAAGTCGGGGGCCTATGGAAGCAGTCAGAGCCCTGTATTATTCCTGAGTCACCCTTTGGCTGCTGAAGTACAGTATTACAAAGGCACTTCGTATATTCTTAGAGAAAGGTGGGGAAAGGAAGCTTTCTTGAAAGACCAGAGAAACTTGAATTTTGAACTGTAAGCAAAATTATAGACAAAATCCAAAGCAGTTGGTGTTTAAGAAACTTCGTTTATATGGATAAGGAATTTAATCTGATTAGATATCTCACAGAAGAAAAAGACAAGGGAATTATTATCTGGCTATGCAACATAGGAGCTGAAAAGTACTGGAATAAGCTTAGTGCCGGTGTGGTTGACAGGAATGAAGACATACCCGTCAACAGGATTGAAGAAATGAACCTTCTGCTTTGCAGAGAGCAGGATATTCTCATACTCCGCAAAAAACCTGACGAAGCTTATCTTGAGAACCTTAGAAGCCTGGGCTTTTCAATTCCTGTTATCCTTACACCTGAAGAGCCGGATTTGCTGACTCCCATTTCTGAACTTGTTGTTAAGGATGAAAGCCTGATAAAGAAGCTTAAATTAATTTCAGAACAAAATAAAAATGTTTATTTTGTTCCTTATGCCGTTACCTACCTGGAAGAAGAAATAGCGGAAAAAGCCGGCCTGCAGTTGATAGGTGCCCCGGCCGGAATAAATTCACGGATAAATGATAAAATATTCAACCGAAAAATCTCAGAGGACTTGGGCTTCAATGTATGTAAAGGCAGGGTCTGCAGTACCCTTGACGAAATCCGGGAAGTATATCGTGAGTTGACAGAAAAAGCCCCCTGCTTTGAAAAAGTAATCATCAAAGAACCAAACGGTGCATCGGGAAAAGGGTTATACATAATTGAGGACAAGGACAAGCTGGAGTCCAGTCTACGTTTAATTGCAAGGTTTGCCAGGGGCAAAGCTGATCCGAAATGGCTGGTGGAAGGCTGGTATAAAACAAAGTTGGATATAAACTATCAGATTTATGTTTCCCCTTGCGGTGAAGTGGATGTTTTCTCAGTAAAGCAGCAATTATTAAGAGATACTGTTTATATTGGTTCTGTTCTCCCTCCAAGGATAGACAGTGAACTAATGGCTTCCTACCGGGAGTATGGAAGGGTCATAGGCAAATATCTTTATAATATCGGCTTTAGTGGTGTTGCAGGTATTGATTCCATAGTTACAGAACAGGATGAAATCATTCCGATAATAGAAATAAATGGGCGATTTACCTTATCCACGTACATATCTTTTCTTTCAGATATTCTGCCGGATAAAAAAGTACTTTCCAGATATTTCAGACTTCTTCCGGACCAGGCAGTCAGTTTTAGTGAAATAAGAAAAACATTGGAGCAAGCAGAAATTCTCATGGCGGCTGACAAAAAGGAAGGTGTTCTGGTTTATACTGCGGGGACATTACCGTATATGCTCCATGAAGGCTCTGATTATTATGTTGGAAGGGTATTCACCCTGATTGTTTCAGATGACTGGAACAAAGTCGAGGAATACAATTTAAAGCTTGAGAAATTAATTGAGGAATTAATCCACAAATAAATTATTTTAAGGAGACAAGTTTATGGAATTGGTTGAACGAATTAAAAACATCATATCTACAGTTCTAAAAGTAGATAAGGAAAAAATTGATGAAATATCTCAGGATGAGACACTAAATAGGGTTGGTGTAGACTCGGTCAATTTTATTGAAATTGTAGTTAGCCTTGAGGAAGAGTTTAATATTGCTTTTGAAGACGATGAACTTTTGCTTCAGAACCTTAATACAATAAACAAATTGCAGACAATAATAGCTGGTAAGCTTGATAGACTATAAGGTTTTCGGCTAGTTTAATTTATTCTGGCTCAAGAGTTAGGAGTGGTACAATGGGGAAGGCGTTAGATATAGATATCTATAAAAACGGTTTTGACTTCAGGTATATTGACTGTATACAAGGACCGATAGCAGCTTCAACGGGCTACTTTAAACATGACAATTACTATTATTATTGCTTTTTACACAGTTTCTGGGGGAATATTGAAAATTACTTCAGAAAGGACTTACCCGACTACTCCAACAAAATACTAAACTATTTCGGGCTGGAACTTAACAAAATTGATTGCTCCGGTTATACAGAGGATGAATTGGTTTTGAGGATTATAGAAGAAATTCAGGCCGAAAGACCGGTTATTTTTACAGTGAAATATAATTCGCTTTTTTACCATATGTATTATAAGAACTTTTCTTTTACTACAAATCACGCAGTTATTATTAATGAATTTAACGAAAATAACTGCACCTTTGGTATTAGGGAGGCTACCCTCCTTCGTGACACTATTGATGTATTTGAAAACAAGGATGTTTTTTTCCCCTTGCACATTACCTTCGATATGTTGAAAACTATCTGGCGCGATTCAAATGCTCAATTCAAAAAAGAGGAGGCTTTTTTTACTGATAGTATATACTCACTTCAAAAAACCGGAGATGCGCGTCTTAACTTAAATAAGATAATTCAATTGGCAGTGGGTATAATGGAAAATAATAAAAATGAATTATTCGATGTTATAAAGTCATTTAATGGAGGAAAACAATTCAGTTATTTTATACAGGTTAACAGACTTAGGTTCTCCGGCAGTTTAAAACCAATCTTTGACCTATTGTACAAGCAGTGTGATAGTATGAAACTGGATAAGACGCTGACTGAAAAAACAGAAGAGTATATTAAAGAATCCAGAGAAAAAGTGCTTAACATTTTAAATAAGGCAAGCCTTAAGGGTGATGTGATAAGCGATGAAAGAAAGGCCGATTTGTGCAGACTTGTAAAAGAGGGTGAGGAAAGACTGATTACTTTGCTTAAAAGCCTGCTAATAGACGAGACCGGCAAAAGACGGACAGACCATATAATCGAAATTAATAAGTATTATAATAACCAGGCTTTTGAACAGACTCTAAGGGACAACTCCACAGCAGATATTACAGGAGAAGGCACACACTATATCATGCAGGAGGTGGTTTCCAATGAGATGTGGAAGAAGGGTGATTATTGCTTTTATTACTCATATACACCCGGAGGCTGCGACAATATCAGCTGTAACGGTCAGATAATACAGGTGGAGAATATAAATGCCAATAATATAAGTATTTTGGGCTGCGCAGAGTTTGGAAACTACAGCGAAACAATCGAAATTCAATATGCGGATGGTGAGAGGTATTCAATAAAAGCTGACTTTTCGGACTTTTTTCAGCCTCCGGTCTTTATGGAAAATGTTTTCTGGGCCGGCCCTGCCGCAGTGAGAAAAGACGGAAAAACAGTTTTCCAAAGCTTTAATTCCAGGCTCTTTGCAAAAGACTATCAGATAAGAGACGGTCAAATCACAGGTATAATACTTCCAAAACGTCATAATGTACATATTTTTGCAATTACACTCTATAAAGAAGAATGGTTGTAACCTATATATTTATAAATCCGTGACATACTATAAATAACAATTAATAAAATGGCAATTGTATTTACAATTGTCTATTTTGTTTTTCTGTAAAAACTTTAAATCAGAGGGATGACTCAATGGAAAATGTATTTGACTATGAAGATATACAGCTTATTCCCGCAAAATGTATTGTTAGCAGCAGGACAGAATGTGATACATCTGTGATACTCGGAGACAGAACGTTCAGATTGCCTGTTGTGCCGGCGAATATGCAGACTATTATCGATGAAAAGATGGCCGAATATCTCGCCGCAAACGGCTATTTTTATATAATGCACCGATTTAACCCCGAGAAGCGTCTTGAATTTATAAAAAGCATGAAGAGTAAAGGTTTATTCGCTTCCATAAGTGTGGGGGTTAAGGAAGAGGAACATCAATTTATACGGCAGCTATCACAAGAAAACATACTGCCTGAGTACATTACAATTGATGTTGCCCATGGTCACTCCAACACAGTGATAAAGATGATACGTCATATAAAAAGGCTGCTCCCAGGCAGCTTCGTTATTGCGGGAAATGTGGGGACGCCTGAAGCCGTGAGGGAACTTGAACATGCGGGCGCAGATGCCACCAAGGTTGGGATAGGACCGGGAAAGGTGTGTATTACAAAAATCAAAACCGGCTTTGGAACAGGAGGCTGGCAGCTGGCAGCACTGCGTTGGTGCGCAAAAGCAGCAAATAAGCCTATTATAGCTGACGGGGGAATAAGAACCCACGGAGATATAGCTAAATCCATAAGATTTGGTGCAAAAATGGTAATGATAGGATCATTATTTGCCGGACATGAGGAATCTCCGGGTGAGACAATAGATATAGACGGTAAGCTCTACAAGGAATACTTTGGGTCTGCATCTGAATTCCAAAAAGGTGAAAAGAAAAATGTAGAGGGTAAAAAAATGTTTGTAGAATATCGTGGTTCTTTGAAAAATACTCTTGCAGAGATGGAACAGGATTTGCAGTCCTCGGTCTCGTATGCAGGAGGTAACTCACTGGAAGCACTAAGGACAGTTGATTATGTTATAGTTAAAAGTTCAATTTTTAATGGTGATAGAGTATATTAGTATTTTCTGGTATAATTAATTAAGAATTTACTTAACTATAATAGAACTATAGTGCAGGAGGATTTAAATGAGTAGTATTTCTCAAAGAATTGATAAATTGCCTTCCACGCCCTTACTGAGAAGGGTTTTGTTTTTAACAGGTTTAGGTTGGATGTTTGATGCCATGGATCAGGGAATGGTCTCGGGCGTAATGGCTTCTATAGGGAAGGAATGGAAATTAACACCCGGAGATTTAGGCCTTCTTGGAAGTGCTTCTGCAGTGGGAATGGCCATCGGTGCGCTGGTTGCAGGTATGGTAGCCGATAAATTGGGCAGAAGGTCGGTTATAACCTATACATTAATATTGTTTGGTGTGGCAAGTGGCTTGTCTGCGTTTGCTCCAAATTTCACACTTTTACTTCTTTTCAGATTTTTAACCGGACTTGGGTTGGGGGGAGAACTGCCGGCAGCATCTACACTTGTAAGTGAGTTTTCTCCTGCAAAGGCACGGGGACGTATGGTGGTATATTTAGAGAGCTTCTGGGCGTGGGGATGGATTATCGCGGCACTTATAGCGTATCTGCTCATACCTGTGTATGGCTGGAGAATAGGTTTTTTACTTGGTGGAGTACCTGCCCTTTATGCAGCTTACATCAGAAGAGGAATTCCTGAATCCCCAAGATACCTCGAACAAAAAGGACTTGTAAAGGAAGCTGATGAGATAGTCAGTAAAATGGAACAGCAGGCAGGGATTAAAAATGAAAATCCCGGCGGACAGGATGTTGTTATGCCGCAAGCCGCTGGCAGAGTAAAGTTATCAGAACTTTGGTCCAGGGTATATTTAAGACGTACTATTGTTCTATGGGTGCTGTGGCTTGGAATTAATTTTGGTTACTATGGCTTTGTGCTTTGGACTCCGACCTTACTTGTGGGTAAGGGGTTCAGTCTGGTAAAGGGCTTTGAATTCACATTGATTATGTGTGTTGCACAGCTCCCGGGTTATTACAGTGCGGCTTATCTTATTGAAAAGATTGGACGAAAGCCGGTTTTAGTAATATATCTGACTGGTACGGCTATAGCTGCTTACCTTTTTGGACAAGGGCAGAGTGTCAGTGCCATACTGTTTTCAGGCTGTCTGCTTTACTTTTTCAGCCTTGGAGCTTGGGGTGCCGTATATGCTTACACTCCGGAAGTTTATCCCACTCGTTTAAGAGGCAGTGGCACCGGTTGGGCGGCTGCAGTTGGCCGTATTGGTGCTATTTCTGCTCCGTATATTGTGGGTAGGATCTATCAGTCATACGGTAAACAGACAGGTTTCAATAATGTGTTTATTATATTAACCGTGGTCTTTGCCGTAGTAGCGGTTGTTATTGCAGTCGCGGGTATAGAAACCAAGGGCAGGACACTTGATGAAATAAATATGCCTGCAAAGTAAAATATCTCCTGAAAAATGAAAATATCTTATAAGCAACTTAACAAAATAGTTATGTGAAAGCAGAGTAAGTAATATCAGGGATAAAAAAAGAGCAGTTTGCTCTTTTTTTATCCCTGATTCATTTTATCTGAAAGATAACGAAATCAGACTTGTTCTTATGTTATTTTAGAGTTGTAATATTATATCTCAAAGCAAAATATAATTTATTAAAGGCATGGCTATTTAGGACAAGAACTTAGTGAAAAAGGTTTGGAAAATGATTTTAGGAGTGGGAGATAAAATTATGGATGAAATGCTTGTAAGACCAAAATACTCACGACAGACAAATATACAGCGGAAAAAGAAAAGACCTGATGAGAATGACATGATGTCAACGGTCTTTGCTGTAAAAATGCTGGCAGTGGTAGTGTTTTTATCAGTATTTGCTTTATGTAAAGCAGCTAATACCCCTGCAACTAATATTTTCATTTCAAAAGTCAGAGACATAACGACAGAAAATTTTGATGCTAATAAGTATTTATCAGTAGCAGTTAACGCTCTTGGAATTAAATTACCTGAGAAGGATTCTATTCTGCCGGGTACAACAGCTCAAGCTACAGAGCATGTTTCTGACGCTTCAGAAGCTGTTCAGACAACAGCCGGACAGATAAACAATCTGATTAACGATAACAATACAATTAATCAGGTTGATAATCAGAATAACATCCAAGCTGTCCAACCTGATGTAAAAACAAATACTGAAAAAGATCAAACACCTTCTGCCGATGAGAGCGGAACAATAAGTAGTTCAATAAATGATACCATAAATGCAATGAATCAGGTTCCCATACTGGGGGAAGCTGATATCAAGGTTTTGGCAGACAAATACTCTTTTGTAGTTCCCATAAAAGGTGAGATTGAATCACCCTTTGGAATAAGGACTGACCCTTTAAGCGGTTATACGGCATTCCACAGTGGAATTGATATTAAGGCTAATATGGGAACATCAATAAAGGCAGCTCTTGACGGTGAGGTAACCGAAGTGGGCTCCAGCCCGGAGTATGATAATTATGTAAAGGTTAAACACAATGATGGTATATATACCGTCTATGCTCATTGCTCCATTCTTGTTGCTAAAAAGGGTCAGATGGTAAAGCAGGGAGATATACTTGCAAAGGTGGGGGATACAGAGGGGCTGTCAGGTGCATACCTTCACTTTGAAGTTTGGAAGAATGATAAGGCAGTAGATCCTGAGAAACTGCTCAATCTGTTAAATAACTAATAGACCTTGGGAAATTCAGCTTGAATCGACTGGACGATTCAAGCTGAATTTCGTTTGTAATATCTTTTGGACATGAACAAAGTTCCGCAAATTAGCATTAAGTTAACTATATTAATATGAATTGACCCGGAGGATAAAGTGAAAGCATTCATTACAGTGAACATTGATGTGGGGCGTACCCGATTATCCTTTAATATTCTCCTGATTGTTTTCGTAATAATAGCCTGGTTGGCAGGAAGTCTTGTGGAATATTTGCTTACGCTCGTTTTTATTATTGCTCACGAAGCATTACATATGGCAGCAGCAAAATTAGCAGGCGGAAATATACATACTTTGAGGTTTCTGCCGGTTGGAATAAATGCAGAAGTTGATACTGCTTGCTGCAGTAAGGCAGGAAGGGTGTTGATTTACGCAGCCGGCCCGTCCTTTAACTTTTTATTTGCAATATTTATCCACATTTTTATGGTACAGTCAAACATTAATAACCACATTGCCTGGTTAGCGTTATGGATTAATCTTTATTTGGCTATTTTCAACCTACTGCCCATTTTGCCTCTTGACGGAGGAAAAATTGCAATGGAGCTTTTTTCTGGAAGGCTTGGAGTAATTAAAGCAGGAAAATGTCTCAGGGTTGTTTCTGTTTTAATATCTATAGGGATTACGGCTGCTGGAATTGTTGGCTTAATTTATAACAGAGGCAATATAAGCTTGATAGTAATTGGAATTTACATATTAATGTGTACAAGAAAAAACAAGGAGGAGACAGCCTTTATGAATATTAAAAGCCTGTTATTCAGAAAATCTCGTGTTTTAAGAAAGGGTATTTATCCTGTAAGAGATATTGTAGTTTTAAAGAAGGTAAAATTGTCAGATGTGATCAAAGCTATGGATTATATAGACCGATTCCACATAATCAATGTTCTCGATGATAATATGAGAGTAATAAAGGTAATGACTGAGCAGGAGCTTCTCGATGCAATCATGCAAAACACGCCGGATACAACGTTTGATAATTTGGTGCACATAGAGTATAATGTCCATAATGAGGTCAATTAATCCGATTATAAATTGGGGGTTACTTATGTATAAAATAGTTAGAAAAGAAATATTAAATCCTTCTGTTGTTCTTATGGACATTGAGGCGCCTTTTGTAGCAAAGAAAGCTGAGCCGGGACAGTTTATCATATTCAGAATTAATGAGTCTGGAGAGAGAATTCCGCTTACAATTGCAGACTTTGACAGAGAGAAGGGAACTGTAACTATAATTTTCCAGATCGTAGGAAAAAGTACACGTGTACTGTCTGAAATGAATGAGGGCGAATATCTCCTCGATTTTGTAGGACCACTTGGAGTGGCATCTCACCTGGACGGCTACAAAAAGGTTGCGGTTATAGGTGGAGGCCTTGGCACTGCTATTGCATTTCCTCAAGCAAAGAAACTTCATTCTCTTGGAGCTGAGGTACATGCTATAACAGGTTTTAGAAACAAGGATCTGATTATTCTGGAAAATGAAATGAAGGCTGTAAGTGACAAACTCGTAGTAGCAACTGATGACGGTTCAAACGGAAATAAGGGTTTTGTTACTAATGTATTAAAGCAGCTCATCGAAGAAGGCAATAACTATGATCTTGTAATTGCAATTGGCCCGTTGGTAATGATGAGAGCAGTAAGCAATATGACAAGGGAATACGGAATAAAGACGCTGGTCAGCATGAATCCAGTTATGATCGACGGTACCGGAATGTGCGGCGGCTGTAGATTAACTGTAGGAGGAAAGACTAAATTTGCCTGCGTTGACGGACCGGATTTTGACGGACATGAAGTTGATTTTGACGAAGCAATGAGAAGACAAAACATGTACAAAAGACACGAGAGTGAATCAACTGAACTTCACGTTTGCAGACTTGGAGGTGCAACCAATGCCTAATATGTCATTAACTAAAGTAAAAATGCCTGAACAGGATCCAAATATAAGAAATAAGAACTTTAAAGAAGTTGCTCTTGGGTATGAAGAGGCAATGGCTGTAGAAGAAGCCCAGAGATGTTTGAACTGCAAACACAAGCCATGTGTGGCAGGATGCCCTGTAAATGTTAAAATACCTGAATTTATTCAATTAGTAGCTGAGGGTAAATTTGAAGAAGCATATTATAAGATAAGGGAAACAAATAGTTTACCGGCAGTATGTGGTAGAGTTTGTCCGCAGGAAACACAGTGCGAACAGCTTTGTGTCAGGGCTAAAAAAGGAGAATCAGTTGGAATAGGCCGATTGGAACGTTTCGTTGCAGATTGGTATATGGCTAATTGTAATCCCGAAGAAAAGAAGCCTGAAAGCAACGGAATCAAGGTTGCTGTTGTAGGTTCGGGACCTGCTGGTCTTACGTGCGCAGGAGACCTTGCAAAGCTGGGTTATGAAGTAACAATTTTTGAGGCCTTCCACGTTCCCGGCGGTGTTCTGATGTATGGAATTCCTGAGTTCAGACTTCCTAAGTCGTTAGTTCAGAAAGAAATTCAAACAGTAAAGAATCTTGGAGTTGATATACAGACAAATATGGTAATAGGAAAGATATTCTCCATAGATGAGCTTAGGGCTGAAGGCTACAAAGCAGTGTTTATAGGTTCAGGTGCGGGCTTGCCGAGCTTTATGGGGATACCTGGAGAAAATTTGAATGGTGTCTATTCTGCGAATGAATTCCTTACAAGAATAAATCTGATGGGTGCTTACAAATTCCCTTCAACCGATACTCCCGTATTTGTCGGAAAGAATGTAGCTGTTGTTGGAGGTGGAAACGTTGCAATGGATGCAGCCAGAAGTGCAAAGCGTCTTGGTGCCGAGAATGTTTATATTATATACAGACGTTCCGAAGCCGAAATGCCTGCCAGACTTGAAGAAGTGCATCATGCTAAGGAAGAAGGCATTATTTTTAAAGTGCTTACAAATCCAAAGCAGATTATCGGTTCTGAGGATGGCTGGGTAAAAGGTATGGAATGTGTGGAAATGGAATTAGGAGAGCCTGATAAGTCCGGAAGAAGGAGACCTGTCGAAAAGAAAGGCTCCGAGCATATAGTAGACCTTGAAACAGTAGTTATAGCAATCGGACAATCTCCAAATCCTCTTATTTCTTCAACAACTCCCGGACTTGAGGTTCAAACCTGGGGAGGCATAATTGCAGATGAAGAAACTGGTGCTACCAGCAAGATAGGAGTTTATGCGGGCGGAGATGCAGTTACAGGTGCAGCAACCGTTATTCTGGCTATGGGTGCCGGTAAGAAGGCTGCCGAGGCTATAGACAAGTATATTCGCGAGCAGAAATAATCTTGTAAAAATCGTCTTTTTGAATTATCATTTAATTAGTCGATATTAGTTTATTTTTATTAATGAAATCTAAAGAGAATAAGTAGAATGGAGTTATTGAAATGAAGACATGGGTATTGTATTACAGTAAGGGTGGAAACACAAAAAAAATTGCTGATGCAATTGCTGATGAGCTGGAGGACGTACTAAAATCAGAACAAATTCCTCCTGCATATCCTCCGGAAAACGTTGCCTTACTGTTCCTTGGAACCGGTGAATACGCAGGTAAACCTGATCCGAAAGTAATTGAATTTATTAGGACCCTAAACACAAATAGAGTCAAGAATGTAGCCGTTTTTGGAACCAACGGGGCAGGAGCTTCTGAGGGTAAAGCCATTACAGCGGTAAAGACTCTTTTGAAAGAAAAGGGAATAAATGTTGTAAATGAAGCTTTTGCCTGCAAGGGTAAGTACTTTGGTTTCTTTAACAGAAAGAAGCCAGACGATACTGACATAAAGAACGCTAAAGAATATGCAAGAAGAGTTTTTAACAGTATTAAGGGTTAAATTTTCTGTTGTTTAATAATTTAAGGTCTGCCTGTAACACTTACGAATTACAGGTAGACCTTTTTGTGCTTTTACTGAATTTTGTCCTTATCCAGATATTTTTCAACGTCAATCTGAACGGGAAGCCATTTACCTTTTTTCTTAACAAGGGAGTTTATCAATAAATCTGTTCCGTTAGTGAGTTTTGCAAATTCGAACATATACTTGTTCTTATCAACTCCATCTACAATTATTTTTTTCTTGTACTCATCCTGATCAGGAGCGTATTGTTTCATTATAAGGCCGCACCAGTTACCGTAAACGGTTTCGACATAAGATTCGGCATTGTGCGCCCAGCCATGATAGGCTGCACAGAAAAAATCCTCGGGTGTAAGTGTAAGCGAATCTATATAATACAAGTTATGAACCTTAATCACGTCAAGTTCCCCTGTGTAATAATTAAAGGTGGTCACTCCCATATTGCTGCCTTCCAGAATTTCCAGCTCCAGAAAATATTTGCTCATATACTGATTATCCGCTGCTTCGTCTGACGATACGGTTATTGGTAGTAATTTTATAAGATTTATATGTCCTATTCCCTCAAAGGAGTTTAAAAATTCCTCATAATTCATGGACTTCTTATTATTTTCAGAAAGAAAGGAGTAGGCAATTGGATAGGGCTCGAGACCAAATCCGATTGTTCCGCAGCCACCACTTTTTTCATCTGTTAGGTTTGAGGCCTGCTGAAGCACACTAAAATAATTGATTGCCGAATCCAGTGGAGTCTTTATAAGATTTGAAGGTACTTTACCATCCTTGAAGCTGTTTTGTAATGAATCATGATCCATAAAGTTACTGTTTAGTGCTTTTAAATTGGACGGCCGGAAATACGTTTCATTGAGATTTGACATGTTCTTGTTCATTAATTGAATTGTTTGACGAGAGAGGCTTGCTCCGGCCAAGTCAATATTCATATCTTTTTTATCTGATGTCTTGCCTCCAATAACAAGGCTTTCATTGGAATTTGCCTGATATCCAACTCTTAAACATATAGCCATGATAAAAAAAGCCAGTAAGAATAATGATACAATAATTATGCGTTTCGTTAATATTTTCATACTAACTAACCTCCTGTCTACATGTTTACTTTTTATTGAAATTTTTCGTGTTAAACAGTATCGAGATTTCCTATAAAATTGGACGACTCCTTATAATATATTCAGATACTACCTGGATAATAATTAATTCAATAAAATATAATTCCCCATTTGCATCTTTAATAATTAATCTGACTTATAACAACATATTCCATAGAAGACAGACAAATATTGTATTTGACTGCCCTGATATGTTATATTTTCTATAATTAATGAATTAAATCTCAAAATTAGGGTAAGTATTTTAAAGGATATAGGTAATGAAATATGAATAAAAGGGGTTACATAATGCAATTTATATTTTTTGGAATTATTCTTGCTGTGTATGGTCTGCTTAATTACTATATTGGTATTAGAGGATTACAAAGTATTAATGCTCAAATCCCTATCAATAAAATTTTATACTGGATAATCGTTTTTATATTTTCGTCCTCCTACATTGTTGCGATGTTGGGCAGGAATCTGTTCCCGGAAGGCTTAAGCCGCTTATTAAGCACCATAGGAGGCTATTGGATTGCCGCGTTTGTATATCTTTTAGGACTTGTAGCCATTATAGATATCTTCAGACTCCTGGGCAGGAAGCTGGATATTGTTCCGGGGTTCCTGAAAAACAACACATGGTTTTTGGCATTTGCCGTTGTTGCTTCTGTTGCGGTTTTACTGGCCATAGGAACCTATAATGCAATGATACCTAAAATAACCGAATATGATATTTCAATTGATAAAAGAGCTGGTAATTTTAAGAAACTCAAGTGTGCTATGATTTCAGATGTACATCTTGGAGAAGTTATTGGCAGAGACAGGCTTAAAAGAGCTGTTGAATTAATTAACGGTATGGAGCCGGATATCGTGGTACTGACAGGAGATTTATTTGACGGTGCTGTTGAACCTGTTAAGAAGGAGAATATGCTTGAAGTACTCAGAGGGATTAAGTCAAAATACGGAACCTATGCAATTATGGGAAATCATGAGTATTTTTCAAATTCAGTGGATGAAATATCAAAAATGATTGAAGCAACAGGAGTTACTGTTCTGAGAGATAAAACAATAAAAATTGCTGACAGCTTTTATATTGTAGGAAGAGAAGATAAAACAGGTCAGAGGTTCGGGTATAAAAGAGCTGAGCTGAAAGAGCTTCTTAGGGGTATTGATGAAACACTTCCGGTCATAGTACTTGATCACCAGCCTTCTGAATTGGACGAGCCCAGACAAGCCGGAGTTGATCTCCAGCTTTCGGGTCATACACATGCAGGACAATTCTTTCCTGCAAATATTGTTACTAATATGATATTCGAGGAAGATTACGGCTATTTAAAGGATGGTAAATTCAATCTCCTGGTTTCCTGCGGCTATGGTACTTGGGGACCCACCGTCAGAATAGGCAGTCAATCTGAGGTGGTAGAGCTTAATATTAACTTCACTGAATAACAACAGAAGAGCCAAGGAGCAATTTTCATTGCACTTGGCTCTTTCAACCTGTTCTTTTATTTAGTTCTTTTATTTAGTTCTTTTTATTTCTTTTTATTAATGTTAAGATTAAAAGTCTTTTTCTTGGGTTCGGTTTCTTCAGGCTTATCAAGCTCCAAGGTTTGAGCATATTTAGGATAATACATTTCAACTATATTTTTAAGAGTTATCTTTATTGCAGAATAAAGAGGGATTACAATTATCAATCCAACAAAGCCAAGTATAGGTATGATACCCATTAATAACAGTATAACTGTAAGAGGGTGAATATCCATACTTTTCTTCATTACCTGGGGAGAAATAAAGTTGTTGTCAATCTGCTGTACTATTATCATTACTATAAATATTTTTACTGCCATAAAGGGGTTGTCTGCAAGAGAAAGCAGTATTGCAGGAATTATCCCAAGCCAGGGGCCGAAGAAGGGTATTATACAGGTTACCATAGCGAAAATGGCAAGTATTAAAGAATAATTGAGACCTATAATAAGGTATCCTATATACATAAGAAGACCTATAAAAAAGGCTACTAAAAGCTGACCGGCAATATAGTTTGACAATACATAATCTATATCTGTAAGAATTTTTCTTACATTGCCTTTATGGGAGGCAGGAACAAATCTTACAACACTGGGCATGAATTTTCCGCCATCCTTAAGAAAGTAAAAAAGGATGACTGGAAGAATTATGAGTATAGAGCCCACATTTGTAATAGCTCCGATAAAATTAATTGTTCCCCTGCCAACACTCTTTGCTGCATTTTGTGCGAATTCTGTAATCTTATTTGTAATATCGGAGGTCTGAAGCTCCGAATCATTAAAATAACTCAATATATTGCTGCTTAAAAGATCATTGACGGTTCTTTCGGCCTTTTCGTACAGAGAGGGAAGGCTATAATAAAAATCAAGAAACTGAGTTTTTATCAAAGAACCTGTATAGGAGCTGAACAGTATCATTGCTGAAAGTACAATTATAAAGGCTAAAACTATTGCCCAGATATGGGGTATTTTTCCCTTTTCAAGAAGCCTCACAAGTGGCCTTAAGATATAAAACAACAAACCTCCGAAAAGAAGCGGGAATATAATTGAATAAGTAAAACTCAAAATAGGTGAGAAAAAGAAATCAATTTTGCCAAACATAAAAATAATAAGTAATGTAAGTAACAAATAGCAACCGTATCTGAAAAACTTGCTTCTGAACACAAAGATAGTATTATTATCCATATTTCAATCTACCCGGCACCTTGCATATGTGTTTATTGAAACAGCCGGCCAAGTACCTCCTAAATAACAATTTTATTATAATTTTTTTCTTTTTGTTGTTATCATAAATTATAGAAGTAAATAAAAAAATATACAATCAATATTTTACGATCTGTGTCATTGGTCCCATTAAAATCATTGGGGATTTATCCTTATTCAGCCAGTTAACTACAGCCAGGACGTTTTTTTTGTCTGTAGCGACGCAGCCATTGGTGTACTTTATTGTCATAGACGGATTTATTATGTGGAAAAATATGGCACTCCCATTATTCTTTATATTTTACTTATTATATCCAATGTTAAAGAAAACATCATAAACTCCATTTTTCATACTACTGAAATTTTCGGCAGAATTCCAGCGACCTTTGGCCGGCTCACGCTGGTGTGTATTATAGTAGCTGGAGGCCGGATCGTCTACCCAAACATCCTTTGAATCATATTTATATAAATTCAAGCCAGTAGAAACCGTTGAGCTTTTAGAAAAACAGGTTTCAATGCTGAAAGCGCCAATGGGTGTTTTCATGTCCCCTTCTGTCTTGTTCAGTGTAAAACCCTTCAAACCTATGTAGCCCGGTATATTTTTATGTACATTAACCCAACCTGTTTTGCTCTTTTCATATGTATTGATTATTACGTTTGAAGTATTATATAACCGGGAAGTTACAACAATCAGCTGAGAAGAATTGTTTTCTTTAAGAATTTTAAGTTCTGAAATGGTTTTACTGCTTAGTCCATAGTCGGTTTTATCAAATTTACTCAAGGGAATATCCTGTATTTTATAATTACTATTCTCAGTATCTTCAAAATGCCACCATTCGGTACTTATATTTCTAAAGCCCGAAGCTTTCATTGCATTAGTCAGTATATTCAAGTTTTTTCTTTGCTCGGGTGTCATACCCTTGTAATTTGGTGAAGCCTTTTCCGAAAAGTGATCGAATTCCGTTGGCATATTAACTTCCTTGCCGCTTTTGTCCACCAGTGTAATATCTACGGCTGCACCTTTGTTATGCTTTGAGCCTGACCGGTATGGATTTGCCACATAATTTTTGTTTGGTGTAGCCTCCCACATTATTTTTTGTACACTTAGTGGTCTATAAGCATCCCAGATTTTGATTGAATAACCCTGCTGCTTTACAAGCTTATTTGCTTTGATTAATTTATCAAGTGTACCCTTGGTTAACACACAGGTAGGAGAGGGATAAAGAGTTTTTTTAACAAAGTTGTCACAGGTAGCATATTTCATATCGATGAAAAAATCCTTGTAATAGTCTTCTACAAGCACAAGGTCTGATTTTTGGGGAACTGGATTCGCCGATATTTTGGAGGTTGGTGAAATCGCCTGTTTTACAGATGCTGCATCAGTTACCCATAAAGCATTTGAAAATACTGTAATTACAATGAATGCTACGATTAATTTTATGCTTCTATACCGTATTTTAGTCATATAAACAGCCTCCGTGATATTTCCTTCTATTTTAACATATAGCCTTTACGCAAGTACAACTTTAATTAATGGCTTAAAGTTGTACCCATAAAACCATTTAGTCTTATTAATCCAGGCTCTTTCTGAATCTTTTTACAGCTATAAAAAGAATAGTTGTTGTAAAGAGCAGAAGCACAGCCGTATCCTGCCATAGATATTTCAAGCCTACTCCTTTTAATGTAATCCCCCTGATAATATCAAGGAAGTAGGTAAGTGGTATTATATAACCAATATAGTTAATTAACTGAGGCATAGCTTCTCTCGGAAAAATAAACCCGGACAACAGAATGCTTGGGAGAAGAACAAATACCATTACAATCATGGCCTGCATTTGGTTCCTGGCAAAGGTGGATATAAGCATGCCGATTGACAGTGAACAATATACGAAAAGGAAGCCCAACAGGAGCAATAGACCCACAGAGCCGGCTATCCTTACCTTGAAAACCCAGACACACAAGGCAAGTGAGAAGAGAAAACCTGAATACCCTATTACAATATAAGGTATCAACTTTCCAAGAATAAGTTCGGAGGGCTTTATAGGGGTTACAATAAGCTGTTCGATAGTACTTCTCTCCTTTTCTCGTACAAGTGCAAAAGCAGTCAGCATTATTGTAATATTCTGCATAATCAGGCCTACCAGTCCTGGAATAGTGAACTTGGTGCTTTCCATATCCGGGTTGAACCAGACTGCTGTTTTTAAAGATATTCCGTTCAGCTTGTCAGGCGTTATGCCATATTTGACAAGTTTGTCTGAGATATATTTCTGTGAATAACTTCTTGAAATAAGCTGTCCGCTGCTTAAAGCTGCTCTTGCAGTTGTAGGCTCGGTTCCGTCTATTATAAGTTCAACTTCTGCAGATAAACCGCTTTTTACTTTTTTAGAATAATCTTCAGGGATAATAAGCCCTGCCTTAGCATTGCCTCGCTTAATCAGCTCATCTATTCTTTCCTCAGACTGTACGTTTTCATAGATAACAAAATATTCGGAATCGGTAAATTTGTCAAGAAACGCTCTGCTTTCATCCGATTGACTCTTATCAAAAATAACTGTGGGTATTTTATCTACTTCAGTATTTACCGCATAGCCAAACAGCAGCATCATTACTACAGGCATAATGAAGGGAAGTCTAAGACTTATTGGGTCACGCTTTACCTGTATAAATTCCTTTTTAATGATTGACAAAAATCTCTTAAAGCTAAAACTGTGTCTAGCTTTATTTTTGAATGTCTGGTTATTCAAGACGATCATCTCCCTTTAGAAAATTCAAATCATTAAAGGCTCCTGCCACCTTCTGGCATGTTATCTCTTCAACATACTTGATAAAAATATCTTCAAGGTTTTTGGCACCTTCCTGTTCAATAAGCTGCCGGGGCGGCGCAATATTTATTAGCTTTCCGTTTAGGATAAAGCCCACAGTATCACAGCTTTCAGCTTCATCCATATAGTGTGTTGTTACCAGTATTGTGATGCCCTGTCGTGCCAACGAATGGATGATGTCCCAGAATACTCGTCTTGAAACAGGATCAACACCGGCGGTTGGTTCATCCAAAATAAGGAGCTTTGGTTTGTGAATCAAGGCACAGCCTAGAGCCAAACGCTGTTTCCAGCCTCCCGACAGAGTACCTGCAAGACTTTTTTCCTTTCCTGTAAGATTTGCCATTCCAATAAGCTCTTTTTTTCTTTCGCTTGTTGTTTTTTTGGACAGCCCATACACTCCTGCATAAAAGTCAAGGTTTTCTTCCACTGTAAGGTCCTCATAAAGACTAAAGCGCTGGCTCATGTAACCCAGACTTTGTCTTACCGCCTCTGTGTCCTTTGTTACATCATTTCCTAAAACCAGGGCTTTGCCTGAAGTGGGATGGAGGACACCGCATAACATTCTGATTGTGGTAGATTTTCCTGAACCATTGGGCCCCAGAAAACCGAAAATAGTTCCCTGAGGAATAGAAAAACTTATATTGTCTACAGCCGTGAAATTTCCAAATTTTTTAGTTAAATTTTCAACACAAATTGCATTTTCCATAAAAACCTCCTTTAGTTATTGAGGTGAGATTCCGTCAATTATCAACGTAATCATATCGTCAATTTCTTTTTCACATTCTGAAAGCTTAAAGTTGTCTGAAAACAGCATCTTTTGGGCAATGAAAGCAATAAAGTTACCTACTATGTTCCTCATTATGAGCATAGGGTCAATATCAGTCCTGACCTGCCCCCGGGCAGCCATGTTTTTATAGAACTCAAGTATTTCATGTTCCATTTTGTTAAAGAGTTTGCTGTAGATAACGTCCCGTATATCCTGGTGAAAAAGGGCTTCACTGACCAATACCCTGAACATGGGGAAAAAGCGTTGGACCAATTCTAATCTATCAGCCAGGATTTCTTTCAGGATACCTCGTAAGTCCTTTTCCTCCTTGTTCTTGAAGATGTTATTCAGAGAGGCGAGTATAACTTTATCAGAAGCAACTTTTATAGCCTGCAGCATTATTCCGTGCATAATATCCTTTTTAGTTTTGAAATATCTGAAAATCGTACCCTCTGCAATACCTGCCCTTTTTGCAATTTCACTGGTTGTGGTTGAGGAAAAGCCTTTTTCATTGGATATTTGGATAGCTGCCTCAAGTATCCTTTTCTCTTTATCCGGAAGTTCCAGTTCTGATAGATCAATTTCTTTGTTCATTGGGATGCATCCTTTCGGTTGTAAGAGTATCTGCCTATTCTCTCATTATGACAAGAATGATGGCATGTATATAAGTTAATACAAAAAAAATGAGTGAGTACTCACTATAATTCTATATTATTCCAAATCTAAGCTGAATGTCAATATATTGGTTAATAATTATGGCTTAAAGAAAACGATTACTTAAAATTTATAAAAACTGTTTTTTAAAGAATAATAGTATTGATTGAATTAATTGCATTGGAGGAGCGATGGCATCACCTAAAACAATAAAATTTCTTAAATATATTGGCATTGGACTTGCTTCGGGCATAGCCAACGGACTATTTGGCTCGGGAGGAGGTACAATCGCTGTGCCGGCAATGGTTTATTTACTTGAAGAGGAGGAACACCGGGCTCACTCCACTGCTTTATTGATAATCCTGCCTCTAACATTGGTAAGCAGTTATTTCTATCTGTCCAATAACTTTGTAAACTGGGATATAACCTGGAAGGCTATGTTGGGTGGAGTGGCAGGAGGTACAATAGGAGCATTTCTGCTTAATAAATGCCCTTCGGGTGCTTTGAGAAAAATTTTCGGCATTTTTATGATTGCAGCAGCCTACAAGATGATATTTTAACCTCAGTAAAAAATTTATATTTGAAAGGTATTAAATTATGATAGTAATTCTTATTGGTCTGACAGCAGGAATAATAAGTGGGATGGGAATAGGCGGCGGGGCAATTTTGATACCTGCTCTGGTTTTGTTTATAAAACCTGAACAGCATGTGGCTCAAAGTACTAATCTACTTTTTTTTATTCCGACTGCCATAGTTGCCCTGACTATACATATAAAACATAAAAGTGTAGATTTCAGGACAGGTGTTCCAATAATGCTTTTTGGTTTAACCGGTGCAATTATTGGGTCAAAGATAGCGTTATCAATTAATGGACTGTTGCTGAGAAAAAGCTTCGGAATATTTTTGCTGGCAATGGGGCTGTATGAGATATTTGGGAAGAAAAAAGTGCGTAAATCGCAAAAGTGATTAATCAATATCAATAATAGGTATTTCACATTGCCGAACAAAATAAAAATTGGACAGTACTAGAAACAAGAATGTTATCTAACTAAGTTTCAAGATAGTTACTAGTATTTTAACTAAGCACTAACTTATATAAATGTCTGTACCCGATTAAACAGCTCGAAAATGCGAAGCAAACTTTCATGCTTACATCTAACTCTTCGCATGTCAAAAAGCCTGCGGGCTTTTTGTGGTAATGCAAGCCAAGCAATTTTTCAAACAATATTTACAGTTCGTATTATATTTAATGCCCAAAATACTATAAGCAAGCTTGATATCTGTTGGCTCGCCATACATCAATTTTACTGTCGCAGAACACGCTACCTCCTGTAGCGCTTCTGCTCAAAGTGACGTCCTGTCACTTTGCCAGTAAAATCTATATGGCTTCGCCTGCAATTTTGGCTGTTTATTCTAACTATACAAGCCATTTATATAAGTTGTGCTATTAATAAAACTAGAAATCTATAATAAAACTTGTTCCATGATAAATTTACTTTTTAAAGAAAACATGCCGATTTTTTGATTTGTACTCAAATGCGAAATAGATAAACTTGAAAATTGATTAACACAAATTTGCGATTTAGGAGTTTTTTCTTTGCTTCTGCTCAAAGTGACTCTGACCAAGGCTTGTTTTGGACATATTGCTTAATACCTGTCCTGTGTTTTATTGAAATTTCCTAAACAGCCGCGCTGGTGTATTATGGTATAATTATTACAGATTACCTAAATTGAAATTGGACTTGCTCAAATAGAGCTAATTCAAATCTATAGAAGAAATCCCAAATAAGCTGATTGCAACGGCAAATAAAGTGTTTGAGAATTTTACCATTAACCGTTGCAGAAATGGAGAGAACCATGGAACTTCAGGACATAGGGCAGCTTGCCCAACGAATCAGAGAGAATGTTGCCAAAGTTATTGTTGGCAAGGAGGGTATAATAGACTTAGCAGTGATTTGCCTTATGACGGGAGGTCATATGCTGCTGGAGGATGTGCCGGGTACGGGAAAAACAGTTTTTGCAAGGGCGCTGGCTTCGTCTGTGGACTGTTCCTTCCGCAGAATTCAGTTTACCCCTGATTTGCTGCCCTCTGATATTACAGGCATAAACTTTTTTAATCAGAAAGAGAACAATTTTGTGTTCCGCTCAGGGCCTGTTTTTTCAAATATAGTTCTTGCAGATGAAATAAACCGTGCAACCCCAAGAACGCAATCGGCTATGTTGGAATGCATGGAAGAGCATCAGGTCACTATAGACGGTGAGACCAAGCTGCTGGAAGCACCTTTTCTCGTAATAGCTACCCAGAATCCTGTTGAAATTCAGGGAACCTTCCCTTTGCCGGAAGCTCAGTTGGATCGTTTTTTAATTAAGACCACCATGGGCTATCCGGACACATCAGAAGGAATAAATATATTAAAAAGATTTAAAGAAAATAACCCTCTTATACAGTTAAAGAAGGCAGTGACAACACAGGAAATTCTTGATGCCTCAAAAATATACTCCAATGTGAAGGTTTCAGATGATATTTTAGAATACATAACCAAAATTGGTGAGGCGACCAGAAAACATCCGAATGCTCACCTGGGGGTGAGCCCGAGAGGTACTCTGTCACTGCTGAAAGCAGTTCAGGTATATGCATTGCTTAAAGGCCGCACTTATGTTACACCTGATGATGTTAAAGCAATGGCTGTACCTGTCATGGCTCATAGAATTATTCCAAAGGGCCTAACAACTGAAAACGTCAGTGCAAGTGAAAAAATTATAACAGACGTGCTTACACATACAGCCGTCCCTCTTGAACAGGCAGATTAGTTACAAAGAATAAAATATAAGATATTACAATTTGTGTGCGCAATCAATTGGCACAGATGGGAGGAAAATATGCTGTTCCTGCAGATTGTACTGGCTCTTCCCATTCTTATATTGGCAGAATGTCTGTTATATAAGTATTTTATATTCAGCGGAATGGTCTACAGAAGAAGTATATCGGAATCGGCTGTTTTTGAAGGTCAGAAGATTTATTTAATAGAAGAAATAGAAAATAACAAGCTTCTGCCGATACCCTGGATGAAGGCTGAATCAAGGATAAATCCAAACTTGAAACTGGCGTCGGCGATTAATATGGATCAGGCTCAGGGCGGCTATCACAGAAGTGTGTTTTCCATTATGCCTTTTTACCGGATTAAGAGAACTCATGAAGTTACCTGTCTCCAAAGAGGTGACTATAATGTCGGTAATGTAACGATAACCTCAGGAGATGTTTTTAACTTTATAACAAAGATATCTGATTATAACAACGAAACAAGATTATTGGTATATCCCAATCCTCTTCACAATGACAAAATGGCAGAGTGTTTTCATTCATTACAGGGCGATGTCGTAGTGAGAAGGTTTATTAACCCTGATCCTTTTCTTGTTGCGGGGGTCAGAGAGTACCAGCCCGGTGATCCCATGTCAGCAATAAACTGGAAAGCAACTGCCAGAACCAATTCCCTTCAGGTATTCAAGTATGATTATACTGCAAATTCCAATATACTTATTTTATTTAACATCGACAGCAGTAGCCTTCAGGACCCTTACCCCAATGAGGAGGAGTGCAGAAGGATTGAATATGGAATACACTTTTGCGCCGGGGTTGTTGAGAAAGCCATTAAACAAGGAATTGCCACCGGCTTTTGCTCCAACGGACATTACAGGGATGTCAGTGAGTTTGTAAATATTCCTGCACGCTGTAGCAAGCCTCAACTGTATACTATATTGGAGGCAATGGCTAAGCTTCAGCTTCACAGAACACTGTCCTTTAATACAATGATAAAGAATATAAGAAGTTCCATTCCGAAAGATACCGATGTATTAATTGTTACACTTTATAACGACGAAAGCCTTGAAAAAGAAATATTCCAGCTTCGCCGCGACGGTCATCAGGTAGAGATTTTTAATCTCCAGGGAAGCGGGGTGGCCTATTAATGTTTTGGATATATATCGTTACATCTATTCTTGAAGTATTGATGCTGATGCCCGAAGCCTATATTGTTCTACAGTTTACCACACCACCTTTACAGGCATTTTTGCTGTGCCTGACCCTTGCAGCAGTGGTATTACCGGCAGGCTTTATCTGCAGGCTCAAGCCCGGTCCGTTTGTATACAAGGCATTGACGGTCGTAATATCTGTTTTAATAGCTATTATTACGGCAGGGTTGAATGTAGGCGGGCTTTTAATGACTGCAGCATGTATTTTCATTTTCACCAGAGTCAGGAGTGAAATGAACTCAGGCAGTGATGCTGCTGTCCAAATTTCAAGTGCTGCTATTGTAGCCAATATACCTATTGGTTTGTTGCTTTATTTTTCAGAGTTACTGGTTGTACCTGTCTTTGGAAACATTGCATTGTTTATTTCAACCGTTTCAGCAATTATAATTCTTGTAATAAAGCAAGTGGACCAATCGAGAAGGTTTGGAAAAAACACAATGGGAATAAGCTCTACTCAAAGGAAGAACAATAAGGTATTTGCCGGTATAATTCTTACAGTACTTATTGTTGCCGGCTCATTTGGACAGGTTTCAACCATATATTCCGGTGTAATAAGAATGATATCAAGGGCGTTTGGTATTATTGCAGGCCTGTTTTCCACTAATGACAAACCTCTGTCCTCTCCCGGAAGTCTTACGCAGGGCGAGTTTGATTTTATGGTAAAAGAGGACCCTTCCCAATTTGAAAAAATAGTAATGCTTATACTTCAGTTGTTGGGAACATTACTTTTTATCGCAATTCTAGTATTTATTATCTATAAGGTAATAAGATTTATAATTAATTCAATCATAAAAATTGTCAGGTGGTTCAAAAGCGGTGAACACATCATCGACAGGGTTTCTGAGGACGGACATACAGATGAGAAGGAAAGTCTCCTGGACAGAAACCTTAAAAATGCTGCACACCGCTTCAGGGGCATGGCTGCAGGCCTTCTTAACAGAGAAGTGCCTTATGACAGGCTACCTGATGACATAGCAAAGGTAAGAAGGCTTCTGAAGAATTTTATTAAGAAGGCCAGACACAATGGGGTAGCAGTGTCAAATGCGTCCACCGCACAGGAGCTATGCCGCGACGCAGGCGGCATAGCTCCTGCGCAGCCACAGCTTAATACGCTGCTGGCGGATTGCTATGACAAAGCGCGGTACGATGGTACCGCGCCTCAACCGGAACAGCTCCGCCAGCTAGAGCAGCATCTGTTAAAAAAATAGAAAAAAGGTTAGTAACCGCGCCGTTTTTTACATTCGTCAATCAATTTCTGTATTTGTGCTTTTTTAGTGGAGTCTGCAGTGTACTTTAAGGCGTTTTCAAAGCATTCGATAGCTCTGTCATATTTGCCTACAGTGTATCTCATGCATAAGTTCCCAAGGCTTGTCCAACGTTCTGCATTGTTGGGTTCTATATGGAGAGATTTTTCAAAATATTCAATAGCGGTGGCAGAATCACGCTTTCCGTCGTAAATCCACGCAACAGAGCTTAACACCAAAGCATCCTTCGGATTGTATTTAAGATAGAGCAGAAAATTCTCAAGTGCTCCATCAGTATTTTTTTGCTTCTGGTAGAGATAGCCAAGGTTGTAATAAACCTTTGTAAAGCTTGGGTCAAGAGATAATACCTGTTTGAAAAGCTTTTCAGCAGAAGCAGCATCACCTTCATTATTTAGCTTTACAGCCTGCCTGTATAGATCGGGAACGTTGTAGTTTGTTATTTCTACCTTATAGATTGCATTTGCCTGGTCAAAGGTTACAGTACCTCCAAGCGCTTCTATAAAGGCTTGAGCAGGAACATAAAGCACACCGTTTTTAATTATGGGAGCTGCCTTAAGGGTAACATCCCTGCCGTTAATGTTAATAAGGTTTGAGCCGGTTCTCATGGAAAGGGTATTTGTAAGCCTTTTAACCATAATATCACTGCCATTTACTTTGCAATCGGCAAAAAGAAGATTGCAGGTATCCTTTAGAGGCAGCATCAATTCGCCTGAAGCATTATCTGTATAAACACTGTTTTTTGCTACAATTTCCCTGCCGTTGAAGGAGTATCTTAAGGGTACGGTCTTTATTCGGGTAATAACCATGGCATTGCTTAACTTTCTGCCGGGGGAGGTTATAACCTTTCCCTTGTAAAAGAGCCCGGACGAGGCACCACCGTCAAGATTTATGGCATTAACCATACCAAGCTTTTTACAGATCTCTGCCAGTTCTTTTACATTGACGTTTGGGGCTGTTCCGATTATGAGGATATTGTCCTTGGTTACTCCTGCAAAGCTTCTCTGACCTCTGTTGGTATTTATTTTGTCTTCGGCAAAGCCCTCAATTTTCCCGTTTGCCAGAACAACACCATCTTTTAAAAGAGTCGGACCGGCACCTATGGTAGTGGCCATGCTGCTCCAGTCAATAGGACTTTTTTGAGTACCTGACTGCTTAAAGGTTTCGATTTTGTAATCCACACTATCGCCTACATGAAATTTCTTTATATAATTCTGATCCTGAAGGACGATAACATAACCATTTACAGGAATACCAGCTTGTCCCTTCACTATGTTTATAACCCTTCGGTTGTCAACAATTATTGAGGTTCTGGTATGTTTTGGAGTTGTTTTTCCAAAAGCAGAATCAAATATTATAATAGAATCCTTGCTGTCATTCATTGAGTTTATATTCCAGGCGTACCAGTTTCCTGCATCACTCCAATCCTCATTGATACAGCCCTTTATAATAGTTCTCAGGGCCTCAACGGAAACCTTGTTATCTGAGGAGAAAGCAATAACTGAACCATTTGAGCCAAGATGATAAAACCTTCCGTCGTTTTGAATTGTTCCGCTGGGCTTCATATCTGTATAAGAATTAAAAAAAGTTCCGTTAACTGCTGCCAGAACTTCAGTGTTTGAATCCTTTGCCTGAGCAACGATGTTGGTAAAATTATCTGTCTGACCAACCTGATTTTTGGCGAATTGGGCTTCTACTTTCATACTTTTATCATTCATGTCTATATAAACAGTATTAACCGTTCTTGTGCCTCCTGAAAATTTGACTGTTTGGGTCTGATAGGAAACAGCGTCCTTTGCATATGCCATAGAAGACAGTGCGGCAAATGTTAACAGAATGAATAGCAGAGAAGATAGTTTCTTCATTTATAGCCTCCTGGACTGCGAAGTTTGTAATAAAATAAAGCTCTGGTGAGAAATATAGTTACTGACTTATTTATCGGCAATAGTAATAAGCTTAAATAGAGTCTGTAACAGAAAAAACATAATTACAGCGAAAAGGTTATTTAAGATGCTTCAAAAAATAATCTGTTTTATTGACAGAAGGAAAAGAATAGTATATAGTGGTTTTAGATAGAACCACTAATAATCACACTTGGTATTTATACTTAATTCTCGATTATGTTACTCCAATACCATGAAAGTTGAGGTGCGTTTAATGGATATAGTCGATGCCTTGATGCAGGCGGGCTTTACAAAGCATGAGTCAATGCTCTATGTAACTCTATGCAGAGAAGGGGAGCTAACAGGATATGAGGCCTCCAAGATAACCGGTATTCCAAGATCAAACGCTTACCTGGGATTAGCCGGACTGGCTGATAAGGGCGGTGCCTATAAAATAAACGGAGAAACAGCAAGATATACTGCTGTTGCTCCTGAGGAACTTGTTCAGAATTTAAAGAGGAAATTTGCTGAAGTAATGAAGGTCATTCAGGAAGAGATTCCACAAATTAATGATATAGGAGATAGTTTTGTTACAATAAACGGAACCGGTCAGATTCTTGATAAAATGAAGAATTTGATTATTCAGGCTAAGGAACGCATTTATATATCTATATCCAGTTCTCAGCTGGGCAATG
Organism: Bacillota bacterium; assembly: GCA_023460955.1. Classification (GTDB taxonomy): domain Bacteria; phylum Bacillota; class Clostridia; order Acetivibrionales; family DSM-1351; genus Ruminiclostridium. The sequence continues at coordinate 3,437 of JAEWOH010000027.1, read as the reverse complement.
TTCTTGATGAACTTAAAGCTGCCAGAGACAGGGGTCTAAAAGTAGTAATAATAACTTCTGAAACATTTGAACTTGATGGTATGATATGTCATACATCGGATAAACAATTCGAAAGCGTAAGATTGATAGCTGATTCACAGAATGTACTAACAGGACAGCTTGACGGGAATAACCCCACCTGTCTTTTTTCAAGGAATATTAATATGGTTGAGCTTATCAAAGATTCTCTCACAAATGAAATTAAACTTATAGGTTTAAATACTAAATAAATTAAACGGAGGTAAAGTTATGACAGAATACTATTCTACCAAAATGAATTTTTTTGGGAGCACCGATCCTGAAAAGCTTATAAAGGAATTTGGAAGCCCTTTGTATGTCTATAATGAGAAAATACTAAGACAAAGGTGCAGGGATATGAAGAACCTTGTGGACTATCCGCACTTCATTCCAAACTACTCCATTAAGGCAAATTCCAATCTTCAGATTATCAAAACCGTAAGAGAAGAAGGTCTTAGAGCAGATGCAATGTCTGCCGGTGAAATTCAGCTGCTTTTACATGCCGGCTACAAGCCGGAGGAGCTTTTCTTTGTGCCTAACAATGTTTCAGAAGCTGAAATTAAATACGCCGTGGACAATGGAGTTCTTGTCAGCGTTGACTCCCTGTCACAGCTGGAACTGTTGGGCAGACTTAATCCCGGAGGCAAGGCTGCCGTAAGGTTCAATCCCGGTGTTGGAGCAGGACATCATGAAAAGGTCGTTACAGCAGGTAAGAAGACCAAATTCGGTGTAAATATTGACTGTGTTCCACAGGTTAAGGAAATCGCAAAGAAATATAATCTGAAAATATCAGGTATAAATCAGCACATTGGTTCACTGTTTATGGAGGGTGATTCCTATATAGAGGGTGTTAAATCAATACTTGCAGTTGCCGAACAGTTTGAGGATATTGACTTCGTAGATATGGGCGGAGGCTTTGGAATTCCTTACAAGAAGCAGGAAGGACAGGAACCTCTTGATCTGGTAAGTTTCAGAGAAAAACTCACAGCCGTACTGGTACAATGGACTGAAAAATACGGAAAGAAGATTTTGTTTAAGTCTGAACCCGGCCGTTACATTGTGGCAGAAAGCGGAATTCTTCTTGGTACAGTCTATGCTACAAAGGACAACTATGGAAACAGATATGTGGGAACCGATATAGGCTTTAATGTTTTGGCCAGACCAGTAATGTACGATTCACACCATGATATAGAAGTATATAGAAACGGAAAACCCCAGAACCAGGGCGAAACTGAGGAAGTTACAGTAGTAGGTAATATATGTGAAAGCGGTGACATCATTGCCAACCACAGAAAGCTGCCACGAGTAGAAGAAGGGGATATCCTTGGAATAATGGATGCCGGAGCCTATGGTTTTGCCATGAGTTCAAACTATAACATGAGACTTCGCCCTGCAGAGGTTATGATAAAGGAAAATGGGGAAGCTGTTCTTATAAGACGCAGAGACACCTTTGAAGACTTGATGGCTCCTTATAATGTTTAATAAATGCTTACAAAAGCAATTAAAGTGAGAGTATAAAATTGAGAGTATATTACCTAAAATAGTAGATCAAATAGTGGAGGAAACAAAAATGAGCAAGATAAGAATAGGAATAGTAGGGTACGGAAACATCGGCAGGGGTGTGGAGGCTGCAATAAAGCAAAACCCTGATACTGAACTGGTTGCAGTCTTCACCAGAAGGACTGCCGAAAGCTTCAGCATAAACACACCTGGAGCAAAGGTAGTAAATATCAGCTCAGCCAAAGATTATGCCAACGATATAGATGTTATGATTCTTTGTGGCGGATCTGCTACCGATCTTCCTGAACAGGGACCGGAATTTGCAGCTATGTTTAATATAGTTGACAGCTTTGACACACATGCAAAAATACCGGAGTATTATGAAAAGGTGGACAAGGCTGCTGCTTCAGCTAAAAAAATCGGAGTAATATCAGTAGGTTGGGACCCAGGTCTGTTCTCAATGATAAGAATGCTTTCAGGAGCAATACTGCCTGAGGGTAAGGATTATACTTTCTGGGGAAAGGGTGTAAGCCAGGGCCATTCGGATGCTATAAGAAGAGTACCGGGTGTTAAGGATGGAAAGCAATATACAATTCCAATAGATTCAGCAGTTGAAAGCGTAAGAAGCGGCAGCAATCCCGAGTTGACAACAAGACAGAAGCATTTGAGAGAGTGCTTTGTGGTTGCTGAAGAGGGAGCTGATAAAGCAGCCATTGAAGAGACTATTAAGAATATGCCAAACTACTTTGCTGATTATGATACTATAGTGCACTTTATTACTGAAGAAGAGCTTAAGAAGGACCACTCCAAAATGCCTCACGGAGGATTTGTATTCAGAACCGGAAAGACAAACGAGAATACAAATAGCCACATAATTGAGTTCTCTCTGAAGCTGGACAGCAATCCGGAGTTCACAGCAAATGTGCTTGTAGCTTATGCGAGGGCGGCAGTCAGGCTGAACAGGGAAGGAAATGCCGGAGCAAAAACAGTATTTGATATCCCGCTTTCATACTTGTCAGCTGAGAGTAATATGGATTTGATAAAGAAACTTCTGTAAAACAAATACATCACAAACTAAATTCATAAATAGTACTCCCGTACAAACTTTAATTAATGTTTAGCACCCAAAGCAGTTGCTGGAATTTCACACGGCTCATATCAGGCATTCAGCCGTCGCACAACAAGCCACTTCCTGTGTCTCTTATGCTCAAAGCGGCGTCCTGCCGCTTTGCCGGCTGAACATCCTGATATTCGTCTTGAAATTCTGCAACTGCTTTTTATCATGCTTCACATTAATTAAAGCAGTACTCGCGTACTTTTAATGGATAATGTTGCTATGATTTGTGAAGTAATTGATAAAATTGAATTAATTCAGCTGAAAACCATAAAAGTTGGAACCAAAAACATATTATTGCCATAGTATATACTGATATCCTATAAAAACTTACTTGTATAATATTTAGGAGGCAATGTATGAAAGGTTCCGTAATAGATACTTTGACTTGGGAAGGCAACAGCAAGAAGATGTTTAAGCTTGTAATGGATGCAGTTCCTTCAATCTTCTCCGGCTTAGTAAAACATGAAATTGAAGATTGGTTAGTTAAAAACAAAGTAACTGTGGTTACTGAGGAATTATGTTTGAAAATGTTTAAGGAAAAAGCTCCAAAGGGAATGATAGAAAAGTTAACTCCAAAGCTTGAGAGCTTAAAAACCAAATAGATAAAAAACAGTGGGCGCCGCATAAGCACCCACTGTTTTTGTGGTTCTATACTAAACGTTGGGGTAGAATAAAAAAATAAATGAGGCATAATGCTTCAATTTCTTGTAAACTGAAGTTACCACACAACAATTTCAAGAAGGAGAAGATTTTATGCCTCATA
>JAEWOH010000026.1 GCA_023460955.1 Bacillota bacterium | reverse complement strand
GTCTTAAGCATGACACTTTTCAAGGTATTCTTTGTACTTGGCTCTTAAATCCTTTTTTGTTCCATTACGCAATGTAGCAATTGCCTTATCAAGTTCATCTGTATCTTTTTTATATGCATTTTCATTTATCTTAGTTATTAACGAATGACTTTGTCCTGTTGATCGTCCCAAACGTCTTCTACACCTATTTCTTCCAGATTTTATTGTCTTGGCTATAACCCTTGGCATGATAAACACCTCCATATAACATAATTATACCACCATAATACACTTATTCAAACATTTTAGCCGGATTTCCTTCACTTCCCTCAATAAACTTAGGGGGACAACCAAACGGTACGTCTGTCGAGACTTTACCATAACTTTTAAAACAGGACTTATCTCTTAATCTATAATATGATAATATTGGGTCATTTGCATACTCGTCAAAAATTAAACTTAATGGAACATATCTTTTTGTTTTGACAAAACGGTTAAATGCTCGTTGAGTAGCTTTTTTTCTATCTAAACTTACAAGAGTTATATGAACGTCATAGTTATAAGTTTTTAGTCCTTCTGTAAGTGATAGAATTCGTCGGACATCTGCACTAATAATTGGGATAACAACATTAAATCCTCCAGTGTAGCAATACTCTAGCATACTATATTCTACAACCTTTTGTTCACCAAAAACTATATCTGAAGATTCTTCGTGAACTAAGGAAGCACCAATATCCATTTTAAACTCCGGAAATTTTCTTTTAGCAAAATCAGAGTCAAGAATAATAGCCCTATACTTATCCGAAATATTATTAGTTATACCAGACTTTCCTGATGCAGGTAAGCCAATTACAAAATAAGCTTGTCTTTCTTTTTCTGGCTTATTCCCTATTGGTAACGCTCCGCCATACCCTAACTTTATATTATCATCATTATTTGGTCTTTCAAAGAAGCATAGCTCCTCAAAGATTCGTTTATGTAGATTTTTTCGAGATTTTCTATCTACATAATTGGGATATCTAAAACTATCATATCGAAGAGTAGATTTATTGTCTATTCCTTTTAATTGAAGCTCTGCTTCAAGAATAATCTGAACTGCTTTTTCTAATTTTCTTGGATTAGTTATTTCTAATATGTTTTCTGCAAAAAGCTGTACTAATCTTGCATCATCAAGTGGTCTGCGGTATGAATCCATCTTACCCTCCAATACAAAACACGAATCTTTACCATATTATATCATATTTACATTAATATTGTAATATTTTGTTGGATATTATTGGGCCTTCAAAACGTTTTTGAAAACTGAAAAACTATATTACTCTCGGCAATGTTAATTAATCAATACCAGATTTATCTTAAGTATAAAGTTATAAGCCTATCCTCGAAATTTCCTACATTATCGAAAAGCTGAGCTAGTATTTTCTAACTTTACACTTCATTCTTAATATTGTATAGTCCTCTGGAGTTGGAGTACTTATTTACAAAGTACTGCTTGTTGGCGATGAGTGTCCTGAGGAAACCGGTAAATTTGTCTATTTCAGCCTCAGTATTGTATATGCCGAAGCTGATTCTTACCAGACCGGGGAAAAGTGCATCCCGATCGGCCAATTCTTCGATCTGCTTCCCACTGTAGCCCAAAAGCCTTTCGCAGTATGGGTGGGCACAGAAGAACCCGTTTCTTACAGCAACACCGGCTTCGTAGGATAAAATAGCTGAAACCAAGGAATGGTGAACCCCCTCTAAAGTAAAAGGAATTACGCCTATGGACTGTTGTTTGTCAGGATGACTATAGAGATGGACGTCTGGAATGTTGCACATTTTGCCATAGGCGTAATTCAGAAGGCTTTTCTCGTGGATGAATGCATTGTTCATTCCTATCCTGTTTAATGTTTTTATAGCCGATACCATTGCTACCACACCCAGTAAGTTAGGGCTCCCGGCCTCACATTTTGCAGGAGGCTCCTCCCACCAGATTCGGTCATGAGTAACCAGCTTTATGGCACTTCCTCCAGAGCAATAAGGAGTACCTTTTTCAAAGGCTGCCTTGGGGCCGATGAGTACTCCGCAGCCAAAAGGCGCATACATTTTGTGAGCTGAAAAAGACAAATAATCCAGGTGTTCAGCTGTACCGGCTGGTTTCATATCAACAGGTACATGGGGCACTAGCTGTGCGCCATCCACATGTATCTGGGCGCCGTATTTATGAGTAAGTGCTGCTAGAGTGTAAATGTCATTCAGATAGCCTGTTACATTCGCTGCACCCGTTACAGTAACAAGCCTTATTTTACCCTGATGCTTCTTAAGTTTGGACTCAAAATCATTTATATCCAGTCTTCCGAATTTATCAATCTCAACATATTCAACTCTGAACTTATTCCTCCAGGGCAGGTCATTGGCTGCATGCTCCATCCAGGTGGAAATAATAACATCCTTATCTGTTCCCTGTTGGCTCATTGAACAAGCAAGAACATTTATAGCTTCTGTGGTGTTTTTAGTATATATTATTACATCATTTCTTCCAGCACCTACAAAGCTTTTGACTATATCACGTCCAGCCTCATAGGTATCTGTGGATATTACAGATTTATAACCCTTGCCTCTGTGGGTTGATGAATACCAGGGCAGGAAGTCCTGCACATCCTTTGCCACAGTTGTAAAGGCGGGTGTGGTAGCTGCATTGTCAAAGTTTATACCGGTTATATATGTACCGTTATCAAGGGGAACTTGGGCATTTACCCCAACAACAAAATTTCTGTATATGTTCGGTTTGTCAGTTTTGTTCGTTTGGCTATAATCAGGCATAGAAAACCTCTTTTACTTAGTACAATCCATGAGATTTAGGATTTAGTCTCTGACATTTAGTCTCAGAGATTTAGTCTTTGACCTTGCCAGGCAATGCTTTGTAAAATCTCATTGATTATTTTCTTACTTATAGTATATTTTTAGGTTTTGAAACTGTTACCCGGATTCCGAATATTTGACGTTATGGAAAAATATTGATACCATTAATCTTAATAAACAAGCAAATGTATTTAAGAAAGTACCAACTAATGATTATTTTTAGCTTGTAAGGAGTTAACAATATGTCAAAAAACGAAAAAGCAATTGTTACAGCTCTTTGTATGATATTTGATGATAATAGACTATTGCTGCAAAACAGGGTAAAAGAAGATTGGTGTGGCTTCACTTTTCCGGGTGGGCATATTGAAAAAGAAGAGTCATTTGTTCAAGGAATTAAAAGAGAAATACTCGAAGAAACAGGATTAACCATATATAATCCTCAGATTTGCGGAATAAAGCAATTCCAAACTGAAAACGATGAACGCTACATCGTATTGCTTTTTAAGACAAACCAATTTGATGGAGAATTAGTTTCTTCTGATGAGGGTGAAATGCTTTGGATAGAACGTGATGCCCTTGAAAATTATCATATTGTAGAGGATTTTATGGACCTATTAAAAGTCTTTGATGATGAAAACCTAAATGAAATGATGTATGAGCGTCCTAAAGTTGAAAATAATTGGACCTGGGTTATGAAATTATACTAACAGCGAAAGGAAACACCGTATGAACATTCATTTATTAAAAGCTGAATTAAGTGATGCAGAAAAACTTTTAGAAATTCAGAAAATTTGCTTTACCCCTCACCTTGAGCGCTACCAGGACTTTGAAACAAGCCCTGCAATGACGAGTTTGGATAAAATCAAATTCTGGATTGAAAACGAGAACTTCTATAAAATATTGTTTAACAAAGTATTGGTGGGGTCAATTAATTTAAGAAAATTAGATGAACTTGGGAATTACAAGCTCCACATAATAAATATCCTACCGGAATACCAGGGATTGGGCATTGGCCAAGCCGCCATTCAGCTGGCTGAAAATTTGTTTCCTGATGCTAAAACCTGGTCTTTGGAGACACTGGAAGATATGCCCGGCAACAGACATGTATATGAAAAGGTTGGGTATAAGTTTACCGGTGAAACTGAGAAAATCAACGATAAATTGACATTGGTATTTTATCGGAAAGATGTTACTCTCGCTGTTTGATAATGAAAAAGGTGAACACATGGAAATTTTGGATGCATATAATGGGGATGGCAGTCTGGCAGGCTGTGATTTGATAAGAGGCGAAAAAATACCGCAGGGACTATTTCATTTGGTTAGCGAGGTTATCGTCAGGCATACTGACGGTGATTTTTTACTGACGCAAAGGGACTATAACAAAAAAGTATTTCCGGGAATGTTTGAAGCTACGGTTTCCGGAGGTGCAATAAAAGGTGAAAGTGCTGAAGAATGTGCTATTAGAGAACTGAAGGAAGAAACAGGCCTCGACTGTACAAATCTTATTTATATCTGCAAAAGTATTGACCCTGCAACACAAGGAATTTACTATATTTATTTGTGTGAGACAGATTGTAGTAAAAATTCTATAACACTTCAAGCGGGAGAGACTATTTCCTATCAGTGGATGAGTCAGGCTGATTTTCTTAAGTTTATTGAAACGGATAGGTATGTAAAATCTGATAAGGTCATAAAGAAATCCTATTTCGATTCACTCAGATAAATTCCAGCTTAATAATTAAACAAGAGTATATTCAGTACGCGAGTACAACTTTTAATTAATGGGAAGCATAGTTAAAAGCAGTTGCAATTGCTTTGGGTGCAATCCATTAATTAAAGTTGTACGGGAGTACTGGATTATCTATAAAACTCGTCATAACCACACTAATTCAAATAAGCGCCTCTACGTGCAATTTTTTAATTAACAATACCTGCTAAAGTACTTTGTTTAACTTATAATTTGAAAAGATGTATTTTTTCGTTCAGCTTTTGAGCAAGATTATCCAACTCCGTAGCCATTGTGCTAATCTGTTGTATAGTTGCAATCTGCTCCTCAGTGGTGGCTGAGACCTCCTCAGCTGCGGCTGCTGTCTCTTCTGATATTGAAGAAGTATTCTTAATAACATCTAACAGTTTATCTCTTATTCCAACAATACTTTCAAGAATTTCGTTCATATCATCTATTTGTTTGACTATATCCTGAATGGAAGTTCCAATTTCTATAAAGGTTTGATTAGTGTGATCAACTGCCTGACTTTGTTGTTGCACAAGACTATTCGCTTCTCTCATAGTTTCTCGGGAAAGTTCTATATCCTTTTTTATTACATTAATAATATTTCTTACATTGGAACTGGATTTTGATGAGTTTTCTGCTAAATTTCTTATTTCATCTGCAACTACAGCAAAACCTTTCCCCGATTCCCCAGCCCTTGCAGCCTCAATAGCAGCATTGAGAGCAAGCAGATTGGTCTGAGCCGATATGGAGGTTATTGTTTCAATTATGGTATCCACTTCATTAGCTTTTTCGTAGAGCTCATTTATAATTCTAGCGGTGTTTTCAGATGCCTTATTGTTCTCTACAGTCTTCTCCTGCAGAATATTCATAGCACCTATTCCCTTTTGACTGGCTAAAGATACTATATTTGAAACTTCCTGGCTATGTTTTATATACTCTGACATAACATTCAACTTATCAGACAACCTGGAGGCTACATTTACACCTTCCTGAGCATCTTCTACCTGACTGTTTGCCCCTTCAGCTACCTGTGAAATTGAATGGGCTACCTCTTCAACTGAATTTGTTGTTTGCTCAGTACTTTCAGCCAGTATTTTAGATGAGGTAAATACCGATTTCACCGCGTTATTGATTTCACCCAACATTTCTTTTGTATTTCCTATCATACCATTAAAGCTTTCACTAAGTTGCCCAATTTCATTTTTGGATTTATACTTGCTATGAACAGTCAAATCTCCGTTAGCAGCTTTGTTCATAAGTTGCTTAAGATCAATTATCGGCTTTGTAACCAGGGTTGATACTATATAAACGAAAATTATTGCTAGTATCACAAGGATTAATGCAATAACAATGGTGTTTCCCATAACCTTTGTTACAAGAGACATGGCAGCGCTCTTCTGCTGAACTGAGATAACTGCCCAGTTTTCGGAAGTACCTCTCAAGACTATAGGTGTATATGCACTTATTACCATATTATTATCCTGGTCTGCATATTCAACTATTCCCGACTCCCCGTTCAAAGCCTTCTGAGTTATCTCTTGCAGCTTTTCAGGTACATTTATGTCAATAGCCTCGGTTTTCTCATTACCTTTTTCATCCTTAACTACATTCCCGCTAGTATCTTTTACCAGCACAGTCTTTTTTAACAATTTATAATTATATTGCTCCTTAACTTGATTAATATCCGGATGTGCTATTACTACTCCTTCTCCGTCTATTATGTAAGAATAGCTTCCTGTCCCCAGATTAAACTTTTCAACCAATTCCTGTAAAGCATTTAATTTCAAGTCAGCGCCCATTACACCTACCATATTTGATAGCTTATCATATATAGGAAATATAATGGAGGTTACAGGTACATTACCTGTTAGGGAATAGTATGATTTAGATACAAATGGTTTTTTATCTCCTGATATTTGAATAAACCACCATCTGTTAGATCTGTCACCCAAAGTCCCAGAAGTTTTGGCTGTTTGCATACCATCCGTTCCCTGAACATAAAGAAGATCAAAGTAAGGATTCCTCTTAATTGTGCTATCCAGAGCAGTTTTTTGCTTTATAGGGTCAAAAGAAATTATATCGTTGTTCCAAGCTAACTCTTCAGTAATTGAATAAGCTTTATCAACGAGGTCACTTACATTATTTGAAATCGAAGAAGCAAAAGTTTTGTTATTGTCTACAAGATGAGATTTAAAGCCATTGGAAATAAATATTGAACTTAAACTGTTTGATACGACTAAAGGTACTAAGACTAACAGCATAGTGATCATAATGAACTGTTTTTTTATACTCTTCATGTGATGACTCCCCCTAATTGAATAGATTTCCTTACTTAATCTATACTCTCCCCTAAATATGGATAATAACTAGCTAATTATACCTTAATATTTGACTTGTTTCGACATTTTTATTGCAAAAAATAGTGTTTTTTTAACATTTTGATAGTCTCATTACAAGGTTACATTAAAACGATTGCATTGCCGGAGTCAAAAGGGGCTATTGCACAATGAATTTATTCACTGCGCAACAGCCCCTTGATAAAGAAAGATTACATTTATTTTGCTCATTTTTTAGGAGTCAGCTATACTCCATATTCACTTACTAAACTATTAAACAAAAAGCTTTGTTTAAGTCTACTTCTTTGAAAGACTTTCGAGTCTTTCTACAACCTTCTGATACATATCCTTGTATTTTTCTTGTTTAGCTTTTTCCTCTTCAATAACCTTTGGAGGAGCCTTAGCAACAAAGCCTTCATTACCCAGCTTGCCTTCAACTCTCTTGAGCTCGCCCTCAAGGTTTGCTTTTTCTTTATTCAGTCTCTCTATTTCCTTTTCAATATCTATAAGCTCATCGAGAGGAATAAAGATTTCAGCACCTGCAATAACTGTGCCTACCGCATCAGCAGGAATGCCCGTCTTGTCAGCCTGAACTGCCACTTCAGAAGCACCGGCCAGTCTCTGGAAGAAGGAAGTTCCCTCCAGCAAAGTAGCTCTTTCGGTTTCGCCCGCTGCAACAAATATCATTTTAGCCTTCCTTGAAGGCGGAACATTCATTTCTGCGCGGATGTTTCTTGTGCTTCTGATTGCGTCCATGATAATTGTCATCTTCGCTTCATCAGCAGCATAATTAAGCTCCTCGCTGTATTCAGGCCATTCTGAGATCATTATACTTCTTCCGTCATTTATGAGGTGAGTATAAATTTCTTCAGTGATAAACGGCATGTATGGATGCAGCAGTTTCATTGCATTACCAAGCACGAAATTGAGAACATATTGAGCTTCAAGTCTGCCTTCGCTCTCTCTGTCATATAGCCTTGGTTTAACCATTTCAATGTACCAGTCGCAGAATTCCTCCCAAATGAAGTCATAAACCTTCTGCAAGCCGATACCTATTTCAAATTTTTCAATGTTTTCTGTAACCTCTTTGGTAACAGTGTTTATCCTGCTTAAAATCCATTTATCGGCAATAGTGAACTTGTTTTTATCAACCTTGCTGAAATCAAGGTTTTCATCAAAGTTCATCAATACGAATCTGGATGCATTCCAAACCTTGTTGGCAAAGTTTCTTGAGGATTCAACCTTTTCAGTGGAGAATCTCAGATCGTTTCCGGGTGAATTACCAATTGTCAGCGCAAACCTCAGAGCATCTGTACCATACTGAGCAATTACTTCAAGCGGATCAATACCGTTTCCAAGAGATTTACTCATCTTTCTTCCCTGAGAGTCTCTTACGATACCATGTATGAATACATACTTGAAAGGTTCCTGCTTCATGTGTTCTACACCTGAGAATATCATTCTGGCAACCCAGAAGAATATTATGTCATAGCCGGTAACCAGAACATCTGTAGGATAGAAGTATTTCAAATCCTCTGTTTCCTCAGGCCAGCCAAGTGTTGAGAAAGGCCATAAAGCTGAACTGAACCAGGTATCCAGCGTATCAGGGTCCTGCTCGATTCTTGAGCTTCCGCACTTAGGACAAACATCAGGATCACTGCCCTGAACCATCATATGTCTGCATTCCTGACAGTAGTATGCAGGGATTCTGTGTCCCCACCACAGTTGTCTCGAAATACACCAATCCTGAATGTTTTCCATCCAGTTAAAGTATATCTTTGAGAATCTCTCAGGAACAAACTTAATGGTTCCATTTCTTACAACATCGATGGCAGGTTCAGCCAACGGTTTCATCCTTACATACCACTGTTTTGATATAAGCGGCTCAACAACAGTTCTGCATCTCTGACAGGTACCTACATTGTGGGTATGTCCTTCTATTTTGACCAACAGGCCCTGCTTTTCCAGATCTTCAACCATTTTCTTTCTGGCTTCATATCTGTCCATACCCTTGTACTGTCCCGCATTGTCATTCATTATGGCATTATCGTCCATAACCCTTATCTGTGGGAGGTTATGTCTCAAACCAACCTCAAAGTCGTTGGGATCATGAGCCGGAGTAATCTTAACGCAGCCTGTACCAAACTCCTTATCAACGTAGGAATCGGCAATAACAGGTATCTCCTTGTTTACCAGAGGTAATATCAAGGTCTTTCCTACAAGGTGCGCATACCTTTCATCTTCCGGGTTAACAGCAACCGCAGTATCTCCCAGCATTGTTTCAGGACGTGTTGTAGCTACAACTACAAACTCATTACTATCCTTAACAGGATATTTTATATGCCAGAAATGACCTGCCTGTTCTTCGTATTCAACTTCTATATCAGATATGGAAGTGTTACATTTAGGACACCAGTTTGTTATTCTTTCTCCCTTGTATATGAGACCCTTGTCATACAGCTTGAGGAATACCTCCTGTACAGCCTTGGATAGTCCTTCATCCATGGTGAAACGTTCACGTTCCCAGTCACAGGAGCTTCCCAGCTTTTTCAGCTGTTCAACAATTCTGCCGCCATAAACTTTTTTCCATTCCCAGGCCCTTTCAAGGAATTTTTCACGGCCCAGCATTTCCTTTGTTATTCCCTCTTTTGCCATGGCATCAACAATTTTTGCCTCTGTAGCTATACTTGCATGGTCTGTTCCCGGCAACCACAGTGCTGAAAAGCCTTGCATTCTCTTTGTTCTGATTAGAATATCCTGCAGAGTATTGTCAAGTGCATGTCCCATGTGCAGCTGACCGGTTATGTTCGGCGGTGGAATCACAATAGTATAAGGCTTTTTATTGCTGTCGGGGACAGCGTGGAAATAGCCTTCTTCCATCCATTTAGTGTATAGTCTGTCTTCAACCTGACTAGGGTCGTATTGTTTTGCTATGTTCTGCTGTTCATCCATTGTCTTACCCTCCATTAATCTATTTCAAATTTAGATAGCAATATAACTTAAGATTATCTGAAGCTTATAATAAATAAAACCAACCCTGGAATAGAAACCACCAATCCCATGATTTTAATGTTAAAGACGGCTTTATTCATTTTGTAGATTTGTACTTCATCTTCTGTCATCTGGTCAGCATTTTCACATTTCTGGTTTTCGGCTAACTGGAATCTTGTTACTATCGCTTTTGCAGAATAAACGATAATAAATCCGATAGCTATAATCACTAATGACAGTATCTCAGTAACGTCCATAAATTCACCTTTCTTCCCTCAAAAATTAGGGCATTTTAACACTCGTTTTTAGTACAAAAAATTTCCAGACAATAAAAAACTCCGTCCTGTATTTGGACGAAGTTACTTTTCGCGGTACCACCAAAATTTCATATTTCTATTATACATTTTAATTAATAGCCGTTATAAAACGATTATCATAATAATAGATTTACATGAATCTCAACTCGATAACGGTTCGAACCCGCTGCAGCCTACTTTTTGGAGTCTTCAATAATTTTTTTGATATACTATTTGGTACTTATTATTGACGCCAGGTTCAGTGCAGAGCTCCCAAGCTACCTTCAGCGGACTTTGAATTCAGGATCTTTCACCATTAGATTATAAAAGCTAATCCTCTCGATCCCTCTCTGTGGAATTTTCACCGCTTACTCCTCTTGTTCATTGCTTTTAACATATAGTTTATGATATTAAATCTTGCTGTTTCTGTCAAGAGCGCAGATCATTCCTGCTGTTATCATTATGTAGGATTACAATACATGTGTGACAATTAGAAAAAATTAATGCGGAAAGTGCACCCATAGTGTATGTTTAAGTTACCACACAAAAATATACATTAGGAGGATACATTCCCGCATGAACAGTTTAACACAGGATATGAAATATCGTCTATCTCTAATTAAATATTCACAGAAGTATGGAGTG
>JAEWOH010000025.1 GCA_023460955.1 Bacillota bacterium | reverse complement strand
GATAACTTCAGACTCAGAATTCTACATACCCTACATAAGAATAGAGAGCCAGCCACAAATTAACGCGACTGGCCCTCCGATTAAAATTCAGTTTACTATTCTACCCCAACTATTGACATAGAGCCGTATTATTAAATATACAAGTAAGCACTCTCTTTTGGAAATCTAAAAAACTTTTATTTAATCTGATATGTTGTCAGGCCATTGTTTTAAACAAACTATATTATAGTCCAGCCTCTTTTTTTAGTGCTTCGGCAACATCTGTTTTTTCCCAGGTGAAATCGGCATCGTTACGGCCGAAATGACCGTAAGCAGCAGTCTTTCTAAATATTGGCCTTCTCAGGTCAAGTGTTTTGATTATTCCTGCCGGTCTCAAATCGAAATGCTTGTTAACCAGCTCTGAAATCTTCTCTTCAGGAATAACTGCTGTTCCAAAGGTGTCCACCAACACTGAAACCGGCTTTGCAACACCTATTGCATACGCAAGCTGAACTTCGCACTTTCTTGCAATGCCTGCAGCAACTATATTCTTTGCAACATATCTTGCTGCGTATGCTGCAGAACGGTCAACCTTTGTAGGATCCTTTCCTGAAAAAGCACCGCCGCCGTGTCTTGCATATCCTCCGTAAGTATCAACGATTATTTTTCTTCCGGTAAGACCCGAGTCACCCTGAGGGCCGCCAACCACAAAACGTCCGGTAGGATTGATAAAATATTTTGTGTTTGCATCAAGTAAATTAGCCGGAATAACTGGTTTTATAACAAACTCCATTATGTCTCTCTCTATTGTTTCGTGACTTACATCGGGACCATGTTGAGTTGATATAACTATTGTATCGACCCTGACAGGTTTATCTCCATCATATTCAACAGTAACCTGTGACTTACCGTCAGGTCTGAGATAATCAAGTGTTCCGTCTTTTCTCACTTCGCTGAGCTTCTTTGACAGCTTGTGAGCCAGAGTAATAGGCATTGGCATAAGCTCCGGTGTTTCATCACAGGCAAAACCGAACATCATACCCTGATCGCCTGCGCCTATAGCCTGAATTTGTGCTTCACTCATTTCACCTGTTTTTGCTTCAAGTGCCTTGTCAACTCCCATTGCTATATCAGCAGACTGCTCGTCAATTGAAGTCAGAACAGCACAGGTTTCACTATCAAAGCCATACTTAGCTCTATCGTAACCAATTTCTCTGATTGTGTTTCTTACAACCTTTGGGATATCAACATAGCATTGAGTTGATATTTCACCCATGACCATTACCATACCGGTTGTGACAGCTGTCTCACAAGCAACTCTGGCCTGAGGATCCTGTTCAAATATTGCATCAAGTACTGCATCAGAGATCTGATCGCAGATTTTATCCGGATGTCCTTCGGTTACAGATTCTGATGTAAATAATCTCTTTGACATTTTAAAATACCTCCATTTTTATAATATTTATCATGAGGTCAGTTTTTATCCCTTGCATTTGGAAAATATAATCACTTTATTATAAGAAGTCCCTCTAGTGTAAAGAGCAATAAAAAAAACCTCTTTACGAGGTTTGTCATCTTTTCTTATAATATAATGATCACCCCTCATCTTTCAGGCGTTTTGCCTGCAGGAATTGGCACCGTACATATAAAATGTGGTTGCCGGGTTTCATAGGGCCCATTCCCTCCACCTCTCTTGATAAGGATAAAATATTGACTTTGAGACTATTTAACCATAAATCGGATTAATCGTCAATAGCACATCTATCTTTTACTGTTTGTTTTGGACATAAATCTATCTACGTTTATTATAAATCTCTCATGGAGACCTTCTCCGATTTTGTCCTTATCATCAAAGGCTTCAACCGCAAATACCAGACGTTTCCCATCTACTTCTATTAACTCAGCCCTTGCTGTTACCTTTAAGCCTGTAGGGGTAGCTGCTGTATGTTTGATGTTAATCAGTGTTCCCACCGAAGAACTGTCCTCGGGCATAGTATCCTTTAGTGCATTTGTTGCAGCCTTTTCCATAAGCGCTATCATTGAAGGTGTTGCAAACACTTCAAGACTTCCGCTTCCCATTACACTGGCAGTATTACTGCTATCTGCCATAACTGTTGCTTCCCCTTTTAATCCAACTGTAAACTCCATAATTTTTCTCCGTTTCCGGCTACAGGCTATCACTGTGCCTTTCAATTCATAGTGTTATAATTATCTGCGGATTTTATTAATAATAAGGGCGTAAAAATTCCATTATCAATAATGCCTTACATTATATTAACAGGAAAATAAAATTAGTAAAAGTATAAATAAAGGGTCTGCCCCAGGTAGAGCAAACCCTTTTCTTTTATTAATTAATTAACCTTCCAGTTGAGGAGTCGGAGCTGCACCTTCCAGAACTACTCCGTCAAATATGGATTCAAACTCTGCACCTTCAACCTTTTCTTTTTCAAGTAGAACTTCTGCCAGCTTATTAAGTTTATCAATGTTATCTCTTAAAAGTTTAAGAGTTCTTTCATAAGCATTATCTATAATACTTTTTACTTCATTATCAATAATTGCAGCAATTTCATCACTGTAATCCCTTGAGTGAGCAAGGTCCCTGCCGATGAAGACTTCATCATTCTCGTTTCCGAAAATCATATTTCCAAGCTTTTCACTCATACCGTACTTAGTAACCATATTTTTAGCAATCTGGTTAACTTTTTTCAAGTCACTGGATGCACCTGTGCTGACTTCATTGAGTATAATCTGCTCAGCAGCTCTGCCGCCCAGTGCGATAATTATTTCTTCAATAAGCTGTGACTTGGTATGATAGCTCTTATCCTCCTGAGGTCTGCTTGCGGTGTAACCGCCTGCCATACCTGCGGGGATAATGGAAACCCTGTCAACCTTCTGGCTGGTGGACACCAGCTTGATTGCTATAGCATGCCCAGCTTCATGGAAAGCTGTAACCTTTTTATCTCTTTCGCTCATTACTCGGCTCTTCTTCTCAGGACCCATCATAACCTTGAAAGCAGCTTCTTTTATTTCTTCGTTACCGATTTTCTTCTTATTCGCTCTCGCGGTAAGAAGTGCTGCTTCATTCAACAGATTTTCCAAATCGGCTCCTGTGAAGCCCGGAGTAATTCTTGCAAGATCATCCATCTTCACATCATCTGCAAATGGCTTACCTCTTGAGTGAACCTTCAATATCTGTTCTCTTCCTTTAATATCAGGGAGTCCTACAACAACCCTTCTGTCAAAACGTCCGGGTCTTAATAACGCCGGGTCAAGGATATCAGGTCTGTTTGTTGCTGCAAGGATTATAACTCCTTCATTTATGCCGAAACCGTCCATTTCGACCAGCAGCTGATTAAGAGTTTGTTCTCTTTCATCATGTCCGCCGCCCAAACCGGCTCCTCTATGTCTACCAACCGCATCAATTTCATCAATAAAGACAATACATGGTGCGTTTTTCTTAGCCTGTTCAAAAAGGTCACGTACACGGGATGCTCCGACACCGACAAACATTTCAACGAAATCGGAACCGCTTATACTGAAGAAGGGAACTCCTGCTTCACCTGAAACCGCTTTTGCCAGAAGAGTTTTACCTGTACCGGGAGGGCCTACCAGCAGAACACCCTTTGGAATTCTCGCTCCCAACTCAACAAACTTCTTTGGAGCCTTAAGAAACTCAACTATTTCAGCAAGCTCTTCCTTCTCCTCATCTGCTCCGGCTACATTGTCAAAGGTAATCTTCTTTTTATCATCAACAGTCATCTTTGCACGGCTTTTGCCGAAGGACATCACTCTGTTTCCGCCTCCGCCGCCCTGTGACTGCTGAATAAAGAAAAACCAGATCAGTATAAGTATGATTACAAAACCGACTGTAGGCAAAATTGATACCCACCAGGGTGCCTGAGGCGGCGTTGTAACTGTATATTTTTCAATACGCTTTTCTTCAAATGCCTGTGTAAATTTATTTGATGCAGATGTTACGTCGGGCGGAACTGTCACAATATACTTTGTAATCTTACTCTTTTCATCCAAAGGCGTTTTCAGTTCAACGGTGGCCGTGTCGGTCTGCAGCCCGATACTTTTTACATTTCCTGCATCCATCTGCGTTAACAGCTGGGAATAATCCATTTTTGGCGGATTATCAGAAGCAGTATAGAATGTAATTATTACTAAAATTATTATAAAAATAATTATATAAAAACTGATACCCTTAAAATATTTCAAATATCTCCCTCCTTATGCGAACCAAGGTACCAAACTTTCCCCATAGGCTGTCTGAAACCAATCCCACCTACGTTATAGATTTATAAGTTAATACCAATCTACAGCTTTTTAAAACATTAAATCAATAAAAATTTAGCTTATTTTTCCTGCTTTTGTACAGTATATATTATATTAGCATATACAAATATAAAACACAATAAAGTCAATTACCTGCATTTATTTTTGATAAATATCCTTTTTCAGTATACAAACCTCAGGGAAATTCCTGTATTTCCCCGCATAATCCAAACCATAGCCTATAACAAATTCATCAGGTATTTCTATTCCCTTGTATTTCACATATACCTCAGCCTTCCTTCTGGATGGCTTATCCAACGCTGCACATATTTCCACGCTTAAAGGACCTCTTGTTTTCAATAGTTCCACCAGATGGTTCAAGGTCAGACCTGTATCAATAATGTCTTCAACTATTAAAACATGCTTTCCGGAAATGTTAATATCAACATCCTTTATTATTTTAACTACTCCTGATGACTTGGATGAATCCCCGTAGCTGGAAACCGATATGAAATCAAGATCTACAGGTATAGTTATCTTTCGAGCCAGGTCAGCAAGAAAAATAAACCCTCCCTTTAGTACACCGATTATAACTAACTCTTCTCCCTCATAGTCCTTTGATATGCGGCTTCCAAGTTCTTCAACCTGCTTATCGAGCTTCTCTTTTGAAATTAATACGCGCTCAATTACGTCCATTTCAGACTAATCCCCCTTGTTAATAAAATACATTTATCATTTTTGTACTAAACTAAGCATTAACACAAATTTAGTATTATCAGTTACTTTATAATTATCACTTGTTTTATTTCCTATAATCCAAATAATCTCCTTATTTATGGCTATTAATGGAAAATTACTTCTTTGATTTTTAGGGATTTTGCTATCAATAAAGTATTCTTTAAGCTTTTTGGTGCCATTTGACTTTAACGGCTTGAAAATATCACCATCTCGCCTGTTTCTTACCACTAATTGAAAACTATTATCTGATTCAAGCTTTTTTTTGATTTTATCAAAATCAAAGAAGCCTGCCTGCTTATGCTTATTTTTACTGACAAGCTCACCGTATTGCTCATCTGTTTCTAATTCTATAATTTCGGTTTTTATTTCACTTCTGAGTATGCTAGTATGAATTTCAGTAATTCCCGGCAAGTTCAAAATATATTCAAAGCTTTCGCAATCTTTTTGCTCCTGTATTTGTAAAGTCAACGAATTATAAGACTTTACAGCCATATATCCCATGGGTAAATCCAGACGGGCACCTGTTCGCCCCTCCCAGACCAGCTGCATTAACTTTTCAATATGAACATACTCAAGTCCTGTAACATTTCCTGTTGCATTTGTAAAAGCATTTCTGAGGACTCTGCTTAAAACTGCTTTATGCAGAGTTGAAATAAGCTTTAAATCTAATTCAATACAGCCGCATTCATTAGAAGTTACTGCTTTCTTATAGTATAATTCAGAATTATATCGTAAATAATCCTCATCTGCTACAATAATTTTTGATAATCTTAATAAATTCTCAGTTATATCATTTCCTATTGCTTTGTTTATTTCGGGAATTACATTCAGTCTGATTCTATTTCTAAAATAATCGGTGTGGAGGTTTGAGCTGTCAATGATGGCTTGGAGCCCATTACTATCAACATATTCTTCTATTAGTTCCCGGCTGGTCTCAAGTAACGGCCTAATAATGTTATCCCTTTTAAATTCAATCCCTTTTAAACCTTCGGGACCGGTACCCCGGAATATCCTCATAAGCAAGGTTTCAACCTGATCATTTTTAGAATGGGCTACGGCTACCTTCTGTGCGGACTTTTCTTGGGATATACGGTTAAAAACTGCGTATCTGGCATTTCTTCCTGCTTCTTCAAGAGAAATCTTTTCATCTGCCGCTTTTTTTGCAATGTCTATTCTTTCAACAATGGCCTCCAGCCCCAAAGAAGAACAAAAGGTCCTGACAAAGCTTTCGTCACGCAAAGCCTCCTGACCTCGAAGCATATGATTGATATGCACAGGGTAAAGTTTAAGAGAGAATTCCTCCGATATGGAAGACAGAATATGGAGAAGGCACACTGAGTCATATCCTCCCGATATTCCCACAACAATACCGTCTCCATAATTAATAAGTCCATACTTTTTTATTGTATTTAAAACGTGTTGTTTCAGCATTATACTCCTCGTGTTACCGGCTGTCTTACTGTCTGAATTTCTCCAGATTTGCAAATTTCGTATACTGCCCCAGCCAAACAAGTTCAACAGTTCCCGTGGAGCCGCTTCTATGCTTGGCAAGAATAACCTCTGCTATGTTTTTCTTTTCTGTCTCAGGATTATAATAATCATCCCTGTATAAAAACATAACTATATCGGCATCCTGTTCAATTGCACCGGATTCTCTAAGGTCACTGAGAATAGGCCTGTGGTCAGTTCTGGTTTCAGCTGCACGGCTGAGCTGAGAAAGACAGATAACGGGGATATTTATTTCCTTCGCCAGAATCTTAAGAGATCGCGATATTTCCGAAATTTCCTGCTGTCTGTTCTCACTTCTCGATTTGCTGCCTTGCATGAGTTGAAGGTAATCTATTACCACTAAACCCAGATTGTGTTCCAGTTTCAGCCTGCGGCATTTTGCACGGATTTCTGTTATTGAGATACCGGGAGTGTCATCTATAAATATAGGTGCCTCAGAAAGTGGTCCTAGTGCTCTGGCAACCTTTTGCCAGTCATTGTCCTCAAGCTGTCCTGTTTTCATCTTATTGCTGTCCACCATTGCCTCGCTGCAGAGCATTCTGTTTACCAGCTGCTCCTTAGACATTTCAAGGCTGAAAATTGCTACGGGAACGCCACTGTGAACAGCGGCATTCTGAGCCAGGTTCAGAGCAAAGGCTGTTTTACCCATTGCGGGTCTTGCCGCAATCAGAACGAGATCCGAATTATGCATTCCTGAGGTTTTGAAGTCCAAATCGGTGAAACCCGTAGGAATTCCGGTTATATGTCCCTTATTGTTATACAACTCCTCAAGTTTGTTAAAGGTATCAACCAAAACGTCCTTTATTGGAACAAATCCCTGAGAGCTTCGTTTCTGAAGAATATCAAAAATGTTTTGTTCTGCTTTATCAAGAATGAAGGAAACCTCTTCCGAAGCATTAAAGCCCAGATCAACAATATCTGATGATGCCTTTATGAGTTTCCTTAAAAGAGATTTCTCTTCTACAATTTTGGCATAGTGTTTGACATTCGCTGTGGTGGGAACCTCGGTGGCTATATTAGTCAGATATTCAAGTCCCCCGACCAGTTCCAGCTTTCCATGTAATTTTAAGCGTTCAGAAACAGTTATTAAATCTATTGGTTGAGCTTTGTCAAAAAGCTCTATAATTACATCGTATATTTCCTTGTGATCAGGCCTATAGAAATCCTCCGGCTTAAGAACTTCCATGACAACGGGAATTACTTCCTTGTCAATAAGCATAGAGCCAATCACTGATTGTTCAGCCTCTATGCTCTGAGGAGGAATTCTGCCTAGAGTTCCCAAATCCATATTAACTCCCATCTACGCGCATAGCGCGAATGCATTAGTAATTAAAAGCAATTATAGGCTCTCTATTTTAACAGTGAACTTTGAACTGATACCGGGGTATAACTTAGCTTCAACTTCAAAGGTTCCTATGGCTTTAATTGCGTCAGGCATTACAAGCTGCTTTTTATCGATATCCAGCTTGTGCTGTGATTTCAAATTTTCTGCAATATCCTTGCTGGTTATGGAACCAAACAGTTTTCCGCTCTCTCCGGCCTTAACCTTCAACGTTACCGTTATGTTTTTAACCTTATTGGCAAGTTCCTTTGCCTGAGCAACTTCCTTTTCTTTCTTATGAGCCTCAGCTTCTTTTTTTGTCTTCATTATGTTCATATTTGCAGCAGTTGCTTCAACTGCAAGGCCCTTCGGGAACAAAAAATTTCTTGCGTAACCATCACTGGCCTCTACCATTTGCTCTTTCTTTCCCAAACCTTTAACATCTTCTTTTAATATAACCTTCATTTGTATCTTCCTCCTGACATTGCTGACAGCTATTCCTTGTTTAAGCTGTCAATATATTCAAAAATAGCGGTTTTAAGGCTTTCCTTGGCCTCCTGGATTGTTACATTTTCAATCTGAGCGCCTGCAACAGTTAAATGTCCGCCTCCACCAAGTTTTTCAAGAATCATTTGAACGTTTATTTCTCCAAGAGATCTTCCGCTTATTATAACTTCACCTTCGTGATAGCTCAGTACAAAGGCTGCAATCAATCCCGACAGACTGAGCAGCTGGTCTGCTGCCTGCGCTGCGATAAGCTGAGCATTCTTTGTATTTTTAGGACAAATTGATATTGCAATATTATCATACACTACTTCGGCTTCTTTGACTATATTTGATATTGTAATATAAGTTTTTAAATCATTCTGAAACAGTTGTTTAACCGAAACGGTATCAACGCCCTGTCTCCTTAGGTATGAAGCGGCTTCAAAGGTTCTGACACCGGTTTTAAATATAAAGTTTTTAGTGTCAACAACTATACCGGCATATAAAGCCTCTGTCTCAATATTAGTAAGCCTGATTTTCTCTTCAAGGTATTGCAGTAGCTCTGTGACAAGCTCACAGGTTGAAGATGCATAGGTTTCCTGGTATGAAAGAACGGCATCCTGTATATAGTCTGCACCACGTCTGTGATGATCTATTATTACAATCTGGTCGGTCATTCTGAGCAATTCCGGAGTCTCGGTAAAACTTGGTCTATGTGTGTCTACAACAATCAGAAGCGTCTTTTTTGTTATAATATCGAGAGCTTCGTTCCTGCCCACAAAAACATTACTGTATTCGGGCTCTTTAGCAAGCTTATTCAGAACCGAATCTATATTTGCATTTGAATGATTTAGTACTATGTTTACACGCTTATCACGGCTCTTTACTATTCTATAAATACCTAAAGCTGCACCAAGACAGTCTATATCCGCATTTTCATGTCCCATGATAAGTACTGAAGGTGCCTGATCAATCAAACCCCTCAATGCATATGCAATAACCCTGGCCTTAACCCTTGTTCGTTTTTCAAGCTCTCTGTTCCGGCCTCCGAAAAATCTGAAGTTATCTCCATCCTTTATCACTACATGGTCACCGCCACGGCCTAAAGCAATGTCGATACCGGCATAGGCGTTCTGCAAATTTTCCAGTATTGTGGGCGCATTGATACCCATTCCTATACTTAGGGTTACAGGTATTTTATTCCCTAAATTAATTTCCTTAACTGTTTCCAGTATTTCAAACTTCTTTTCTTCAAGCTCCTTTAAGTACTTAAACGCATATATACATAAATATTTGTCTCGCTCAAATTTCTTCAAAATTCCGCCTGTGTGACCTATCCAGCTGGAAATCTTTTTCTCGATTTCGGCCATAATCTGAGGTCTCTTAGAGTCCTCCAGACTTTGCATCAGATCATCATAGTTGTCAATAACAATTACACCTACAGTATTCTTGTTCTCCTCATACTTTTGCTTCTGATTAACAAGCTCGGTATTATCAACAAGATAAAGCATTACTATAACGCTTTCCTTCTCCTTGTTGTCATCTACCTTTACAAGGTTTCCAAGTGCGGAATAATAACGGTTATTTATAGTGACATCCTTGGAAATGTTAATACTGTCTCCCTCTGTAAGCTGAGGCTTTATCTCAGTTATAAGGCTTAAAACTGTTCTCTGAAGGAAATTATCATCCTCAAATATACCCCTGAAAGAGGAGTTATACCACACTATTGTGCCGTCCAGTTCCGCAAGCACCAACGGCATTGGAAAGTTCAGCAGGGTATCCTTGGTGGCACAGTCAATATTAAAGGTAAGTGTCTCTATGTATTTGGTTATTTCTCTGTTTCTAATATGGTTTGATTTGTAATGATATATCACAAGAAAAATGAACAGAACAAACTCAGGTATAGCCATTATTGGACTCAAATAGGCCGTTACCCCGATAAGGAACAAAATCACCCAAAGATAGAAGCCTGCCTTTGGAATAAATATGTGTGACAATTTTTTATTATCCATTCACAATCTCCTCTTAGCGAATACAATTGTCAGGCCCCTTGTCTTCTGCTTCTCGAACTGTTCAAATGTTTCGAAAGCTCTGATAAATCCCCGTAATATTTCTCAACTTCATGGTTTTCTACCAGACCGAGCCTGATTTTATTTTCAATCTTTGTTTCGATTGATCTATAATTAATTCCAAACCGTTTTCCCAGAAGATAACTGATTAAAATTATATTGGCCAACGTGTCGGAAAGCGTGTCGGAAACCTCTTCCCTGACACCGTTTACAAGAGCCTTGAACAAGTTTGCAACATCGGTCAGAAGTTCACTTTTGAGCCAGTCAATAATCTTAATATTTCTAGTAATATCCAGTTGATTATCAAATAAAGCCATAATAACCCCCATCTACGCGAACATTACGCATACAAATAGTAATATAAAATATTTTACCGATTAAAAATCAGCTTGCGCAGGGTATTTTTTGCGCATTGTATTATTAACCGTCCCTAAATTATACCACTATTGGGTCTATTTGACTCTATTTCCCGACTATAACTGCTATTTAAGTTACAAAGCTATACTTAAGTGACATCTATTCGCTGTGTTTTTTCGTTAAAGACCGGATACGAACCAATGAACTTGTAAAAAGATGTTTTCCTTTTTACCATGGTCAATGCATCAAAAACATCCTGGTCATTTATATGTCCGTCGATATCTATGAAAAAAATATATTGTCCCAGTGCATTCTTTGATGGCCTGGACTCTATTCTGGTCATATTTATATCCCATAAGCTGAAAATGTCCAAAACCTTATAGAGGCTGCCTGGTTTATTCTCTGTAGAAAAAACTATTGAAGTTTTATCAGAACCTGTTGCTGCGCTCAGTGACTTACCGACTACCACAAATCTCGTTCTGTTATTTTCTACGTCCTGCACATTTTTATGTAATACATCAAGCCCGTACATTTTAGCTGCTATATTGGAAGTAATTGCTGCTGATGTTCCTTCTCCGTCCAGAACTTTCCGGGCAGCCGCTGTGGTACTGTTTTCTTCCATCTGCACAACATCAGGAAAATTTCTCGCAAGGTAATTTCTGCACTGTCCAAGAGGCTGCGGATGAGACATTATTATGCTTATGTTTTCAGGAGTTGTCCCTTTTTTCACAACAAGATTTAGATTAATTGGAATAATAAATTCATCAATTATAAACAGATCCTCTTCTTTTGCAAGAACATCTAATGTAATATTGACAGCACCTTCAAGTGAATTCTCAATTGGTACTATAGCCTCGTCTACTTCTCCGTTTTTTAAGGAGTATAAAACATCCCTTATTGTTGAATATTCCTCTAACCTGTATGTTTTACCGGTCTCAGCCTGATATGCTTCAACGGCTTCATGAGAAAAAGTCCCTCTCGGACCCAAAAAACCTATACTTTTATTCATGTATGGCAGAATTCCGTCCTTTATTAATAAACCATAAAATAATGGTTTTTTATTTGTGCATTCTTAACTATAATATCACTCTTTGGCTATTTTTCCAACAGGTATAAGGTAATTTGAGCATAATAATATAATTATGCCATCGGTTTTTGAAACATAAAAACTTGGAATACTATTAGAAAGGCTATTGATTTCTAAGGTGTGTTCTGTCAAAATGTAATTTAGAACAAACGTTTGTTTGATAATAGTCATGAATCAGGAGGTTATCATGAGTTTTACCGGCATTACAGGAGAAGCCTTGAAATTTCTAATGGAAAATAGAATGAATAACAGTAAAGATTGGTATGACAGTCATAAGGATGATTATAAAAAATACGTATACAATCCCTTTGTAGAACTGATAAAAGAGTTGGCCCCTACCATGCTGGATATTGACAGCCAGCTGATAACCATCCCTTCCAAGCTTATATCCAGAGTTAGAAGAGATACCCGTTTTACCAAGGATAAAACCTTGTATCGGGACAATGTTTGGCTGGTATTCCTGAGAGACAAGTCCATGATGTCCACAGCCCCATGTTTCTGGTTTGAAATAAGCCAAAAGGGCTCAAGCTATGGAATAGGCTATTATGGCGCAGACCCATCCTCCATGACAAATTTGCGTGAGATGATTATAGACAAGCATCCTGCTTTTGTCATGGCTCAAAAATATTATGAGTCACAGAATAAGTTTGTTTTAGGCGGAGAACTGTATAAAAGAAGTAAATTCCCTGATCAGCCCGAAAACCTCAAAACCTGGCTTGATAGAAAAAATATTTACTTTGAATGCGTGCAAAATAACTTTGAGCTGGCCTTTTCCAAGGACCTGCCCGAAGTGTTGAAGCAAGGCTTCAAGGAGCTTAAGCCAATATATGATTTTCTGTGTGTTGTGGAATCCAGATTGTAAGCTTTCGGGGCTGTAAAAGGTTAAAACCCTTTAAAACAAAAAACAAAAACTTAAAACTGAAAGAACCTAAAAAACCCGCCAAATCATAGATCGGCGGGTTTTTATCTTATTATTTATTCTGCAGTGTAAGGAAGCAAAGCAATGTGTCTTGCTCTCTTTACGGCAACTGTCAGCTGACGCTGGTGCTTAGCGCAGTTTCCTGATATTCTTCTAGGAAGAATCTTACCTCTTTCAGAAACATACTTTCTGATCTTGGCAACATCTTTGTAATCTATATCAGTAGCTTTATCAACACAGAATGCGCAAACTTTCTTCTTTGCTCTTCTCATTCTCATGCCGCCCTTGCCTTCGCCCTTATCGTAATCGGCTCTGTCATTTCTTCTGTTATCTCTCTTTGGTCCTGGCATTTGAAAATCCTCCTTTCGCGTACCGTCAAACGGTACTGACTAAAATTTATTTTTCGTTTAAATAATTCATCATTTATGGAATCAGGCTTCCTGATTAAAAAGGAAGTTCATCATCCTCATCCATTGGGTAGAAGCCGTCACCTGAAGTTGCAGGACTATCGGAATAGGTTCTTGGAGCTGGACCGCCAGTTCCGCCTTCTCCGCTTCTCTTGCTGTCGGCAAAGTAGGTTTCGTCTGCCACTACTTCAGTGACATAATGACGTTTTCCTTCATTGTCGTCCCAGGTTCTTGTTTGAAGTCTTCCAACAATGGCTACCTGCATTCCTTTTGTAAAATACTTCTGACAAAATTCAGCAGTTTTGTTCCATGCTACGATGTTTATGAAATCAGCCTGCGGCTGACCTTCCTTTGCAGTAGCACGTCTGTTTACAGCAATGGAAAAACTCGCAACCGGAGTATTGTTCCCACTGGTGTATCTCAGATCAGGATCTTTAGTAAGTCTTCCCATTAAAACAACTTTGTTCATACTAACCTTCCCTTTACGCGCAGCGTGCTAAAGCACGGATCACGTAGTCAATTTAAATAAAAACACCAACATAAATTAATCCTTAGCTATTATAATATACTTAAGGATTCCTTCAGTGATTTTATAAACTCTTTCTAATTCAGCAGGAAAACTTGGCTCAGCTGAGAAATTGGCAAGTACGTAGTAACCCTCGTTCTTATCGTCAATTTCATATGCCAACTTTCTCTTTCCCCACTCGTCAATACTTTCGAGCTGGGTTGAAGTTTCGAGCATAGTCTTGAATTTTTCTACCAGGGCTTTTGTGGATTCCTCTCCAACCTCTGAATTGATAATAAAGATAGTTTCATACTTCTTTAACATGTAGTGCACCTCCCCTCGGACTTTACGGCTCTGTAACAAGAGTACAGAGCAAGGATGTAAATATTTATTTTGTGTAGAAATCTCTGATTTCCACATACAATTAAGTATTTTAACACAGATCTTAAAAACAGGCAAGATTTTTTTGCATGTCCTTCTGTTGTCATTCTGTCATTCTGTCACCGTTGTGCATTTAGATTGCGCCCATGCTGGGCGCACGCACAAAGAAAAAATACCCGTTACGGGTACTTTTTCTTTGTAGGATGTATTTTCAGCTAATTGCTTGCTGCTTGTGTAGTTTCCTATTCATTGCATGTCTTCTTAAATAACTCTATAGTTTCTTTCATTTTAGGAATATCATTATGCAACTTAAGTACTGTGCTTCCCACAAAAACTCCGTCGGCGCCGGATTCCCGAGCCATCTGAATATCCTCCGGCGTATAAATCCCAACACCACAGTATATCTCCCTATTGATTCCCAACTCCTTCAAGCGGTCTATACAGTGCTTCAAAGTCGGATATTCAGGATTTATATTATTTGTTGTGGGCTTTGCCTGCATATAAACGAAGCCATTTGAAAGTAAGGCCGACTGAACCTCATTCTCGTCCATATGAAATTGCACATAGCAGGATATTTTTATTCCATTGTTAATAAGTCTGTTCTTTACTTCCTCATTATGGCTCCCAACATATATTAAATCCATCAAATCATTCTCTGTGCAGAACTTTACAAAACGTTCAATACCTATCTCCAGAATAGTATTCTCGTATGAAAGGAGTATAAACTTCGTGCTGGGATGGCTGTTTTTAATTTTTACAATACCCTCCATATACTTGTCATAATCTTTACACCCCTCAAGAGCTTCCTTCATTCGGTTGGCTATATACTCACCTTCAAGATAGGGGTCAGATGATGGGAAATCAACTTCTATGATATCGCAGCCTGCCTGAATATAGTTTTCAGCCATCTCAATACTTGACTCTATCGTAGGATATCCATTTGATAAATAACATATCAGTTTCACAGTAACCTCCAAAAGCATTTTTTATGCCGCCTGTACTTTATCCATTTGTTTAATATTTGTTTCACTATTTTCTTTATATTTGTTTTACTGTTTTCTTTATATTTGCTTAACTGTCTGCTTTATATTTGTTTTACCTGTTTTTTTATATTTGCTTTAACTGTCTGCTTTATATATTTTTAAAAATAATGTTTTCATTTGTTCCAGGTCAGGAATGACCGGATTTGTTTTTGTACATCCGTCCTTTAATGCCATCTCAGCCATAACCTCCAGCTTTTCCAGATATTTGTCCTCGTCAGGAATCAGTTCAGAGATATACGAAGGGATGCCTATGCTCTTGTTCAAGCCGGCAACAACGCTGACCAAATCGTTGGTTCCCAAATCTGTTGCCAGTTGAGAATAGGCTGCCTTTGCAGTTTCATCCTGAAGATTAAAACTCATTATATAAGGAAGAATTATTGCATCAGCAAGTCCATGGGAGATACCGAAGTAACTGCCCAGTGTATGAGCCATGGAGTGAACAATGCCCAGAGAAACATTAGTAAATGCAAGTCCTGCAACCATGGAGGCATTAATCATAACTTCCCGATACTCTATTGTATTTCCATCAGCATAGGCTTTTGGAAGATTAATGATAATGTCCTTTGCCGCATTTCTTGCCAGAATGCTGCTCAAATAATTGGCCCTCTTTGATACAAGTGCTTCCAAAGCATGTGTCAAAGCATCCATTCCTGTTTCAGCCGTAATTTTTGCAGGCATTGTAGCTGTTACTTCAGGGTCACATATGGCGATATCAGGCATCATTTCCATGTTCCCAATTCCATATTTAATATGCGTCTCGTCATCTGTTATTACCACCGAACGGCTGACCTCGCTTGCAGTTCCGCTTGTTGATGGTATGCAAACCAGCCTTGCCTTTTTTCTCAGCTGCGGAATCGGGTTGGGAGGGACAATATCCATTAAGCTTTTCAATTGAGGGTCCTCATAATATACCCACATGGCTTTTGCTGCATCCATTGCCGAACCGCCCCCCAGTCCGACTATTATATCAGGCTGTTCCTGTTTCATAGCCTCAGCACCCTTCAATACGGTGCTGAATACCGGGTCGGGCTCAACACCTTCAAAAACATAGCTGTCTATTCCGGCCTCTTTCAAATAATTTATGGTTTTTTCCAAAATTCCACTTTTCTTCATACTTGAACCACCGGTTACAATAAACGCTTTCTTTCCTTTAAGCGACTTCAAATGTTCGAGTGATCCCTTTCCAAACATCAATTCGCTTCCGGCAAGCTTCATCGGCCTCATCATAAATATCAGTCCTTTATTCTGTAGTATTTGTCTAGTTAGTCATATTCCTATAGCCCTCTGCCTTAATTACAAGCCTGCTCCTATGAATTTAAAGCCCTAATAAGCTCAGTGCATAGCTCTAATGAAACAGGATTTTCAATATTTCCGCCTTCTTTAAGACTGGAACCCACAATAGCACCATTTGCTATTTGCAGCTGTTCCTTGATATTTGTGGTTTTCACACCACTTCCGGCAATAACAGGCAATTTCGTAACCTGCTTAACTCTCTTGATAATATCTATTGGAGTTTCAACTCCGATATGGGTTCCTGTTACAATGATAGCATCGGCACCACACGCCTCGGCAGATTTTGCTGAATCCTCTATTGTCACATGAGGGAGCAGCATATGAGTATGCTTGACCTGTATATCAGCCAGTATTTTCACATTCTCAGCCCCCAGATTTTGTCTGAACTTCATTGCCTCACGAGCACATGGCTTAATGATTCCTCCAAAGAATTCAACAGTATCCACAAAGACAGGTATTCTAACAAAATCCGCATCAATTGCTTTTGCGATGGAAAATGCCGTTGCATAATCATTCATTGCCGCATCTATACCTATGGGCAGGTTTACCTTTTGAGCTACAAGGGCACTAATTGCTGCCAATGCGCAGGATTGCTCAATATCCATATTTATTCCAAAGGGCCCGTCACCCATATTTTCAATTATTATGGCATCCATTCCCGACTTTTCCAAAGTTATTGCATCAGCAACCGCCTGATCGATAACTTTTTTCATATCACCGCAAAAATTAGGTGTTCCAGGTAACGCAAGGCAATGTACCATTCCTATTACAAGACTTCTATCTTTAAAATTTAAACCTTTCATTTTCCAGCCACCTCTCTGTCATAAATTACAAGCCCATCAAGAGCAATCTTACATAAATCCTCCTCAGACTTTGTACGGGCATCGCCCTTCAGAAAGTCCTTGAGATTTTCAAGCACTGTGGTCATTGTGACAATGCAGCCCTTAATGCCCATCAGATTTGCCAATACCAGCATGCAGCTGGATTCCATATCAACTGCTGAAATATTATACTTTTTGAGAGTTGTAAAGGTTTTGCTCATATCCTTATTCATCTTTTCAGATAAACGGGAATCCCTCATCTGACTATAAAAGCCGTCCATGGTACAGGTGATTCCGTTGACATATTCTCTGCCATTCTCCAGCGTACTTTTATTCATGCAGTTAATCAGGTCAAAATCTGCCACTGCCGGAAAAGACTCCGGAACATAAGTTTTACTTGTTGCTTCCTCTCTCATTGCACCCGTAGGAATAATGAGTTTACCAAGTAAATCATCCTTCAATCCCATAGTGGTACCCATACGTACAGCCACCTCCATGCCACACTGGTACATTTCCTCCATTGCAATAGCCGCCGAGGGGGCACCAATTCCTGTTGAAGTAACCGTTATCCTGACTCCCTTGTAATATCCGGTATAAGTGTTGAATTCTCTTGCAAAGGCTATATGCTGTACATTCTCCAACTGTTTCGCAACAGTTTCCACTCTCCAGGGGTCCCCTGAAAATAGCACGTATTTAGCTATATCTTTTTCCTCTGTTTTTGAATATAAAGTCTGCATTTTACTCTTCTCCCCTGTTAAATTGATTAAAACGTTTGAGAAACTCCTC
The DNA here is from genome assembly GCA_023460955.1 of Bacillota bacterium. GTDB lineage: Bacteria > Bacillota > Clostridia > Acetivibrionales > DSM-1351 > Ruminiclostridium. The sequence continues at coordinate 83,973 of JAEWOH010000025.1, read as the reverse complement.
TTCGTCAGGTGCATTTGTAGTACAGCCAACTTTTTCAATAATAAATGAAGAGAGAACACTGCCCAAACTACAGCAATCTTTGATTTCTCGTCCTTTCAGATAGCCGTATAAAAACCCTGACATAAAGGCATCCCCTGAACCGGTAGTATCCACGACCCTGCCGAATTCGGCAGCAGCTACGCTTCCTGACTTTATGCCGTCCTCTGTTTTGTGGAAATAAACGCAACCTTTTTTACCCAAGGTAGTAACAATTATTTCTGCCTTAGACTTTTCAAACAGCTCTGTTATATCCTGGAGTCCAAAAATCCTTTCTATTTCTCCCCGCTCACACTCATTGCAGAAAATGATACTGCTTTGCAGCAGCACTTCCTTGAAGAATTTCTCCGGAAATGCATCATAATCACATTTCATACCAAAAACCAAAGGTACCTTTTCAGCTTTGCACTTTTTGAAGAATTCCAGATTATCCTCATATGAGCCTACTGTCATAATCCCTAAGCGTGCTTCTTTAAAAAACTCCGTATTCATCTCACCGGCATATTTTTTATCCATCGCTCCGGGATAAAATATAGTAACATGGTTGTTGTCAGAGTCAGCTATAAGATAACAATTGGAGGTTGTCTCCCCCGGAATGATTTCAACTGCTTCCATGCATACACCAGCAGTTTTCAGGTAGTCATAAAATCCTGTTTCCTTGTAATCATCCTGGCCTACTCTTATAAGAGGTAACGCCTTCATATTTAATTTCGCCATAAGATAGGCAATATTTGTCGAACAGCCACCGTATTGAATTTTTGCATTATCGCTGTTTTCAACCAGAGAAGTATACCCGTATCTCAGCGGAGTGGAAGTTCTGATTATTCTGTCCAGACTGACATATCCATTTATCAAAACATCATATTTCATCAGTCAATCTCTCCTTTATCAAGATAGTCAAACAACTCCTGTGAAGTCACAACCTTGCCAAGATACTTTTTAATATCTGACAAGTGAACCTGATTAACGGTTTCATCGTTGGTGGCTACACAGTCGGACACCACTATGGGAATATAATCAAGATTATAGGCATCAGTGACAGTGGCACGTATGCAGCAGTTAGTCTTTGTTCCTGTTATTATAAGATTCCTGATGCCATTTTCCCGCAATACCATATCAAGGTCGGTTCCAACGAAACCGCTGTAGCGTCTTTTTTTTATGACATAATCCTTTGCAGTATCCACATCCAGCATTGGATCTATTGCATCTCCTCCCGTACCTTCAATACAGTTGGGACGCATATTTGCAAGATTCTTATCATATTTATTATTCCTGTAACTGTGCTGAAGGAAAATTACAAGTATATCGTGCTTCCTGCATTCCTCCAATACACGTTTGATTCTCGGAAGAATTTCACGGTTCTGAGGGTAAAATACAAGTCCTTCAGGATCAGTAAAATCCTTTACCATGTCCACAATAACCAGCGCTGTATTATTCAAGCTTGAACCCCCTTATCTTTGTGCGGCGTGCCTCAACAGCCGAAACTGCAAATAGTACTATTACAATCATCAGGTAAGGTACTATCTCAAACAGGCCTGAAACAGGGCCGGCAAACAGTGCAAGATTAATAGCCAGTGACTTTGCAAGTCCGAATATTATTGCGTATACGCTGGACTTTACAGGTTTTGCTCCTCCGCAATATATGGCGGCTATTGCAATAAATCCCCTTCCGGCCGTCATATTATTTGTAAACAGAGCCATTCTTTCAACTGCCAGATTAGCTCCGGCCAGAGCACATAGAGCCGCTCCTATCAGCACCGCCGCATATTTAATATATGTGCTGTTTATACCAACAGACTTGGCTGCTTCCTCATTTTCACCGACAACCCTGACATAAACACCGAATCTTGTTTTATACATAACTATTGATACTATAAGTATAAGTATGAAGCTAAGGTAGGTCAGAAATGTGTGTCCGCTTAGGAGGCTCCCCAAAACCGGTATATCCTTAACAATGGGAATATTGATTTTCAAATTGGTTACATTAATTACCGAGCTTACATTAATATTGGCCATCTGTAAGTACTTGAGCATGAAGGAACTAAAAGCGAGAACAAATATATTTATTCCAAACCCGGTAATTATGAAGTTGCTTTTTAATGTTATACCGAAAAACGAAAATATCAGTCCCAGTATCAGTGTACAAAAAACGCTTAGTAAAATACCGATCCACAAATTTCCCGTAACCATGACAAACAGTGTGCTGCTGAAGGCTCCCATGAGCATCATTCCCTCCAGCCCTATGTTCAGAACATTTGCCTTGTGTGCGAAAAGTCCCCCCAGCACAGCCAGTATGAGCGGTGCACTATGATAGATCATGTCATATAGAATATTACTTAATAAGTTCATATCGTTTACCTCTATATTAAAGTTATGATGCCTTATGCTTTGCGTGGTCTCTTCTTACAAATGGTTTTCAGCTTGCCGAACAAGTCAAATTTGCTGTTAAGAAATTTTACAGAAAGCAGAAGAATCAAAATCCCCTGTATTACGCCAACTATGTCTTTAGGGACATTTGTAAACACACTGATATAGTCACTTCCTGTTTTCAGAGCTGAATAGAACACGGCTGCAATGAGTATTCCCACCGGATTATGGCTGCCGAGAAGTGCTATCAGCATGCCATCCCAGCCAAGTCCCGGACTACCGGAAAAGTCTAGAGTAAATCTGAATTTTTCACTCATCAGGAAGCCCGCTCCTGCAAGTCCGCTGATAGCCCCGCTAATCAGCATTATTGTTATAATTTTTTTACCCACCTTCATTCCTGTTGCCTCAGAAAACTCAGGATTCTTCCCTATTGCAGTCACTTCATATCCAAGCTTTGAATACTTAAACACCACAAACATAACGCCAAAGATTATTAATGCAATGAAGAAAAATATTGTCAGATCTGAATTGAACAGCTTTTTAAACATTGCACTGTCAGCTATGGGATAGGTTGAAACATAACCTGAGCTGGGATCTTTGAATACTCCTTGCGACAGAAATTTTACGATTTCTACCACTACATAGTTGAGCATAAGCGTTACGACCATTTCATTAACATTAAAATATGCCTTAAGAATAGCGGGGATAAGTGCAAAGAGCATACCTACAACCATTCCTGTCAGCACACATAGTGCAATGTGAAGCACTGACGGGAGTCCCTTGACACTAAAGCCCACCACGCCCGCAAAGAAAGCTCCTAGAACAGCCTGCCCTTCTACACCCATATTGAAAATATTTGCCTTGAAGGTTATCGCTATAGCGAGACCGGTCAATATCAAAGGTGCAGCAAAGTGCAAGGTCTTTAACAGACCATTGAGACTGAACAGGGATTTCTGGAGCATAATAGAATAGGTTGTAAAAGGATTTTCGCCTATTGCAGCTATGGCTATTCCCCCCAGAAAAAGAGCACCGATTACCGGAAATAAAACATTATATATGCTTTTAAGAATTGAATTGTTTTTTTTCATATTTGTGTCCATGCCACATATTGTGCATATCATTATGAAAGAAACGGCATGGACTGGCACCCCCTTTGCGCGCATTTTCCAATTTCTTTCAGCCTTTCCTCCCTACTCTGCCTGCAAGCCTGCCATCATCAGCCCAATTTGAGCACTGTCGGCATTTTTACCCTGAACCTCTCCAACAATCCTTCCTTTATACATCACAATGATTCTGTCGCTAAGATTCATTATTTCACTGAGTTCACTTGATACCAGCAAAACGGCTTTGTTGGCGGCTCTCAATTCTAGTATTTTTTTATGAATAAATTCTATTGAGCCAATATCAACTCCTCGTGTAGGTTGACTTACTATAAGAAGTTTCGGGTCAGAATCGAATTCCCTGGCTACTATTATTTTTTGGGCATTCCCTCCTGAAAGCTGAGAAACATTACCTTCCCTTTCAGCGATTCGGATATCATATTTCTCTATAAGCCTGTCACCCTTGTTTTCAATTTCCTTCTTTAATAAAAGGCCTTTTTTGCAAATGCAAGGGTTATTATGATATCCTGCTATCAAATTTTCAGATATGCTCATATCCTTACAAAGACCTTGTGCATACCTGTCCTCAGGGACTATTCCAACGCCTGATAGACGCAGTTCGGCAGGCCACCAGTTTGTTATATCCTTGTCAAACAGACGGACACTCCCTCCGCATGATTCCATTAACCCTGAGAGTACTCTTACGAGCTCGCTTTGTCCATTACCTTCAACACCGGCAACCCCAAGGATTTCACCCTCTTTTATGTCAAACGATATGTCATCAAGAACTTTCTTTCCGAAATTATTTACAGTCCATAAATTTTTAACTGAATAAACAGCTTTATTGCGACTGATGTCCTTATCTTCCTTATTCACATTGAGAATAACCTCTCGTCCTACCATAAGTCTGGCTATCTCAGCAGCATTGGTGTCCTTTGTTTCCTTTGCCCCAACGACTTTGCCGCGCTTTATCACCACTACCTTGTCACTGACTTCCATAACTTCTCTCAGTTTATGGGTAATCAAAATTATTGTTTTCCCTTGCTTTTTAAGTTCTTTGAAACTAAGAAGCAGTTCATCCACCTCCTGCGGAGTTAAAACTGCAGTAGGCTCATCAAATATTAAAATATCAACATTACGGTAAAGCATTTTTAGTATTTCTACCCTTTGTTTTGCTCCGATAGAAATATTTTCTACTTTGTCATCTGCATTAAGTTCAAACTTATAATCATCTATAAGTTTCTGAACAGTCTTTCTTTCCCTGTTCCGGTCAATTATGGGGCTTTTGAAGCTAAGCTTCTTGGATATTTTCATGTCCTTTTTTATTTCAGTGCCAAGAAGTATGTTCTCAAATACGGTAAGGCTTGGCACCAGCTTGAAATGCTGGTGCACCATACCCAATCCGCAGTTAATTGCATCTAGCGAGGAGTTGAAGGAAACAGGCTGCCCCTGTACCCTCAATTCTCCGCTGGTTGGTCGCTGAAGACCGAAGAACATGTTCATCAGTGTTGTCTTACCGGCTCCGTTTTCACCGACTATCGCGGTAATTTCACCTTGTCCAATAGAAATATTTATATCTTCGTTAGCAACAAAATCACCATATTTTTTTGTTAAATTAACAGCTTCTATTGCGTACATATTTACCGCCTTCTAAACAAAAATATTTAACAATGATCTAGTTCTTTAACACAATTAGTCATTAGGCATATTGAGATTTGTGAGTTGTGCCTTGTCAAAGCTGTCTCCTGCCTGTGCGTTTGTCACCTTAATTTCTCCACTACCGATCTTATCAGCTAAAGTTTTAATTGTTGCCTTTATTTCATCCCACTTTGCTTTTCCTTCAGGTTTGATTTTTGATTCAATTACACTGAGATCTGTAACTCCTGTGGCACCTGATGCCAGACTGTAGCTTAAAACCTTGCCATTTACTTTGTCCATTGTCTTATCCTTAAAGTTCTTGGATATCTCATATACCGGTACTTCAGTATTCTTTAAAACACTTGTGAGGATATACCCCGGCTGATTGCTATCCTTGTTTGCATCTACTTCTATGGCAAGCTTTTTAACTTCTTTCGCCTTTGCAGTTACACCATCACCTACAGAACCTGCCACAGCATAAACTACATTAGCTCCATCAGAATAATATGTGTTTGCCTTTGCAGCACCTGCTGCAGAGTCGCTAAAGCCTGCATTATAATCACTGTAGATGGTGTACTTTACGCCCAGCTCCTTGGCAATGTAATTAATGCCTTCTGCATAGCCATAGCCAAACACAGTTATTCCGTTTGACTTACTTCCTCCAAGAAAACCAACCTTTCTTCCTGCATCCCCTGAGGTCAAGGCATAGTCAGTAGTATTAAACAGTTCAGAAGCGTTTTCGTTAACAAGAGTACTTAGCGCTCCTGCAATAAAGGATGCTTCATGAACATCGAACATTACAGAAACAACATTTTTATGTTTTACAGTTCCATCTTCATTTACATTTGGATTATCATTGAATATAACAAAAGTTGTATCGGGATATTGTTCCGCAATTGGCTTGTTACCACCCACGCCCTTAATTAGTGCATCAAAATTATACTCCAGACTGAAAATGAGCTTATAGCCCGCACCTGCCAGCTGAGTCAAGCTACCTGGCACATCGGAAGTTTCTACTACTTTATAGTTTACTCCTAATTCATTTTTAACCTTTTCCAGTCCGGCAACAGCAGATTGATTGTAGCCTTTATCATTTGGTCCTGCTGCAGAAGTAATTAGGGCTATCCCCAAGTCGTTGGTTTTGGTAGAACAACCCCCGAAAACCATAGAAGCAAAAATAACCAATACTAATACTAAAGATAGCTTTCTTGCAAATTTCTTTTTTCCCATGTTAAACTCTCCTCTGATACTGTTTTTTGTTGGTTTGTTTAAATTAATTGGATTAAAATATTATAGTCTTAGCCGCGACATTAAGACTCAATCTTATAAAAAGCCACTTCTTAAGCTATTTTTGGGTGCAACAAACTAAGCCGTGGCAAATTATACTTTTTTCACTGGCAATGCACATTCATTCTTTTATTACTTAAAACTATTGATGAATCTGATTAATATAAAATTTGAATTTGTCGGATCTATAGAAGCTTTTGAAGGTTTCGATAGGAATTTCCCTCCCATTTACTATGCCGTAGGTTATTGCCCGAAATAGAAGCACGGGGTCCCCTTCCTTTATCTGCAGTTCTTTGGCAACCTCATCTACAGCTAACACAGCTTCAATTGTTCTAGTTGCCTTTGTAATCCTGGTATTGTACTTACTTTCAAGAATGTCGTAAATAGAGTGCACACCAAAATCAAATGTTTCAATTAGTGGAAATGTTTTACACGGCAAATAAGTAGTTGTAAGGTTAACTGGTTCATTATTTGCATAGTAAACTCTTTTGACTTTAAGTACCTTTTCTCCGTTTGAGAGTTGAAGTTTTTTTATTCTGGTCTTATCGGCTTCAATTACTTCAGCTGCAAGAAGACGCTTGGAAGGTGTCATTCCCAACTTAACAATGTCCTGTGTACAACTGGTAATTGATATCAGATCCTGGTCAAGTGTATCCTTCTTGACAAAAGTCCCTTTACCCTGGATTCTGTAGAGATACCCTTCATTTACAAGATCATCGATAGCTTTTTTCGCGGTAATCCTGCTGATACCAAAACTGCCCATCAGCTCTCTTTCACTTGGAATCATGCCATCCGGACCTATTTCTTCATTGTTGATCATCTCTACTATCCTTTGCTTAACCAGATAGTATTTTGGTATCATTCCTGCCATTACTCTCCTCCTTGAAAATGCTATTACATATTTTACATGTCAACATATTGTTATGTTGATATGTCCACTTAAATATTATATCAATATTCGACAAAAGTCAACGTGTTTCTCTCATTTTTTTTGTTTATATTAGACAGGCTTTTGTCAATTACAATGTTTGGTTATTCCAACCATAAGTGTTTTAATTTGGGTTGTATTATTTATATTTATTTGATAATCTATAAGCGTATAATTACACGCAGTTATTACACCGCTGTCCTTGTCAACATACACCTGACAGCAAAACAGAGGTTAAAATGAAAAAGAAAAAGTTTGTTATCTTACTTATTTCTTTACTCTTCGTTCTTATTATCATTACAGCAACTATTTTTTTATATCCCTTCGATGAAGAAGCCACTCACCTTGATGACAAATTTGCCCAAAGTGTAGAGAAACCTGATTACCATTTTGCAGTTATTGCTCCCAGCTCATATGACCCCTTTTGGAATGATGTGAAAAAGGGAGCCTTTAAAGCTGCTAAGGAATTCAATGTTGCAGTCGAATTTAACAGCCCCAGGTTTATAAACCCTGAAGAAGAACTGCAGTATCTCGATATAGCCTTAGCATCAAAAGTAGACGGAATTGCAACCCATGTACCGGATGAAGCCATGTTTACACCTGTGATAAACGAAGCTATAAAAAGTAACATTCCGGTTGTCACCATTGAAAGTGATGCCAAGAACAGTGAGCGGTTTGCCTATATAGGAAATAATAACTATGAAGTCGGTACTGTTGGGGGTAACCTTGCGGCAAAGGCCACCAACGGGTATGCCAAAGTGGCAATTATACTGAACGGGTTTAACCCTGAGGCAGGCGACGTTTCACAAAACCTTAGAGTAACCGGTTTCAAGGAGGCTGTTAAAGCCTACCGCGGAAGTATGGAAATTGAAGCAGTTCGTATTTCCGGAATGGGAATCTTCAGCGCAGGTGAAATAGCGAATGAGCTTATAACCAATAACCCGAAAATAAACACTATTTTTTGTACAAACCCAAGAGATACCATCGGAGTAACTCAGATGGTGGTTGACCTGAATAAGGTTGGTCAGATTAAGGTGATAGGCTATGGAAGTTACCAAGAAATTCTCAGATATATTGAAAAAGGGGTAATATACGGCAGCGTTGTCAGCAATCCCGACGATATGGGCTATAAAGCAATAAAGGCTCTAGTTGAATTAAAAACTAAAAAGAGTACCTCAGCTTATATTGGGACAGAAGTATATGCCGTTACCAAGGAGAATGTATCTACTCTCTCAATAGATGAAACCGGTAAATAAATCAATATTTTATCAAGGATAATTATATGATAGAAATAATCAGTAGATTTCTTAAAAAAAACAGAATACGCAAAAAGCTGATTCTCTATTTCATGATAACAACAATTCTTATGGCTGCAGCCAGCTTTTACACTTACTATAATGCTAAGATGCTGATGAATCAGATGGACTCCCTATTTATAAGCAATATTTCCCTAAATGAGCTTCAAGATACAGTAACCGATGTTCAGCAAAACCTTGAAAGTTATCTGGATACAAAACATTCAGACAGCTTTAGAAATTTTATGGGATCTAAAAATAAATTACAGCAGCTATCCTATAAATTTGCTACTGAGGCCGACTACAGTGCTAACGGACTGCTCCAGCGGGATATTGCAAACATGATAGACAATTATCTCGAGATAACCGATAACGCTCTACAGGCTAAACGTGCCCGCGATATTATAAGATATACATCATATTATAATGATGCTAACCGTGTTTTCGGCTACATAGACATGTATATAAACAAACTGAATAATGAGCTTCTAAAGGAAAATACCCAGAAATATCACATCGTTGCCGGGAGAATAGATATTGTCCAAATGATAAATATTGCAATAATTTTGGGAGTTATTCTCTTTAATCTTGTATTTATAATGCTTATTACCTACAAAACTACAAAGCCCATTATTACTTTATCCCAAGCCGCAGACGAAATTTCAAGAGGAAATTTCAATGTACCTCAGGTAGAATTTGATACAGAGGATGAAATAAGCGTGATGGCCAGTGCTTTTAATAAAATGGCCTTCAGTATCAGGGAACACATTGACACTCTGCAGGAAAGGGCATTTTTACAAAACAAGCTAAAAGAACAGGAGCTGCAGAACCTTGCTATGAAGACGCATCTAAAAGAAGCCGAACTTCAGGCTCTGCAGTCACAAATCAATCCGCACTTCATTTTTAATACTCTTAACACCGGTGCTCAGATTGCAATGATGGAGGATGCGGATAAAACCTGCTACTTTATAGAAAATGTGGCAAACCTGTTCCGGTATAATCTAAAAAAGCTAGACAGAGCAGTGACTTTAAGTGAGGAAATAGATAATATAGGTACATACATATATATTTTAAAGACTCGTTTTACTGATAGAATAGAGTTTACTCAAGATATCCAGACCGATAACCTTCAAGTTGAAATGCCGTGCATGATACTTCAGCCGATAGTTGAAAATGCATTCATTCACGGAATAGGTGATATGGAGTCAGGAGGAATTATTACCTTGTCTGTTAAAAGTAGTGACTCTACTGTTGAGATAACAGTGTCAGACAATGGAAAAGGAATGGACCAGAATAAAGTGGACCAGCTGATGGGAAAAGATGAACCGGTTATTCGCTCCGGAGGCACCGATGCAAAAAAAGGTCATACTACCGGTATCGGCATGGGAAATGTGATCGGCAGACTTAATATATTTTACGGACAAGGCAATATTGTAAGCATAGAAAGCCAGCCGGGTAAGGGTACCTCAGTCCGGATTAAACTTCCTGCGGGTATTAAGGAGAGTGTGTATGTATAAATTGTTGATTGCGGATGATGAACAGATCGTTATAGATTCTCTTTCCTTTATTGTTAATAAAAGTTTTTCAGGATTATTTACTATAGAGTCTGCCCGTTCAGGCAGAGATGCTATAGAGAAGGCCGAACGATTCATTCCTGATATCGTTTTTATGGATATCAATATGCCTGGTATTAACGGCATTGAGGCAATTCGTGAACTGCAGTACAAGCTCCGGGACTGCGTATTTATCATATTGACGGCATTTGACCAGTTTGATTTTGCTAAGGATGCTTTAACGTTGGGTGTTACAGATTACTTATTGAAGCCTGTAAACCGAGAAAAAATTATTTCTACCCTCCAAAAAAGTATTGAAGTAATTGAAAATGAACGCCTTAAAAGAAAAAAAGAGCTTGATTTTAAAGAAAAACTGGAAAACATATTGCCTGTTTTGGAGAACGGGTTTATCTATTCAATGCTATTCCTGGATGAAAATTCAATTGAACTGGAAAATTACCGGAACATTTTTGAAATTGAAGAAAACGGGGGCTACATAATGACCATAGAGTTCGCCCAGTCCAAAGACAGCGGACGCATGGTTAACCGTATAGGTCTTAGCATTAAAAGCCAGTCCTTTTACCCCTACCTGAAAGACATATTAAAGAGCAGGTGCAGATGTTTTATAGGACCTGCAATTCTTAACAGGATAATTGTATATATTCCCACCTGGGCTGATACCGACGAATACTCCGGAAGGCTTGCTGCCTTAAGTATAGCAGAATATACCTATAACCAGATTTCTCAGAAGGTTGATGCAGATTTTTATATTGGGATGGGCTGCTGTTACCGCGGCTTTGAAAATGTATGTCTCTCTTATGAGGAATCCCTGAGAGCTATCCGCTATCTGGACGGAAATGGCATTCTTCACATAATGGATATCCCAACTGAGAAGGGCCTTCAAGTTGAAAAGTATCCTGTAGCCAGAGAGAAACTCCTTCTGGAGAAGGCTGCCCTGGGCGAGAGCGAGGAGTGCACTATGGCGTTTTGTCATATATTCGAGTGGCTGACAATAGAATACTATGAGTCTATAAATAAAGTCAGAGCAAAACTTATAGAAATAATGATCCTTTTATCACGACTCGCCTATGATTATAATATTCCCCGGAACACCTCAAGTATTGATCTCTTATCCGAACTTCAGACCCTGGATAGTCTCCCGGAGCTTAAACACTGGTGTCTTGAAAGAATTGATTTCATAACAAAATGTATAAGGGAAGCAAGGGAAAAGAAGACTAATTCACTTATAGTGAAAGCCTTGGATTATATTAAGGACAACTATAGAAAAGACATTACTCTTGAAGAGGTTTCAAAGGAAGTAAATATAAGCCCTATTTATTTCTGTAAGCTCTTTAAAAATGAGATGGGCGAAAATTTTATCGACTATGTTACAAATCTTAGAATTAATACTGCCAAGGAAATAATGAAAAACAGTCTTTTGAGCGTTAAGGAAATATGTTATGAAATAGGTTATGGCGATCCAAACTATTTCAGCAGGATCTTTAAGAAGGCAGTTGGCGTTACGCCGACCGAATACAGGGACAGTATTCTACATATTAGCAAGGATGGTGTTTCTTAATGAAGAATTTTGGTATTAGAGCTTTTATGCTTGGTTCGGCCTTATTAATATTCATAGTTCTATCGGTCGGCTGTTCTTCAACAGATAAAGGTAAGCCCGTAGTTAAGAACGGTAAAATAACCATTGGCTTTTCCATGGCTACTCTTCAGGAGGAACGCTGGCAGAGGGATATGGAGTTCCTTGTGGCAAAAGCCAAAACTAAAGGTGCAGATGTTATTGTTCAGAATGCAAATAACAGTACGGAAGACCAGATCAAACAGGTAAAATACCTGTTGGAACAAAACATTGACATTCTTTTAATCGTTCCCCAGGATTCCGAGAGGTCGGCAGAGGCTGTGGAGCTGGCTAAAAAAAAGGGCGTCAAGGTTATTTGCTATGACCGTCTCATCAGGAATGCCAATGCTGATTTTTATGTCTCCTTTGATAATATAAAGGTTGGTGAATATATGGCCTCCCTTATGGTTTCCAAGGTTCCAAGCGGAAACTATATTGTGATTAATGGCGCTAAAACCGATTACAATAGCTATATGTATAACAAAGGATATAAAAATATTCTAAATAAATATATTTACGACAATTCAATAAACATTGTAGATGAAATATGGGCAAATGACTGGCGTCCGGAGGATGCTTTCAAATGTGTTGAAAAGGTACTTCAGAGTGGTAAAAAAGTAGATGCCGTACTGGCAGCCAACGACAGTCTTGCAGGCGCTGCCATTGAGGCTTTATCCGAGCAGCAGCTGGCAGGGAAAGTGCTGGTGGCAGGCCATGACGCCGACATTTCCGGCTGCCAGCGTGTGGCAGAGGGCACGCAAATGATGACGGTATACAAGCCTATAGACCAATTAGCTGAAAAAGCGGTAGATGTTGCTCTGGGCTTGCTTAAAAATAATTACTATGCGTGCAACACATTCATCAGTGACGGCGAAAATGATATTCCCTATGCTAAAGTTGATCCAATAGTTGTTACCAAGGATAACCTTGTAAATACAGTAATTGATGACGGCTTCCACAGGCTTGAAGAGGTTTATTTGAATGTACCCAAGAGCCAATGGCCGAGGAAGTGAATAGCCAGTAGTCAGTAGTTAGTAGCTCAAGATTACTGGGCTAAAGTGCTTAAGAATTAAATGAGGGGTTAACAAATTTTTTGTTTTTGTTCTACCTTCAGTTAACTTGGGTTTGCACAATGCCGGACACGACAGCCTGGAGCCGAAAGTAAGTATTACGTGCAATATGGATTTGTTACGTTTACATTTTTCAGAAGTACTTGCTATTCTTCAGGTGGATTCCAATTCTCTACCTTTCTCCATGGCTTATTCTTTTCGTCTCTTTCATATACTGAACCAAAACCACCCTGAAGTGGCTCAAGTAAAGTAGTGTCTTTGTCTAATAAGTAGCCTACATTAACAATTCGAATATTACTTGGATCATTGTTATATTCATCACTTTCAAGCCCAGTGAACATTCTCCATCCACTATCTTGTTCTCTGTCAGCCTTTTCTCGATACAGAAATCGTATTGTATTACCATTTTCCATACACATTTTTGAAATTAAAGCCATTTTTTCACTTGAGTCTATCCAACGGGGACTACCTTGTAAACCCCTTTGTATTGCTTAATCTTAAGTTTAGTACAGCGCATTATTTTTTTCACCGTTCACATCTTACTTATTTTAACATCAATAAAATGCTATTCTTCTTTATTAATTCTCCAATCATAACAAATATAGTAAGACCTTGGCAATTCTCTCTAGCGACTTTAATAACGTGCTGTTATATCCTTTTAATGTAAGTGCGGCCTGCTGTGTCAACAGCGTCGCATAAGAATAATTTACATAACGGGAGGATTGTATATGAAAAAATCGGTACGTATAGCTGCTATGGCTTTAGCAGGTATCATGTCAATCTCGCTTTTCGTAGGCTGCGGCGACAAAAAGTCGGGGGCTTCTGATGGCAAAATCAAAATAGGCCTTTCTCTTCCTACCCAGCAGGAGGAAAGATGGGTTCGTGACAAAGAGACTATGGAAGCAGCTTGTAAGAAAGCAGGAATTGATATTGCAGTTCAGATAGCGAACATGGACGCAGCCAAGCAGGACGCACAGGTTGAAAATCTGATTTCTCAAGGTATAGATGTGCTTATTCTTGCTCCTCATGATGCAAAGGCAGCAGCTTCAACTGTTGACAAGGCTCACAAGGCAGGTATAAAGGTAATATCCTATGACAGACTTGTAATGGGTACGGATGTTGATATTTATTTATCCTTCGATAATGTAAAAGTTGGTGAACTTCAAGGTAAATGGTTAACTGATAATCTACCTAAAGGTAACATAGTATGGTTGTCCGGTTCTCCTGTAGATAACAATGCAAAACTGTTTAAACAGGGTGCAGCGAAGTACTTGCAGCCAAAGATAGACAGCGGAGACTACAAGGTTGTTATGGAACAGCCGGTTGTTGACTGGAAGCCTGATAACGCACTGAAAATAATGGAAAATGCATTAACCGCTAACAACAATAACATTCAGGGTGTCCTTGCTCCTAATGACGGAACCGCAGGCGGATGTATACAGGCTTTGGCTGCTCAGGGTCTCGCAGGTAAAGTGCCAATAACAGGACAGGATGCCGAACTCTCAGCTGCAAAGAGAATAGTTGAAGGTACACAGGGTATGACAGTATTCAAGGATACCAGAAAGCTTGGCGAAGCCGCTATAGAAGCAGCTATTAAGCTTGCTAAAGGTGAAGATCCCGGAGCAGATCAAAAGGTAAATAACGATAAAATGGATGTTCCTTCGATTCTGCTGGTACCGGAAGCAGTTGATAAGAGTAATATCGACAAGATGCTTATAGACAGCGGTTACCTCAAGAAAGAAGACGTCTACGCTAAATAGATCAAATACTTTAATTTATATGGGGGAATGGCATTTATGTTATTCCCCCTTAAACACTTTAAAGACATGAATGTGAAATCCCCCTACTGGATAAAAGGTTTAAGGATTAAAATAAATCAGGCAAGGAGGTAACCGGGTCTATCACATTCCTTTTATGATGTCTTAAGAGGAATGTTAGGCATGGCATAGTTATGAGCGATTATATATTGGAAATGAAGAACATCACAAAGGAGTTCCCGGGGGTAAAGGCACTGGATAATGTAACATTTAAGGTTAAAAAAGGAGAAATTCATGCTCTATGCGGTGAAAACGGAGCTGGAAAATCTACTCTCATGAAGGTTCTTAGCGGAGTGTACCCCTCTGGCACCTACTCAGGTGATATAATCCTGAAGGGACAAACACAAAGCTATTCCGGTATAAAGGACAGCGAAAATGCAGGAATAGCAATTATATATCAGGAGCTGGCACTTGTTAAGCAAATGAGTGTTTGCGAAAATATTTTCCTCGGAAATGAAAAGGTCAAAAAAAGTGGATTAATAAATTGGGATGAATCCTATGCCGAAAGCCAAAAGGTTCTGAAGGAAGTCCGCCTTGATATAAATCCTAACACAAAGGTGCTGAATCTGGGAATCGGTCAACAGCAGCTGGTGGAAATAGCAAAGGCCATAGCCAAAAAGGCTGAAATTCTTATTCTGGATGAACCCTCGGCAGCCCTTACAGAGTCGGAGACGGAAAATCTGTTACAAATACTTAAGGAGCTTAAATCCAAGGGTGTAACATGTATATATATTTCACACAAACTAAATGAGGTATTTGAAATAGCTGATAGTATAACTATTCTTCGTGATGGAAAAACCGTCGGAACTGAGCCTGTTGCAGACATAACCGAAAATATTGTCATCTCAAAAATGGTTGGTCGCGAACTAACCCAGCGTTTCCCAAGAAAGCAGCACATTCCTGGTGATGTCGTATTGGAGGTAAAGGACTGGAACGTTTATAATCCAGATCTGCCGCAGTTAAAGGTGATCGACAATGCCAGTTTTGTTGTCCGCAGCGGTGAAATACTTGGAATTGCCGGATTGATGGGTGCTGGAAGAACTGAACTTGTAATGAGTATTTTCGGAGCTTACGGTGCAAATGTAAGTGGTGAATTGTATCTCCATGGCAATAAAGTCTCCATAAAGAATCCCAAACAAGCAATTGAATCAGGTATTAGTTACGTATCAGAGGATAGAAAGCGATATGGCCTTGTACTTGGTATGGACATAAAAAATAATGTTACTCTACCCAGTTTGGACGCCCTGTCTAGCTTTTCACTAATAAACGGTAACGAGGTTATTAAGAATACAAATAAATATGTTGAAGATTTGAGAATTAAAACTCCGAGTATTGAACAGAAGGCTTCAAATCTGAGCGGGGGAAATCAGCAAAAAGTGGTTCTTGCAAAGTGGCTCATGACCAGACCAAAAGTTCTTATTATGGATGAGCCTACCAGAGGTATTGATGTGGGAGCCAAGTTTGAAATATATAACATAATGAACAAATTAATTGACGAGGGTGTATGTATTGTTATGATATCCTCTGAATTACCTGAAATTCTCGGAATGAGCGACAGAATCCTTGTTATGCATGAGGGCTGTCTCACAAAAGAATTCAACTGGGAAGACGCTACTCAGGAAAACATACTGACTTATGCTACGGGAGGAATGTAGCATTAAATATAGGGATAAATGGAGGTTATTATGGGAAATGCGGAATTGAATGCCCTTGCAAAAGAGAATCAAGCAGCGTTGGGCAATACAAAATCAATTTATCAAATATTAATGGAAACACTCAAAGGAAATGTCCGCCAATACACAATGATATTGGCACTGCTTCTAATCTGGGCTTTTTTCACAATAGTTACCGACGGTATATTTATATCCGCCAGAAACCTGTCCAACCTGTTCCTACAGTGCGCAGCAACTGCTATTGCAGCCTGTGGTATGGTTCTTGTTATGGTTGCCGGTCATATTGACCTTTCAGTGGGTTCCTTCGTGGGTCTAACCGGTGCAATATCCGCCCAGTTGATGGTTAAGGGAGGCATGGGCACAATTGAAACCATAGCCATAACAGTTGCAATCGGCTTAGCGCTTGGCTTCTTTCAAGGCTTCTGGATTGCTTATGGTAAGGTCCCGGCCTTTATCGTAACTTTGGCAGGTCTTCTTGCCTTCAGAGGAGGAGTTATCGCAATAACCGGTGGTAATTCCATTGCCCCAATGAACGATGCATTTAAAGCTATCGGGCAGGGCTATATACCGACTATAGATGCTGATTTGCCTTTTAGTGATACAAGTACTCTTGTAGGCGTGTTTTTTATTATCTGTTATCTCGTGTTTGAAATCAAAAAAAGAAAATCCAGAATAAAGTACGGCTTTGATGTTCTCCCTATGTCTCTTCAGATAGCTAAAATGGTACTATTTTCAGGGATAATAGCATTATTTATAGGAATTATGGCCAGTTATATGGGAATTCCTTACGCCATATTACTCTTAATTGCGATAATAGTAATATTTACTATAATTGCAGAAAAATCAACTTTTGGGCGTCATGTATATGCTATTGGGGGAAACAAGGAAGCAGCCAGACTTTCCGGTATTAATATAAACAAGGTGAATCTTGGGATTTTTGCCTTGATGGGCCTCCTCTCCACAATCGCAGGTATTGTTTATACTGCAAGATTAAACGCTGCTACAGGCTCGGCCGGAACCAACATGGAACTGGATGCCATTGCTTCGGCAGTTATAGGTGGAACCAGTACACTGGGCGGTGCAGGGACCATTGCTGGTTGTATAATAGGTGCTCTTGTTATGGGAAGCCTTGATAACGGAATGAGTTTAATGAATGCCGATGTAGCAGCACAGTATATAGTTAAAGGCCTAATACTTTTACTTGCAGTTTGGTTTGATATAAAGTTCAGTAAGCGAGCATAGTAAAAAAATTCATCTAGTAACTTGCAAATTCATAAAACATCTTTTTGCAGCCGCATGAGGCAACGGGAGCGTAAGCTCCCGTTTTTTCTTAAGATGAGTTGGTGCTTGTACATAAGCTTCTTTAGCGCGCTATTAAGAGCCAGCCTAAACCTTTTTTATTGTAGACACCGGAAAAATAATATATTATGGTAAATATAGGTGCTGATACATACTTTTATTATGGCGGGCTGCACCTCTGTAATTACAGTGTGAGTTACACCGCTAACATACCTTTGATACTATATTTTCTATAATGAGGTGGAATGATGGGAAAAGAGCCTATTGATATAGTAAACAGCATAGAAACCGGAGACTGCAATGACCCCCATGTTTTCCTGGGTATGCACGTTATCGACGGTAAAGGCCGGAACAAGGGGGGTATTACTGTCCGGGTCTTTCATCCCACTGCCAGCCTTGTAGAATTGCTGGATATTTCCGAAAATACCTTCTATCCTATGTCCCCTAAATATAATAATGGATTTTTTGAAGTATCCTTTCCCGGAAGAAAAAAACTGTTTGAATATAAATTAAGAATATCTGATTTAAGCGGCAACAGCTATGTAACACATGACCCATACAGTTTTTGGCCTATCATTTCGGAATATGACCGATACCTTTACAATCAGGGAAATCATCATAGGATTTTTGATAAGTTAGGTGCTCATGTAATGACCATAAACAATGTTTCGGGAACATTGTTTTCAGTTTGGGCTCCTTGTGCCAAACGGGTCAGTGTAATCGGCAGCTTTAATCAGTGGGACGGACGGCGTCATCAGATGCGCCAGCTTGGTGCCTCCGGTATTTGGGAAATCTTTATCCCTCTTGTAGGGGTCGGTGATCTATATAAATTTGAAATAAAAAGCCAATCAGGTGAGCTACTGACCAAATCCGACCCATACGCCTTTTATGCCGAAATGCGGCCGGCAAAGGCTTCTGTAGTTTACACCCTGGATAATTTTGAGTGGAAGGACTCAAGCTGGCTTGAGAAAAGAAGTACCTCCGATATATTTACCCTGCCTGTTTCCATATATGAACTACACCTTGGGACCTGGTCCACTCTGGCAGAACCCGATGAAAACGACAATATATTTCTAAATTATCGTACTATAGCCGAGAGGCTGATTCCTTATGTAAAGGACATGGGCTATACTCATATTGAATTGCTGCCCGTTACTGAGCATCCCTTTGATGGCTCCTGGGGCTATCAGGTTACAGGCTATTACGCAGCAACCAGCCGTTACGGCACTCCGGAAGATTTCATGTTTTTTGTGGATCAATGTCATCAAAACGGTATCGGAGTGATTCTTGACTGGGTGCCGGCACATTTCCCCAAGGATGCACATGGCCTTGCCAAATTTGATGGTACAGCCGTATACGAGCATGAAGATCCCCGTCAGGGTGAGCATCCCGAATGGGGAACTCTGGTATTCAATCATGGGAGAAATGAGGTGCGTAATTTTCTTATTTCAAACGCAGTTTTCTGGTTTGAAAAGTACCATATAGACGGTTTAAGAGTTGACGCAGTAGCATCAATGATTTATCTTGATTACGCCAAAAAACCCGGTGAGTGGATACCAAACAAATATGGTGACAGGATGAACCTGGAGGCTATGGATTTTCTTAAACAGCTTAACACTACAGTTTTCAACTATTTTAAAGGAATAATGATGATTGCAGAAGAGTCCTCCTCCTGGCCCATGATTACCAAACCGCCCTACATGGGTGGCCTTGGCTTCTCCTTTAAGTGGAATATGGGCTGGATGAACGATTTCCTGAAGTATGTAAGTATGGACCCCATATACAGAAAATATCATCATAATCTGATTACCTTTTCACTGATGTACTCCTTTAGTGAAAACTATATTCTTGTACTTTCTCATGACGAAGTTGTGCACGGAAAGTACTCCATGCTGAACAAAATGCACGGGGATTATTGGCAAAAATTTGCCGGTTTACGTGTTACCTATGGGTTTACCTATGGCCATCCCGGTAAAAAGCTCCTCTTTATGGGCAGTGAGTTTGGACAGTTTATTGAGTGGAATGATAAAAAAGGTCTTGACTGGCATCTGCTGGATTATGAAATGCATAAAAAGATGCAGACTTTTGTCCGTGATCTAAACAAACTGTATGTAGGGGAAAAAGCTCTTTATCAGGTGGATTTCAGTTATGAAGGCTTTGAATGGATAGATTGTAATGATAATGACCACAGCGTTGTGTCATTTTTAAGAAAAGGTAAAGACTATCACGATATGCTTATATTTGTGTGTAACTTTACACCTGCTGTCAACGATAACTACTGTATCGGTGCTCCCTTTGACTTGGATTACGAGCTGGTACTGAATAGTAACCACGAAAAGTACGGAGGCTATGAACCTGATTCTGAAAATGTGATTTATAAAGCAGAGCAAGCTCCTCTTCACGGAAAGCCTTTCAGACTACGGCTTACAATACCCCCTCTTAGTGTTATGGTTTTCAGGCCGCTGTTTATGAACGAAGACCAGGAGCAATTGATAAAGGAGGAAAAGGAGCCCATTGACGAAGACTCTGTCTTTTGATATCCTTTCTACTATAGCTAAATCTGAATATTTAAGTTTTATAGGGTTCCGCAGCTGTAATTTCTGGTCTGGTCCAAGATAAAACGCATAGTTTATACTATGTTCACGGAAGGATAAAAGCCTGGGAGATATTTTAAATATCACCTTGGCTTTTTTAATATTTAGGAGGATTAATCTATGAAGTGGTTATTACTAATTATCGCAGGGTTATTTGAAACCGGTTGGGCGCTGGGGCTGAAATACTCCCAAGGTTTCACGAAACCTGTACCAAGCATTTTTACTGTTTTAGGAATGATAGCAAGTTTTTATTTTTTATCCTTAGCTTTAAAGGACTTACCGCTGGGTACTGCCTATGCAATTTGGACAGGAATCGGTACAGTTGGTACAGTAGTATTAGGAATAATACTATTTAAGGAGCCGGTTGATATAATGAGACTTATTTGTATTGGGTTTATTGTTATTGGTATAGTCGGCTTGAAGGTTGTGTCCTCGCATTGATTTGTTTTATAGGCTACTATGCCGCATAAATTTCAAAGGGCAATCCATAATAAAAACGGATTGCCCTTAATGCTTGTCCTTGTTTAGGCTATTATTTCTATTTAACTGCTTCTACCAGTTCTTTTGACATATTCTCTATGCTATCAACGGAAGAGTCAAGTTCCTCCATGGAAGCAACAAGTTCTTCACTGGCCATTGCGATCTGCTCAAGATCTCTTAGTGTACCGGTACTGATTTCCTTGACTTCAGCTACCATACCTACAACCTTATTGCTGGATATAACAGCCTCTCTTGTGTCATTACTCACTGACAACAGTTTTTGGTTCATCTCATCATTAGCTTCCGCAACTCTAGTAAAGGAGTTCCTTGCATCATCAATAATGGATAGCCCTCTGTCTACCATTTCAGAGCCTGTATCCATGGCCTTTACTGCATTCTGGGTATCTTCCATTATTTCTTTTATCAAGGAAGCAATGTCTTTTGCGGCCTTTTGCGAGCCTTCGGCAAGGTTTCTGATCTCCTGGGCTACAACGGCAAAGCCCTTACCCTGTTCACCTGCACGGGCTGATTCTATAGAGGCATTCAATGCAAGTAAGTTTGTCTGAGCGGATATTTGGGTGATTACCTCAACAAATTTTGAGATTTCGTTTGATCTGCTTTCCAGTTTAGTTATTGTTTCCTTACTCTGCTTTGTTGCTTGTGCTATGGAGTTCATTTCTTCTACAGCAGCTTTCATTACAGACACACTCTCTTCTGATAACTCTCGTATCTGTTCGGAAAGTTCTGAAAGAACTCTCCCCTCGTCAGATATTTTATTGATATTTTCCGACATATTTGTTACGGCATCGGTAGCTTCTTCAATATTTTTAATCGATTGCTTTGAACCTTGGGCAATTCTTGATGTTTTGTTTGCTATTGATTCGTTGGCCTTTGTTGTGTTTTCAGTCATTAGTGAAAGATTTGTTACCGAGGATGCCAGGACGTTTGAAACCTCATTGGATTTCTTCGTAACCTTCAGCATCTTTTCAAGCATTTCCTGCTGTTCTTCAGCTCCCATTATATTTCCCAGCATATTACGGGTTCTTTTAGACAGGATAATAAATATAATGGATAAAATTATGAGTTGAATCGTTCTAGGCGCCATACCATATAATAATGTACTGTATGTATCGGGCAAATTCTTATCAGGGACACCGTTAAGCTGATTTGTCAAAAGCTGAGAAATATTGAGTACAACAATGGTACCTACGGTTGTATACCAGCTAAGTCTTCTTGAAAAGAACAAGCTTGCTATGGCAAACGGAAATGCGTACAAAACAACAGTATGATAGCTTAAAAGTGCACTTAATACTCCTACCATGAGCATTGCAGCTGTTACAGTCAGATACTTTACCCAGGGCTCTAAAATTTTTAATAACTTTACCACCACAAAGGGCACTGTTAGCAGCACTACTGCAATTGCCATTGCTATTGTCATTGTAGTCTTGTTTGCCACGAATATTTCCAACGCATTCAGAGTGTACACTATAACAGCAAAAATATTAGTATAAACCATAACTGCTGCTGCAAACTTATTTGCTTCAATTTCATTCTTGACAAGTATTGAATTCTTTTCCATAGCTTTTCTCCCATCTTATCCAGTTGTAAATTGTTACTATTTTATTCTACAGAATATAATTAATTAAATTATACGGTAAAATTCACAAAACTTCCCTCTTTTTTTGAAATTATTTCTAAAATCGACTTAATTCTCTCTTTTAATTCGGCTACATGCGAAATTACCCCTACCAGCCTTCCTGTCTTCTGAATTTCCGCCAGGCATTCGATAGCACTGTCGAGGGATTCGGGGTCAAGGGTACCAAAGCCTTCATCAACAAATAATGTATCCAGACTTATTCCTCCTGAATAGGCCTGAACGACATCTGCAAGGCCAAGAGCCAGTGCCAGAGACGCTTTAAAGCCCTCTCCACCTGAGAGGGTTTTAACATGTCTGGATTTACCTGTGTAGTTGTCAAACACCTCCAGTTCAAGTCCCTGCTGGGCTCGTCCTTTACTCTTGTCCTCTTTCCTCTGAAGGTAGTACCTTGATCCGGTCATTTTTTCCAGACGCAGATTAGCAGCAGAAATAATCTCATCAAAATACGCTGCCAGCACATATCTTTCAAAAGTAAGTCTTTGAGGGTTTTCACCTTTTGATATCTTCCAGAGCTCTCCAATAGTATTGTACTTACTTTCAAGTGCTCCCATTTTCTCTATTATTGTCTCAAGCTGCTGAAGGGTTTTGGCATTGTTGGAATATCTGGAGAAAGCCTTGTTTTGCTGTTCCTGAAGCAGCTTCTGCTCTTCCAGCAGCAACTCATACTTCTTCTCCAGCTCACCTGCATCCTGAACCGTCATATCTTGTGTTTCCTTCTCAAGGTGTTCCAACATATCCTTAAGGGACTTGATCCGTTGGTAATAGCTGCTGATATCTTCCTGTAAAACATCTATTTCTGTTTGAGTTTTCTTCATTTCTGCGAAATGTGTGTATGTTTCAAAACCTGCTGCCTTGAGTCTCTCAGCCAGTAGCCTCTCCACCCTCTCCTTTTCTGCGGCATTTTCAGCTAAGGAGGTATCTATAACCGAAAGTTCTCTTTCGGCAGCGCTCAAGGCTTGGCGGGTTTGCTCTGAGGCGCGCTCAGCACTTTTTAGTGCTGCTTCATGGGTAGCTATTGCGCGCCGGGTTTCTTCTATTGCAGCATTCAATTTTGAAACTGAACGTATATCCAAAGGGACTTCCTTCTCAACAATACCGGCTTCGGACTGTGCATGTACCAGTTCCTCAGAGGCAGCAGCCTTCTCATCATTTAATCTGTTAATATTTTCCTCAAGCTGCTTGATAGTCTGTGCTGTTTCCTGGCACTTTTTTTCGAAAAACTCCTTTTTAGTAATAAGCTCTGATTTATCCTTGTGCTCAGAAATCAGAACCAGTGTCTTTGCCTTTAAAGAGGTTCCCTTACTTATTACTTCTACTTTTACAGCCTCCAATTGAGATTTATATTCAATTTTTTCAGTCACCAGGATTCCCATTTCCAGAAGAGCCACTCTGTTTTGAATTTCAAGTCTTTTACTGTTAAGATTTCCATTCAGCTCTGATAATTCCTTGAGCTTGTCTGTCCTCTCTTCATTTAAATCAGAAAACTCTTGCTTTAAAACTTTAAGGGACTCTTCATCCGAAATACTCTCAGGTACTGGCGCGGGCTGCGGATGCTCTATGGAACCGCACACCGGACAGGGCACCCCTTCTTTCAGGTTTTTAGCCATTAGGCCTGCCTGTGCACGCAGATAGTTGTCTTCTTCGTGCTGAAGCCTGCTCCTTAAAGCGGAATACTTCTGTTCAAAACCTTCAAAGTCTTGCTTTGCCTCAGCATAGCCGGCATCTGACTGGAGGTATGCTTCAATCAGCTTTCTTAACCCGTCCAGCTCATTTAAGAGCTTTTTGTTTGCCTGGATTTCCATGTCCAGAGCCACACATTCCGCTTCAACAGAATAGAGGGCTCTTAAGTTTTCCTCCTGCTCTCTGTAGCTGTTTTTCTCTTTCTCAAGCTTTTTACGGGTTTCCTCAAGACGCAGATTTATCTCGCTTCCCCTAATTTTTGCTGTTTCCAGAAGCTTTAAGCTTTTGTCATACCGTAAAACTTTTGGAAGCATGTTATTAAGAAGAGTCAGTTCTGTTTCAAGTTTTTTTCTGACAGGCTCTTTTTCTTTTTCGGCTATAAGCAGCTGCTGTACTGCTTCATTTTCCTTTGTCAGGCTCAGAACCTTCTGCTTTGCCTGTTCAAGCTGTGAGGTCTTTAGTATTAAACTTTGTTCAGTCTTTTTTAACTGCTCCCCTATCTCTGAAATGGGCAAAGCTTTTCTGGATAACTCCAGGCTTTTTTCTTTCAGCTTGTATTCTTCCAGCCTGCTCAAGCCCAGATTATAATCTATCTGTGCCTTTTCTTTGCTCTGAAGCTTCTTATTTCCCTCATTAATTCCGGCAATATCTTCTTTTAGTTTACCCAACTTTTCAACCATACGGTGAAGCTGGGTATTGAAAACTTCAAGATTGTTCTTATCGTGTACACACTGCTTTCCGAGCTTTTCCAAAAAGAGCTCAAGATTAATGTCCTTGGAGGTTCTGAGCTGCTCCAGCTCCTGATCTTCTCCCGAATCCACATGCTGAATATGTGTATCAATCTGTGTCTTAATATCATGTACAGTCTTATACAGCTCCTTGCTTTCATCCTCCAGCCTTCTCTGTATTTCAGCAAAGCCTTCTGTACCGAATATCTTTCTGAAAATCAATTCTCTCTCGCTGCTGTCTGATTCCAGAAGCTTTCTGAATTCGCCCTGAGGCAGCATTACTATCTGCTTGAATTGAGCTTTGTTTATTCCCAGAAGTTGATTAATCTTTTCATCAACGTTTGCTATTTTTGTAATAAGAGTACTATCTGGCAGCAGTAGCTCAGCATCAGCATTTCTTAAGGTATAGCCGTCACCTCTGAGTTTCTTCTGCTCCTGCTGTGGAGATCTTTTAATTTTATAGACCTCTCCCCTTAGTTCAAATTCCAGCTCTATGTATGTCTCTGTTTCAGGCGATGCAAAATCACTTCTAAGACTATCCCTGTCACGACTGCTGCCGGAGGCTTCTCCGAAAAGTGCAAAGCTTATTGCATCGAATATAGTTGTTTTCCCAGCCCCGGTCGGCCCGGAAATAACAAATATTTGTTCCTGAAGCTTGGTAAAATCAATATATTGCTCTTTGGCATAGGGGCCAAAGGCACTTATAGTAAGTTTTAACGGTTTCATACCGGCACAAGCGGAATGTATCCCGCTATACTCCTTCCTTTTCTACTTCTCCAATTATCCTCGTCATAACAGCCTCAGCTTCCAGGCTAAGCGTCTCTCCCTGTATGGAAGTGTAAAACTCTCTGAAAAGCTCAAGCTTTGTCTTTGACTTGTATCCCTGAGAAGCCGAAGTTTTGGAACCTTCCCTCTGACTTCCCAAATCACGTGATAGTCCCATTATATTAGGGTATACAGACCTTAGCTTGGATATGGGATCCATAAGTTCTCCCCTGTCGGTAAGATAGGCATAGACATAGTCCTCAGTATCGGCACTCTTATAAACCTCAGGACTCATCAACTCCTTTATGGGCCCTTTTATTGTTCTCATGTCTCTTCTTGGAATAAGGTCAATATGTCTTGAAACCGCAGAACCTTTTTCGTCCAGTTCTACTACGGTTACACCTTTCTTCTGATTCACTTCTGAGAATGAATATTTTAGCAGCGAGCCTGAATATCTCACATTATCATACCCGGCCTTCTGAGGAGCATGAAGATGCCCGAGAGCAGTGTAATTGAACATTTTAAAATAATCCGAGCTTACAAAGTCTGTTCCACCTATACTTAGAGGCCTCTCGGATTCGCTTATGTATTCGGCCGGTTTTCCCAGCTGTGTTATATACCCATGGGTAACCATAATGTTTCTATCACTTGAATTAAAGGCTTGTCCTATTTTCTCAATGACTCTTTTCATAGCATCATCGTGTGTTGATATCTGTGAGTCCTGATATATATGGCGTATATTTCTTGGGTCTGTGTAAGGTAAAAGATAAAAGTTGACAGGACCGGATTTATCCTCCATTGTAATGCAGGGCACATTTCCATCGAATATTCCGGCAATATGAAGCCCGTTATTGGTCAGTATTCTGCTGGCAAAGGACAATCGCTCCGCACTGTCATGATTACCTGCTATTGCCAAAACGGGCACCTGCATTTCCAGAAGCAGCTTGTAGAATATATCATCGACAAGTTCTACTGCCTCCACAGGAGGAATGCTTCTGTCGAATATGTCACCGGCAACGACAATTGCGTCCGGCTTTTCCTGGTCTACAACGGTTATAAGCTGCTGTAATATATATTTTTGATCCTCCAGCATACTAAACTCATTTACAATTTTGCCAATATGCCAGTCCCCCGTGTGAACTATTTTCATACCTAATTCCCTCCATATGCATTCTCACCCGATTGCAGTCATAATGCAGTTTATTTTTTTTATAAGCTGCTTCCTGACATACTTGCCTGCCGATTATCTTCAATATTTGTTTGGCTTTGTGGTATGATGATTTTGATTCCCGCCTCTACTATTTCAAATTTAACCGAGCTTGCGCTAATAATCTCTCCATCTATATTCACACACAAGTCCTCATCACTATCTATTAATAACCTTTTTCCTTTATAAAAGCTCACTTCATTTATTACGCTGTGCTTGCCCTTCATATACTTCGGAAACAAATTCAGAATTTTGATACGGCTTACTTCGCTTACCATGCATATGTCCATAAGGCCGTCATCAAGAACAGCATCCGGGGCCGGCATCATACCCCCGCCATAATATTTCCCGTTTGCCACAGCTACCAGCAGTGCATCTATATTTAGCTTTTTGCCATCAATATCAACTCTGATTTTACTTATTTTATGTTTAAAAACTGTATAGATAATCGAAAGCAAATAAGCCATGCTACCGGTAATACCGGGCTTTTTCTTAAATTTATCGGCATTAAAAACAACGTTAGCATCAAAACCAATCGAGGATATATTAATAAAATATTTTTCATTTACTTTGGCAAAGTCAATAGTCTTAACAGTACCATTAATGGTCTGAGATATAAGAGTTTTTATGTCGTTCAGAATGTCTGGAGCAATATTAAGACTTCTTATGAAATCATTACCTGATCCCGTTGGTATAATTCCTAATGAGGCCGGGGTACCTGCCAGCCCGTTTACTATTTCGTTTACAGTCCCGTCTCCGCCCACTGAGTATATACGGCACTCTTCAGCAACTGAATACATCTTGGCTATAGCTTCGGCATGTCCGGGATGCTTTGTCATTTCAATTATAAATTCGTCATTCTCTTTATCTTTAAAGCATTCCTGAATATATGGAATAAGTTCCAGTGATTTACCTTTTCCCGCTGCCGGGTTTATAATAAAGATATGTTTCATTGAGACCCCCGAAAGAAATTATTATTTAACTTAAAGCTTACAAATTTTTCTGCTAAAACTTAATATTTAAATTTGTACCAACAGAATAAATCAATATAATTATTTTATCATATATTACATTATGTCAGGAATCCTTATCATGCCAATAAATGAAATACCGGCTTATGAAGCATTATCCAAAACCATTTTCACTTGATGAGTCACATAAGTGTCAAGTGAATAGTCATTTCCCTCTAAATATAATAATCCTTACTTAATACTTATTGAATATACCAAAAAACGCAAAGGTTAGTGCAACCTTTGCGTTTTCGTAGTAAAAATCTGTTTACTAAACTGTCTTTTTCAATCTTATTACGTTCCAGGAAAGCTTCTTGAGGTCAGCCTTTACATTTCCGTCCTCTATAGCAGCATTTCCGTTAGAATTTGGAACTACATTATTTGGATTTTCTTTTGTATTTACAGCCTTAACATCATCATGTGCAAGAACAATATGTTCAACCACCTGATACTTATCAAAGCCATTGAGTTCAACCTCGAGGGTTATATTTTCTTCAAGACTCTTGTTTACAGCAAAAACTGTTATTTCGTTCTTATCGTCACTGATTACAGCAGTTGAGTCAATCAATGGTACATCAGTGAAATCCTTTGCATCATACAGCGGTGATTTCATTAGAGGATTGAGTACCGTGCCTCTTCCAAATACAGATGTATGCATGTAAGGATAGTAGATTGTCTGCTTCCAGGCGGCGCCGTTATTTTCTGTCATAATAGGTGCAATAACATTAACCAGCTGAGCGAGGCAGGCCAGCTTCACTCTGTCTGCGTTCTTAAGCAGTGTTATCATCATGCTACCAACCATAAGCGCATCTTCAAAATTGTACTGATCCTCAAGCTGATGCGGTGCAATTAACCATCTGTCCAATTTTTTGTCTGCTTCATTTGAATGGAACCATACATTCCACTCATCAAAGGAGAGATTTATTTTCTTCTTACTGCGTTTTTTTGCTTTTACATAGTCACAGGTTGCTATAACAGTTTTAATGAACGCATCCATATCCATTGATCTTGCAAGGAAGTTTGCAGTATCATTATCTGGGTTACCGTAGTAAGTATGCAATGAGATATAATCAACGTGATCATAAGTATGTTCAAGAACTGTGGCCTCCCATTGTGGGAAGGTTGGCATCCCGCTGCCTGAACTTCCGCAGGCAACCAATTCGATTGTAGGGTCAACCCATTTCATAACCTTTGCTGTTTCACAAGCTATTCTTCCGTATTCTTCAGCTGTTTTTGAACCGATCTGCCAGGTCCCGTCCATTTCATTTCCAAGACACCAGGTCTTTATGTTATGAGGTTTACTGTAGCCGTGGGATTTTCTTAAGTCACTCCAATAGGTTCCTTCCGGATGGTTGCAGTATTCTACAATATTTCTAGCCGCATCGGCACCTCTTGTTCCAAGGTTTACTGCCATCATAACCTCGGCACCGACTTGGTTTGCCCAATCACAGAATTCGTTTGTTCCAACTTGATTTGTTTCAATTGTTGTCCACGCCAGGTCAGTTCTTCTTGGTCGCTTATCAACCGGTCCAACTCCGTCTTCCCAGTTATAGCCTGAAACAAAGTTTCCACCCGGATATCTTACTATCGGAACCTTCAATTCCCTTACCATATCGGCAACATCCTGACGGAAGCCAAATTTGTCAGCTGTAGGGTGTCCGGGTTCATAAATACCACCGTAAACAGCTCTTCCTAAATGCTCAATAAATGATCCGTAGATTCTTTTATCTACTTCTCCGACCACGTAATCCTTATTAAGAATCATCTTTGCCTTACTCATTCTTTACCTCCCCAGTGCTAATTAATATTTTTATTAATCAGGTAATTACATTATTAATACATTAATAATAAATCTTCTACTCATATGTGTCAATATACTATTTGTTTTAAATCGAAAACAAACCTCAAAACCCGCCAGTTCTCAAACAAAATCTCAAAAGCCCGTCTCACTTGTCTTTGTATATTTACAATCACAGGCTAGTAATTTATAATTATATTAATCATGTTGGAGGTTAATTATTTATGCAAATTGATATATCAGATAAATGGCTGCCGGTTTACGAAGCGCTAAGCAGTAATGTACGTATTAAAATAATTAACCTGCTTGCCTTAAATCCTTTAAATATTAAGCAGTTAGCAGATCAACTGCATTTAAGCAGTGCCATTATTACAATGCATGTAAAGAAGCTTGAAGCAGCCCAAATAATTCGATGTGAACGAAAAAGTGTTAACGGTGCTGTCCAGAAGCTGTGTTATCTCGATATCGACTCCATAGAAATTGATTTTCCTTTAAAGGCTGGGAAAACCCGGAGTTTTCATGAGTTTGCCCTGCCCATTGGGCATTACTCAGACTTTATTGTAACACCAACCTGCGGAATAGCTACCCCTGAAAAGATCATCGGACAATTTGATGACCCGAGATATTTCCTTGACCCTGAAAGGGTCAATGCAGGTATCCTATGGTTTACTGAAGGCTTTGTGGAATACAAGATTCCTAATTTTCTATTATCCGCACAGCAGCCTGAAGAATTAGAAATATCAATGGAGCTTGGTTCAGAAGCTCCAGGTGTAAACAATAACTGGCCCTCCGATATAACTTTTTTTCTAAACGAGCAGAAGCTTGGTCACTGGACAAGCCCCGGTGATTTCGGAATTAACCGTGGAAAATTCACTCCAAGCTGGTGGAGCCTCCACGTTGGGCAATACGGTTTATACAAAGCAATCAGAATAACTGATGAAGGAACTTATATTGATGGTATCAAGGTTTCTGATGTAAACCTATCTTCCCTGGATATCCGACAAAAGTACTGGTCCTTTAAAATAGCCGTCTTACCCGATTCTCAAAACGTTGGTGGTGTAACTCTTTTCGGAAAAGGCTTCGGAAATTACAGCAGGGATATTATGTTTAAGCTTTACTTTAAGTAGCCTGAGCCACGTTAAACCATTTGGCTAAACCATTTTTTTTGGTAAATAAAACTAATTGTTGCATTTTTGCTGAAGATGTATTAATATATTATGTGCACCGTGATTTATGGTGTGCAAATAATGCGCCCGTAGCTCAATTGGATAGAGCGTTTGGCTACGGACCAAAAGGTTGTGGATTCGATCTCTGCCGGGCGCGCCAGCAAAAAGCTTCGAGAATACTCTCGAAGCTTTTTTATGTTATTGTGTTATTACGTTTGGTCAAAATTTCACCAACATATATCATTTAAATTAATTTATTCTTAGAACCTTCTATCAAACAATTTCTTTATTTTATTAGTCAGGGTTGAGATTCTAAGAACTTTGCTGCCGACTAGCCATGCCAGCCGGAATAAAACAGCTCCAAATATTACAAAAAGTAAACTTACCGCTAATATTCCAAAATCCATGCTTACCTCCCATCCCAAACTTCGTCCCGGCTCACTTTTACTCTAAAAATTCCGGATTTATTTCCGCTTTTTAACCGCCGGTTTTCCTCAGTCCTCTTTTGCTGCTCCTTATCACGACCTTTAGAGTTATGTATTCATCGAAAAAGATTTTATAGCAATTTTTACACTAAAACCAGCAACATATGATATGTTTATGACAAATAAGCAGTATTATAATGTATTATGAACCTGTTTTCGTGTGATTTCAAGTTTACTCAAGTGTTAGGTTTACACTAATATTTTCCTTTATGATGCTCTACTTGGAAATATTATATCTTTGACTATATAAAGGAGACGCCATATGAAAGAATTTATGAATAAAGATTTTCTTCTGGATAATGAAACAGCAGTAAAGCTTTATCACACCTTTGCTGAAAAGATGCCAATTTTCGATTATCATTGTCATCTTAGTCCTAAAGAGATTGCCGAAGATAAAAAGTACCGCAATATAACAGAATTGTGGCTTGAAGGCGACCATTATAAATGGAGGGCTATTCGCAGCAACGGTGTGGATGAGATGTATATTACGGGAGCTGCCTCCGATAAAGACAAGTTTATAAAGTGGGCCGAAACAATGCCCAATTGTATTGGTAACCCTCTCTACCACTGGACCCACCTTGAGTTGAGACGTTATTTCGGGATTAATGAACTGCTATCTCCCGATACTGCTGAAAGTATCTGGGAGCGCTGTAATGAAATGCTGCAGCAAACGAATTTTTCAGCTAAAAATCTAATTAAGCGTTCTAACGTGAAGGTTGTTTGTACAACCGACGATCCTGTTGATACCCTTGAGTACCATAGTGCTATTGCAGAGGACAAGGAGTTTGGCGTAAAAGTTATCCCGGCCTTTCGACCGGATATGGCAGTAAACATTGATAATGAAGGTTTTATAGAATGGCTTAGGAAACTCGGAAAAGCTTCAGGCGTAAATATTTCAAATTTTGAGGATTTAAAAAAAGCTTTAATCTCAAGACTTGAGTTCTTTCATCAGACAGGCTGCAGAATATCCGACCATGGTCTCGAACCCCTGGTATTCCGAAGCGGGACGGAAGAGGAAGCCTCCGAAGTACTACAGAAGGCCTTATGGGGCGAACTGTTGACACAGGCCGAAATAGAACTCTACAAAACCCAGGTCATTATTTTCCTTGGAAAGCAATATTCAAGACTGGGTTGGGTTATGCAGCTTCATATGGGGACTCTTCGTAATACTAATAAAAGAATGATGGAAAAGATAGGTCCTAACACAGGATTTGATTCTATCGGAGACTGGACCTTTGCTTCGGCTCTGTCTTCTCTCCTGAGTAGTCTGGATTATTCGGACGAATTGCCAAAAACAATTCTGTACCACTCGAACCCAAGGGAGAATGAAGTACTGGGGACAATTATCGGCTGCTTCCAAGGTGGAAAGGTGCCGGGAAAGATTCAGTTCGGCTCGGCTTGGTGGTTTAATGATCAGAAAGACGGTATGGAAAAACAGATGATAGCCCTTGCTAATCTTGGGCTGCTCAGCAGATTTGTTGGTATGCTCACTGATTCGAGAAGTTTCTTGTCCTATATCAGACATGAATACTTCAGAAGATTACTTTGTAATATCTTGGGTACATGGGTGGAGAAAGGCGAAATTCCAAATGATATGAAGCTGTTGGGAAAAATTGTAGAGGATATTTGCTATAACAATGCTGCAAACTATTTTGGGGTATAATATATAAATACTAATGCTAAGTTAAGTGGATGTACGTAAATACTAAAGATAAATCGAGTGAATTGCACGCTTGCGAAAAGACTTAAGGCCTCAAAGCCTTAAGTCTTTTTTATGTCAGCGTTTTCCTCATTTCTAGCAATTATTTTAACCAATGCAAGTTTAATTAAAGCTTTTGTATAGCTGATATATCCTTGTTTTATTATTAGTAAATACTCTTACAATCTCCGGATCAAAATGCTTTCCACTGCCCTCTGCTATCATTTCAAAAGATGCTTCAAAAGAAAAGGGCTCCTTATAAGGTCTTCTGCTGGTGAGTGCATCAAAAACATCTGCTACAGTAACTATACGTGCACTAAGTGGTATATTTTCCCCCGCTTTTCCATTTGGGTACCCGGAACCATCCCACTTTTCATGATGCCCTTCTGCTATTTCTATACCCATCCTGAACAAGCTTCTTCCGCTTTTGGATATATTTCTTTCAGCAGCCTTTAAAACCGAAGCGCCAAAAGAGGCGTGGGTTTTCATTTCTTCAAATTCTTCCATTGTAAGCTTTCCTGGCTTTAACAGTATTCCGTCCTTGATTCCTACCTTTCCGATATCGTGCATCGGGCTGAATCTTTCAATATTATGTATATAGTCGGCTGATATTTCATGGCTGTATTTACTATTTTCAAAAAGCAGCTCTGCAATCAGTCTCGCGTATTTCTTCATTCTTTCCAGGTGTTCACCCGTATCCTCATCACGCGCTTCTGCCAGCTTTGCCAGAGCGAGTATACTACTGTAAAGTAAATCATCAAAGAATATGTTTTTATCAAAGCAAATTGATATACTGTTTGCAAGAACGCTTAAAAACTTTATATGCTCTTCCCTGTAAATGTTCTTTTCAGTGCTTGAGAAAAATATTAGACCAATATGTCTGTTGTTAATATTAAGCGGAAGAGTAATAGATGACCTGATACCCGCATTAAGGATAATTTTTGTATATTCTTTAGGGGGATTTATTTCTGAATACAATTGAAGATCATTAATAACTCTCGCCTCACCGCTATTAAGGATCTTCTCGAGACTGGAACCCTTAACCTCATATCCTTTGTTCAGGAGGTTCTCGGTTACACCTCGTATTGTGCCATCCGATATTCCATAAGCTGCCTCCAATATGTTGCCACTATCCTTGGCAATTGCCACACCGATATGATTATAAGGAATGAACTGTGAAAAGCTATTAAAGATATATTCAAGAACTTCATTGAAACTTAAATTTTTGTTTATATTCTCCACCAAGGAAATTAGACTTTCAACCTTATTAAACATCTGGTTTATTTCATTTACCATCGGTCTTATTTCATTCTTTGTCATAATTGATAATATGTTATCGGACGGGTATACTCCAACTTCAGAAAATCCTTTATATACTTCGTTTAGCGGAATCAGTATATATTTATACATTTTTCTTATTGTTATCCCTATAAGTGCTAATGCCAAAATGACCAGCAAAACCCCAATAATTATTGCTTTTAGCTTATCTTCCTTTGTATCTTCAACTGTACTCTTTAAAACCTGATCGCAATACTTTAAAAGAAGCTCATTGTGATCATTTATGTAAATGGCTGCCTTTGTAAATTCAATATCAATACCATCAGAATTGTCTATTACATTTATAGCATTTTCAAAATTCCGCCATATAATATTAATCGATTTCAGGTCAGCTGCTACAGGTGCAGTTGAGTTATTAAAGCTTATCTGACCACTACCACTTTCAATGGTTCCTTTGTTAATATCGGCAAGAGTTTTGCTGAATTCCTCCTTCGCAGCTTTGATATTATGTTTTATTTTAACAATTTTATTATTAACCACGCTGTCAGCCTCTAAGGTTTTACCGACTTCTTTTGCCTGAACCAGTGCGTATAGGCGGCTTGTATCCTTTGCAATCATTTGTGTCAGCATTCTTTGCCTGCCTAACACATTTACGAGGGTACTTTCCTGATAGCTGTTCTTACTTGAATAATAAAACAGACAGGCAAGGACAATTATTATTGTTAGTACCATTACAGCCATTATGTAAATTTTACTTTTGACCCGTCTTAAAAAATATGATGTGTTTTTACCCACTGAAATCCTCCTGTGAAATAATGCTCTATATACATTTATAATAATGCTCTATATACATTATAAAGGTTTACATTTGTATTTCAACAAGTTAACTTATTTAGTTTATATAAGCTGGTAATATCTACCTTTTTATCATTCCCCATATGTTCTAAGTTGTTAATATTTACTTTTTTTCTATAAATTACTTATAGTTTGTAGTTTGTCAATATATTACTTGTAAATAGTTTACATATTTAGTTTAAATAATTCAATTACAGTGTTATACTAATATCCTGCTAAAGCGTTAATTCGATAATCCAATAATGTATAATATTTACATTTTAATTGTCGATTTTTGGTGGTTTTGTCAAATTCGCTATATATATTGCCATTACAGCATTTGGTATTTTATTTGGAAGTATTAAAATGTTGAATTCACCATTTATTTGTAGTATAATCCCTCATTGTAACGTACTTTTTCATGTGGATTTTCGACATATATTTTGCTTTTTATCGGGGTTATTCAAAATGATTTGGTAGACAATTTTCCAGATTTAGTAGCCTAACTAACTAGCATTATTACTCTGAAAACAGGATAATTATATACTATTCTGTTTATAGAGATAAATAGAAAATAGAACCAAATTACTTAATTAGCTGTGTTATAGGGTCACAGCAAAACGGAGGTCGTATGCTGAAATATATTTCAAAACGGTTAATAGTCTCATTACTGACATTATGGATTATGTTTACTTTAACTTTTTTCCTGATGCACTTAACACCTGGTAATCCATTCCTCGGAGATAGAAAAATGACTCCTGAGATACTGGCAAACCTGGAGGCAAAATACGGGTTGGACAAGCCACTACTTGTTCAGTATGAAATGTACGCAAAAAATGTTATTAAGGGTGACTTTGGAGAGTCAATTAAGCTGGCAGGTCAAAGTGTTAATGAAATAATTGTAAGAAAATTTCCTTACTCACTTAAGCTTGGTCTTTTTGCAAGTGCCATAGCAATCGTAGTTGGAACTGTTCTCGGTACACTTAGTGCCCTGAAAAAGAATACTGCTGCCGACAGAGCTATCATGTTTATAGTCACAATAGGAATAGCTGTCCCCAGCTTTGTTGTAGCTACAGTTAGTATGGTGGTATTTGGAGTTAAACTTCACATATTCCCTACCGTTAGTCATCTGGACACCTTATCCAGTTTTATACTTCCGGGCTTTGCACTTTCCTTCTTCCCATTGAGCTTTATTACAAGGTTAATGCGTTCCTCAATGCTGGATGTAATAAATCAGGATTATATCAGAACTGCCCGTGCCAAGGGACTTTCTGAAAGAGTTGTAATATTCAAACATGGTTTGAGAAACGGTATACTTCCTGTTGTTACTTATGCGGGACCAATGGTCGCATCAGTACTAACAGGCTCCTTCGTTATTGAATCCATTTTCTCAATACCGGGACTTGGAAGTTCTTTTGTAACCAGTATAACTGCAAAGGATTATCCCACTGTAATGGGTGTCACAATATTCTTTGGTGCACTGCTAATTTTCATGAACTTCTTGGTAGATATTATTTACAGGTTCGTTGATCCTAGAATCAATATTACTAAATAGGAGTAGGTGAAAAAACGGAATGGAGACTAATATGATGAATAATTTAGATGTTTTAGATAATAATTTGTTTGTGCCGGCCTCTGAAAGTGAGAAGGCAACGGCTGAAGTTATGCGTCCTTCAGTAGGCTACTGGCGAGATGCATGGAAAAGGCTCAGAGCCAACAAGGTTGCTATGGGATCACTTATAGTTATTATGCTGGTTGTTCTCGCAGCAATAATTGGACCGATGGTTTCACCCTATTCTTATGATCAGATAATCAAGGGAAGCGAGAACCTTTCACCTAATGCACAACATATATTCGGTACCGACAGCCTTGGAAGAGACCTCTTCACCAGAACCATGATAGGTGCCAGGATTTCTTTGGCAGTAGGTATTGTTGCAGCAATAATGATATCTATAATAGGTATTTTGTATGGTGCCATTTCAGGCTTTCTTGGCGGTTGGGTGGATATTGTAATGATGCGAATTGTTGATATAGTATATTCTGTTCCGACAATTCTGATTGTTATTCTATTACAGGTTGTACTTAAAGATCCAATTGATAAATTTCTTTCTTCTTCAAACTCTCCCCAATTTTTAAGGGGTCTAGGCGTTGGTTTAATTAGTATATTCTTCGTTCTGGCTTTACTTTACTGGGTTGATATGGCCAGAATAGTGCGCGGTCAGATACTCGCTTTAAAGGAGCAGGAATACGTATTGGCTGCAAAGGTTCTGGGAGCCAGCAGCAAGGATATTATTTTAAAGCACCTGATACCAAACTGTATTGGTCAGATCATAGTAGTTGCAACCTTAAAAATTCCTGAAGCAATATTTGTTGAATCCTTCCTGAGCTTTATAGGTTTAGGTGTTTCAATTCCTATGGCATCACTTGGCTCTTTGTCACAAATGGCTCTGAAGGGTATATATTCCTACCCTTATATGTTGGTTTTCCCGGCTGCGACAATAAGTATAATCATTCTGTCCATGAACCTCTTCGGAGATGGTCTGAGAGATGCATTGGACCCACGAATGAAGAAGTAAAAATAAATCTATATTTTGGTGTGTCCGCTGTGATAGTAAAGTAACAGCATGGCAAGATAAATGTGCAAAACAGCGAGATGGAGGTAGCGTGAAAAATATAATAGAATATTTTATCTTACTTTTCACGCATCGAAAAACCGCAAGCGGCTTTTCATTACTAAATGTATACACGCTGCGCGCGTAGATAGGAGATTATATGAGCAAAGAATTACTTAAAATAAATGATTTAAAGGTTTCCTTTTTTACACCGGCTGGAGAGGTTAAAGCTGTCAATGGTGTCAGCTATACTCTTGAACCGGGTAAGGTTCTTGGAATAGTTGGTGAATCCGGTTCAGGAAAAAGTGTTTCCTCCTATTCAATTATGGGCCTGATTGACAAGCCCGGAAGAATTGTTGGCGGAAACATTACCTTTGACGGAAAGGACGTTTCCTCAATGTCCAAGGCCGAAAGACTTAATTTCGCGGGCAATGAGGTAGCAATGATCTTTCAGGACCCTATGACTTGTCTGAATCCAGTATTCACTATAGGAAACCAAATTGCAGAATCCTTGTACCACAAATACGGAAAGATTCCAAAAGAGGAAGTTAAAAAACGTTCCATTGAGCTTCTATCTCTGGTTGGTATAAATGAACCTGAAAAGCGTCTTGAGCAGTATCCGCACGAGTTCTCGGGCGGAATGCGCCAAAGAGCTATGATTGCAATGGCACTTGCAGGCTCCCCGAAGCTGCTTATAGCAGATGAGCCTACTACTGCACTTGATGTTACTATTCAGGCTCAGATACTTGAACTTCTAAAGGATATACAGAAAAAAACAGGCATGGCTATAGTATTAATAACCCATGACCTTGGTATAGTAGCCGATATGGCAGATGACGTAATTGTAATGTACGGAGGAAAAATTGTTGAGCAGGGAACCGTTTACAGCATTTTTCATGCTCCCCGCCATCCATACACAAAGGGTCTTATACGCTCATTGCCTGACCTTAACAAGAAGGGCGAAAAGCTCATACCAATCAAAGGAAACCCAATTGATCTTCTGAACCTTCCCAAGGGCTGCGCTTTTGCACCAAGGTGCGAGAGCTGTCTTAAGGTGTGTATCAATCATCTGCCTGAAGAGTACGTCGAAGAGGATGGTCACAGAACCACCTGCTGGTTGTATGACAGCAGAGTAAACAGGAATGTGGAGGTAAAGAACAATGGCTAATGCTGAATCAAGGGCTTCTGGTAACAAAAAAAATGTTTTAATAGAAGTTAAAAATCTCAAGCAACATTTCCACATAAAAAATAATCTTGGTGAAAAAGCATCAGTAAAAGCGGTGGACGACGTAACCTTTGACATATATAAAGGTGAAACACTCGGTCTCGTTGGTGAATCCGGTTCCGGAAAGACCACTCTGGGCCGATCAATTCTCAGAATCTATGACCCGACTAGCGGTCAGGTAAAGTTCTCGGGTGTTGATATAACAAAGTTCCAAAGAGGTAAACTTCTTCCTTACAGAAAAAAAATGCAGTATATATTCCAGGATCCTTACGCATCTCTAGATCCAAGAATGACTGTATCTGATATAGTTGGTGAAGCTCTTGACATACACAAGTTGTCAGGCTCAAAAAAGGAAAGAGCCGAAAAAATCAGAGAGCTTCTTAAACTTGTAGGCCTTAATACCGAACATTCTTCACGTTATCCCCATGAATTCTCAGGAGGACAGCGCCAGAGAATAGGTATCGCCAGGGCTATCGCTGTAGAGCCTGAATTTATTGTCTGTGATGAACCTGTATCAGCCTTGGACGTGTCTATCCGTGCCCAGATAATAAATACTCTTGAAGAAATGCAGGAAAGGTTGAATCTGACATACCTGTTCATATCACATGACCTTGGTGTTGTACGACACACCTGTGACAGAGTAGGCGTAATGTATCTCGGTCACATTGTTGAACTTGTTGAATCTGAGGAGCTATATAAAAATCCTCTGCACCCATATACTCAGGCATTGCTTACAGCTATCCCTGAACCAAACCCTGAAGTTGCCAAGAAGAGAAACAGGATTATTTTAAAGGGTGAAATACCTTCGCCTGTAAATCCGCCTTCAGGCTGTAAATTTAGAACCAGATGCCCGTATGCAAAGGATATCTGTGCGCAGCAGGTACCTGAGTTCAAGGACCATGGCAATGGTCATTATGTAGCCTGCCACTTTGCAGGAAAAATATAATACAAGTTAATTTTCCATATTACAGAAAACAGGTATTCTTTCAATACTTTGAGGTCGACATTGGCTTGAAAGCGGATGGTATATTAATCTTATATGCTAGGGAAAATACATTTATTGTAATACTGGACTTCATATCAATTTCAATAATAATAATAGGGGGTATAATCTTATGAAAAGAATATTAGCACTTATTCTTGCACTTACGGCAATCATTACTGTATTTGCCGGCTGCGGAAGCTCATCCAGCTCAGAAAAGGCTATCAGTGCCACAATAGCTTCCGAACCTAAAACTCTTGACCCGTCCCTTAACAATGCGGTTGACGGCGGAAATTATATTTTAAATGCTTTTGAAGGTTTGACTACAATCGGCAAGGACGGTTCCATCGTTCCCGGTACAGCTGAAAAGTGGGAAACCAGTGCGGACGGACTTGTTTGGACATTCCACATTCGTAAGGATGCAAAATGGTCAGACGGTAAGGACGTAACTGCAAATGACTTTGTTTATTCCTGGAAAAGGACTGTTAATAAGGATACTGCTGCTGACTACGCTTATTACATCTACTTTATAAAGAATGGTGAAAAAATCAATGCAGGTGAAGCAGATGTTAATACCTTAGGTGTAAAAGCAGTTGATGATAAAACTCTGGAAGTAACTCTTGAGAATGCATGCCCATTCTTCACAGAAATCGTAGCATTCCCTGCACTTGTTCCTATGAGAGAAGACATCGTATCCAAGGACCCTCAGAAGTGGGCTCTTGATCCTGCAACCTATATAGGAAACGGACCATACAAGCTTACAAGCTGGGAACATGATTCAAAAATAACATTTGAAAAAAGTGAAACATATTGGGACAAGGCTTCCATCGTAGCTCCTAAGATTGAATGGTACCTGATGAATGACCAGAATGCTATTCTCAGTGCCTTCAAAAACGGCCAGGTAGATTATGCAAAGAATATTCCTACCGATGAACTGGCTGCTGAAAAGGAAGCTGGTAACCTTAAGATATTACCGCTCCTTGGAACTTACTATGTGGACCTGGTAAACAACAAGGCTCCATTTGATAATGCAAAAGTAAGAAAGGCTTTCTCTTTGGCAATAGATCGTAACTATCTGGTTGAAAAGGTTAAGAAGGGCGGAGAAACTCCTGCATCCGGCTTTATCCCTTATGGTATAGCTGATGTTAAACAAGATCCCGACTTCAGAACTACCGCCGGAGAATATATTTCAGTAAAACCTGAAGATTATGAAAAGAATATAGCTGAAGCAAAGAAACTTCTTGCTGAAGCAGGCTTCCCTGATGGAAAGGGTCTTCCTAAGATTACTTTCGGCTTAAACTCCGGTTCAGGTCATGAACCTGTAGCTGAAGCATTACAGCAGATGTGGAAGGAAAACCTCGGTGTTGAAGTTGAAATCCTTGCTCAGGAATGGAATGTATTCCAGCAGTCAAGAAAAGACGGTGTTTACAATATTAACAGAAATGGTTGGATCGGTGACTATATGGATCCATCAACCTTTATGGATATATTCACAACCGGAAACGGTCAGAATAATGCAAAGTACACCAATCCAAAGTATGATGAATTGATTGCAGCAGCAAGAAAAGAAACTGATGCAGTAAAACGTATCCAGCTATTCCATGATGCTGAAAAGGTTCTTATGGATGACGCTCCAATAGCTCCTCTGTACTTCTATACTGAGCCTGTTGTAGTTAATAAGAATCTCCAGGGTATTGTAAATACAAAACTTGGTTTTGTACTCTTCAACTGGGCTTCATTCAAATAGTTCTAATATCGCAAGTTATGGTTTAATATGATATATGAAAACCTCCCGTGAATCGGACTATACCGAAACCCGGGAGGTTTTTTATGATTTCATACCGTATTTGTAAATTAAAACCGTACACCTACAGCTT
This sequence comes from Bacillota bacterium, assembly GCA_023460955.1. Taxonomy (GTDB): domain Bacteria; phylum Bacillota; class Clostridia; order Acetivibrionales; family DSM-1351; genus Ruminiclostridium. Next base: position 42,200 of record JAEWOH010000025.1, on the reverse strand, counting down.
TAGTGTCTGGCGATTGTTGATATAAAAAACATAATATATAAACAACCACGAAACCATTAATACGCTGAGTATGATTGAAAGAATCAATCGCCAGGCACTAAAGCTGCAAAGAATACGGTTAGTAGTAATAATGAACTTATAAACTTGAGGCAACCCGGAACATCCGTCCTTTTATATTGTACCTGCTGGTGGTGGAGTATAAACTCTCTGTGCCAGTTCCGCATCCAACATAAACAATCCGTTTGGATCATCCTTTATAAGCTGAAGCTTTTTCAGGTATTTTTCCATTGTTGCTTCTTCTTCAACCTGCTCTGTAACAAACCATTGAAGGAAGGTATTTGTAGCATGATCTTTTTCATCCAATGCTGCATTTACAATATTATATATTGACTGAGTAACAAACTGCTCATGCCCAAGGGTCAGTGCAAATATCTCTTCGGCTGACTCAAAGTTTGCTTCAGGTGCGTTAATTTGTAATAAATCTACTTTTCCTCCCTTCTGATTTATATAATTAAAAAATTTCATTGCGTGATCACGTTCTTCCTGAACCTGTACTCTGAAAAAGTTTGCGAATCCATCCAGATTCAGACTTGAGAAATAAGCTTCCATTCCAAGATATAAATATGCAGAATAAAATTCTTTTTGTATCTGTTCATTCAAGAGTTTATTTATTTTTTCGTTTAGCATGTATACCTCCATATATGACTTTTTCTTTAATTTTCATAATATAGTTATACCCTACTGGAATTATATTAAAACAATTAAAACTAGAAAAATTTACTATCCATAAAATGCACTTATTTAATCATAATGATAAACAAATTAAATATAAAACCTCCCGGGTATGTTATAATATCTTAGTATCAAATATTTTAAATACTACTTAAATATTGTGTTTTTATATTGATTTATAGTGTTTTTTACCGGGATGGGGGATTAAATAAATGTATTTTGAGGACAACAAGTCGCTGCTGTATTCCGACACAGCCGTGTCAGATATTTTTATCAGCCAGTATATGCCTTCAATGGATAGTACCTGTATAAAGGTTTACCTTTACCTGTTGTTTTTGTGCAAGCACAATAAAAAGGCCACAACAGATGAACTGTCCAAAACTCTCAACCTGTCTTTGGATGAACTAAAAGCTGCTCTGACCAGTTTAGACAACCTTGAAGTAATTAGCTGGGTTGAGGACAAAATTAAGCTGATAGATCTCAAGGAAGCTGAGACTAACAGGATATACCGCCTTAAAGCTGTATCATCGCCAGAACAGGCAAATGAAAATTTTGAGAAAAATAAAAACAGAAACAATACTTTATCTGCTATAAACTCAAAGTTTTTTCAGGGACTTATGCCTCCGAACTGGTATCTTACAATAGATAACTGGTTTACGATATATAAGTTTGAGCCGGATGTCATGTACACGCTTTTTAAATACTGCCATGACAATAACACCTTTCACAAGGGTTATATAGAGGCAGTTGCGTCAAACTGGCACAGACGCGGTATTCAGAACTTTTTTGACCTGGAGAAGTATTTTGAAGAAATGTCCCAGGTAAGGGGTATCAAAGGGACTATTATTAAAAAGCTACGACTTAGAAGGGCACTTACAGAGTACGAAAATGAATTTGTAGAAAAGTGGGTTATAGAATATAAATACGATATGGATGTAATTGAACTTGCCCTCAAAAAAACTGTTGGAAAGACTAATCCTGACTTTAAGTATCTGAATAATGTTCTTACAAAATGGCATGACCTGGGCCTTCTTAATGCTCAGGAAATCCTGGGATATGAGTCAAGTTTAAAGGCTCAGTATCAAAATGCACAGAACGGCCAATCAGCTCAGAAGAACGGCAAAAAGGAATCACAAAGAGATAACTTTGAGCAGCGTACATATAATGAGGATTATTACAATAACTTTTTTACAAACACAAATAAACCATAAGTTATAAGGGGCTTTAGGGGTTAAGGGGTTAATATGAATAGAGATATACATAATACTATAGCAAGAGAATATGAACGAAGGCAAAAATTATCGGCCGATCAGGCTTCAGAGAGAAAAGCTCAAGTGTATTCCAAGCTTCCAAGGCTCTTTGAAATAGATAGCGAAATAAGCTTTTTAGGAATTAAGTATAACCGCCTTATCCTGACCTCAAATGGAGCTTCCTCTACTCCTCTTGTTGCTGAGCTTGAACATAATCTCCGAATACTTGCAGAGGAAAAGAAGACCTTACTTGAGTCAAACAATATCAGTCCGGATATATTCAAACTCCGTTTTGAGTGTGAAAAGTGCAGTGATACCGGATATATTATAGATTCCTCCGGTTCACAAAGATGTTCCTGCTACAAACAGCAAATAATAAATCATCTGTTCGCACGTTCAAATATAAGTCTGAATGGTTCTGAAAGCTTTGAAACTTTTAATGAGGAGCTCTATCCCGAGGAAGTAGATTCCGAGAGGTACGGTATAGCAATATCTCCCCGTGAGAATATAATTAATATAAAAAATGCCTGTATTGATTTCACCTTAAATCTGGACAATCCCGAAAGCAAAAACCTGTTTTTCAGCGGAAGAACAGGAGTAGGAAAAACCTTTTTATCATTATGTATTGCCAGAAAGCTGCTTAATGAGGGAAGAACTGTATTGTATCTGACAGCCCCGGTATTGTTTGATATTATAACTGAGCATAAAATGCTGGCCTATAAAGAAGAAAACTATAACGATGATAAGTATCAGAGCATATTCAACGTGGAGCTTTTGATTATCGACGACCTTGGTACGGAACCAATAAGTGATGCAAGATATGCCGAGCTGTTGAATATTCTCAATACTCGTCAGGCTAATAATAGTATTTCGGCCTGTAAAACCATTATATCAACAAACCTTGGCCCTAAGAAGCTCTTTGACCTTTACACAGAGCGTATAGCCTCTAGAATCATGGGGCACTTTGACAGGTTGGTGCTGGCAGGAAGGGATATTCGTAGCCTAGCTTAAGCCAATAGCCCTTATAAAGTCAAACAATAACCCGGATTTTACATCCATAAGTTCAAGAACTTGACGAATAAATATAAAAAATATCATTATTACGCCTGGCAGTACGCTTATAACTGCTGCCACGCCAAATTTCTTTTCTTTTTTCGGGGAAATACTTTGGTACAAAGCTCCTCTAAAACTTCCCTCAGTTGATTTCAGAAAAGCATACATCAATCCTATAAAGCCTCCAAGACACCCCAAAAATAATATGCCATAAAACACAGCAACAATAACTAATGAGGCAGTAGGTATTTTTGAAAAATCAAAGTTTTCAATCTGATTAATTCCTACATTGTCCATTCTCTCAATCATTTTTGATGACGCATAAGTAAGGAGTACAGCTATTGCATTATTTGTAAAATGTGCAGCCATTCCAGCATAAATGCTTTTTGTCCTATATACTATAAAGCCAATAAGCGCACCCAGCAGGGCGGTACCTATTATCTTTTGTAGATCCCTGTGAAGTATACCGAATAATACCGAAGTCAAAGCAAGCGATCCTACGGTACCCAGGCAGCTATAGCTTTTACTGATTAAACCTCTGAAAAGTGTTTCTTCACATACAGCAGCAGATACTCCTATGACCAGAAGTGCAATAAGAAGGGTGGGAATATCTGATATATCCAGACTCGGGATAGGCAGGTTCCTTCCAAAAATCAAGCGGATAATTCCCAGAGCGATCGCATTAAGAACTCCAACCACCGGCAGTGCAAACATCATCATAAATACTACAATTACATAGTTAATAGGTTTTGTCCTTCTGAGTTTTAATGTGTCCTTAAGGTTGTACCTGCCCGCTACAAGAAAAATCAGTGCAGGCAGCAGGACAAATATTACTTCTCCCGCACCGCTCCTCAGATATGCGTTTTTAAAAGGCAGAATAGCTGCACCATATGTCATAAAAATTGTTGTCAGAGAAAAAAATATTCCTGCTGCCACAGGACCTGGGTATTTTTTTGTTTCTAAGTACTGATTATCTATATTGTTCACACTTAACCTCCCAAATTAGAATCCCAATAGTTACCCCTTTATATTACTATTTTGTACTATATATTTCAATTCGGCGGAAAATAATATTCGCATGTCCCGGTAATTAGACATGCGAATATTATTTTTTTATTATTTTTATTATTTATTATTTTCCCAATTTACTATTTAATTATCTCAGCTATATACCCATTGTGGTTTATGTTAAAATTCTGTGACTCACCAGTAATATATGCTTTAAGATACATTGCCTTATCTTTTACTGCTGCATAAGCCTCACCTGATAAAGTATCTTTAAACTCCAGTGTTTCACCGGGCTTGATGGTAGTTGAGGTAAGCGCCATAATAAATGACTTATCCGCCGACCACGTATATAGAATGTCCGAGTCTTTATCAAGAAGTGTAAAGTCAAATTTTTGACCGGAAGTATGATTTATTATCACAGCTTTATCTGAGCTGTTTTTAATACTTATTTTCATTTCAAGTGAACCTTTTATCTCAACAGCCTCAGGACTGATAGTCACACGGCTGTTTTGTTTGTCTACTATAATAGCCAGCTTATTAATTACTGCTGCGGCCTCGGCACGGGTTGTTGCTTTTTGTGGATGGAACATATTATCACCTGTTCCTGCAATTAGCTTGTAGTGCTGTGCTATTGCCACCTCGCCGCTATAGTTGATGTTGATATCTGATGTATCCTTAAAGGTTGCAGCGCCGATTTTAATCAGTGCGTATGTCTCACCCAGTTTGTATTTATAGGCCTGCATTATGATATGCACCATCTCTTCTCTTGTTACAGTAGCATCCGGTTTAAAACTGCCTCCACCCTCCAGGATATTTGCGGTTACAAGATCAATTACTGCTGCAGCGTAGGGTGCATCCCCCTTTATATCATCAAAATAGTCCTTTATGTCAGGTGCCCTAAAGTAATCGATTTGTATTCCCATAGCCTTATGAAGCATCAACGCGAATTCGCCTTTGGTAATAGCTTTCGAGGGAAGAAACATATCATCCCCAAAAGGCACCGCATTTCTTTTAAGTAAATTTTGAACCGCATCCTTTGCCCAATGATTTGTTATATCTGAAAACTGGATTTTTAGTGTGTTGTCGGTGTTGTCCGCTGATTGTGCAAAAGTAAATGTCCCGGAAAATAATATCATTCCTGCTAATATAATACCTGCTGCTTTTTTCTTCATATAAAATCCCTCCATCCTCTTATTTATATGTAATTAGACTGAAGGTACAAGAAAAATGTTCCATATATTAATATTACAATTTTATGTCTGCTTGCAGGCTAATCAAACCATTGAATAAACGCTGTCTTATCATTTCTGTTATAGCCGGCTCTTTCATAGAACCTTAGTGTAGCATCTTCTTTTGAGCCGGTCATAAGCATTATTTTATAGCAGTTATGTTGCTGTGCAATAACTTTGGCGTGGTTTAAAACCTCTGTTGCGTAACCTCTTTTTCTGTATGCTCCATCGGTAATTACATTCTCTACCAAAGCATAGGGTCTCTGCCCATGAGTAAGGTTGTATACAACTATCAGAACGCAGGATGCTACGATTTTGTTATCAATTAGCCCTACAATAATATGATGATTTGGGTCATTGTTTATATTCTCCCAAATTTTTTTAACTCTTTCATCCAGCTCCGGCATGACATCATTGTGAAGTTGTGTATAAAGGCCTAATAGTCCTTGAAGCTCATCATTTCTAATCTCTCTTATTTGTAATTCATGCATTGGCTACCTCATTTTTGGGCATTTTTTTATCAAATCACCCTTTGATACATTTTGATTTATTCTACCATTTACCAAAAACTGAATCAATAACACACTTAATACAGTTAGTACATATGTTAAATTTAGTGCATTTATTGCACTTTTATATTCTTTACACTTAAATAGCCACTATTTAAAAAGATATTTTTGTTAGTTTAATGTAGCTGATTTAAGAAAAACTAATATTGCAGTTCTTTTTCAAAATTAATTAAATAGGGAAAGGAGAAACCGTATGAGACTAGGAACCAGAATTACCAGAGTCAGAAGGAACGATGACGGTATAATAACTGATGTTATGTTTGAGAACGGTAATACCTGCTCTTTTAATTATGCAGTATTGATGGCAAAACAGGGTGTCCTGGAAGGTTACAATGTTGTCAGAGGAAAGAACGGCGGAGAATATCTGAGTGCAGATCCAAACAATCCGGATGTCGAGGATTTGGATGATATACCAAGATTCAGATAATAAGTAGGGGGCAGAACTCAAGCCCCCTATTATCCAAATTACATAATAACTTTAATCATGTCTACGTAATTTATGTTATATATTCCAGTTACTTCATTATTATTTAAGTTATTTCATTATCTTTTTTAGAAGTTTAAGCTTATTCCCATAGGGAGCATATCTTAATTTGACGTCAATGAGGGTGGACTTTTTTAAAATACTTTTCTTTCGGGTAAAGGTCTCGTAGCTCCATTTTCCATGATAGCCCCCCATTCCGCTTTCGCCAGCACCACCAAACGGCAGGTAGGAAGAGGCCAGATGCACTATTGTATCGTTAACACACCCTCCTCCAAATGAAATCCTTTCAAGTACAAGTTTTTCTGTTACTTTATTATTAGTGAACAGGTATAGAGCCAACGGTTTCGGGTGCTTGTTAACTTCATCTATAACATCTGATAGCCTGTCATACTCGAGTACCGGCAGAATGGGGCCGAAAATCTCCTCCTGCATTACAGGGTCTTCCCATTTGACATCTCCAAGAATAGTCGGCTCTATTTGTAAGGTTTCAGCATTCACATTCCCGCCGGCAAGTATTGTTCCGCTTATCATCAGTTTTCTTAGTCTATTAAAGTGTTTTTCATTTATAATTTTGGTATATTCCTGGCTTTCAAGCGGCTTCCTTCCGTAAAACTGACCAATATATTTTTTCATTGCTTCAAGCAGTTCGTCTTTTATTTCCCGGTGGACGTACAAATAATCAGGCGCTACACAGGTTTGCCCGCTGTTGAGGCATTTTCCCCATACAATTCTCTTTGCAGCCATATCAATATTTACTTCCCTATCAACAATACTGGGGCTTTTCCCTCCCAATTCCAAGGTCACAGGCGTAAGGTTTTTAGCTGCAGCTTCCATTACAATTTTACCTACACTGACACTACCGGTAAAAAATATATAATCAAACCTTTCCTTAAGAAGCTGCTGATTTATTTCCGTTCCTCCTTCAATAACCATAACATAGTTTTCGCCGAAACATTGCCTGATGATTTTTGAAATCAGGCTGCTGGTATGAACAGAATATTCGGAGGGTTTTATAATGACGCAGTTACCGCCTGCGATTGCTCCGAGCAATGGTGCTATCGTTAGCTGAAAGGGATAATTCCAGGGAGCCATAATCAAAACAACTCCATGGGGCTCTGAAAGTATATATGAGGTCGACTTGAAGTGAGCTAAAGGTGTCCTGACCCGTTGTTTACGATTCCAGGCCGGTAGTTTTTTAATCATAAATTTTATTTCATCAAGTATAATACCAACCTCAGTCATATATGTTTCATACGGGGCTTTATTCAAATCTTTTTTTAAGGCATCAAAAATCTGTTCCTCATTTGCTTGTATGGCTACTTTTAAACGCTTTAAGGCATTTATTCTATAGTCTACTGCTAAAGTTGCACCGCTTCTGAAATATTCCCTCTGTTTATATATTGCACTTGAAATGTCTGTCATACCTGCTCCTATCCCTCTTTTTACAAATTTATAGTATTATTTATATATAATTTTAGTATACTTTTAATATTACCAAATATCAGGAGGAAAAATCAAAATGGAATATATGTGGAGTTTAAAGGACTTATATTCGTCCTTTGATGGAGAGGATTTCTTGAAGGATCTGGCTTCTCTGGACAATCTCCTAACAGAGTACATCAACTGGGTGGATAAGACGGTTGTTAACAGTGATAATTCTAGACAAAAGCTTGAACAATTTATAGATATAAAAAACCGTATCAACACGCTGGCTAGTAAGTTATACAAATTTTCCGAGTTGTCCTACAGTGTTGATACCAAGAATGAAAATGCCTTAAAGTACTCTGAAATGATAGAAGTTAAGCTGAGTTCCGCTGCGGAAGCAGATTCCAGGATAGGCCGCTGGATTGGAACAATAAGAAACATTTCTACTGAAATAGAGAGTTCTCCGGTATTAAAGGAACATTCATTTTATATAAATGAAATAATCGAGAAAAGCGCTTACCTTCTCAGCGGGAAAGAAGAAGCAGCTATTGCCCGAATGAGAAATACCGGTTCAAGTGCCTGGACAAAGCTCAAGGATGTACTTACATCAAATTTAAAGGTTGATATTGAATTGGACGGTCAACAGAAACAACTGCCTCTGTCCATTATAAGAAACATGGCTTATGAAGGCAGCAGAGATCTCAGGAAGAAGGCCTATGAAGCAGAGCTTGCCTCATATTCTAAAATTTCAGATTCATTGGCGGCATGTCTTAACGGTATTAAAGGTGAGGTTATCACTGTATGTGATATGAGAGGCTTTAAATCTCCTTTGCAGGAAACCCTGTTCAACTCCAGGATGGAGGAACAATCCCTCAACTCAATGCTCCAGGCAATAAAGGAAAGCCTTCCTGCCTTCAGAAATTATCTGCGGGCAAAAGCTAAGTTACTAGGGTGCGATAATGGTTTACCATTTTTCGATCTGTTTGCTCCTTTGGGGGATATTCATAAAAAATATCCATACGAAGAAGCATCAAAAGTAGTGGAGCAGAATTTCAGAACCTTTAGCGACAAACTGGCGGATTTTGCAAAGAAAGCTATTGATGAGCACTGGATTGATGTTTACCCAAGAGAAGGTAAAATAGGAGGAGCCTTCTGTGAAGACCTGCACCCCATTGGTCAAAGCAGAGTAATGTTAAACCATGGGAACACCTTCAGTGATGTAATTACTATGGCACATGAATTAGGCCACGGTTTCCACAATGAATGTGTAAGACAGGAGAGTATCCTGAACAGCGATTATCCCATGCCTCTTGCAGAAACAGCCTCCATATTCTGCGAGACTATTGTAAAAAAATCGTCACTGGATATAGCGTCAAAGGATGAAGCTTTTGCCATACTTGAGATGGAGTTAAGCGACTGTACCCAGGTTATCGTTGATATATACAGCCGTTTCCTTTTTGAAAGTGAGCTTTTTAACAGAAGAAAAAATAACTCACTGTCAGCAGAGGAATTAAATGATATAATGCTTTGGGCTCAAAAAGAGGCTTATGGCGATGGTCTAGATTCAGAATACCTTCATAAGTATATGTGGGCCTGCAAGCCTCATTATTACATGGCCAACGCTAACTTCTACAACTTTCCCTATGCCTTTGGTCTGTTGTTTGCAAAAGGGCTTTATGCAGAGTATGAAAAAAGAGGCGCTGCTTTTGTAAAAGACTATGAAGTGTTGTTAAGCATTACCGGGAAGAACAAGATAGCTGATGTGACAAAAACTGTTGGTATTGATATACAAAGTATAGATTTCTGGAGAAATTCCTTAAAAACCATTGAGGAGGATATTAATAGTTTCCTTGAAATCAGTAAGGATATGATAAAGTAATGCAAACGCCCCTCCATGCAGAGGGGCGTTTATTACATAACCTTATAATGCTCTTAATTTGCTTATCCTGCATTATTAAGAGCATTTTCTATAGCTTTAAGGATAACTTTGCTGCTGTTGGTCGCACCGGAAATTGCTTCAACCTGGAGAGACTGTGCTTCAACAACCTTTTCCGGGATGACTTCAGCACTTTTCCCTCGTTCATTTTTATGCTTTATGAGATCAATGTTTACTATCTTATGATCCTTAACAATAACTTTTACCTCTGCAGCTACCCACAGTACTTCGGCATTTCCTATATAGGTACCGTCAGGGATCCTGCTCAGATCAACATTTTCTATCTTTATATCATCTACCTGCTGCTGGTATTTTCTCAGATCCAGATAGGACTGTATTCCCTTCGTTCCAAAATACACAACCAGGATTCCTGCCAGAATTATTACAATTGCGACAACCTTTTTCATACTACCTCCGAAAATTTCTATCTTACGAAAATATCTATATTATATAAATATAACGCCTTTGTTTACTACCTGACATACTATTTTCTAAGCATAATGTCACGGTACCCGGAATGTACGGTTAGAAGTCTTTCATAAGCCGCAATTACTTCCTCAGGAATATCAACATGCGCTATAAAGCCTTTACCATTAGGACCGTAGCCAGTCTTATCATCTCTCAGCCTGGGGATTTCGCCCATAACAATATCCAAAAATCTTTCAAACTGCCATATGCCGTATATATCATTTACCAGTTTTAGTTCACCATCAACCACTCTTATCTCTGGTATAAAGGGGCTGTAGCTTATAATTTTTGTTTCCTCTTCTGACCAAACCTTTTTAAAAGCAGCATGAGTTCTCATCTGCATTGTAGGGTCTTGAATTATTATAATTGAAGAGGGTATTACAGACTTCTCTTTTATAACAGCCAGGGCCTCTGATGCATTCTGGCCGCAGTTTGTGGAGCGGTTTTCCAATAATACGCTCTCTGCAGAAATTCCTGTCTTTTTTGTTACAACCTCCAGCAGGATATCTGCCTCGGGCCTGTTTACCACTGCTATTTGATTATACTCGGGATGATTACAGATATTTTCCTCCAAATACTTGGTTGAATGACCTATTCCGCCGACTATCATCATTGATTCTGCGACTCCCCTAATATAGGTATCTGCGCCCAACTCTGCCAGGTACGGAATACTGCTTCCGAGGACAATCACCATGTCCGCCTTTAAAAACCCATACTTATCTAATAACTCATCTGAGGTGAGCTTATTAATATCACGTCTTGCAAGAAACTGAGCCAGCTTGTTGAAATCAGCGGCTATTTCAGGCTTTGTATAGCTTTTCATTTTTGAACCACCTTTTACACACCTTGTTGTCTTACTTTAGGCCATTGCTCTTTAATACCCGTTTCCATTAGTTGTCTCCCTAAAAATTAAAATATCTTCAAATGAGTTTTCAGTTTATCCAATCAGCGACTGAACATATTTTCTAGCCCTGGTCATTCCATCTATTGCAACGCCGGGGCAGTTTTTTTCATAGGGTATATTGCACTCAAGGGTGAAGGCATGTATCGCGTCAAGTTTCAGTGAAGCTATAAAGCCTTGCAGATTCAATTCCCCTTCCCCGGGAAACAGATGCCTTTTTCCGTCCTTGTAATCACTGAAGTGTACGCCTTTAACATAATCCCTACTTTCTTTTGCGACAGAGACAATATCTATCCCGCATTGTGCATAGTGAGTGGTATCCATGTTAATATATAAACCGTTGGCCTTAACAAAGGAAAGCATCTCGGACGGGTCTATAAGAGAGGTTTGATAGCCTTTAAAATTTTGAATATTTTCTATACATACAATGTATCTATCTTTTAATTCCTTCAGATCCTGAGCAGCCTTACCACTATACCTTGACCACCAGGTATTATCCTCCGTTTTTTTATGTGGGGCATGAAAAACCAAACAGGGAATATCCTCTCCGCCATACTCCAGATATTCATAAGTATCAGCGCTTATAACTGTACCGGCATCATCGAAAATTACTCCACCCATGTCATGAAGAGAATTAATTCTCAGTCCACAGTCCTTTACCATTTTTATAACCTCTTTGGGACGGATGTTTTTTAAATGTTGAGTTACCTCCCAGTTATCCCCTCCCGTCCAGTAGGTGTCCAGCTCAATGCTCTCAAACCCGGCTGCCTTAATTAATTGCAAAGCTTCCTTAAAGGGTATGTTATAAAATGTTGCAGTCGCAATAGATATATTCATAGTCCTCTATACACCCCAACCCTTTTCTTCCGGACAAACATTGCTGTACTTTATAAAAGTATAAGCTTCCTCAAGCATTTCGGCTGTTGAAGCCTTCCACTTCTTAAAATGGTCTGTTTCTCTATGTTTCAGCTGATCCTCAGCATTATAGTAAGCCTCAGCCAACAAAAACCTTGTGGGCTCTTCCTGCTGCTGAAGCACATCAAATCTTGCAACCCCGGTCTCCTGCAGACTGCACCTGGAATTTTCCATAGATGCTTGTTTAAAAGCCTCAAGGTACTCTTCCTTAACTTTTATAGAAACATGTACTATGTGCATGTTTAAACCTCCATAATATGTACTTCGTTCTGATAGACTCATTGTAATATCTGGAAAATTAAGTGTCAACCCGCTTCTTCACTCAAACCCATTTGACTTATAACCATCTCGTAATAGACACCCTTCTTGTTCATCAGCTCATCATGGGTGCCGCCTTCTATTATACCGCCGTTTCCTATAACCATAATTTTATCAGCATCCCTGATTGTTGAGAGTCTATGTGCTATCAAAAAGCTGGTATGGTTTTTCATCAGCTTCAAAAGCGCCAGCTGGATATCCTTCTCGGTTTTGGTATCTACGCTGCTGGTTGCCTCGTCAAGAATCAGAACAGGCGCTTGACACAGTACTGCCCTGGCTATGGCAATGAGCTGCCTCTGCCCTTGACTCAGGTTGTCAGAGCTTCCGGTAACGTGCGTACTATAACCTTTTGGAAGACGAGAAATAAACTCATCAGCATGGGCTGTAACGGCAGCAGCTATTACATCGGCATCTGAAGCCTCCGGTCTTGAATACCTTATATTGTCTGCAATGGTTCCTGTGAAAAGACAGGTATCCTGCAAAACAACTGAGAAGCAATCTCTAAGCTCTCTTCTTTTTATATCTGTAATATCTGTGTCATCAATAAGTATCTGCCCTTCATCAATTTCGTAAAAGCGAGTCAGAAGATTTACAATTGTAGTTTTTCCTGCACCCGTCTCCCCTACAAGGGCAACTACTTCACCGGGTTCTACCTGAAAGCTGACTTCCTTCAGTACCGGCTTTTTCTTATTGTAAGAGAAGGATACCTTCCTGAATTCCACCTTTCCACGAGCACTTCCAAAGGGCTTTATACCGGGCTTATCCTGAATTTCCTCCTTTTCATCCAACACCTCAAAAACTCTTTCTGCGCCGGCTAGAGCAGATTGTATAGTATTAAACATACCTGCCAGATTATTAAGCGGCATACCAAATTGTCTTGAATAGGTCAGAAAGCTGACCACCACTCCGACGGTTATATATTCCCTTACTGCCATGAGACCGCCGGCGCAGGCAATAAGTGTGTAGCTCAGATTATTGATAACGTTCATAAAGGGCATAAGAAAACCTGCCCAAATCTGAGCTTTAGTGGAGTACTCACAAAGCGTATTATTTACCGAGCTAAATTCGTTTAAAACCTTTTCCTGCCGGTTAAAGGCCTTAACCATTTTGAGACCAAGTATGCTCTCTTCGATTACGCCATTAAGACTACCCAGAGTTTGCTGCTGGCTGACAAAGTACTTTCTGCTCTTTTTTGCAATTGTCTTTGTAAGCAGGAAAACCAATGGAATTGTAACAAGGGCCACCAAGGTTAATGTAGGACTTAGTATGAGCATCATAACCAGAGAGCCGCTAATGGAAAAAACACTTGAAATAAGCTGTGTTGTTGCCTGACCCACTGTACTGCTTATATTATCTACATCGTTTGTAATTCTACTCATGGTATCGCCGTGGGATCTGCTGTCGTAAAAATCCAACGGAATTCTCTGCAGCTTTGAAAAAAACTCGGTACGTATTTTCTTTACCAGGCTTTGCGTTACTCTAGCCATAAGCACCGAATTCACCGTGTCTATAACCCAGCTTGTTATATAGCACAATACCAAAGCAGTCAGTATTGAAATAAGCAGTTTATTATCAACAGCCCCCGTTTCGAGGTTGAAGGTGTTAATAGCCTCCCCCAGTAGGTATGGTGTAAGCAGAGCTGCACCCGCTGAAAGAATTGTAAGAAAGGCGGCAAATATCAACGCCTTGCGCCAGCTTCCGAACATTTTAACCAGCCTAAGCAGTGTACCTTTAGTATCCTTTGGTTTGGCCCCGGGCTTAAACCTTTGAGGACCGCCGCCCCATCTGCCCAGCTTGGGCATATTATCGAAATTTTGTGAATTTACCTTTTCAGCCATTTACACAATCACCCCCGATTTGGGAATTATATATCTCTCTGTATGTACTGCAGTTTTTCAGTAAATCTGTATGTTTGCCGAAGCCCACGTTCCTGCCGTTATCCAGTACAAGTATTTTATCGGCTGACATAGCAGTTCCTATTCTTTGAGTTATCATCATAACTGTCTGCTTTTTGTCCTGGCTTGTAATAGCCTTTCTGACCTTGGCCTCTGTTATTGCGTCAAGGGCACTTGTACAGTCATCCAAAATCAGAACGGGCGCCTCCTTTGCCAAAGCTCGGGCTATGGATAGCCTTTGCTTCTGACCTCCTGATAGATTTACTCCGTTCTGTCCCAGTTTGCTGGAATAGTTCTCAGACATATTGTTTATAAAGCCGTCGGCCTGAGCATTTTGAGCAGCCCGGAATACTTGTTCTGCCTCGATGCTTTCCTTTGCCCATGAAATATTTTCGTATACCGTTCCTGTAAAAAGCATACTTTTCTGTGGAGCAAAAGCAATACTGTTTCTAAGAGAAACCGTATTCATTTCATTTATGCTTACTCCATTAAGTAAAATATCTCCTTCACTTAGTCGGTAGAAACGCATACAAAGCCATGCAAGTGTGGATTTGCCCGAACCTGTTGGCCCGATAACCGCGAGTGTTTCTCCCGATTCTATTTTAAAGGATAGGTTTTTAATTACCGGTATACCGCTACCCCCGGGATAGGAGAAGGTAATATTGTTAAATTCAAGCTGTCCTCCTGTTATTTCGGTCTCTTCTGCGGTATTAATAAAATCCTCTTCCCCTGAAAGTACTTCTTCAATTCTTTCTGTTGAAGCCTTCGTTCTTATGAAGGTATTAAAAACGTTAGTTATCATTATCAGAGAGAATAATATCTGGTTCATATAATTGATGAAGGCTGCAACCTTTCCTACCTCAAGCTGACCCTTTCCAAAAAGTATGCTGCCCAGATATAAAATTATTGCAATTCCGATACTAACGGATAAAGACATTAATGGTGAAAAATAAGCCACTACAAGTTGGGAGGAAACGCTCTTTCTGTATAAATCGGTATTTGCCTGATCGAATCGGGCCTCTTCCTCATCGTATCTTCCAAAAGCCTTTACGAGCCTTACACCCATAAGGTATTCCTGCACCACAGTATTTACCTTGTCAATTGCCTTTTGTACCTTTGAAAAACGGCTATAGCTCATTTTCATGCTTATTATAATTAACACGGCCACAATTCCGATGGCCGCCAGGAGAACCAAACTCATAAACGGGCTTAGAATTATTGCAAGAACAATACTTCCAATACAAGTAAGAGGCGCCTTAAAAAATATTCTCATAATCCCATTTATAAACTGGGTCACCTGAGAAGTGTCATTTGTCATTCTGGTGATAAGTGAGCCGCTTTCTATATTGTCTGCACTAGCCTCTGAGAACTTCATTATCTTCTTGAAGACATCATAACGTAAATCTGCTCCGAAGCTTTGGGACACCTTGCTAGCAAGTATATTCCTGGTTGCGGCAAAGCCCGCCCCCAACGCGGTTATTCCCAGCATAATAAGCCCAAAGTGCAGTACTGTTGATATTCGGCTGTTTTTAACACCTTCGTCTATTATTTTTGACATTATTGTGGGCTGAAGCAGGTCGCATACTGCCTCCAAAAACACGCAGCTAATAGCACTAAGAAACATTAGCTTATATTTTTTAATATATGATATGTATATGTTCATATGTAATATCCCCTCTAGGGCCTCCACTCCTGTTGATTTCCACTTATCATGTTTTTAAATATCCTGTTAAGAAAATCGCCGGCCTGTTGCTTTTCTGCCTCAGAGAACCCCTGAAAACACTCTTCAGCCATTTCAGCGAATATCATATCTATAACCTTTTTCTTCTGTTGACCTTTTTCTGTAAGCCATATCGCAAGAGCTCTTTTATCTCCTTCCACCGGCTTTTTTTCAATAAGACCTGCCTTTTCCATGCTGTTCAGAACACTGGTCACGGATGCAGGCTCGATATGGCAGGCTTCTGCTATCTCTCTTTGAATGCAGCCGTTATGATCATAAAGATAGTTTATCATTCTGGGCTGACCGGAGGTCAAATCTTGCTTCATAAATTCGTATGCCGAGCGTCTTCTGTGTACAGCACCTACCTTAACCAGCAAATGATTTAAATCTCTTCCGTTTAACATATAAATCCATTTCTCCTTAATAGTTTTTACACTAATCTACTTCTTTAGTTAGAACTCAAATAATTAGACTTCTAATCATTATTATAAATAAAAAAGATACTGAGTCAATATCGATGTTAGATTTACTATAATAGATGTTAAATTTACAATATATGATGTAACTTTACTATACATTAGTCAATAATTTCGTACGTTTAAAAAAATATGACCGGCATTTTTTTGCCGGTCACGGATTTACATGGTCAGGGAGCCTTCATCAGTGCTTACCAGCATCAATATATCTTCCTCTGCACCCGTTAACGCATTTATATAAATAATAAACTTCTGATCACCTGAGGTTCCCTGAAATTCATAACAATACTTTTCAGTACCAAAATCTGTTGGGATAATGGCCCTGCCCTGCTTTTCAATGTTCAGCCTTTTTACCACCTTGCTTTTGACTTGTTCAAGCGTTAGGCTTGTGGCTGGAATATTCCGGACTTTATGGTTATAAAGATAACCCTTAGATTCAATACCTAGAACTTCACCGTTATCAAGAGCCACCTTTACTTTTACGAGATCCGGATACGCTATTACACCATCCTGTTCATAAGCATAGCATATTGTTGCTATACCGTCTGTTTTCATATAGTAGGTGTCCTTCATGCTGGGAAATCCGTTTTTATTTAAAAACTCCTGTGCAGCTTTTTTCGCTGCATTCATAGAAAGCTTTGCACCATCAACAGGTCTGTTTCTTAGAAGCCAGTATATCTGTCCGCCCTGTTGTGTTATTTCAATTTCTGCTTTTCCGTCATTATCGGAATTTTTATAGCTTATCTCAAAACGGTAGGTCTTTATTCCACTGGCCGCATCATCTTCAAGCCTTTTAACTCCCTGAATCTTATCATTTCCTATAACTTTACGGGCTATTTGCTCCGCCTTGTCAGGTTTGATTTTATCGGCTTTGAGGCCAATGGGCTTAACCTTAAGCATGTGATCTGAGTAGGGACCATCATATATCATCGACGGATATTCCTGAAAATTTTTATCTACATTTTCAAAATTCGATGTTTCAATGAATTTAGAATTCTGGCTTTTCAGCTGTCTTGGACCACCTGCCGTCCCCCAGGTCATTTTACCATTATTAATTTGTTCCTCAATACCATGAAGACTGTTCTGTAAGGTCAGAGAATACCCATGCATTTTTTTAAGCATTGAGTACTCATCATCACTTAAAGGAACTCCGTTAGCTGTTTTGGTATTATAGGCATACGCCAGATCTCCAACCTGAGTAAGAAAGTTTGAAGTCTTCTCAAGTATTGGAGGTGACACCGGAAGCTGTCCCATATTTGTCTGAGCAAGATTTGACTGTCTCCAAACCTCTTCCAGCATGTTGGAAGTGCCCCTTTCTGTTGAAGTAACCAGAGTCTTCGCCAATAATACTTCAACATTATCAACATACTCGGTTAAATCCAGAAAGGCTCTGCTATATTGATTTTCCATCATTATTCTCATGTCTTGAAGCTTCCTGTTTTGGTAATAGCCCCACGTTGAGACGCCAGCCAAAGCAAGAACTGCAACAATTGCAACTGGTACTGCCCATGACATCCTTTTTTTTCTTCTCCACGCACCATTCCTGTGGTTCATGTTTTCATATTCGTTTTGTTCCAATTAATTCACCTCCTGCTATATTCCAAACCAGTGTTTCCCTATTTTTAGCTTAACTTGTCTTGACCAAATCCATTTACTAGTTGCAGTTGCCGGGTTCCAGTAATACAAGCAGCCCTTCGTAGGATCCCAGCCTGCCAACGCATCCCTGGCTGCCTTTACAACAGTTGATTTTGCGGCGATGGGTACGTTTATCTGTCCATCCGAAACCGCAGTGAAAGCACCCGGTTGATATATTACACCTGCCATTGTCTTTGGAAATTTTGAGTTCTTAACCCTGTTAAGGACTATTGCTCCGACAGCCACCTGTCCAACATAGGGTTCTCCTCTGGCCTCTCCATTTATAACTCTGGCAAGTAATTGTTCATCAGTTACCTTTTTAGATTGTGCATTTGCTGTGCCTGTTACCACATACTTGCCCAAACCCATTGATAAAAGTGTATTCTTATCAGCAATTCCATTTGCTCTAAAACCATATGTCTTCTGATATTTAAGCAACGATGTGAAAGTATCATATCCAAAAGTTCCGTTTACCTGTCCATCATAATACCCCCAATTCTTCAACTCCTGCTGCATTTCCTTTACTTCGGGGCCTTTATCACCCATTTTCAAAGATGGAGCAATACTGGTAAAGTATATTGATTCCTGTCCGACCATAGTGAGACTAATTATTACGAGCAGGCCCAAAGCTATTATTTTTATGTGCTTTTTCAAACTACTACCTCCTTTCAAAGTCATATTTAAGTTCCTTTCATGGATATAGCAAGTAAAATTCTGAACACTTTTATCCTTCAATGTTATTTTGAGTTAATGATAGATAAAATATTCGTTTCTGTATTATTTGCTTAATTACGTATTTTTCATCATGATAATGTCAAAAATTTATATTGAATATGTAAATTTTATATAACTTAGTGGAGATCAAATATGAAGGTATTGATACTATATGTATCTGTAGGGACAGGTCACATGAAGGCTGCAGAAGCCCTGAAGGAATCTATTGAAAGGCAGTTTGAAGGATGGTCAGTTGATATATGTGATGCGCTGAAATATATAAACCCTATAATTGATAAAATCGTTGTTAATAGTTACCTTGGAACCTTAAAAAGAAGTCCGGGCTTATATAGTAAATTATATACTGCTTCAGGCTCCGGCACCGGCATTTATGATATAAGTAAAGCTATGAACAAACTGTTGTCGCACAAGCTTAATAACCTTATCAAGGATTTTAAGCCTTCAGCCGTTGTTTGTACGCATCCCTTCCCCATGCAAATGCTCTCCTCTTTAAAAGAAAAGAATAAAATCAGCGTACCGACAGTTGCAATCCTGACAGATTATGTGGTTCATTCACTATGGCTTGATAATGGTATGGATGCTTTTATTGTAGCAAATGATATCATGAAATCAGAAATGGTTAAAAGGGGGATTCCGGCAAATATTATTTTTCCCTATGGTATACCGGTATCACCAAAATT
Organism: Bacillota bacterium; assembly: GCA_023460955.1. Classification (GTDB taxonomy): domain Bacteria; phylum Bacillota; class Clostridia; order Acetivibrionales; family DSM-1351; genus Ruminiclostridium. Next base: position 22,771 of record JAEWOH010000025.1, on the reverse strand, counting down.
TCTTAACAAAATTGATAAAACCAAACTCCGGCAGGAGCTTGGTTTAGCAGATAAGTTTACAATTCTTGTCATGGGAGGCGGAATGGGCTTTGGTAACATGGACAGTACCATGGCTTCTCTTTTGAACTGCGATATTGATATTCAGATAATTGCCGTTACCGGTACAAATCAAAGACTAAAGCAACAATTGGAGCGAAGTGCCTCCAGAAGTAATAAAAAAGTTTTAATACTGAGCTATACAGATAAAATAAACGAATTAATGGATATCTCAGACCTGTTAATAACAAAGCCCGGGGGTATGACTATCTCCGAGGCTTTGGTTAAAGGTCTGCCTATATTTATTATATCTCCAATTCCCGGTCAGGAGGAAGGAAATGCAAACTTTCTTATAAGAAGCGGTGTTGCCAGTAAAATTGACGATTCAGGACAGCTAATAAGCGTGCTGTCACAAGTTGCAAATGATCCGGTAGCCCTTAACACCATGCGTGAAAACTCCCGGTATTTGGGCAAACCCCACTCCTCGTCGGATATTGCTTTGCTTTTGGGTAAACTTGTGTTAGGGTGAAAACCTTAAAAAATTCTTCGTATCCCACAAATGCGGTCTTTATAATAGGTGTCCTCCAGAGTTTCGGTTACAACTCCTCTTGTGGTACTGGCGTGGACAAACTTATTTTCTCCAATATAAACGCCCACATCATATACATCTTTTTTCAAGCTGTCAGTACTTAAAAAAATCAGATCCCCGGGTTGTAGCTGATCTATGGATGTTTCTGCTCCCACCGTGCTCATCTTCTGTACATCCCTTGGTAAATCTATGCCGTTTATCTTACTGCAAATATATACAAGTCCGGAAGAGTCAACACCCCAACGGCTTATTCCTCCCATAAAGAAAATGGTGCCTTCAAACTTCCTAATAGTCTGTATAAATTCGTCCCTGCTTGTTTTCGGTATAGTATTTTGCTCAATAGGAATGGCGATTACTCCGCCTTCCTCCACCCATCCTTTTTTATTATCAGGCAGCAGGACATCGTAGCCTGTTTTTGTTTTTCCGGTAGAATACAATTCTGTCCCCAATACAACTTTTTTAAATTTAACCGAATTATTTGCACCGGTATATATATCTATAGTTTTAGCTGTTACAATTATCCTGTTCTTAATACTTCCTTCTGTAACACTATCGATGTCCTTGCTTATATACTTGGCCTTTACCCAGCCGGAACTTCCGTCCAGCAATTTTATGTTCGTCCATGCGTCCTCGGTTTTTACAACCTTGACCACCTGGTTATACAATACCTGAGTTAGTCTTGTAGCCAGTATATCAGGCTTATCAAACATATCTACCACCGCTTCTGTTACAACGGCAGCGCTGTCCGGAGTTATACCGCTCAATAGCTGCTCGTTTTTTGTAACAGGAATATCTCTGCTGCCACAGCCGTTAAGCATTGCAAGCAGCGTAATCAATATAATAATATACTTTAAATATTTATTTTTCATCATTTTGCCCCATAAAAACACATTTATATAACTTACTATATTTTGATTTTTGGGCTATGTCAATGAACAGATTTTACATGGGTATTTTTTATTAACATTTTCTAGCATTTCTACTTCTCTTTGCTTGCAGGTAAAAATTATTACCTGCTGCTTTTCAGCAAGTTCGCCTATCAGCCTCAAAGCATTTTCCGTCCTCTGGTCGTCATATTGTGCAAAGGGTTCATCAAGAATTATAGGAAGAACTTCGTTACCTTTTAACACTGTCTCTGAAACAGCTACCCTCAATGCCAGATAAAGCTGATCTACTGTACCATTACTCAGTGCTGATACTGGTATAACAAATTCACTTTCCGGGCTGCTTAACATTATGTTCAGGTTGTCTCCGGCTCTAGTGTCTGAATATCTCTTTGAGGTCAACTGGGAGAATGTGCTGTTGAATACTTTGTTCATGACCGGAAGAAACTTTTTCTGAACCTCCCGGGAGGCTTCCTCAAGGGTTGACATGGCAAGCTGCAAAGCCTCCCCTCGCTGTTCCAGTGCCCTTTTCTGCTGTGTCAGACGGTCTATCTCCTGCTCTACAGCTTCAGCCGTATCTCTGTTCCCGTTGCCTTCTTTCAGCCTGAATTCAAGGGTTCCCATCTCAATTTTTTTCTGCTGAAGCTGCTCGCCGTATATTTTCCCGAGCCTTAGGAGCTCACTTTTACTGCCGTTCTGCAGTGAAGCTTCCAACGTACTTTCAATTAGAGCTGTCTCACCCTTCGAGAGAAATTCCAAAGTATTCTCCAGCTGCTTGGTCAGCTCTTCTGAAAGCTGATCAAGGCTTTCTTCCATACTAACCAGCTCCCCTGTGTCATTTGCTGTTTTACCGTTTTCTACCCTGTTAAGTAATTTACTGTACTGCTCCTTATCAACTTCAAGCCTCTCCGAGACATTGGTAAGCTGTTCGGCGGCTATCGCCCTGGTATTCCCAACGCTCTCCAGCTGCTTTAACAGTAATTCTGTTCTCTGTGTCTTAATATACTTTTTCTGCTCCGACTCCTTTAACAGGTTACCTTTTTTTATGCGTGAAATTGCAACTGCTATTAGAACACCTGCAGGTATGCTCAGAATATATTCGGGCAAAATCTTTTGTACAAGTGCTATCCATACTGAAATTGCCATAAGAACAAGTCCTATAGCTCCAAATATATCAAGTACTTTTATTAGGTTACTTAGTTTTTGCGTATCATGACTGGACTCTGTTATTTCTATAGCTTCCAACTGTCCCCGAAGTTCATTATCCTGCTTATCGCACTGGCGGATATCCCCTTCAAGGGTTTGCTTATTTTCAGTCAGCCTATTAATACTTTTATGTAGTTCTCTTATACTCTCGTTAAGTTGTCGCTCTTCTTTATACTTATCTCTACGGATTTCGAGTTTTTCTCTCCCCTCCATAAATTCTAGTGACAATAGAAAGAGTCTTTCCTTTTGAGTTAAATAACCCGTTTCCGCCTTTAAAAAGTTTAACCTTTGTTCAGCTTCAGTACGTTTTTCCTCTTCTCGGGTTAGCTCTTCAAGTCTTTGCTTTAATTCAGAAAGTCTTTTATTTATAAGGTCCAACGGGCGAGTATAGCTTCTGTCTGTTCCAACCTGTGATTTAAGAGCTTCCCTCAAAGCTGAATGTGCTTTTTTATAAGATATATCCTCATAACCGCTTTGACCCATGTTTGAAATTCTCTCAATAAGGTCTTTTGAAGCATCTATGTCTATTTTACTGCCAAGCTGCTTTATGTATACTGTTCTTTCAAACAAGCTTTCATTAACTCCTGTAATTCTTTCAGCAATCCCTCTGCCATCTTTTGTTCCTGAATAAATTGCTGTTATATCATTGAATTCATTATCCAAAAGTCTAACAACATTACTGTTGAAATCCCTGTCCAATCTGTAATTTCTTGAGGAGCCAAGTTCTAAATTTATATATCCTCCATAATTTTGGCTGTTCCAGGGCTTGTACCTTTTAAGGCCGGCTGCTTGTCCCTCCTTATCGGATCTACCGCCTTTCAAGCCATACAGGACAGCCTTGATAAAGGCCATAAGGGTAGATTTTCCGCTTTCATTTGCACCGTAAACAACATTTAAACCATTTGAGAGATCCAGCGTGAAATCTACTATCTTACCAAAACCGCGTATGTAAAGCTTCCTGATTATCATATGTCAATCTACCCTTTCATTTTCAAGTGCCTGAAGCCCATACTGTATCGCCAGAAACAATGTATCTCTTGCCTCTTTGTTCTCCTCTTTTTCCAGTCTGTCTAAAAGCCTTCGTACAAACTCACCCTTTATCCCCGGATCTTCAAGATATGACTCATACTCAAACTTGATTGAGGTTTCATTTTTTATCTTAATAAAAAAACACTCATTCTTTAAAGCAGCATTTATTACACACAGATCAGGTGCATAGCCCCTTGATATGAATCCTGTAAGGTTGAGTTTATATAGATCCTTCTCTTCAAGAACTGGCCTTAATTTCTCAACTACTTCAGTATCATTGCTGTAACCGCTGATATCTTCGTTGAGACAATGATATTGTCTGTGAGTTCTGGAAAAGAAACTGACTTCAGTATGTTTTTTACCGTCATCATTTATATTTAACGAACCAACTACATAGCCGTGTCTGCCTTCCTCATCAAACCCAAGCGGTTCAGGGCTTCCGGGATTTATCATAACAGTTTTTCCATTTGTTTTTTTACTAAAGCAGTGCATATGTCCCAGTGCAATGTAGTCCATATTTAAATCAAATAATTCTTTTGAGGTTATGGAATTATAATTTTCCTCTTCAAAGGGCATATCTACCGTTCCATGTAGCAGAAGAACATTAAATATACTTTCAAACTTTTGTGTTGTAGAAATCCGTTCATAATCCGCTTTAAGATCATTTGTTACACCAATGGTATGAATACAGGTGTTTAAGTTTTCAAGATATAGCTCCTGCTCAGAGCCGCCTAAGATATGGACATTGCTGCCCCAAACCGTAGTTTTATAATACGAGGTGTCAGAGATGGGGTCATGATTTCCCGGTATAATAACGATTTCAGTATTATATATTTCTGAAAACAAATTTTTCAGTTTTAAAATGGTAGTACCTTTAACATATTTATCTTCAAATAAATCTCCGCTAATAAACAGAAGCTTTATATTGTCCTCCTGAATCTTATCTATAACCTCCGTCAGGACACCTTCAACCTCATTTCTTCTGACAAGCGCTTTATCTTCATCTCCTAACGAGGAAAAAGGAGTATCAAGGTGCAGATCGGCAATATGGATAAAAGAAACTTGTTTCACGTGAAACCCCCCTTATATTTTTCCCCTATTAAACAAGAACTTTCCGGCTGAAAGCTCCAGAAAGTATATTTTAAACATCGTAATAAAATTAGAAATATAAACTATTACTTTTTAACTGTTATCAGAACATAGGCAACAGCATATTCCTTGCAATGGGACAGTGTTATGGAAATTCCGTTTCCTCCGATTTGTTCGTAATGTTTTGCGGCTCTGCCATAAAGTTTGACATAAGGCTTCCCGGTTTCATCATTAAGAATTTCTATTTCGTTAAAAAGTGCGTTCTCGCCGATACCAGTTCCAAAAGCTTTTGAAACTGCCTCTTTCCCTGCAAAGCGTGCTGCATAGCTTTGATATTTGGCAGCACTTTTACTTTCACAGTACTTCACTTCCTCTGCTGTAAAAACCCGAGCCGAAAATTTACCGTTTATTCTGTTCTCCAATGCAGCCCTTATTCTCTCAACTTCAATTATGTCTGTTCCTATGAGTAATTCCACAGTAACACCTTCCGCTATTTATATTAAATTTATCTATATAGTTCAAAGAAACCTGCAAAGCTCTTGAAGTCAGTACCAAGCTTCATTTTCCTTATTACAAGCTTGCTGGTATTTATGCAACTTCTTATTTTTTCATCAAGCTCTTCGTCATTACAATTTTCAATAATAAAAATATTATTGGAGGAGAAGGGGTAAACATTCTTGAAGTCGGCTTTCAGCTTTCCAATAACTGAGCTCTCCTTAAACACTGAACCCTTTTCATCTAATATCTGGATAACTGTTAAATCCACATTATAATCTATTGCCTGTTTAACCTCATCCTTCAAATCCTTCTTAAATATCTCAATATAGTTTGGCAGCATGAACCTTTGCTGCAGCTGCATCACAAGGAGATTATTAAGGACAGGTGCAATATTTCCTGCTATAGTTTCAAGGATCAACATATTTTCCTCATTATCCAGTTGTATATCTTCATACCCGAAAATAGCCATAACCCCGAGGACTTCAATATCTATCATATCTACGAATACAGGTATCAGCAATACTCCCTGAGCTTCACCTATTTCTTGAGCCAGTTCTTCCCCTACGTAATTTTTTATGTTCTCCTGACCAAGGGCATATATCGTATCACCTTCAAAGATACGTTTCCAATTATTATTAGCAATAATTGTCTTATTAGTGCAATGTTCCAAATTTATAGTATTTGACATTTCAAACACGTTACTTTCTTTATTATATAGGCAAAAAGCTCCTTTTGAAGCATTAAAGGAAATTTGTATAGTTTTAGTACACGTTTCAAGAAGAGTATCTATTCTTACGGAACTGCTGATGTTTTTGGTTAAGTTATTTAACGAAATCAGCTTGTCCAGCTTCTTTTGAATTAATAGCTTTTGATCATTTACAATTCCGAAAAGCTTCGCATTACTAAGCGCAGTATAGGTTGAGGATGCCAGGCTTTCTATCAGCTCAAAAATTCCCTGACTATAACCACTACCTGTTACAGTTTCGCTTAAAGTTACAAAACCAAGTATCTCCTTATCCTTCAAGATCAGAACTACGTACTGAGTCTCAAGCTGTTCCAATTGCCTAACAGCTCCTTCAAACAGACTATTCAGATAATAACAATCCTCTTTATTCCCCAGATTAATTATAACCTTGTTTTGATCTACTTTTTCAGTAGCGTCCAATACCAAATCAATGTGAATATCCTTAAGCTTATAAAAAACATCCTTATAAGACTTCAGCAGAAATCTTTCGGCCCTGTCATCATAAAGAACAAACCCTGTTATTTTACTGCGAGTCAGTTCTGAGAAAACGTCAACAGAAATACTATATAATACATCCATTCGAAGTTCGCTGAGAAGTATCTTTGATGACTGATTTATTGCAAAAAGGTTGAAGATTTTTTCGTCAAGCTCGGAATTTACACTTAGCAGCTTTTCATAACGGCTGAAGTTTTCCAGTGCGTTATTTATAAGCCTCATTAAGGCTTCGGATATAATATAATCATCTTCTCCTACATCCTTATTTCGGAACAGAATAAAACCGTACAAATTCCCCTCAATTATCAGCGGAACAGCAGCATTTACCGCCATTGCATCAACAAGATCCGGTTCAAAAAATTTAATTATTTTATCGCGTTCATAAAGTATGTTACCGCTAAAGGTTGCCAAATTCTTTAACCCCGTAGTCATTGGCACCTTTGTAAATTTATGTGTAAAGCCTTTTACCTTTTTGACATTATATCCGTCATCTTCATATACAAATATGGCTGAGTAATCAACTAATAAAAGCTCATTTATAAAATCAAAAGCTGCGTCAATAATCTGTTCAAAAACCAGCTTTTGGGAAAAGTAGTCTATTGCCTGAACCAAACCTGTATATCTGTATAGTTTTGCTGATATTGCCTTGTCCTTCTCTTCACTTTCAAGTCTTTTCAAAATGGATTGATATTTCATACGGTTACCCCCTATAAGTTATCCTTATATTTCTTTGATCGTTCCCTCATGATAGTAGTACGTTACTCGTAAGCAAGGGTTTTGTATCTCTCGTTGCATTTTTTTAATTTCAAGCAGTGTGTTGGGAAATACCTTCTTAAGTATTGATATTTCTCCTTCTCCTTTTGCTTTCAAATAATTAACCATATTCTTTTTCTTTTCTTCCACTTCTGAAAGTGTTGCCTTTATAGCATTATATTTTTCATTAATGCTGTCATACTGATCTTTTCGGACTTGTCCACCATCATAAAGATTTGCGAATATAGCTAACTGCTGTTTGAACTTAGCAACTTCCATTTTTAAAATTTCTATTTTTTCACTTAATTGATCCAGAGTTAATTTGTATTCATTTCTATTAAAACCTGATACGCTGACGAGCGTTCTTTTTTCGCTTGGTGATCCTACAACTGCTGAGGTTACCCTTATTTCAGCATTAATAGTTCCACCCATTATCTGTCCCTTCATGGAATCCAAGATAACCTCTTTGGCTGTAATATTGCTGTTTAAACAATAAAAGCCCACATGAACACTTCCATCACAAATAATATCAGCATCAGCAACATATTTTAGGTATAAATTCTTTTTGCACTTTATTATGGTTTTTCCTTTTCCGGCAATACCACCCTTTATGTATATACTTCCTTCTGAGCTGGTGATTTCTCTTACACTTCCCACACCATACTCACCAAGTATTTCAATATCCTTTGTTGAGTTTACAGAATAATTGTCTTCTATTGTACCCTTAACTGTAAGATACCCATCAAAGTCAACATTACCTGTTTTTACACCAATATTTTCTTTGATTTCAAGGTGATTTGAGACTCCTATACTATCGCCCTGGAAATAAACTGCCCCTGTTCTTAAGGCGTAAAGGGTGGTCTTATTTCCTTCCACCACTTCAGTCACTGTTTTTTTGTCATACAATAGCGGATAATTTTTGCCTGGAAGAGGCTTTAGAGGTGTTCCTTTGACGGTTTTACCTTCCTTTCCGGAAGTCGCATGGATTTTTTCTCCAAGCCAATCACCCTTCTGTACCATATTTATGAGGTTCAGCTCATAGTGATCTACATTCCCGTCTTCTTTAACTTCCGGTTTTACTTCTTTTAATTGATAATATGTATTTTTGGAGTCTGCTCCGTTCTCGGGCAGGGTTCCCTCTGCTATTAAAATAGGTTTTGACGAGTACAGGTTTAAAAGGGCTTCTTTCTTTATACCATAGATTACACCCTTTTCGTTTAGTTTTATGACTATTTCTTTTATAATCCCTGGACCATCAAGTTCTTCAGGACTTACATTTAAAGTAATAAAAGCTTTTAATCCATCACCCGATACATCTACGCTTACTCTTTCCTTGGACATGGCAAATTTACGCGCGGGCTGGGGTGCAAAGACCAAAGCTTCTTTTATAACAGAAAAATTATTAATTTGTATCTCGGGATTGGCACCTACAATTTTATTGAATTCGTCTACGTTCAGGCCCTTCTTAAAAGATTGCAGGTAATAACCATCCACACGCTTGGTAATTTCTATAAATGGAGAAGAATATACAACGATGCTTTCCATGGGCTTGCCCCCTCAATCGTCTTGATTAAAGCAAAGATTAGTTCGAATTAATGTATTTTCCTTTTACTTCCCAAACTACATTCTTATCTGATTGCGCCTTCTTTCTTGTAATACATTATCAAGTGCGGTTGCTTCATTAACAGCAGTCTCTAGTTTTTCAACCATCTCTTCCGACTCGATGCTTGAAACTATCTGATGCTTAAACATGCTTAACATGCTCTCAATATAATCCAGTCTTGCATGGATTCTTTCAAGCTCATTTCTTTCTTCCTTAACCCTGTTTATTACCTGTTCATCCATTTCAATGATACTCTTTACATCATCATACGTCCTGCCGTCTTTCATAAAACTAAGTTTTCTGCGGTTTGCATTAATCTTGTTCATCAGATCACTTATATTTATTTCCGACAACTCCTTGCTCCTTATAGAATAATTTGTCATCAATTTAGTATAAGAAATAACAAGATTGAGGCTCTTTTCAACTATTTTCTCCTTAAGATAGCTGTGTCCGTCCCCCCTCTTAAGAGAATTGAATACATCATCCTTATCCTGCATTATTTTTCTTAGTTTCTGTCTCTGAATAGGAGTTGCGTAACTTCTTGTCTGAGAGTAAAGTCTTGAACATTCCCTGTTAAGTCGGTTTATTTCTTTCTTCTTTTCTCGTCTATCAACTTCCTCCTTAAAGGTCTTGCTGAACATACTTTGCATTACAAGTGAAACGTACACTAAAGCACCGGCACCATAAGCTCCGGTTGCCAGAGTATCTATTCCTATTCCGTTTAAATTTTGCGGTATATCAGGTGAACCGCTGACTAAAGCAACAACAGCACACCAGAAAATCAGCGTTGTAATATTTCTAAATCTGAATACTGCACTATAAAATAAATTACCGTTCATATTTCCCTCGACTAACCTTTATTTGTTCCAGTCCTATTTGAGTAATAGCTGATAGAATATACAATCCAGATATCTTCCGAACTTAAAACCTGTTTCTTTTAGTATACCGCAATACTCAAACCCGTATTTCTCATGCATTTTAATGCTTATTTCATTATCAGAGGTTATACAGGATATGATAGTATGAAAGCCTTCTTCTCTGCCAAGCTCTATAACAGCTTTCATTAAATCATAGCCTATTCCCCGTCTTTGGTATTGGGGATCAATATATACAGAAAGTTCGCAGGTGTCTTTGTAACCCTCTTTGGGTCTGAACTGAGACAGGCAGGCATAACCCGCAACATTACCCTCATCTACACATACTATCAAAGGATGTCTGTGCTTATTGTAATGCGAAAACCACTCTTTCCTTTGCTCTACTGTTTGTGGGTTAATATCAAATGAGGCAGTTGTATTTTCAACCGCCCAATTGTATATTTCTGTAATTTTACAGATATCCGATTCTTCTGCTCTGCGTATAAGTGTCCCCATATTACTTTAACTCCGGTCTGTTTAATATGCTCGATTAATTTGAAGCCTTATTTTCAGTTTTTTCCTTAACTTCAAACCCACCGTTATCTCCACCAAGCATTGCTTCAGCTCTGGCCCTTGCTCTATCCCTTGCAGAGTTCATATCAAGTCTCTTCAGCTTCATATCGATATTGTCGTTGTTCAATGATTCAACGGCATTTGCTCTTGCAGTCTTCTTGTTAACTATTTCACGTGCTCTGTCAAGATTGTCATTAACGTTGCCCACACGGCTGTTTTTAGAAGTGTACTGTGTATTTACAGAGTTAATATTTTCACGCAGGTTAGCCATTTTTGCCTGTGACTTAAGAGTTTTAAGTTCATTAAGCTTGGCATTCATTTCGGATTCAAATATCTTGTAATCCTCGCGTATTTTTTCAACCTGTACCATGGCATTTTCATAGGTAACCTTATGTGTTTCATATACTGTCTGGTATTCTTCTTCCTGAACAAGAAGTTCTACGAGCAGCTCCTTGTCTCCCGTTCTTGATGCTGATTCAACTCTTGCCTTTATAGCATTGAGATTTCTTTCTGCATTTTTCATTTCGATCTTTATCATTTCAGCACTTGTCTGTATTTCTATAATCTGATGTTCAGCCTCTCTTCTGGCCTTATCAATCTGATTCTTTATGTCTTCGAACAGTGCTTCAGGATTTCTTTCCTCCAACCCTCCGACAAATAATCCGAAAAAGCCTCTGAACATCTGCCCAAGTCTACTAAATAAACCCATTGTATTTCCTCCTTAAAATTGGTAATGTATTAAAAATTAAGCTTACAATTCCATTTTGATACTTTAAATTTATAATAAAAAGCTGTTAAAGTAAATATCCTTTAGCATAATTATTAATAATATTTATACTTGTTTTGCCACTTTTTCGAATCTTGCCCAATATTTTTTCGGGAGCAAATCAATATCATCACATTCTGCCAGGGCCAATTCGGTCATAAACTCCACATCCTGGGTACTGGGCCTGCATTTTTTCAAAGCTTCCTTAAGAATGGTTCCAGTTATAACAGGATGCTCCTCTTTTTTGTTGCAGGCTAACTCATAGGCCTTCCTTACTACCGTATCTATTTCAGCGCCGGTATAGTTTTCAGCCAACTTAGCAAAAGGAAGAAAATCTTGAATGTTGGTAGCAATACCGTATTTATTTATAACAATCTTAAATATCTGTGCTCTTTCCTCCTGTTCAGGAAGCAGCACGGGTATTTTTTTATCAAATCTTCCCGCTCTCTTAAGTGCGGCATCCAGAAGGTCAGGTCTATTGGTGGCAGCTATGAAAATAATTCTTCCCCTATTATTTGTATTACTGGTGAACTGTAAAAATTCACTGAAAATATTTCTGCTGACGCCGCTGTCTCCGGACTCACCTCTGCGGAAGGCAGTGTCTATCTCATCAACGAACACTATAACGGGCTCCTGGGATTTTGCGCCCAGCAGGCATTTTTTAAAATTCTTTTCACTTTCGCCCACATACTGGCCCAATATTCTAGACATATCTATTTTTACACAGTTAAAACCACTGGATTTTGCAAGCGCTTCAACAAGCAGAGTTTTACCAGTTCCGGATGGTCCACATAAAAGTATTCCCATGGGAACTCTTCTTGAATCACCCCTTCTGATAGGCTCTATGATATTTTTTGTCAGATATGCCTTGGCAGCATCCATACCACCCAGATTGTCAAAATCTATTTCTGGATATATAAATTCAAGCACATCTCCGTACTCTTTCTGCAGTACATCATGCTTCTTCTGCTTAATAAATTCAAAAGTTATTGGAACAGCTTCCGCTTCTGCCTTAAGCTTTATATCCTTAATACTTTTCCTGTTGAGTCCTGAGGAAAGTTTCGCAAATTCCTCCAGAGAAATCTCGGAATGTGCTGTTTTATCCTCAAGGAGATAGCTTATATAATTTTTTCTTTCTTCTTCATTTGGCAGTTCAACTAAAACAGGCTCTATGCGGTAGGCCGGCTTCAAAAATTCCCTGCTGATGTCGGCCAGGTTATCAGTAAGCATGAATATTGTGCTCCCTACTGATGATATTCTGACATTTACTGACCACTCCGCCAGCCAGATAAGTGCCATTCGTTCTTCGAGGGTCATGCTGCCCAGGTCGCCGGCCGGCACGATTTTCTCTGCGTGATCAATGAAGAGTACCATCTTGGTATTTCTGAGAGCTGTATCTATATAAGGGAAAATTTTTGAGGGCATGGAACGGAAGAGATTTGATGCCTCATTTCCGGTTATCATGTTGAATTCACGTTCCATTGACGGCTCCAGAAATGTCAAACCTCTCGAAATATCATAAAAAGCAACTATACCGAAGTTTCTTTGCTTTATAAACTCATCATCCAGGTATCTGAATATATTTCTACTATTGTCCATCAGATCCTTAACATTGAAGTAAAATAAAAATTCATGTGAAATTCCGGATTTGTATTTTGACAAAAATTCATTAAACCACATAAAATATCCTTTGCATATTTAAATTTTTTAAATACTTTTATATACACTTAATTATATACAAAAATATTAAAAAAGTCTGCTTTGTAATAATTAGCCCAGTTTATTTTTTTTGCATTTTTATTGAGTTGAGGATGGTTGCCTCCTGATTAAGTATATGCGTTTTTGCCAAACTTCTTGAGGCTTCTATGGATCTTGATGATATAGCCTCAAAAATATCATTATGTTCTTTTATGAGATTTTTCGGACTACTGTAATCCTTTAAATATATAACTCTGAATCTTTGAACCTGTTCTCTTAAATTGTTAAGGATAGAAATGAGTTTATCATTTCTGGACGCCCTGTAAATTATGTCATGGAACTCTGCATCCTTTTTTATTGAACCGTTAAGATTCTCCTTTTCTATATATGAAGAGAACTGAACATTAATATGCTTTAGCTCCTTCAGCTCATCATCTGTTATTCTCTCAGCTGCCAGAGCTGTAGCAAGACCGTCCAGTGATGCGCGGACCTCCAATACATCCATTATGTCCTTAACTGAAAGCTCGGCAACATGCGCTCCCTTTCTTGGAATCATATCTACAAGACCTTCAAGTTCCAGTTTTCGTATAGCTTCTCTTACCGGTGTTCTGCTGACTCCCATTTTCTCTGCCAGTTGAACCTCCATTAGTCTTTCTCCGGGACGAAGCTCACCAATAATAATGGCCTCCCTGAGTGAATTAAAAATTACCTCTCTTAAAGGCTTATAGTCATTCAAGTTTATTTTAGATAATTTACCTGCCATTTGTAGCCTCCTTATCAAACTGTTTGAGTTAGTATACATTCATACTTGCTGTTTTTTATTGTATTAAACGCATATTCTGCCTTATCAGCATCTTCAAATATTCCAAAAACTGTTGGTCCGCTGCCACTCATCATACTTCCCGTGGCACCCAGCTTGAGCAGTTCTCTTTTTATTGCTTCTATTATGGGGTATTTCTTCTGGGTAACACTTTCGAGAACATTCTTCATATTAGCAGCCAGAGTCTTTGTATCACCCTCTGCAATTGCCGATATCAAAAGTGGCGTATTAGGCCTTTCTCCTACATTTTCAAGATTTAAGTTTTTATAGACCCAGGCTGTAGATACTCCTATCCTCGGCTTTACCAACAATACCGGAATATTTCCCAATCCCGACAGTGGTGTGAGCTTTTCACCAATACCTTCGGCTAAAGCTGTTCCACCCATAATACAATACGGAACATCTGCCCCTATTGTCTTTCCTATTGCCATCAGTTCATTATTGTCTATCCCAAGGCCAAAAAGCTCATTCATTCCTTTGAGGACTGCCGCTGCATCAGTGCTTCCACCTGCCAAACCGGCCGCAACCGGTATTCTTTTAGTAATCTCAAGTCTGACACCGGCTTTTATTTTATATTTTTCCAGTATTGCTTGTGCCGCTTTATAAGCAATATTGGAACTATTATTTGGCACATACGGAGCTTCGCACATTATTTCCACCCCGTCTGGAATTTCGTGAATAGATATTGTATCATGTAACTGTATTGTCTGCATTATCATTTGAAGAGTATGATATCCATCATCCCTTTTACCTAAAACATCCAAAGATAAATTAATTTTTGCATGTGCCTCTATTGAATTCATTAATTCTCTTCCTTAAACAAATTAGTTTAGGTACATTATATACAATATACAATCTAATATCAACAAGAATCAATAGTGATAGTACTTCCAAAGGAATATAGCAACATAGTTTACCGTATTTTAGTACAATTTTAAATGTAAGTCTGTTACATTTAAACCATGAATAACAAAAAAGGATACCTGTTTTATCAGGCATCCCGCTTAGTATTTTTATGTGGTTTGACTATACTGCTCTTTTTAAAACAAGTATCTGTTGTCCTACAGTTAATACATCTCTATCTGACATGTTATTTATTTTAATTAATATATCCACAGTTGTTCCGTATTTCTTTGCAATTTTCCACAAACTGTCCCCGGGCTGTGTAATATATATAACTACACTCGGCATGGATTGCATTTTCTTTTCGTCCAGCATTCCTTCGTTAACTTTATTTATTACAGGTATTTTTTTCTTTGAATCAACTTTTGTATTTACACCGATAACAACTCGTATTTCGACCTGATCGGAGGTAATCATACTATAATTACTATGCTCTAACTCAAGCGAAACATTTGGTTTCATGTTTTTATTAATACCCTTTATTTCTATATCATGCTTAAAAGGAATATCCTTTTTACAGCAGAATAATGGTTGTTCATCATTGTTTGCCATATATAGCAGATTATTTTGCACCGAGCCCTCTATTACAACTTTTTCGTCCTCAATTCTTATATCAGAGGTATTATATCTGGACATTACATTAAATATTTCAGAAACATCCGGTGAGTAATCCGCCAGATTAACAACATCCTTTATTACAATCTGGCTTCTGTTCTCTGCAAACAATTCGTCTAGCTCCATATCATTCTTTTCAAGCAATATTTTTGCTTTTGGGCTGTATGCATCTGCCATTACCTCGGCAGTTTTTGTGTTTGTACCTTCTACATAGATATTCAGATTTACATCGGCTCTAATATTTCTCAATTCCCCATCAGCGTCTTCAACGGCATCAATTTTATAATCTATCAGATCATAATCGACGTCAACCATTGTATCTTCATTAACGCCGTCCAAATCTATAAACTGTGTAAATGCAACCTCATTCTCTACATATTGGAGGCTTCTGTTTTCATCATCGGCTGTATAAAGCGTAGCTACCGCTACATCACCTTTTACTATAACTTTTCCTTCTGTTATCTTATAATCCTTACCTGTTATCTTTACATCGCTTTTTAGTATCTCTCCAATAGATGGCTTGCTGGAGGGCAGCTCCATATCCTCTTTTATAACATAGTTGACTTTGTTACTCCCAAGGTAGGAGTTAAGTAAAAAATTATCCTTTAAAACCTGTACATCATCAAGACCGGAAACATTAGCACTATATTCCTTTTCTATTTCTTCATTTGCCTTACAGTTTAAAGATAAAATTGCTTTTACATTTATCTTTCTTCCATTTAACAAATTGTAATCCAAGTGTTCCAACATACCCTTCGTCTTGCACTTCATACCACTTCTTACACCGGGAACATCAATGGTGTAGGAAAAGGGTATATTTGATAGTATACTCTTTACACTTCTGGCTTCGTCATCAGAAATATAAAGGATTTTACATACAACGCAGCCTGAGGTAACTACTCTGTCAGTTCCTGTATCACAGCCAGTAACAAAAACATCTCCGTCTAGAAGAAGCACTCTGGCAATGTCCGGTTTAGTGTCCGGTACTATTATGTCATTTTCGATAACTTCCTGAATTGTATCCTCACCTAATAAATTATTTACCCTAAAGGCCTCTTTTACCAATTCCAGAGACATTTCTCCATCCTCCCCTTATTTGAAATAATACATCTTTAATTATCAAGTTAAATCTGTTAATCAAGAATTCTGCTATGTTATATATATTAGTAGTTCATAAATAATATGCGTAAAAAAAGAGACTTCTTTACGAAATCCCTCTCTTTACCATTCTTCAGCCTGACAAACAAAAGAAAAACAAAAAAGTCATTTATAAAAATGACCTTTTTTGCAAACCCTAAAAAACAGGTTTAGTATATTATTAAGTTTTCTCAGAAAGCGTCTTTAACTTTCTCCAAAAGAGATTTTCCAACAAGCCTAACATACTTGGATTTTTTTATCATCCTTGTATACAACTAATTCAACTGCCTTTGTCAGTATATCAGTGTAGCTATATGAAACTCTTCTGGTATTATCGTATTCGTTCTCAAACTTTACTACAAAAATACTTGGATAAGTATTTTCCAGAACACCTTCTCTAATAAAAGATTTTTTACGACCTTTATTTGCCCTGAGTTGTACTTTTTCACCTATACAACCCTCTATGTCCCTCTTTATTTGAAAGAGTTCTCCTCGATCTATCATGCTATCACCTCATCATCAGTTTAATTAATTATAGCATAAATGTGTCGGCTTGTCAAAAATATTATATTATACAAGCGTATTGCATCTATGTCAAGCACTTTTTTGCGTTTTAATGCCTATATTGCCCAAAAATAAGGGGTTTAAGTAAAATATTGCAATAATTATTTCCAAAATAGTCCACGATAAATGAAAATACTCGGGAAATTAAATTTGAGTAATCGGGTATTGTAGTGTTTGTCCTAAAGTTTTATATCAAGATCTTCTTCTTCTGCGTCCGCAATCAACCTGACATTTACGCCCTTTAAAATTATAACTTTTTTGCCATTTATATATTTTATGTCTGTTACCCTGAATAACACATCCTTTTGGTAAGACTTTCTATATACCAGGCTACCTATTTCAATTTGTTGCATAAATTGCCTTCCCCTCATAGTTTAGTATGCCAACTTTTGAATTTATTATGTTTTATGTATGTATCCAAAAAATTCAAAAATTTTTATATTATATTTTATGCTGTTTTTAAACACTTTGTGCTTTAGGTTGGGTTTAAATTCTTAGTATGATTTAACTGTACCATATTAAGTAACTTCCGTTTCTTTTATTTGTAGGGTTCCGTTCTTTAATTTCTTTGAAGTTTGGCAGTTGTTGGTGTATAATTCGATATATATATTTCTTAATATATATTAATTTTAGTTGCATATGATACTTTGTTAATTTGTTTAGTCTTTATTAGTATAACCTTTACTCAATTTATAAATATTAATTATTTAGTTTCAGGAAGGAGAAAAACATTGCTTACTGATATTCAAATTGCCCAAAATTGTAAAATGCTGCACATACGGAAAATTGCTGAGAAACTTGGAATCGCCGAGGAGGATTTGGAGTATTACGGTAACTATAAGGCCAAACTCTCAGAGGGGTTGTGGAACAAGGTTAAAAATAACAAGGACGGTAAACTGGTCCTTGTTACAGCTATAAATCCTACTCCCGCTGGTGAAGGTAAAACCACCACTACTGTAGGACTGGGACAGGCTATGTCCAGGATTGGTAAAAAGGCAGTTATAGCATTAAGAGAACCATCACTTGGACCTGTTATGGGTATTAAGGGCGGTGCTGCAGGAGGAGGTTACGCACAGGTAGTTCCAATGGAAGATATAAATCTTCATTTTACCGGCGACATGCATGCGATTACTGCCGCAAATAATCTTCTGTCAGCAACTATTGATAACCATTTACAACAAGGTAATTCTCTTAACATTGATCCGAGACAGATTGTCTGGAAGCGCTGTATGGATATGAATGACAGAGCTCTTCGAAATGTTATAGTTGGACTAGGTGGTAAAATGAACGGCGTTCCGAGAGAGGACGGCTTTAACATTACTGTTGCTTCCGAGATAATGGCTATATTGTGCCTGGCGTCCGACATCACTGACCTTAAACAGCGCCTTGGCAGAGTTATTATCGGGTACAACTATGAGGGACAACCGGTTACTGCCCGGGATCTGAAAGTAGACGGCGCTATGACGCTTTTATTGAAGGACGCCATAAAGCCAAATCTGGTTCAGACTCTTGAAGGCACTCCCGCCATAATGCACGGAGGACCCTTTGCCAACATCGCCCACGGTTGCAACAGTATCACTGCTACAAAGTATGCCTTAAAGCTAGCCGATTATGTTATAACTGAAGCAGGCTTTGGCGCCGATCTCGGGGCTGAAAAGTTCTTTGACATTAAGTGCCGCTTTGCAGGCTTCAAACCTGACGCAGTTGTTCTGGTTGCTACTATCAGGGCGCTGAAATACAACGGCGGTGTTAAAAAGGAAAATCTTAAAGAAGAAAATATTTCTGCACTTTCCCAGGGCTTGGCAAATGTTGAAAAGCACATAGAAAACCTGAAACAGTTTGGTGTACCGGTACTGGTAGCAATTAATCATTTTGATACCGATACAGATGCAGAAATTCAGCTTGTTCGCGACAGATGCGCTGCCTTGGGAGCAAAGGTTGCCTTTTCCGACGTGTTCCTCAAGGGTGGAGAAGGCGGAGAAGAGCTGGCTGAAAAGCTGGTTGAGCTTACCGATAGTACTGAATCAAAATTTGCCCCTATCTATGATGCAGCTCTCCCGATAAAGGAGAAGATTAAGGCTATTGTAACCAAGATTTATGGCGGTAATAATGTTATATATACTGCTGCCGCAGAGAAGTCCATATCAAAGATTGAGGAGATGGGGCTTGATAAGATGCCCATATGTATGGCAAAAACTCAGTATTCCTTATCTGATAACCCTGCCCTGCTTGGCAGACCCTCCGGCTTTGACGTAACAGTAAGGGAAGTTAGGATATCTGCAGGTGCAGGCTTCATTGTAGCACTTACAGGAGATATCATGACAATGCCGGGTCTACCTAAGGTTCCTGCTGCAGAAAAGATTGATATAAATGAAAATGGAGTTATTACAGGATTGTTCTAAAAATTTATACCATCGCGATTAATATTGTTGTCCATGTTGTTCTTTGTCAACCAAAGTACTGCATGGACATTTTTGTTGTCACGGTACGTGGATTCAGCTTTAGCGGTATAATAAAAACAAGCTGAAATGTAAATGGGCTAGTTGAATTTTGACTTGGTATTATACTTTGTATTTTACTTTGTATTTTACTTTGTATTTTAATAGCATTAGGATTTTAATTAATAAAATATTCTATCAAAATGAACCAATTTTACATATCCTGCCTCTATTATTATGTACGTACAATATCAAGTACAAATTTGTGTTGAATAAAATAAAGTAATTTTGAAGGGAGCTGAGCTTTTGGAACTGTATGACATTATTCTCAGGTGTCAGAACGGCGATTCGGGCAGCTTTGAAGAACTATACAAACAGGTATACAAGAAGGCTTACGGTACCGCATTTAATATTCTGGGCATAAAGCCTGCTTCAGAAGATATAGTCCAGGAAGCGTTTATTATCTGTTACCGCTCAATACATCGACTTAAAAACCCGGAAGCTTTTAATACCTGGTTTTATAGAATTGTTGTCAGATTGAGCTGGCGGTTGGCTAAGGACCCTCGAAGGTATACCTGGGGCGAGGACTTTGAAAGTCAAGTCAGTGATAATACAGACCAAATCTGCAGTAGATTGGATATTTGTAAAAGAATCAGGACGTTAAAAGTACCCTTAAGAACAGTCCTCATCCTGTACTACTTTAACGAGATGTCAGTAAAGGAAATTTCTCAGGTGCTGGGCTGCTTTGAAGGTACCGTAAAATCCAGACTTTTTAAGGCACGGAAAATTCTACAGTCAGAGCTTTTTGCTGACTTTACAGTTAATCCCGAGAATAAATTCAAGGAGGCCGGTTTAAATGAGTGAATTGGATTCATTAATTAAGAAATCCTTATCAGAAAATATAAGTATCACTAATCCAGAGTTAGAAGACAGTTATATAAAATTTGAGGAACGGATAAATTCAAAGAAAAATAGCTTTTATCTATTTCTTATTCTGAAGCTACTTGATTACAAAAAAATAGTTTTGGTTTCTGCGGCATGTTTACTTTCACTGTCACTACTGCTGGTTGGAACATCCGGTGACGTGCGTGCTGCAGCACTGGATGTTATAAAAAATGTTAAAATGATTTTCGTTACCGAAAGAGCCGGTGACGAGGTTAAAATCGTTCAGAAGCCCAGTAGTGAAGTTAATCTTCAACCTGCTGTATTTAAGCGAGGTTATATAAGTGATGTTGAAATTTCAAAACTTGTAGGCTACAAAATAATATACCCTGAATCAATCGGAGAAGGTTATCAACTACAGGATCGTATTGTTTTTTTAGGGTTGAGTAAAGAAATTCCTTATGATGATAAAAATCTTTTTGTAACTAGGATGGAAGCCGCTATTGAAGATCAAAAAGAGTTTAACGGACTATCCTCTTATAACCCTTTCAGGGGAACTAGCGGCCTTTACAAATATACCGGGGCTGACCATAAATTTGGGGTGTATTTTCAAATATCTTCGTGGCCTACACAATCAAATTTAGAAACTTATTCAAATGAAGATCAGGTCAAAATTGGCGATATTAAAGGTTACTGGATAAATGTAAAGTATCCTGAATATCCTTGGATGCCCTCCGGCGAAGACAGCCTGACAAGTAGACCTACAATTAAAGAGGATTTCTACCGTCTGGCTTGGTCACAGGATAATATAACTTATGCTGTACAAATCATCCATGATACAAACTTAAACAATATTGATAAGGATACTGCAATAGAAATCGCTGAAGAATTTATTGAAGCACAGCCTGACTAGGCAAACTGATGGGAGCTGTTGCACAATGAATGATTTTATTCACTGAGCAACAGCCCCCTTTTTTATTTCATATGCTTTTTTCTTTAAAACGTACCTGAAATTATAATGCGCTGAACTTTTCCAGGAAATCCTTTAAATACTTTACCTCATCTATAACCTCTTCCAGTCTGCTTATATAATTCTGCTCGGACCAGCCCTTTCTGCTGTTATAATACTTATTTATCACTCTCCAGAACTTTTGTGGAAACATAAGCATTATTTTCATTAGGTCAAGCTCGCTTTCCGAAAGAGATTCGATTTTGCTGTATTCATTTATTATAATTGCCGCCTCATCTATGTCCCATTGACATTTTCGCATCTTTCGTCTTAGTAGGTTAACCAGATCATAAACCTTTAAATCATAACAACAGTACTCAAAGTTAATCAGATACATCTCATTGTTCTGAACAAATATATTATGGTGATTGAAATCGTGATGAGATATGTTTTTACTTTTCTCGGCATCTTCAACCAGGTCATAGTAATCAGACGTTTCAAGCAAACATAATGCCCTTTCTCCAAGCTCATAGAAATAGTCTACATGTTTGCTCATGAGATTATCGAACTTCATTTTACCCTTAACAGCGTTCTTTTTCAGTTTTTTTATCTCATCAAGACGCTTTCTGTAGCCCGCTGGAAGTCTTCCAAGCTCTACTCTTGGATTGCTGCCTTCAGATTGATTAAAACCAACTGATGCTCTGTGCATCTTAGCCAGGAGTCTGGCACATTTAATGCATTCGTCCTGATTGTCAAGGTTTGATTCACGTCCTTCTACATAGTTGGATATATATACAGTCTGTTCATTAAGAGTTATACAAGGACTGCCTGAATTTGTGTATATGGTCCTGTCTATATTGCAAAAGCCGTTATTGTATAAATGTTCTTTTACTTCTGCAATAAAACTAACTCTATCGGGTTTTAGACTTGTTATTTTAATCAGTCTTTTGCCATTGTCTGTATTTGCAATGAACATATCTCTGAAATTGCTGATACTATTTATTTTAATATCATAATTTTCTTGTAGTTCCCTTTCTAATTCATGCATATAGGCCTCCATGAGCAGCAGGTGCAGTTATAATGTTAATGGATACTCCATCAGGAAGTTAATAATATCAGTAATTCATCACTAGAATTATATGAAAGAAAACTGTTATGTAGTACAGCAAGTAAGAAACCAGAGCCCTGTCTTTATGAACATAATTTGACTTCTTAATTCAAAATGTAATATCAGTCGTAATAATCATTAAAAGTAGAGTAGGTCAGAGGGAAAATTCATACCTTTTCCCTCTTTCCCCTGCATCAAACCGTGCATGCGGTTCTCTCGCACACGGCTTTCCGATATTCTTCTTCCTTCAGCATTTACTAAGCTGCAAGTTTTTGTAATCCACATTCGTAAATAATCTTTCGGACATTTGAAATGCCTGCATATCGTCTGTTATTCTGTGTTTTGTAGTTGTACCATAATGTAAACTTCTTTATGATATACCAATCCATTTTGTTAAGTTGTTTACCTGCATTCTTTAATCCATAATAGTTTCTCATTCCAATTATCTTTGGGTTAAGAATTTCTATCATTTTGTGTACGTCCAGCAACAACGTTGTCCTGCTGGCAAATACACCTTTAATATTATCCCTCATCTTC